>NZ_BAGN01000070.1 GCF_000308835.1 Nocardia vinacea NBRC 16497 | reverse complement strand
CGTCTCCAAAGTCGTTGAGGGGGAACGGGTCAGCTCGAGAGCCGGTTAGTTACCCGCGCCGTTCGCCTGCGCCGCGTGGGTGATCACCCGGTCGATGAAGCCGTACTCGAGGGCCTGCTTCGCGGTGAACCAGCGGTCACGGTCGGCGTCGATGGTGACCTGCTCGATCGACTTGCCGGTGTGCAGCGCCTGCAGCTCGTTGAGCTCACGCTTGGTGTGCGCGAACTGCTCGGCCATGATCGCGATATCGGCCGCGGATCCGCCGATGCCCGCCGAGGGCTGGTGCATCATGATCCGCGCGTGCGGCAGCGCGCTGCGCTTGCCCTTGGTGCCCGCGGTGAGCAGGAACTGGCCCATCGACGCGGCCAGACCCATGCCGAAGGTGGCGATATCGCACTCCGCGAACTGCATGGTGTCGTAGATGGCCATACCCGCGGTCACCGAACCACCGGGCGAGTTGATGTAGAGCGAGATGTCGCGGGTGGGGTCCTCCGCCGAGAGCAGCAGGATCTGCGCGCACAGTTTGTTGGCGATGTCGTCGTCGACCTGGGTGCCGAGGAAGATGATGCGCTCACGCAGCAGGCGCTCGTACACCGAATCACTGAGGTTCAGACCAGCAGTCGCGGATGTCATGACGACCCCTGCCTTGTTCATTGTCACGGATACCTGCCTTCTCTTACCGGCTCGTTGCTGATTCCGAACAGCCATCTCTGGTTCGCTTGTCACAAACACTAACGAAGCCGGGCGGCACCGAACTCCCGGTACCGCCCGTCTTCGCTCACAGCGCAATCTCGCTGACGCTCGATCGCACTGTGCGCGAGAGCGCACTGTGCTTTTGGTTCACTCGCTACGCTCGCTCACAGCGCAATCACCAAACCACATATGTCCAGATCACGCTGTTCCTCCATGGAATTATTCGGCGCTCGCGGCGGCGGTCTCGTCGGTGCCCTCCGGCTCGGAACCCTCAGGGGCACCGAACATTTCGGCGGTGTCCACGGCGTTGCCATCGGAGTCGGTGACCTTCACCTTGCCGACCACACCGGCCAGCGCCTTACCGCGACGCACGTCCGCGAAGACCGCGCCGAGCTGGCCCGCCTGCTGCACCTGCTGGATGAACTGCTCGGGCGAGAGGCCGTAGCGCTGCGCCTGGAACAGGATCCGCTCGGTGAGCTCCTCCTGGCCGACCTGGGTGTTGTCCGCCTCGGCGATGGCATCCAGCAGCAGCTGGGTCTTCACCGACTTCTCGGCGGACTCCTTGGTGTCCTTGTCGAATTCCTCGCGGCTGGAGCCCTGGGCCTCGAGCGCCTCGGCGAGCTTGGCCTCGTCGTGGTCGAAGCCGTGCACCGCATCGTGTACCACGGCGTCGATCTCGGCCTGCACGACCGCCTCCGGCAGCGGCACCTCGACCTGCTCGAGCAGGGTCTCGAGCACCTTGTCGCGAATCTGACCGGCCTGCTCGACCTTCTTGACGCGCTCGACCCGGTTGCGCAGGTCTTCCTTCAGCTCGTCGAGGGTATCGAACTCGCTGGCCAGCTGGGCGAAGTCGTCATCGGCCTCGGGCAGCTCGCGCTCCTTGACCGAGCGCACGGTGACGGTGATGACCGCCTCCTTGCCCGCGTGCTCACCGGCGACCAGGGTCGAGGTGAACTCCTTGGACTCGTCGACCGAAAGGCCGCTGAGCGCCTCGTCCAGGCCCTCGATCAGCTGACCGGAGCCGACCTCATGGGACAGACCGGTGGTGGCCGCCTCCGGCACGTCCTCGCCGTCGACGGTGGCCGACAGATCGATGGAGACGAAGTCGCCGTCCTGAACCGGACGCTCGACGCCGGTCAAGGTGCCGAAGCGCTGGCGCAGCGACTGCAGCTGCTCCTCGATGTCCTCGTCACCGATGGTGAACGAGTCGACGGTCACCTCGATGCCGTCGTAGGCGGGCAGGGCGATCTCCGGGCGCACGTCGACCTCGGCCGTGAACGCCAGCTCCTGGCCGTCCTCGATCTTGGTGATCTCGATCTCGGGCTGGCCGATGACCTTGACCTCGGAGGTGGTGACGGCCTCGCTGTAGCGGCCGGGCAGCACATCGTTGACGACCTGCTCGAGGATCGCGCCGCGGCCCAGGCGGGCCTCGATGAGCTTGGCCGGGGCCTTGCCCGGACGGAAGCCGGGGATGCGGACCTGGTTGGCCAGCGCCTTGTAGGCCTTGTCGAAGTCCGGCTTCAGCTCCTCGAAAGGCACCTCGACGTTGATCCGGACCCGGGTCGGGCTCAGCTGCTCGACGGTGCTCTTCACGGACATGCTCCTTGTTCGTTGGTTCTGGTCGACTTGCTTGTGGCCGACTTGCTGGGGGTAATCACGAGCGAAATCGCCGCACGGCTCAACGTGCGTATCTCGACCAGGTTAGTTGACCCGTCGCGGCGGGCTGCAGGCAGCACCACCGCCGCGGACTACGCGTAGCGATTACTTGCCGACGGCGACCGCGTCGGTGACGAAGACCAGCGTTTCGTTGGGCTTGATGCCGTTGCCGCCCGCGCCGTACCCGAGGTTCGGCGGGATGATCAGCAGCCGCCGCGCACCCGCCTGCACGCCGACCAGCCCCTGCTCCCAACCCGGAATGACCTGTCCGGCACCGAGCGTCAGCTGGAACGGCTTGCCGCGGTCGAACGAGCTGTCCAGCTTCTTCTTATCCGACCAGGTGATCAGCGTGTAGTTCATGGTGAGCGGCTGACCGGCGACCGCGCCGGGACCGCTGCCCGGAACGAGATCCTTGACGAGGAGCTGGGTCGGCGGGGTGCAGGTGTCCGGGATGGTGATCTTCGGCGTCGCGCCGAAGCCGCCGACCACCACGATGTCGTCGGCGGTGCATTCGGCGCCGGTGTTCTGCGCGGGCAGCTGACCGAAGGTGGGCTGCGCCGATGCCGCGGCGGCCGACGACGTGACGACAGACGTGGTGGCGGACGAGCCCTTGTCGTCGTCCGAGCCACAGGCGGCCAGCGCGAATG
Organism: Nocardia vinacea NBRC 16497; assembly: GCF_000308835.1. Lineage (GTDB taxonomy): Bacteria > Actinomycetota > Actinomycetes > Mycobacteriales > Mycobacteriaceae > Nocardia > Nocardia vinacea. Next base: position 6,263 of record NZ_BAGN01000070.1, on the reverse strand, counting down.
TCGCCGCGGCGATGGTGCCGATACCGATGATCCTGCGCAGTGTTTGCATGCGGCGGACCGTAATACACCGCGCCGCGGTCGTCCCAGCCACCCTGCGTCTGGCCCCCGAGACCCTCGTGCGGTCGAGCGAGGACCGATGACCCCGGCGCGGTGACATTCGGCACCAGACGGACCGACGGTGGCCGCGAGATCGTGAAGACCGATTTACCAGCGCGATCGGTGGGTAGGCTGACGATGAATTCTCCAACCGGCGTTGTCGATTGCTATCGGCAACCGTGCAGATCCGACAGCGGTCCCGCCAGGTGCCGCTTCCGATGCCCGAGTGTGAGGAGAGTCGGCGTATGACGCAGATGGCCAGTCTGGGGGGCGATACCTCGGCCGACAACGTCGAGAGCGGTGGCGGTGTGACCATCGCGCCGCGCGCGTATCGGCTCGCGGATGCCCCCGGCCCGCTCGAGCGCGCGGAACTGGAAGCAATCGACGCGTGGTGGCGCGCCGCGAACTATCTCGCGGTCGGCCAGATCTATCTCATGAACAATCCGCTGCTGCGGGAACCGCTGGAGCCCGAGCACATCAAACCGCGGCTGCTCGGACATTTCGGGACCGTACCCGGCCTGAATCTGGTCTGGGCGCATGCCAATCGGGCGATCCGCCAGCGCGATTTGAATGCGGTCTTCGTCGCCGGACCCGGGCACGGCGGACCGGGCCCGAACGCCTGCGCCTGGCTCGAGGGCACCTATTCCGAGCTCTACAGCCATATTCCGCAGGACGCCGACGGGATGGGTGCGCTGTTCGCGCAATTCTCCTTTCCCGGTGGCGTGCCGAGTCACTGTGCTCCGGAAACGCCTGGTTCCTTCCACGAGGGCGGTGAGCTGGGCTATTCGCTGCTGCACGCGTTCGGGGCGGCGCTGGATAATCCGGATCTGACGGTGTTCTGCGTGGTCGGCGACGGTGAGGCGGAGACCGGGCCGCTGGCCACCAGCTGGCATGCCAATAAATTCCTCAGCCCGGTGCGCGACGGTGCGGTGCTGCCGATTCTCGCGTTGAATCAGTACAAGATCGCCAATCCGACCATCCTGGCGCGCATTCCGGAATCCGAATTGCTGATGCTGATGCGCGGGTACGGCTACGAGCCGATCGTCGTCGCGGGCAGCGATCCCGCGAACGTGCACCAGGAGATGGCCATTGCGGTCGACACTGCCCTGGATCGCATCGCGGAGATTCAGCGGACCGCACGCGCGGGGACCGATGGTGCGCGCCCGAGTTGGCCGATGATCGTGCTGCGCACGCCGAAGGGGTGGACCTGCCCGCCGGTGGTGGACGGTGATCCTGTGGAAGGCACCTTCCGAGCGCATCAGGTGCCGTTGGCGGGCGCGCGTACCGATGACGAGCATCGGGCGGTGCTCGAACAGTGGTTGCGGTCCTATCAGCCGGAGGAGCTCTTCGATGAGTCGGGCAGGCCGTCAGCGGCGCTGCTCGACCTGGCGCCCGACGGCGATCGACGGATGAGTGCGAATCCAATTGCCAACGGGGGCATGCTCGTTCGAGATCTGCGGCTGCCCGATTGGCGGTCCTATGGCGTCGAAGTGCGTGAGCCGGGGGCGACACAGCACGAGGCGACCCGGGTGCTCGGCGCCTGGCTGCGCGATGTCACCGCGCGCAATGCGGACAACTTCCTGACCTTCGCCCCCGACGAATTGGCGAGCAATCGACTGCAGGACATTCTGCAGGTCACCGGTCGTGACTGGCAGGCCGAAATCGGCGAATTCGATGTAGATCTCGACCGCACCGGACGGGTGATCGAGGTGCTTTCCGAGCATATGTGCCAGGGGCTGCTCGAGGGTTATCTGCTGACCGGCAGGCACGGGGTGTTCACCTGCTACGAGGCGTTCATCCACATCATCGACGCGATGTTCAATCAGCACGCCAAATGGCTGGATGCGAGTGCGGCGGTGCCGTGGCGGCGACCCATTGCGAGCCTGAATTACCTTCTTTCATCACATGTTTGGCGACAGGACCACAATGGCTTCACCCATCAGGATCCCGGATTCCTCGATGTGGTGCTGAACAAGAAGCCATCGATCGTACGGGTGTATCTGCCACCGGACGCGAATACGCTGCTGTCGACCTACGATCACTGTCTGCGTTCACGGCATTACGTCAATGTGGTGGTCGCCGGGAAACAGCCGCAGGCGGACTGGCTTTCGGTTTCCGATGCCGCGGTGCACTGCGCGCGCGGTGCCGGAATCTGGGGCTGGGCCGGGCAGAACGACGATCCTGGTACCACGCCGGACGTCGTGCTCGCGTGTGCAGGGGACGTACCGACGCTGGAAACGCTTGCGGCGGCGGCGATTCTGCGTGCGCGCCTGCCGGAACTGCGGCTGCGGGTGGTGAATGTGGTCGATCTGATGCGGCTGCAACCATCTGACGAACATCCACATGGCCTGTCCGACAGCGAGTTCGACACACTGTTCACCCGGGACCGTCCGGTGATCTTCGCATTCCACGGGTACCCGTGGCTGATCCACCGACTCACCCACCAGCGCACCAACCACAGCGAGCTTCATGTGCGCGGATACAAGGAAAAGGGCACCACGACAACACCTTTCGATATGGTGATGCTCAACGATCTGGATCGATACCACCTGGTTATGGATGTGATCGACCGGGTTCCGACCTTGCGGGAGAAGGCGGCGGGACTGCGACAGGAGATGGTCGACGCCCGGTGGAATGCGCGCGCCTGGACTCGCGAACACGGCGAGGACATTCCGGCGGTCGCCAACTGGACCTGGCCGAACCTCAGTCTCTGATAAGCCCCACGAAACTTCCTTGCGTGCGGTGTGTGGCTCGACGACGATCGCAAGATGCTGTTGACGATCACCTGCACACCACCGGAGGGCGCGGCCTGGCCCGCGACCGATCTGGGCTTCTTGCTGCACAAGAACCCCGACCGGGTGCAGGCGTTCGAACAGTCCTACGGCACCGCGCACGTGGTGTACCCGGAGGCGACCGCGGCGCGGTGTACGGCGGCGCTGCTGTTGGAGGTGGATCCGATCCGGTTGGTGCGCGGGCGATCGCGCAGCACACCGGATTTCAGTCTCGGGCAGTATGTCAACGATCGGCCGTATGCGGCGTCATCGCTGCTGTCGGTGGCACTCGGCGCGGTATTCCGCACGGCACTGCACGGACGTTGCGATCAGCGGCCCGAGTTGGCGCAGACGGCGCTGCCTTTGCGGATCGCGTTGCCTGCCGTGCCGTGCAAGGGCGGTCCGGAGGCGGCCGAGCGGGTCTTCGCGCCGCTGGGCTGGACCGTGATCGCCGAACCACTCCCCCTCGATCCGGCCTTTCCGGAGTGGGGCGATTCGCATTATGTGCGACTGGAACTCGCCGGAACCATCCGCCTTGCCGACGCGCTCGCGCACCTGTACGTCCTACTGCCGGTGCTCGACGGTGCCAAGCACTACTGGTTGGCCGCCGACGAGGTCGACAAGCTCATCCGCGCGGGGGCCGGGTGGCTGGCCGAGCATCCGGAACGGGGCTGGATCACGCGGCGCTACCTGGCGCGACGTCAGTCGCTGGTGCGGACCGCGCTGGCTCGGCTGGCCGAGGTGGACGATGTGGAGGCCGAGGAGCTCGATGCGGTCGAGGAGGGGGTCGACGAGGCGAACGCAGAGGCCACAGCTGCGCAGGCAGCGGAGGCGGAGGCAACGCCGACCGACGGTGATGAGCGCGCGCCATCGTTGGCGGTCATGCGACGGGCCGCGGTCTTGGCCGCGCTGCGGGAGGTCGGGGCACATCGGGTGCTCGACCTCGGCTGCGGGGAGGGGGCGTTGTTGCGGGAATTGCTGGCGGACAAGGTTTTTACCGAGGTAGTCGGTATCGACGTATCGATGCGAGCGTTGAACATCACCAAGCGGCGGTTGCGACTGGATCGGATGCCGGAACGGGTGGCGCAGCGTTTGACGTTGCTGCAGGGAGCCTTGACATACACCGATGCACGGTTGCGCGGATACGACGCCGCCGTGCTGATGGAGGTCGTCGAACATATCGACGAGCCGCGGTTGGAAGCGCTCGAATATTCTGTATTCCGCTCGGCCGCACCGGGTTCCGTGATAGTGACGACGCCGAATGCCGAGCACAATGTGGTGTACGAAACACTTCCGGCCGGCAAGTTCCGGCACTCCGATCACCGCTTCGAATGGACCCGCGCGGAATTCGCGGATTGGGCCTCTCGCGTGGCCGAACAGCATGGCTACGCGGTGCGCTTCGTGCCCGTCGGTGTCGAACATCCCGAATTCGGCCCGCCAACGCAACTGGCCCTGTTCACCAAGGCCACAACCGACAGCAGTACGAGAGGAGCGGCGTGATGACCGAGCTATCCGTCCCGGAGCTCTCCCTCGTCGTGCTGATCGGCAGTACCGGTTCCGGCAAATCGACGTTCGCGCGCAAGCACTTTCCGCAGACCGCGATCGTTTCCTCGGATGCCTGTCGCGGCATTGTCAGCGATGACGAGAACGATCAGTCGTCGACGCCGGACGCTTTCGCACTGCTGCACCACATCGCCGGTATCCGGCTTCGGCGCGGCCTGCGCACCGTCATCGACGCCACCAATGTGCAGCCCAAGGCGCGTCAGGAACTGATCACGGTGGCGCGAGCCCACGACGTACTGCCGGTGGCGATCGTGCTCGACGTGTCCGATGACGTGTGCTTCGAACGCAATAAGCAACGCCCCGACCGGGCGCATCTGGCCAGGCACGTGGTGTCCCGGCAGCAGCGCGAACTGCGCCGAGGCCTGCGCGGTCTGGAACGCGAGGGCTTCCGGAAGGTGTACGTACTGCGCGGTGTCGAGGAGATCGAGTCGGCGACCATTGTCGACGAAAAGGCCTGGAACGATAAGCGTGAACTCACCGGACCGTTCGATGTGATCGGCGATGTGCACGGCTGCCGCGCCGAATTGGAGACGCTGCTCGGCGAACTCGGCTACGACCTCGCCCGTGACAATGCGGGCCGGGCTGTCGGCGCGAGTCACCCGGCCGGGCGCACCGCGGTATTCGTCGGCGATCTGGTCGATCGCGGACCGGATACCCCGGGTGTGCTCCGACTCGTCATGGGGATGACGCGCGCGGGAACGGCCTTGTGCGTCACCGGAAATCACGAGAACAAGCTGGTGCGCGCACTCGACGGCAAGAAGGTGCGTATCGCGCACGGCCTTGCGGAATCGCTGGCCCAGTTGGAGACCGAGGACGAGGATTTCCGCAAGTCGGCGCTGGACTTCTGCCGCGGTCTGATCAGCCACTACGTGCTCGACGGCGGCCGCCTCGTAGTCGCGCACGCCGGGCTCGAGGAGCAGTACCACGGGCGTGCGTCGGGCCGGGTGCGCGCATTCGCGATGTACGGCGAATCCACCGGGGAGACAGACGAATACGGTCTGCCGGTGCGTTATCCGTGGGCCGAGGATTACCGCGGGCGCGCCACCGTGCTGTACGGCCACACGCCGGTGACCGATCTGCGCTGGGTGAACAACACTCTCTGCCTGGACACCGGTGTCGTCTTCGGCGGCAAGCTCTCAGCCCTGCGGTATCCGGAGCGCGTGCCGGTTTCGGTTCCGGCCGAACGGGTTTGGTACGAGCCGGTGCGTCCGCTGCAGGCCACCGCCATGGCGACGCCCGGCGGTGTAACGCACCGCGATCCCGGTGTGCTCGATCTGGACGATGTGATGGGCCGCCGGGTAGTGGAGACCCGTCAGCACGGTCGCGTCGGCGTGCAGGAGGAAAACGCCGGGGCCGCTCTGGAGGTGATGAGCCGCTTCGCCATCGATCCGCGCTGGCTGGTGTACCTGCCGCCGACGATGGCGCCGTGTGCGACCACCCAACTGGACGGCTATCTCGAACATCCCGCCGAGGCCTTCGACTACTACCGGTCCGAGGGTGTGCGACGCGTGGTGTGCGAGGAGAAGCACATGGGCTCGCGCGCAATCGTCCTCGTGACGCGATCGGCGCAGGTCGCGGCCGATCGGTTCGGCGTCGACGACGGCAGTACCGGTGCGCTCTACACCCGCACCGGGCGTCCGTTCCTCGACGACACCGCGCAGACCGAGAAGCTGCTCGCCCGGGTGCGTACGGCCGCCGAAACAGCGGGCCTGTTCGAGGAATTGAACACCGAATGGCTGCTGCTCGATGCCGAGCTGATGCCGTGGTCGGCCAAAGCCGTTGGCCTGCTGCGCAATCAGTATGCCGCCGTCGGTGCGGCCGCCCGTGCCGCAC
>NZ_BAGN01000071.1 GCF_000308835.1 Nocardia vinacea NBRC 16497 | reverse complement strand
GGGCGAACGGTTGGCCCAACCACCTCGGGCTGCCTGTTCGACGGATATTCCGGCGGCCGTGGATTCTCCGGTATCTGCTGCTGCGGCGGCAGGGTAGTGGACGAATTAACGGGCGGATCCGGCGTAGTCGGTGGCCGCGGAGGCGGCGGCGGGACAGTGATGGTGATCGGGGGCAGCACAATATCGGGCAGCCGCGGTTGTTCGGGATTGGAAGTCGGTCCGGAGCACCCATCCGAGGTCCGTCCGGCGCACGGATCAGTGGGCACCCGGCTGGTCGTCGTCTGCGTCCCGGTTCCGTCGCGTGTCCCGGTGCCGTCGCGGGTTCCGCCGCCGTCCGAATTGTCATCCGGCACCGCCGTGCTGGACTGTGCCGCCGACCCATCCCGCGTCCCCCCGTGGTGTCCGGGCGTAGGCGATGGCGAAACCACCGGCGAAGTCGGCTCTTCCGATCCCGGAACACCGAAGGCCGGTACCCCGCCGAACCCGACCGGAGCCAGTGCGACCAACAGTGCGGCAGAGCAGAGAATCCCCCACCGAACACCGAACTTCGCGCGCCGAGACGCCGCGTGCCGACGCTCCCCGCCGGCACGCGTCGGAATTGCCGCCAGCGTCCCCATCGCCCATGCCTCAGATCAGCGATTTGATCAGTAGCAATGGTAAGCCCGCATTCGCCGACGCGGAGACTTCTCGCCGAGCTCAACCAGGCGAAAACCGCTGGCTACCAGGTAGCGTCACCGATGTAACCGACCTGCCCCACGAACGCATACGATCCGAACCAGGTGGTACCCGTCGGGCAGGAACCGACAACCGCGACGCGAGCACCCGGGATCAGGACAAAGGGTGGGTCCGCGACAAACTTCGCGGGGAGAGGACAATATCGGGCATGCACCGCAATGGGCCGAAACAGGACATCGACGAGTCCGAAATGACCGTCACCCAGCCGAAGGAGCAGGCGGCGGGTGTGACGGCTGTGGCTGTTGCGCTCAAACGCGGGGTCGAGGAGATGGGGGTGCTCCGCACCGCGCGCACGTTGGCCCGCCTCAACCAGGTGCACGGCTTCGACTGCCCCGGCTGCGCCTGGCCGGAGCCGACCGGGCATCGTCGCCCTGCGGAGTTCTGTGAGAACGGCGCCAAGGCCGTCGCCGAGGAGGCGACGCTGCGCACCGTCACCCCCGAATTCTTCGCTGCGCATTCGATCGAGGAACTGGCGAGCAAATCCGGTTACTGGCTCGGCCAGCAGGGCCGCCTCACCCATCCGATGGTGCTGCGCCCCGGCGCGACCCACTACACGCCCATCGAATGGGACGACGCCTACCAACTCATAGTCGAGCACCTGCGCGCGCTGAGCTCCCCCGACGAGGCCCTGTTCTATACCTCCGGCCGCACCGCCAACGAGACCGCATTCCTCTACCAATTGCTGGTCCGCAGCTTCGGCACGAACAACCTGCCGGACTGTTCGAATATGTGCCACGAATCCTCCGGCGCCGCGCTGACAAGTTCGATCGGCATCGGCAAGGGCTCGGTCTCGATCGACGACTTCGACAAGGCCGATCTGATCATCGTCGCGGGCCAGAATCCGGGCACCAATCATCCGCGCATGCTCAGCGCGCTGGCGGGCGCGAAGGCCAATGGCGCCAAGGTCATCGCGGTCAATCCGCTGCCGGAGACCGGACTGCTCGGCTTCCGCGACCCACAGACGGTCAAGGGTTTCACCAGCGGCGTCGCTATTGCCGACGACTTCCTGCAGATCCGGCTCGGCGGTGATATGGCGCTGTTCCAGGGCCTGGGCAAACTGCTGTTCGAGGCCGAGGACCGCGCACCGGGCACGGTGGTCGACCGCGCGTTCGTCGATGCGCACTGTGCGGGCTTTACCGAATACGAAAAGAGTATGCGCGCAGTCGATCTCGCCACGGTGCAGACGGCAACCGGCCTCACCGACGACGATTTACACCGCACCGCAACACTTTTGGCCGAATCGCAGAACATCATCATCTGCTGGGCAATGGGCCTGACCCAACAGCGCCACGCCGTCGCCACCATCGAGGAGGCGACCAACCTGCTCTTGCTGCGCGGCATGATCGGCAAGCCCGGCGCGGGCGTCTGCCCGGTGCGCGGCCACTCCAACGTCCAAGGCGACCGCACCATGGGCATCTGGGAGAAAATGCCCGAGGCCTTCCTCGACGCACTCGACCGCGAATTCGGCATCACCAGCCCACGCAAACACGGCTACGACACCGTCGATGCCATCCGCGCCATGCGCGCGGGTACGGCGCAGGTGTTCTTCGGCATGGGCGGCAATTTCGTGTCCGCCACCCCCGATACCGGGGTGACCGAGGCGGCGCTGCGCAGTTGCGCGCTGACCGTGCACATCTCCACCAAACTCAACCGCAGCCACATCGTGCACGGCGCGACCGCACTCATCCTGCCCACCCTCGGCCGCACCGATCTCGACCTGCAGAACGGCACGAAACAGCAAGTGTCGGTGGAGGATTCGATGTCGATGGTGCATCTGTCCACCGGTCGGCTCAAGCCGGTCAGCGAGCACCTGCGCAGCGAGGTCGCCATCGTCTGCCAACTCGCACAGACACTGTTCGGCCCAGATCACCCGGTGCCATGGGCGCAGTATCAGCAGGACTACGACAAGATCCGCGATGCGATCGCCCGTGTCGTGCCCGGCTGCGACGACTACAACAAGCGGGTGCGCGACCGCAACGGCTTCGTGCTGCCGCATCCGCCGCGCGACTCCCGCGAATTCCGCACCACCACCGGCAAAGCCAATTTCGCGGTGAACGAATTGACCTGGGTCCCGGTCCCCGAGGGCCGATTGATCCTGCAGACCCTGCGCAGCCACGACCAGTACAACACCACCATCTACGGCCTGGACGACCGATATCGCGGTGTGCACGGTGGCCGGAAGGTGGTCCTGATGAATATCGACGACATCACCGAATTCGGTTTCGTGGACGGTGATCTGGTGGATCTGGTCTCCGAATGGACCGACGGCACCGAGCGCAAGGTGACCGGCTTCCGCATCGTCGAATACTCGACCCCGCGCGGCAATGCCGCCGCCTACTATCCCGAGACCAATCCTCTGGTTCCACTGGATCACGTTGCGGTGCGGTCGAATACACCGGTATCCAAGGCCGTGACCATCCGGGTTGAGCCACACGTCCATGTGGGGCAGCCATCGTGAGTAGAGTGACCGCGCGCCGCAAGACGCGCCGTATCTCACCCAACGGCGTGATCGAACGCCCGGATTCCGTCGCGGTGGAGGAACCGCTGGAGCTGCGCCTCGACGGCCAATCGCTCACCGTCACCATGCGCACCCCGGGCAGCGATATCGAACTGGTGCACGGATTCCTCCTGGGCGAAGGCATCATTCAAACCGCCGAGGATGTGGTGAGCGCCCGCTACTGCGCGGGCACCGACGAGAACGGGCATAACACCTACAACGTCCTCGATGTCCACCTGCGCACCCCGATCCCGGTGCACGGCCGCAACTTCCTCACCACCGGCGCATGCGGCCTCTGCGGCAAAACCGCACTCGAGGAGGTCCGCACCCGCACCAGATTCCCGCTGCCGACCACCTCGATCACCGTCGACACCGAAACCCTCGCCGACATGCCGGACCAATTGCGCACCCGCCAAACAGTTTTCGACGCCACCGGTGGCCTGCACGCCGCGGGACTTTTCACCGCCGACGGCACCGCACTCGCCGTACGCGAAGATATCGGCAGGCACAACGCCGTCGACAAGGTGATCGGCTGGGCCGTACTCGAAAACCGTATCCCCGCAAATGATCTCGTGCTCATCGTCAGCGGCCGGGCCTCCTTCGAACTGGTCCAGAAAGCCGTCATGGCTGGCATCCCGATGCTCGGCGCCGTCTCGGCCCCCAGCTCGTTGGCCATCGATCTGGCCGCCGAATCCGGCCTCACCCTGGTCGGCTTCCTGCGCGGGGACACCATGAACATCTACTCCCGCTCGGACCGGCTGACCGTCACCGCCGAGGTCGCCGCCTATTGATCGTGACCCGAGGTCGACTTACGGTTGCAGCACCAGATCCCTGGTTCGGCGATGAACGGAGAGACCGATGCGGATCACGGTAGATGGCAAATCCGGCGGGCTACGCGTGCGGATGCGGTTCGAACAGCAGCGCAACCGCTGGCTCGCGGTGCGGATCATGTTGGGGGTATTAGCATTTCAGGGCGCGGTCGTCGGACTGTGGGCCGTCTTCGCGCCGCACTCCTGGTACACCAGCTTTCCGGGCTTCGGCATGCAGTGGATCTCCGCGGACGGGCCGTACAACCACCATCTGGCATCCGATGTCGGCTCGTTCTTCCTGGCCCTGACCGCGGTGACACTGGCCGCGCTTTTCCTCGGCGGCAGCGCACTCGCCCAGGTCGCGGGCCTCGGCTGGCTGGTCTTCGGCCTCCCACACCTGATCTATCACGCGTTCCACAAACCCGCCGATATGGGCGGGGCCAGCTTCACCCTCAGCGTCGTCGGTGCGGCGTTGATCGTCGCCCTCGGCTCGGCCCTGATCCTGGTCACCCCGCGTGGGCCGCAGCTGCGCGATCCCGCCCCGATCACCTTCCAACGCCCCCGCCGCCGTACGAACCGCTAGACCGCCGAAACAGTAACGCCCCACAGCGCATGCTGTGGGGCGTTCTCCGTGCGAAGTGGGCGTGTTCAGGACGCGTGCCAACCTCCGACCTCGGTCAGGTGGTCGAGGGCCTGCACAACGGCTGGCGCACACAGGTGTCCGTCGTCCGGCCCGAGCCACGCCATCTCGGCGATCTCCGCAGCCGGAGCCGGTGTGCCGCGACCGGGCGCGCGGAAGCAGTGCATCTCGACCAGCGTTCCGGGACGCCCGTGGGCGGGGGCCGTGATGGTCACCACGGGCGTGATCCGGTGCGCCTCCAATTCGACGCCGACTTCCTCGCGAACCTCCCGAACGAGTGCTCCCGCCAGGGTTTCTCCGGGTTCGGGCTTGCCGCCCGGCAGATAGAAGGCGTCGCGTCCCTCGGTCCGGACCGCGAGTAAGCGGCCGTTCTCGACGCACAACCACGCCACCGACGTGAGCGTTCGTTCCCCGATCATGGTCCGAGCTAACCCTTCGAGCGACCTGCAAGCAATCGCTACGGACGACGTGTCAGTCCTTCAGCGCTTCGAGCAACGCCGCACGCTGGCGGGCGCCGAGTCCACCGATGCGGCGGTCCTCGGGAATCTCCGCCTGGTCCATCAGCTTGGCCGCCTTGACCGGTCCGACACCGGGCAGCGCCTTGATCACGGCAGCGACCTTGGTCTTCTTGACCAGGTCATCGCTGTCCGCCTTCTTCAACAGGTCGGCGACCGAAACCTTGCCGGCCTTCACCTTGCCGATCAGTTCGGAGCGCGCCTTGCGGACCGCAGCCGCCTTGGCCAACGCCTCAGTGCGCTGTTCCGCGGTCATGGTAGGCAGTGCCATGTCTCCTCCGCTTTCACTCGTCACTCGAACATCTGGTTGACCGGACCGAGTAAACAGCACGACGAGCACCACACAAGCTCGACACACCGGGTTCGAATAGCGAGAAATAGCGACAAGTTTTCTGAAACACCCTCGCCCCACCGGGCTGGAGACCCATGCGGACCAGGCGAAAAGGACAAAAAGGAATCCCGCCCCGAACCTGTCGCGTCCCCCAGGCCATCCCTCTCGAGGGCGCAATCAAGGAGACTGCGGCCTCAGCGACGGCTTCACACAAGGCAGCCGAACCCGCTGAGCCCCGAAAAAAGCTGCGGGGACGGTAACGAATGGAGAGTTTATGGCGACACCAAAAGCAGACGCACAAGTGCTGGACAGAAGGTTCAACGGCGAACCAGGGAGTCAATGGCGATTCCGAGTCCGGGCGCGATCGGGCGGCACAGTGATGTGACAAGCGGTCGTCACCGTATCCAGAAGCACTGGCGCGCCAACAAGATACCGACAGGGCGGCCATCGGCCCGTTCGGTGCGCAATACAGTTCGACGAGTACTGGCGCGGGGGGCCATCTGCGCCAGTACGTCTGCCCGGCCAACGGGATTCCATATCACGCGATCACCGGACACTGCTACGCTCCGAATTAGAACACGTTTCAATTCGTGAGAGGTTTCCATGGCAGCCAAGATCCGCGATGTGATCGAGCAGTATGTGAAGTTGGTCGGTTCCGGCCCGACCGAGGCGATCGTCGACCTCTACGCACCCGATGCGGTGGTGGTGGATCCGATCGGCACCGAACCCAAGCGCGGCCACGACGCCATTCGCGAGTTTTACGAGGTACTCGGAAACCTCGATCGGGAAACCGAGCTGCACGCGGATGCGGTTCGAATCGCAGGCAACCACGCCGCCTTCATGTTCACGCTCGTCACCAAGTTCGGCGATCAGCGCTTCACCCTCTCGCCCATCGATGCGATGGACTTCGACGACGAGGGCAAGATCGTTGCAATGCGCGCCTACTGGAGCCAGGACGATATGCGCAACGAAGCGTCCTGAGTCCAACCAGACCGCGGGTGCGGCAGCCGAATTCGACTGCCGCACCCGCGTTTTCGGTTATCAGGCGCTCGCGCGAGCCAACTCGAGCGGTTTCGGCCGCGAGACCGCGGCGAGGCTCGGGATGACATCGAAGACCGCGGCATGACCCGCGATCTCGAGTAGCCGATCCACGCAGTGCGGGCCCGTGATCAACTGGAGTCGACGGCCGCTGTGGCCGAACCAGGATCGGGCCTCCATCAACACCCGCAGCCCGGCGACGCCGAAGAACGTGACCTGCGATAGGTCGACAACCACCACCGCGCCCGCCGTCGGCAGTGCCTCCAGCAGGGACTGCCGAAACGCGTCGGCCGTCAGGTAGTCCATCTCGCCGCCGACGGCACACAAGGTGACCGAATCCACCGGCGGCGACACGACTACGCACAGACGATCGGCGGACCGCTCAGGTCCGGATCGGTCCGCGGCAGCAATACGTTGATCTGAGGAAACTAGAACTGTCGACATGAGGACCTCGGTCCGTCGCATCCGCCGGAGAAACCTTGTCGGCGGGAACTTTTCGCCCCGATCACCTAGGGATCAGGACTGGGCTGGTTACTCAACCGTGAACGAGGAGTACCCCAACCGGCAGGCCGGTACACATCGAATTAGTCCGAGCGCGATCGCCGCAGCATCGCGTAGTAGCAATGCCACTGCAGGAATCCCCCTGGCACTCCCGCGTGAAGACGTTCACCAGCTCCCAGCCGAAATGCTCATCCAGCCATTCGACACAGGTCGTCACGAGCGAGAGGATCCCCTGGTAATCGGGCATCGCCGTACTTGCGATCCTTGCGGACTCCCTAGGGGTCTCGGCGTAAACCACGAGATACTTGCGCTGGTACGTGCGCATATCGACGGTGCCGTTGAGAATCGCTGCGGCATCCAGCAGCGCGCCCGGGCCAGCCGGAAGCAACGGAGGTTGCAGTTGCATTCGTCTGACCCGGTTCGCGAAATGCTTACGCCGACTTCTCCCGGCGCTCGGCGCGCTGTGCCTTGCGCGGCACGATGGTCGGCAGCACATTGTCGTTGACGGTGTCGGCGTTCACGACCACCTTGGCGACATCGTCGCGGCTGGGGATGTCGAACATCGCCAGCTGCAGGACCTCCTCCATGATGGCGCGCAGACCGCGGGCGCCGGTGCCACGCAGGATCGCCTGATCGGCGATCGCCTCCAGCGCGTCATCGGTGAACTCCAGGTCAACGCCGTCCATCTCGAACAGCCGCACGTACTGCTTCACCAGTGCGTTCTTCGGCTCGGAGAGGATCTTGACCAACGACTCCTTGTCCAGGTTCGTCACCGAGGCGACGACCGGGAGGCGGCCGATGAATTCCGGGATCAGACCGAACTTGATCAGATCCTCCGGCATCACCTCGGCGAAGTGGTCATCGGTATCGATTTCGGCCTTGGAACGTACCTCGGCGCCGAAGCCGATGCCGCGATGTCCGGTGCGATCGGAGATGATCTTCTCCAACCCCGCGAACGCACCCGCGACAATGAAAAGCACATTGGTGGTGTCGATCTGGATGAATTCCTGGTGCGGATGCTTGCGCCCGCCCTGCGGCGGCACACTCGCCTGCGTACCCTCCAGGATCTTCAGCAGCGCCTGCTGGACACCCTCACCGGAGACATCGCGGGTGATCGACGGGTTCTCGCTCTTGCGGGCGATCTTGTCGACCTCATCGATGTAGATGATCCCGGTCTCAGCTCGCTTGACGTCGTAGTCCGCGGCCTGGATCAGCTTCAGCAGGATGTTCTCCACATCCTCACCGACATATCCGGCCTCGGTCAGCGCCGTCGCGTCGGCGATGGCGAACGGCACGTTGAGCATCTTGGCCAGCGTCTGCGCCAGGTAGGTCTTACCGCAGCCGGTGGGACCGAGCATGAGGATATTGGACTTGGCCAGTTCGACGGTCTCGCCGCGGCTGTCGCGACCCTTATCGCCCGCCTGGATGCGCTTGTAGTGGTTGTAGACGGCCACCGCGAGGGTGCGCTTGGCGGTGTCCTGCCCGATCACGTAGTTCTCCAGGAAGTCCCGGATCTCGGCGGGCTTGGGCAGCTCATCGAGTTTGACCTCGCTGGACTCGGCCAGCTCTTCCTCGATGATCTCGTTGCATAGATCGATGCACTCGTCGCAGATGTACACCCCTGGTCCCGCAATGAGCTTCTTGACCTGCTTCTGGCTCTTTCCGCAGAACGAGCACTTCAGCAGATCGCCGCCATCTCCGATGCGCGCCATCTCGTGGGTCCCTACTTCCTTGTCCGCGTGCAACCGTCTATCCAGGTTGCCAGCAATCCGCCACCCTCGGGTGTAATCACGAACACCTCGAGCGATTCCGACGGTTCGAGCACTGCCGTCAACCGGGAGCAAAGGTCCCTAGGTCGACCGTACCCGGTGTGTGCGACGGAGGTCGACAACTCGAGCATGTTTCTCACGGGGGTCGTCCGAGTTCTTACCACTATGGAACACGTTCACCCCGATCGATGGCCATCCGACACTCCTGGCCGCCCGCCTCGGAAACCCTTCCGCCCGACACCCTTCCGGCCGGTCGGCTTCCCTGAAGCAGTCCGGCCGGGGCACATGCCGAGCGGCATGTGGCCCGGCCGGAATTTCCTGACATAGAGCAACTTACGAGCGATCGGCGCGCCGCGTCCGGCGCGTCCGCCCTACTTCTGGGCGCTGAGCTTGCGGTAATCGAAGACCGTGTCGATGATCCCGTATTCCTTGGCGTCCTCGGCCGTCAGGATCTTGTCGCGGTCGGTGTCCTTGCGGATGGTGTCCGCATCCTTACCGGTGTGGCGCGCCAGCGTGGTCTCCATCAGGCGACGCATGCGCTCGATCTCGGCGGCCTGGATCTCCAGGTCCGAAACCTGCCCCTGGATGCCACCCTCCAGCGACGGCTGGTGAATCAGCACGCGGGCGTTGGGCAGGCAGGCGCGCTTGCCCGGGGTACCGGCGGCGAGCAGCACAGCCGCGGCGGAAGCGGCCTGACCCAGGCAGACGGTGGCCACATCGGCACGCACGTACTGCATGGTGTCGTAGATCGCCATCAGCGAGGTGAACGAACCACCGGGCGAGTTGATGTACATGGTGATGTCGCGATCGGGATCCAGCGACTCCAGCACCAGCAGCTGCGCCATGATGTCGTTGGCCGAGGCGTCGTCGACCTGCACGCCGAGGAAGATGATGCGCT
>NZ_BAGN01000072.1 GCF_000308835.1 Nocardia vinacea NBRC 16497 | reverse complement strand
CAGAAAGCTCCTGCCCGTATCGCTGCTCGAGCGGTGGGTTCCGTCGAACGTAGTCGAATGGTGGTCGCCCACGCCGAATTCGACCGCCATGTCACGCTCGGCGAGCTGCCGGAGGCGGATAGCGCAGCAAGAAATCTGGACGCGGCACTACCTCCGACCTATGCCCGTGCGGGCCATTCATGTGATCGATGCCGGTCGGTCAGATCGTGCGCCGCTGCTCCCGGGGCCGAGGGATTCAACCCAATATTCGTGCCGTACCGCGTCCCACAAGCGCGCCAGTTCCGGGAACCGCTCGCGGACCTGCACCAGATCCGGCGCGGCGACGACGCTCGGCATCGAGATCAGCGTCTCCGATTCGGATATGTTGCGCACCAACATCATTCGAATGCAGCAGTTGTCGATCCGCCAGATCGCCTGCCAGCCGTCCACCTCGGTGCGATGCTCGCTCATCCCGGACCGACTACCCGTGGCCACCGCCGTCCGTGCCCGGCAGCGTTAGTTCGGTAAGTTTGTCCAGCACTTCACGCAGGGTTCGCGACGTCGGCCCACCGTCCACGTGCACCTGGCTGTCGAGCGGTGGAAACTCGAGCCCGCGAGCGGCAGCACGCTCACGCGGCGTCAACGACTGTGGCGCAAGGCGACCCGCATCAACCAGCGTGTAATACGCCGCCGCTTTCCACACGCACCGTCCGATCCCACAAGCGCGATGTTGGCGCATCTGCTCGTGCGCCAACTCGATATCGACATACCCACAAACACTCGGCGGTGCCAGGATCGTGTCCTCCCCCATCACGCCGCTCCCGTCTCAACGGTCGGGTGTGTGACCCTGGCCCATGTGGTTGCGGGACAGACGGTTTCGAGATCGAAGTCCTCGCACACCCGCGCCGGTTGATCGTTGACCTGAGCCAGGTCGTAGACGACGATCGCGGCCACACCGAGCCCGGACGCGATACCGAGGGCATATCCGATCGGATCGGAGGTGTCCTGCGGCGGCCTTATCGTGTACACGTACTGATATCCCAGTAGCCGCGCGTGTTGCATCACCGCGCTCGCGTGCCGGGGTGCAGCGAGTCCGGACACGTCACCGCGCACGAATCCGACCGCCTTGAGCGTGTCGAATCGCCCGGTATCTGGTTCTGCCACTTGATTGTTCATCATCGCTCCGCCCCTTCGGTCGATGGATTACGGTGGGTGGCGGCCGAGCAGGTCTCGTGCCTCATCAGTTCTCATCTCGAACGCCGTGCACAGCACAGCATCAGCAACTGCTCGCGGCCAGCAGAAGCGAGAACTCGATTGCGATTGCTTCAAAGCGCCAGAACGGGACTCGGTTCCGCTGTAGAAACAGACTCGGTTTCCGACCCGACGTGACTCGATTCCAGGAGACCCTCGTGACCAGTATCGAAGACGACAGCCCGTCATCAACCCTGCCACGCCGCCAACTTGGGCGGTTCCTCCGCGAGCGCCGCGAAGGAACCGGGTTCACCATCGCTGAAGCCGCCAAATTAGTTGACCTGTCGAGGGCCGTGCTCCAGCGAATCGAGACCGGACAAATTCAGAAGGTCCGTGAACGGGATGTACAAGCGCTATGCGAGATGTACGAGGTTGCGGAAGACGAGACTGCGATAGCGGTCGATCTCGCAGTGCGGGGTCGAGCCAAGACATGGCACCACGTCTACGGTGGCTTGTACGGTATTGCCTTCACCATGTACGTCGGACTCGAAGCAGCTGCCCATCGGCTGAGCACCTACCATGAGCAACACCTACCGGGTCTGCTCCAAACAGCCGAATACGCGCGAGCAATAATTCGCGCGTTTCCGGAGTTCACCAGCTCCGAAGTTGATCGGCGCGTCGAGCATCGAATGAAGCGGCAAGCCATTGTCACCCGCAAGACGAATCCTGTGCAGATGGAGGTACTGCTGCATGTATCAGCGCTCTACCGTGTCATCGGCGGCCCGTGCGTCATGGCTGCGCAGCTGAGGCACCTTGCCGAGATGTCGAAACGACCGAACATCACGATACGGATAGTTCCGTACAGTGCAGGTTTGACATGGGGAATGCCTTTTGGCCCGTTCATCATCCTGGATTTCGACCGAACCACTAAGGGAGACCCTGTTGAGCCTCCCATAGTGTTCGTAGAGGGCGGAGCTGCGCAGGACGTCTACCTCGAGAAGCCCGATGAAGTTCGGCTTTATCATGAGCTTCATACAGCCATCCAGGGGGTATCTCTGGGTGAGATCGAGAGCAGAAACCTGTTGCGGCAGATAGCGAAGGAGCACGAACGTGGTGAACGCTGACCTGTCCAAGGCAAAGTGGTTCAAGAGCAGTCGCAGCGAGAGCGGTGCAAAATGCGTCGAGGTGGCCTGGCTCGACGAAGGCAGAGTCGGCGTCCGCGACTCGAAAAACCCAACCGGCCCAGCCCTGATATTCACCCCCGGCGAGTGGGATGCCTTCGCAGCAGGCGTACAAGACGGTGAGTTCACCCGTCCCACCACATAACAGCTCCCGACCACAGCCAACGGCCTCAGTCCCACGTAACGGACTGAGGCCGTTCCCGTTTCAATCCAACGTATCCAGATCGACCACTGAGCAGTGGCGAGAGACGCTTCGAAGAAGCGGTACGTCGACCCGCCGCTGCCACTCCGGCGGTCATCCCAGTCCGCGACATAGGAATGCTTCGGCTACTACGAGCCCGACCACATGAGGCGCGTACCGGCCCTACTTGTGGTCCGTAGCCGAGAACGACGTGTCGATATCGAGCGCATGGGCGATGAGCGGCCAGGACCGGACCAATTCGTCGGCCCAATACGGCCACGAATGCGTGCCGGTGGGCCGCAGGTTCACCGTCGCGGGAATCCGCAGTTGTGCCAGCCGATCGGAGAGCTTGGCGAGGCATGCGTACGCGCCTGCTTCCAGGGAGCCACCAACGGTGATGGCGTCGGTGAGGTCGTCCACCTCGCCGGAGATATCGTGTTCACCCGGAATCCCGCTGCCGCTGGACAGGTAGATTGCGGTGCCGCGCAGAGCTTCCGCGTGTGTCATGACGTCGTGGGCGAGCCAGTCGGGATCGTCGACGGTCCCGAACATGTTGTCCGGGTCGCCACCGTAGGTTTTCACGATCGCGCGGGCCTGGGCTTGACCGGCCCCTGGGGCGACGCTGTAACAGCCGCTGTGGGCCGCCACCGCCCGGTAGGCGCCCGGGTTGCGCATCGTCAGCATCATCGCGGCCTCGCCGCCCATCGACACGCCTTGGATTGCCTTGTGCCCGTTGCCCTCGAATTGGGCGTCGATCAGTGGGGGCAGTTCGCGGGTGAGAAAGGTTTCCCATTTGTTGGTGCCCAGGACGGGGTCTCGGCGTTGCCAGTCGGTGTAGAGGTTGGCGGGACCTCCGGTGGTCAGCACGACGTTGACGTTCTTGTCGGCGAAGAACGTCACAGCGTGCCCGTACTCGGTCCAGCTGCTGGCGTTCTCGGGAGCGCCGCGCCCGTCGAGCATGTACAGGGTGGGTCGTGGCCGGCTGCGGTCGGCCGGGAGCAGAATCTGCACCTGTACGACCCGGTTCATCGACGGCGATTGCACGGACACCCTCAGCCAACGGTCGGTGATCGGCTCGATCCCGGTAATGACCGGCTGGGCAGGAAAACCGGTGCCGCTCTCGGCGGGAGCGTGATATCCGCCCGGCGGGCCGAGGTCCGGGCCCGACGTAGGCGCCTCGGCAACAGCCGTGCCGACGGCCAGCAGCACTACCGCCACTACCGAGGCAACCTCGCCGGCAACCCGCAACGTCGCGGCCCACCACGCTGGACGCTCGAGTCCGATATCGGAGCTTTCGGGTAATTCATCCCCTTTGGTCCGTACGCCGACGCGGACCGACCGTGCTGCGAGTTCTCCGAGATAGCAAGACACACCGCTAAGTAAAGATCACAAAGCTACTTTTCTCACTGCTGGGCGGATTGATTCTGTTTTAGTTGTCGCGGGTGTTCGGATGATGCTGGCAGCGCCGTGTGCCCGAGCCCGTCACCGATCGCCGCCCCACCACGGCCCGCGATCTCCACACCACGGGCTTACCCGATGGCCGATACCTGTTGCGCCACAACGACAATGTCCTCCGCGACGACCCCGCCGACCCCCAACTCCTCCAATCCCACTTGCAGAGCTGCCTCGACAACACCATCCGCCAATTCCGCGAGGACAACGACCCCAACTACACCTACGCCCGTGGCAAACGTCACTGGCTTTTTCTATGCCGCTCTTGCGGCGAGTGATGTCACCACAAGCCCCTCTCGCCTTGTTTGATAAACCGGCGCTCAGGAGTGGATCTCTTTCAGGATCTGTCGCAGGAAAGGCCGAGGTGGCTGGCCGGGTGCGTCCGGGGCAGCGAGCAGGGTTTCCACGATCGGCGCGATCGCGGGGGCACTGTCCACGGCCAGTCGGACGAGACCGAGTTCGGCGCATCGAGTAAGTGCCGGAGTCAGGCAGGCGATCGCCTGATCGGCGTGTCCGGCGACGGAAAGGCATCCACCGTATAGCAATTGAGCCTGCAAAAGAGCGCGGGGGCGAGGCTGGGTACGGATTTCGGCGAGGATCTGTTCGGCGGCGGCAGCGGCGCGCTCGGCGGCGGCCGGTGACTGTTGGGCGAGTAGCAGACGAATGGCCGACTCGTGGGTGAGTTCGGCGGTGACCGCGAGTGGGTGGTTCGGTTGCCGCTGATAGGTAGGCAGGTGTTCGAGCGTCTGCCGGTCTTCGTCGGTGATCGGCAGACCCAGTCGTACCCGCTCGTGCACGATGCGGGCGGTCAGCCGTGGCAGGGCGATGTGCTCCGCGACCGTTTGCCCCTCGTCCAACCGTCGTCGTGCGGTATCGAGGTCGCCACGCATTGCGGCCAGCCTGGCACCGGTCCCGTAGGCGGCGACCAGGAATTCCATGGCACCGGTCGCGACGCCGGGACCGAGCGCCAGCAGCTCGGCCGCTTCCGCGTATTCCCCTTTCTGATAAAGCAATTCGCCGAGCAGGCCGCTGGCCATCCGGGTCGCGTGGGACTGGCTGCCGGTACTCCGGGCAAGGGTGAACGCGGAGCGGAAGAGCTCCTCGGCCCCGGCGATGTCGAGTTGTTCAGCGGCGGCCTGGCCGGCGATGCAGGCGCCATATACCACGCCGGCCGGGCCGTTGACGCGGGTCCGGTAGGGCTCGGCCCATGCGTGCCAGCGGCGGGCGTCAGCAAAGTCGAAACGATAGAAAGCGGCCGCTTCCGCGGTGGTGGCCGCGACGCTGGCGAAGAACGGTCGTACCGGCTGCTGCAGCCATGCCACGGCGGCATCCGGGAAATCCTTGAACCGGTCCGTCACAAGGTATTCCGCGGCGCACGTCACATCAGCCTGGATGCGCAGATCCGCGGTCCCGGGATCGTCCGGTGCGGCGGTTGTCAGTGCCGCGTCCACACGTTCCAGCGCGGTCCGGGTGGCGGCGGGGCGCTGAAGCGAGATGTTGGCCCAGGCCACCGACAGCTGCAGTTGCGCATCGGCAACCGTGATCGCGGCGGGCAGCTTCTTCACCAGGCCTAGGAAGGTGGCCATGCGGGAATCTTCGATGAGCGTGTCGGCGTGTTCTTGCACCAGTTGTTTCGCGTGCTCGGCGGCGCCGGCCGCGAGTGCGTGATCCACGGCTTCGGTGAGCATATCGTGCTCGGCGAACCAGGTCGACGCGATCAGATGGAGCTGTTCGAGCAAGCCGGGGTGCTGCCGGATCAGTCTGCGGCGCAAGAAGTCCGCGAAGAGCGCGTGATAGCGGAACCACCGCAGCTCGTCATCGACACTGCGCAGGAACAGGTCTCGGCGCCGGACCTCCTCGAGCTGTTCCTGCCCGGACCGCACTCCGGTCAGCGCCTCCGCGAGATCTCCGCAGATGGTGTCGGTGACGGCGGTCCGAATGACGAAGTCGAGCATCGTCGGTTCGAGCTCGCCGACGACGTTTTCCATCAGGTATTCGCCGATGGCGTAGTGCTGCCCCGTGATCTGGTCCAGGTAGCCGCCGGGATCCTCCTTGCCGCGCAGCGACAGTGAGGCGAGCTGCAGCGCCGCCACCCAGCCCTCCGTCGACTCGCGCAGCCGGTCGACGTCGGCGTCGGAAAGGTGCAATCTCTTCGCACCGACCAGGAAATCCGTCGTTTCCCCGGAATCGAAGCGCAGTGCGGTCTCGTCGATTTCCACCAGTTCGTCCTGAACACCCATGCGCCCCAACGGAAGACCGGTGCGAGTGCGGCTGGTGACGATAAATCGCAGGCAGTGGCCCGCGTTGTCGAGCAGGAACTCCATCGCCGCGAGGGTCGCCGGACTGGTCACCTGGTGCCAATCGTCGATCACGACGGCAACGGGCTCCGCACTGTCGTCGATCTCGTTGATCAGGGCCGTCATCACCTGCTGCGCCACGGCGGCGGAATGCTCCTCGAGAATCTGCGCCAGTTCGATCGCCAGCGTGGGACGAACCTGGCGAATCGACTCCACCAAGTGGCTCAGGAACCACACGACATTGTTGTCGTCCTCTGCGATCGCCAACCAGGCAGCCCGGACGCCGTCCACGTCGAGCGCGTGCGCCCACTGTGCGGCCAGGCTGCTCTTGCCGAAACCCGCCGGGCCGTGAATGAGGACCAGCCGCCTGGATTGTCCCTCCCGTAAGGTCTCCAGCAACCGCGGGCGATTCACCAGCCGGCGCAGCGTCGTCGGTGGACGGAACCGGGTCTTCGGGGCTGATTGCGGCGGCAACGCGATTGCGGCAGCCGACATTGTCGACGAGATCGGCCGACCGCCCGCGACCGACACCGTTTCGACGGATCCGTCATGCTCCGGGGCGGCCATCGTATCCACCGGCAGCCCGCAGGAGAACTGCGCGGTGCGCAACCGTTCACCGAAGTCCTGGGCACTGGCCGGGCGGAGAGCGGGGTCGGCGGCCATCGCGGCTTCCAAGATGGCGCACACCATTGCTGGTACCCCGGCGGATCGCAGGTCGGGGACAGGTTCGGAAGTGATGCGCACGAACTGCGCCACCATCGACTCGCCCGCCTGGCGCTCGAACGCGGCGTGGCCGGTGAGAGCTGCGAACAGCGTCGCGCCCAGCCCATACATATCGGAGAGAACCGTCGGAGGTTCGCCGCGTATTACCTCCGGAGCCGTGTAGGCCGGGGTCCCCGCGACGAGCCCGGCCGCTGTCTCGAACGCGCCGCCGACGCGCGCGATACCGAAGTCCGCCAGCTGCGGTTCACCGTAGTCGCTGATCAGCACGTTAGCGGGATTGACGTCGCGATGGATGACACCGCAGGCGTGCGCGGTCGCCAGCGCGCCCGCCAGCTTCACGCCCACGGCCAATACCTCCTGCCACGGCAGCGGTCCGTCCGCGCGAATCCGCGCGTCGAGTGAGCCTCTGGGGTGGAAGGGCATCACGATGAACGGCCGGCCGGTCGGGGTGACGTCGGTCGTCAGCACCTGGACGATGTTCGGGTGGGTCGAGAACTTCCCCAGCGCTCGTTGTTCGCGCAGGAAGCGGATCCGGTCCTCGTCGTCGACCGTGGATCCGAGAACCTTGACCGCCACGTCCCGATCGAGTGCGGACTCGGTGCATCGGTACACGATGCCGAATGCGCCGCGGCCGATCTCTTGGGCGTCGGCGAACCCGGCCGCAGCCAGTTCCGCTGCGATGCCGAAAGTCAGGTCGCGTTGCGTCCCCTCGGCCTTACCGTCGGACACCGACCGCTCACCCGATCACAGGCGCAGACTTCCCGGAAATTCGCGCGTTTGCGGCGGCCTGGCACTCCGACCGCACCGCGAGCGACTCATGTACTTACCTCTCGAGGCGAAAACCAGCTGGTCCCGATAGGTCGATCATAAGCCGCGACGACGGGAGCAGCGGGCGAGCTGCCGAACTGGCCGCGCCGCGACGAGGTAGGCCGAGTCCGTCCCGAAGCGGACGAGGGCGGATTATCTTGGGACTCATGCCCACCATGCCGGATCGGATACCGGCCGAGGGTGCCCACGATGCGTTGATCGGGCACCTCGAGGCCCATATGGTTGCCCTGACTTTTGTGGACAATGCCGGGATAACCAGGGTGAAGGCGGTGCCGAAGGGGCGGTTGGCACATGCCGCCAGGTTCGGGATCGGAGTGTCGCCCTGTTTCGAGACGTTCACCTTCGACGATCTGATGTCCGTCGGGCGGTACCTCGGCGGACCCGATGGTGACCTGAGGCTGATTCCCGATCTGTCGCGGTTGACCGAACTCGCCTGTCAGCCGGGGTGGGCCTGGGCGCCCGCCGATAAGTTCACCCAGGATGGCACCCGCTTCGTCGCCTGTCAGCGCGCCTTCGCGACGCGGCAGGCGCAGGCGGCACAGAATGCCGGTCTGCGGCTGTCGATGGCATTCGAGACGGAGTGGTCGGTCGGGCGCGGGGATGTCGAAAACGATTTCGTCCCAGCGGTATTCGGACCCGCCTACAGCTTGATCCGGTTGAGCCAGGTGGGCGAGTACGCCAGTGATCTCGTCGCGGCGTTGGAGCGTCAGGAGGTCGCTGTCGATCAGTTCCATCCGGAGTACGCGCTGTCGCAACTGGAATTGTCGGTCGCACCCAACGATCCGGTCGCCGCCGCGGATGACACGATCCTGGTGCGGCACACCATCCGGCAGGTGAGCGCGCAATACGGTTGGCGTGCGCTGCTCGCGCCGGGTATCGAGCCAAACGGCGCGGGTTCCGGTGCGCACCTGCATTTTTCGCTGCACGATGACGAAGGACCGCTCTTGGCGCAGGGCGAGGGACCCCACGGCATGCGCCGGGCGGGCGAGGCGTTCCTGGCCGGTGTGCTGCGGGAACTGCCCGCATTGGTCGCGATCGGCGCGGGCAATCCGGCGAGTTTCCTCCGGCTGCAACCCTCGCGGTGGGCCGGGGTCTGGCAGTGCTGGGGCCGGGAGACGCGGGAGGCGGCGCTGCGCTTCATCACCGGCGTGCAGGGCACCGAAGACTGGGCAGCCAATGCCGAGGTCAAATGTTTCGACGCGACCGGTAATCCGTATCTGATCGTCGGCACGGTCATTGCCGCCGGACTCGCCGGTATCGCCGAAGAACTGCGTTTGCCCGCCGAAATCAACGGCGATCCAATGGGATTCGATGCCGAACAACTGATGCTGTCGGGTGTGCGGCGGTTGCCGACCAGTTCGATGGAGGCCGCCGACGCACTCGCCGACTCCAAGGTGCTCGCCGAGGCACTCGGCGTCGAACTGCACGATGCGCTGCTCACCGTGCGCCGCGCCGAGGCCGAACGCTATCGGGATATCAGCCCGGCCAAGGTGATCGAGATGACCCGCTGGCGGTTCTAGCGTGCTCACCGATGGTGTGGCGCTCACCGATCACCATTGTCACGGCGTCGTCGCCGCGGATCTGGACCGACCCGGTTTCGAGCGGCTGCTCGGTGAAGGGCAACACGGCACCTTCGATTCGGCGATCGGTCTTGCGGTAAGGCGTTGGTGCGCACCGGTTCTCGACCTGGAGCCACATGCCGATCCGGAAAGGTATCTGGCGCGCAGGGCCGAACTCGGCTGGCGTGAAACGACCACCCGGCTGCTGCGCGCCTCCGGCACCACGCGATGGTTTCTCGATACCGGATTCGGCGGTGGCCGAGCGGAATTCGCTGCGGTCGCCCCTGGCGAGGTGCGCGAGATCATCAGGCTCGAACAGATAGCCGAACAGGTAATCGCCGAAGTCAGCATCGCGACAATGCCTTTCGAGGATATCGAAACCACATTGCGCGGTCGGGCCCGAAATGCGGTCGGCCTCAAGACAATCGTGGCATACCGCTATGGTCTGAACTTTCCCGTCACCGATACCCTGCCATCGACGATCATCCACGAACTGCGCCTCACCGATCCGGCGACGCTCGGCTGGCTGGTCGGGCTCGGTGCCCGCATCGGAGCGGAATTCGGCCTGCCGCTGCAGTTCCACACCGGATTCGGCGATACGGATCTGCGGCTCCAGCACACCGATCCGCTGCTGCTCACCGACTTCCTGCATGCCACCGCGGGCTCCGGATTATCGGTCATGCTGCTGCACTGCTGGCCCTTCCACCGCAATGCCGCCTACCTCGCGCACGCCTTCGATCACGTGCACCTGGACCTCGGCCTGACAATCCCCTACGTGGGACAACGAGCCGCGGCGGTACTCGGCGAGGCGCTCGAACTCGCGCCGTTCCGGTCGATGCTCTACTCCTCCGACGGCTACGGACTCCCCGAGTTGCACTACCTCGGCGCACTGCTGTGGCGGCGCGGTCTCGGCCGCCTGCTGGACGAATGGATCGCCGACGACGCCATCACCCTCGCTGATGCCGAAGGGCTCGTCATCGCGATCGCCCGTGGAAATGCCGTGCGCACCTACCCCTAGCGTGCGGCGGCGATGGCAGCGTCGAGCCCGTTGGACAGCTGGCTGGAGTCGAGTTTCTTACCGTTGACGAAGACGGTCGGGGTGGCGTCGACGTCGCCGTTGAGGACCTGCTTGGTCTTGTCACGAAGATAGGTGTCGTATTTGCGGTCGGTAATGCATTGGGCGACGGACGGGTCGGTGTAGCCCGCGTTCTTGGCGATCTCGATGAGTTTGCTGTCCGGCAGCCCATTGCCGCCCTCGGCGGGCTGCTGTTCGAACATCGCGGCGAACCAGCCTTGATACTTCGAATGGTCTTGTCCGGCAACGCAATACGACGCGTTTGCGGCGCGCGAGGAGTACTGGGTGCTGGAGGCGCGGTCCAAGAACGAGATGACGTCGTATTCGATGATTGCCGTGCCGTTCTTGGCCGCGTCTTCGAGCGTCTTGGCGTTGCGCTTCTCGAATGATTTGCATGCGGGGCATTGCAGGTCCGCGACCACACGAACGACGACCTTCGCATTCGAATCGCCGACACGGACCGTGCCGGCGGCGGTGAGGCCCGGCGGAGTCGTACCGGAGTCGACGTTCGCCGCCATCGCGACACCCGAAATGACGTTCGTACGACTCTTCAGCGCCACGACGCCGCCGACCACGCCAACGACCAGCAGCGCGGCGACCACCAGCAGAACGACAACAGCGGGTTTGGTGGACCGGGACGCCGTTGGCGGACCCGACCATCCACCCTGAGGGGTGCTCACCGTAGCTTCACCAGGCTTTCGCTCGCCGAACAGTTCCGCCCCGCACGATAGCGGTCGCGGAAGGCCGCGTGCGCGTCCGGTAGCGCGCCGACGACGCCCGACTGCCGATTCCTCCGAGCCGAGGTCGCGAATATTTCAGTGCGCATCGACCTGCGGGGAAACTAGCGTTGAGGGGAACAGACCGAACAAGAAAGGACGCATCCCATGTTTCCCGTCGAGCTGCGCGGCACCAGGGCGCAGACGCTCATGTGGGCCAACGAGCACGAAATCGAGCAGTCCGCGCTGCGGCAGCTGCGGAATATCGCGCAACTGCCATGGGTCCACGGCGTCCGCGTCATGCCCGACGTGCACCTCGGCAAGGGTGCGACCGTCGGCTCTGTGATCGCCATGCGCGATGCCGTCGCACCCGCGGCCGTCGGCGTGGATATCGGCTGCGGCATGGAGAGCGTGCGGACCGACCTCACCGCCGCCGACCTGCCGGATAATCTGCATTCGCTGCGCTCGCGCATCGAGGCGGCGGTTCCGGTGGGGTTCCAGTCGCACAAGGATGCGGTCGATGTCGCGAAGCTGGGAGCGCAGTTCGCCGCCTCACATGGCGAGTTGGCCAGGCACGTCGGTGGCTGGGCGCGTTTCTGGTCCGAATTCGGCTCGCTGAATCCTGGCGTGCAGGCACTGGAATCCAAGGCGCACAAGCAGATCGGCTCGCTCGGCTCCGGCAACCACTTCATCGAGGTCTGCCTCGACGAGCACGATTCGGTGTGGATTCTGCTGCACTCCGGTAGCCGCAATATCGGCAAGGAACTCGCCGAGCGGCATATGACCGTCGCGCGCGCATTGCCGCACAACCAGGACCTGCCTGATCGCGATCTGGCCGTCTTCCTTTCCGGCACACCGGAAATGGAAGCCTACCGGCGCGATCTGACCTGGGCTCAGGAATACGCCGCACGCAACCGCGCGGTCATGCTGTCGCTCGTGTGCGGTGCCGTGCGCGCGGAATTCGCCGGGCGCGAGGTGCTTTTCGACGACCCGATCAGCTGTCATCACAATTATGTGGCGGAGGAGGAGATCGACGGTGTGCCGATGCTGGTCACCCGTAAGGGTGCGGTGCGGGCGGGCGCAGGCGATCTGGCGTTGATTCCGGGTTCGATGGGCACACGCTCATATGTGGTGCGCGGCAAGGGAAATCCGGCCTCGTTCCAGTCGGCATCACACGGTGCGGGTCGGCGGATGAGCCGGAACGCGGCGAAGAAGCAGTTCACCGTCGCGGATCTGATCGCGCAGACCGAGGGCGTGGAATCGCGCAAGGATGCGGGCGTGGTCGACGAGATCCCAGCCGCATACAAGGACATCGACGAGGTCATCGCCGCGCAGCGCGATCTGGTCGATATCGTCGCGACGTTGCGTCAGGTGCTGTGCGTGAAGGGGTGAGACGTGGCTGAATTGCGGTGCGCACAAACGCAATTCAGCCCGAACGAGCTCCGCGATACTGCAGCGTCGCCCACAATGCGAGCGCCGATCAGAAGCACGCCGAGAACCTCCGCCCGGCCGCATCGCACGCCACGCCCGGCGAACCCGCCTGCACTTACCCCCTCACGCACCCACCACCAGACCGGCTCGCAGTAGCAAGGAGATCGACTCGCGCAGGGGCGAATTGCGTTGCACACCAGTGCAATTCGGACCAGACCCTGTCAGCGCCGCCGCATCGTGCCCGCGACGCCCGCGCCGATCAGGAGCACGCCGAGGATGAATGCGTAGCCGCTCGTCACCCAGGTGATCAGCGCTAACCGCATTTCGTCGGACAACATCGGCAGGTCGTCGTGAATGATCCGCCAGGTGTCGTCCGGGAACAGGAAGTACACGAATCCCGGCACCGCACCCCAGACCAGCCCGGCCAGCACCGTGCCCGCCGGTGAGTACGCTGCCAGCGCGGCCACCAAGAGCAGTAGCAGCGCCCCACCGACGATCTGGAAGGTCGACCCGGCCCGATTTGCCGCGGATCCGAGAATGACCCACTGCCGGGTATCCAGCGCCGCATGCGCGGCTAGTCCGATCCCGACCGGGGTCACCACCAGACCGGTCAGTATGCCGAAAACGGTCCGCCCGAATCCACCGGTAGTGCGGAATTGGGCACCGGGTGGCGACCAACCCGGCGGCGGCTCGTAGTTGGTCATGGCTGCCTCCTGCGCGGTCCCACGGTGCGGAGCAATCGTCTCACTCTATTGTCCGTTGCCCAGCGATATTTCGCCTTTTCAGCCGCAGTGGTCGCGGGTGTCACCGGTGAGCTATATCTCGCTGGCCCGGCACTCGCCTGCGGGTATTACGTGCGTTCCGGCTCGACGTCGGGAATCCGTGTGGGTGCGCCGCCCTGGCAGGGCCGGAGGTGTCTGTGTCCACCGGTAACGATCGGAACCTTCGATCCGCAGAGCCTTTCGTCGAACGGATGCCGCGCGGCACAGTCGTCGATACCGATGTCGGTGGCATCAGGCACGATGGAGCGCATGACCACCGCGGCCGATACGTCAGCGATCGACCTCACCGCTCCCGACCTGCGCGAGCGGGCCGAGGAGTTGCTGCGCGATCTGGCGGGTGCGCGGGCGCAACTGCGCGAGGATCAGTGGACCGCGATCGAGGCGCTCATCGTGCAGCGACGGCGGGCGCTGGTGGTGCAGCGCACCGGTTGGGGTAAGTCGGCGGTGTATTTCATCGCGGCCAAGCTGCTGCGGCGGGCGGGGCGCGGGCCGACGGTGATCGTGTCGCCGCTGCTGGCGCTGATGCGCAACCAGGTCGCGGCGGCCGAACGGGCGGGCGTCGTCGCGGCGACCATCAACTCCGGCAATGTCACCGAATGGGATGAGATCCACGATCGGGTGGCCGCGGGCGAGGTGGATGTGCTGCTGGTCAGCCCGGAGCGGCTGAACAATCCGGACTTCCGCGACCAGGTATTGCCCAAGCTGGCCGCCGACGCCGGACTGGTCGTGATCGATGAGGCGCACTGCGTCTCGGACTGGGGGCACGACTTCCGGCCCGACTACCGCCGCATCCGCACCCTGATCGCCGATCTCGGCTCCGATGTGCCGGTGCTCGCGACCACCGCGACCGCCAACGATCGGGTGGTCACCGATGTCGCCACCCAGATCGGTAACGCCACGCTGGTGCTGCGGGGAACCCTGGATCGCGAATCGCTGCACATGTCGGTGGTGCGTTTCGACGACGCCGTCGAGCGCACCGCATGGCTCAGCGGACACCTCGACAAGCTGACCGGCTCCGGCATCGTCTACACCCTCACCGTCGCCGCCGCGCACGACCTCGCCGATGTGCTGAATTCGCACGGACACAATGTCGCCGCCTACACCGGGCAGACAGATACCGCTGAACGCGAGGCGCTGGAGGCGGCGCTGCTGAACAACGAGGTGAAGGCGCTGATCGCCACCTCGGCGCTCGGTATGGGCTTCGACAAACCCGATCTCGGTTTCGTGGTGCACGTCGGCGCACCGTCCTCCCCCATCGCCTACTACCAGCAGGTGGGTCGTGCCGGTCGTGGCACCGATCGCGCCGAGGTGGTGCTGCTGCCCGGTCCGGAGGACGCCCGGATCTGGAGTTACTTTGCCTCCGTCGCCTTTCCGCGCGAACACATCGTGCGCTCGGTACTCGACGCACTGGATTTCGACCGGGCCATGTCCACCGTCGCGCTCGAGCCCATGGTCGAGCTGAACCGCTCGCGACTGGAAATGGTGCTCAAGGTGCTCGATGTGGACGGCGCGGTGCGGCGGGTCCGCGGCGGCTGGATCGCCACCGGACAGCCGTGGGTCTATGACACCGAACGCTATGAACGTCTCGCCGCGGCCCGCGAGGTCGAACAGCAGGCGATGATCGACTATCAGCGCACCACCGGCTGCCGGATGCAATTCCTGCGCCGCCAGCTCGACGATCCAGGCTTGCCCGCACTCGAGGCCGACGCGCCCGGCTGTGGCCGCTGCGACAACTGCACCGGCACCCGCCTCGATACCACCATCGACTCCTCGGCCATCGCCGCGACCCGCGCCCGGCTGGACCGTCCCGGCCTCGATCTCACCCCGCGTAAGCAGTGGCCGACCGGGATGGCAAAACTCGGTATTCCGTTGTCCGGCAAGATCTCCAACGGTGCGGAGACCGGCCGTGCACTCGGTCGGCTCACCGATCTCAGCTGGGGTCAGCGCCTGCGCGCCCTGCTGGATGCGCCCGACGATCCGGTGCCGGATGCGGTGTTCGACGCCTGCATCGCGGTGCTTCGCGAGTGGAATTGGACGACGCGCCCGACCGCGGTAATGGCCCTCGAATCGCACCGCTATCCGGTGCTCACCGCCACCCTCGCCGCCCGCTTGGCCGAGGTCGGCCGTTTGCGTGACCTCGGCACCTTGCAACTGCGGCCGGACCGGCCGCCGGTGTCCGCCGCGAACTCGGCGCACCGGGTGGCCGGACTGTTCGACTCCTGGCTGATCCCGGATCTGAGTTCGGTGGACGGTCCGATCCTGCTCGTCGACGCACTCTCCGATACCGGCTGGACCCTGACCGTGGCCGCTCATGCGCTGCGCAACGCGGGGGCACCAGCAGTGCTGCCGTTCGCACTCGCCAGCCAGACCTAGTCGGATTCGCTCGCGTCCGCGAACCCGCCGTTTGCCGATCGGCAACTAACAAACCGGCAAATATTTGGCTAACTAGCGTCTCGGACCGGCAACTATCGGTCACGATATGCCTATGTACTCGAACCTTCCCGCAAAACGGCTGCTGGAGGAGGTCAAAGCGCGGTACGGCTCGGCCGAGGCATTCTTCGAATCCTTGGACAAACTGCGCATCGACCCGATCGCCGATACCACCGAGCTACCGCCCATGCCGGAGCTGCGCGGGCGCGACTGAGCCTGCGCGGATGGTCACCGGACGCGCCCTACTGGCGCGCGTCCGGTAGTCGAAGCGTCGGCGGGTCCGGCTCGATCCGCCTGGTGTCGCTCAGTCGATCGTCCGGCGGTATCGGCCTGCGCGGCTCGCGGACGCCCGCGGCTCCGCCACCGGCCTCACCAGGACCCTGACCACCGCCTGCGGGCACCGCGCCCCGGCCGAACAGTCGACGAATCGCTCGCATCAGCTTGGTCATCATCTCGCCAGTGTGCGCCCGTTCGCTCCGGATGGCATCGGTGTTCACAACCGGCGAAGCCGCGGGTCAGCGGGTCGCGGCGAGCAGTTCGACGATTTCGGCGGTGCTGCCGGTCTCACCGAGACGCGGGAAGATCTTGCTGATGCTGTGCTGGTGGGCCTCGGCATCGGAGTCGGTCATCGCGTCGACGGCCAAGGTGACGTGGTAGCCGTGTTCGTGGGCGGCACGGGCGGTGGATTCGACGCCGATGCTGGTGGCGATTCCGGCGAGCACGATCTGGGTGATGCCGCGCCGGCGCAGTTGCAGATCGAGGTCGGTGCCGTAGAACGCGCCCCAGTTGCGCTTGGTGACGTGGATATCCTCCGGATGGCCGGTGAGCTCGTCCACGATTCGGTCCCAACCCTCGGGCGGGTTTCCGCCCGGATACGGAAATTCATTGCGCCCCTGCACCTGATCGGCACCATCGGGCGCGAACGAGACGCGGACAAGGACGACCGGGAGGCCGTGCTCCCGAAACGCGTGGACCAGTGCGGCGGAATTCTCGATGACCGCGGCGGCCGAATGTGGTTGGCGCGGTGCGGCGACAATGCCTTGCTGGAGGTCGATGACGACCAGGGCGGTGCGCTCGTCGAGTGTGGTGACCGGCATGAATTACCCTTTCTTGACTGAATCATCCTGGGACATAACAAGATCAGGCGGAGTCGCGTCCGACCCGCCCGAGCGAGCGATCGGTGACCGTGACGATGACCAGCAGCAGCGAGACGACGAGCAGCAACAGTGCCAGCTCGTGCACTCCCGCACTGTCCGCGACGTGCGGAAATACCGCGGCATCGGCCGCCGCCGCGATCAGCGCACCGAGATACGTTCCGGTGCGCAATAATCCGGCCGACGACGCCATCCGCGCCGGATCGGCCTGGTGATACAGGGCGTTCTGATTGGCGAGCCCGTTGAGTCCCTGCGGCAGACCACTCAGCACACCGACCACCACGAGCAGCCAGATCCCGGTGTGCGGACCGAGCAGCAGCAGGCACGCACACGCCGTGACCTGTAGCAGAGCACCGGCGACGAGCTTGCCGCGCACCTGGCGACGCCGCCCGGTGATCGCGGTAATCGCGATGGCACTCAACGACATCGGTAGCAGCACCAGTCCGGCCACGGACGCACTCAGCGACCGTCCCTCCTCCAGCCATTGCGTAAAGCCGTACAGGAAGGCATAAGCCGTGACGAACGCGAGCACTTGGCGGCCATAGGTGGCCAGCAACGGCGCATTGCCGCCGAGCACTCGCAGATCGATGAACGGCTGGGCGGCACGCAACTCCCGCAGCACGAATCCGGTACCCACCGCACCGGCGAGCGGAAGCAGATACCAGTGCGCGACAGCCGGTTTCATCAAAAACAGCATCGAGACGACCAGCGTTCCCGCGAACAACACCATGCCGGTGATATCCACGCCACCGCCCTGTCGTGCCCGCACGCTCGCGGGCAGTTCGGCCGATTTGGGCAAACTCATCCGCCCGAGCGCCAGACAAGCCAACGATAACGGCACATTGATGGTGAAGATCAGATGCCAGCCGCCGATACCGATCAGCACCCCACCCAGCGTCGGCCCGACCACCGCCATCACCTGATTGGCGATCGACAACATCGCGAGCACCCCGGCCGGGCTCTGCGATCCGGTGCGCTCGGATTCGCTGCGCAACAAGAACATCGAGGCCGGATACGCCGCCGAGGTGCCGAAGCCGAGCAGCACCCTGGACAGGATCAGCACACCGAGCCCCGGTGCGACGGCACCGAGTAGGCCCGCGATACCGACCGAAGCGGTACCGAGCAGATAGAGCGTGCGCGGCCCGTACCGGTCGACGAGCCGCCCGGCCACCGGCTGCCCGACCGCGGTGGCCAGATACAGCGCCGACACCAGCCAGATGGTTTCCGATGGCGGCTCGCCGAACGCCTTGCCGATCGGCACCAGCGCCACCGCCAGCATCGAGGAGTTGATCGGATTCAGAATCGAGCCGAAGATCATCGGCGCGATCAGCCTGCGATCGAATCCCCTTGTACCAGTGGATGATCCGGAGCGCTCTTCGACGGCCGTCATGATTGCGCCACATCGTCCAGCAATGCGAGCGCTTCGAGGATGGTGCGCCGCTGCGCCTCGGTATACCGCTCGTGCAGCGTGCGCGCCAACCACTCCTGACGCACCTGCCGGTCACCCCTCAGTCGCTCACGGCCGGCGGCGGTCAACGACAGCAATTGCCTGCGGCCGTCCGTGGGATCCGGACGACGCGCCACGAATCCGTAGCGATCCAGCGCCGCGACGGTCATCGCCATCGACTGCGGACGCACCCGCTCGGCCGCCGCCAGATCACTGGTGGATGCCGCGCCGTCCCGATCCAAGCGACTCAGTACCGCCGCCTGCGAGGGGGTGAGGTCGTCATCGGCGGCCAGTTCACGCAGGCGGCGCCGCAGCCTGCCGACGACAACCCGCACCTCACTGGCGGCTCGGACGGCCGA
Organism: Nocardia vinacea NBRC 16497; assembly: GCF_000308835.1. GTDB lineage: Bacteria > Actinomycetota > Actinomycetes > Mycobacteriales > Mycobacteriaceae > Nocardia > Nocardia vinacea. The sequence goes on along the minus strand of NZ_BAGN01000072.1, from coordinate 52,838 downwards.
TTCGGAGATCTTCTCGTCCATGCCATCGACTCTAATTTATTCAGTCTCAACTGTACAGTTTTACCTACGCAGTTTTAGCTGTATATAACTCGGGACCCCGGCGGGGGACCCACCGAACCGATATCGTCGGACCGTGGCCAGTAAGTCCGCGTCTCCCGCCGTCGAACTCGATGTCGGCGACCGCACCGTCCGCGTCTCCAATCCGGACCGGATCTACTTCCCGGAATCCGGTGCGACCAAGCTCGACCTGGTGCAGTACTACCTGAGCGTCGGCGACGGCATCGTCCGCGCGCTGCGGGATAGGCCGTGCATGCTGCATCGGTTCCCCAAGGGGCTCGCGGGCGACAAGGTGCATCAGAAGCGGCTGCCCGCCGGCGCGCCGGACTGGATTCCCACCGTGCGCGTCTTCTTTCCGCGCTACGGCCGACATGCGGACGAACTCTGCGTGGACAAGCTGGCAGATGTCATCTGGGCGGTGCAGATGTCCACGGTCGAATTCCATCCGTGGAACTCGCGCCGCGATGACACCGAACGACCCGACGAATGGCGCATCGACCTGGACCCGATGCCGGATTGCCCGTGGTCGCGGGTGCAGCGAGTCGCGGGCGTCGCGCAGGAAGTACTCGACGAGCTGGGCGCGGTCGGCTGGCCGAAAACCTCCGGGGGCAAGGGCATGCACATCTATGTGCGCATCGCGCCGGAGTGGGGTTTCACCGAGGTGCGCCGCGCGGCACTGGCCTTCGCGCACGAGGTCGAGCGCCGCGCGCCCGACGATGTGACCACCACCTGGTGGCGCAAGGACCGCGATCCGAAACTGCTGTTCGTCGACTACAACCAGAACGCCCGCGACCACACCATCGCCGCCGCCTATTCGGTGCGCGGTGTCCCGGAGGCGACGGTCTCCACACCCATCCGCTGGGACGAGATACCCGACGCCGACCCGCGCGACTTCACCATGAAGACGGTCCCCGCCCGCTTCACCGAATTCGGCGATCTGCACGAGGGCATCGACGAGGCGGTATTCCGCATCGACCAACTGCTGGAGTGGGCCGAGCGCGACAATCTGGACGTCGAACTCGACGAGGACTGACCGCCCGAACTGGAACGGCCCGGACCGGACAGAAGACACCGGTGCTACGGTTCGCTGCGGAGTCAGCCGCAGGCGCTGTGCCAGTGGTTTTGCCCGCGACAGGAGGTCGTCCATGAGCCCCGCCGAGGTTCCGGTGCCGGTCGCGATCGGCCCGTCGACGCCCGCGCCGACGCTGCTGCGCAAGGCCGTCGTCGAAGGCGGCGCGACCGTCGCGGATCTGCCGCAGGCGCGGGCCTTGATCTGGGCGGGTGGGCCGGGCGAATTCCCGGACGAGTTGCCGCCGTCCGTCGAATGGGTGCAGCTGCCCGCGGCCGGTGTCGAGGACTGGTTCACCGCGGGCATTCTCGCTCGGCACCCGGATATTCGATTCACCTCCGCCGCAGGCGCTTTCGCCGCGAGCGTGGCCGAGCACGCGCTGATGCTGCTGCTCGCCGGAGTGCGTTATCTGCCGGAGCACATGCGCGCGGGCAGTTGGCGACAGCACGATTTCTTCCCGCACGTCGGCACACTGCACGGCAGAACGGTCACCATCGTCGGCGCGGGCGGGATCGGGCGCGCCCTGATTCCCATGCTCGTCCCGCTCGGCGCGCACATCATCGCCGTCAATCGCTCCGGCCGCCCGGTGACCGGACCCGGCATTCCGGATACCGTCGAGACCCTTCCGGCCGAACATCTCGCCCGCATCTGGCCGCGCACCGATCACGTGGTGATCGCCGCACCCGCGACGCCCGAGACGAAACACCTGGTCGGAGCCGAGGAACTGGCCCGGTTGAAGCCGTCTTCCTGGGTGATCAATGTGGCGCGCGGCAGCCTCATCGATACCGACGCGCTGGTGGCCGCATTGGCCTCCGGCGCGATCGGCGGCGCCGGTCTCGATGTCACCGATCCCGAACCGCTGCCGGACGGCCACCCACTCTGGGTGCTACCGAATGCCATTGTCACACCGCATGATTCGAATCCACCGCAGCTGCGGCTCGCGGCTTTCGCAGACCATGTCGGGGCGAATGTGCAGCGCTTCACCACCGGGCGTGACCTGCTCGCTCCGATCGATACCGAACGGGGTTACTGACCACACCCAGGATCGGGGCCAGGCCGTTGTCGGCTACGGGCACTGGCGTCTTGAATCCACCCCAATGAGCGGCGGCCTTGGCTCACGATAACCGCGCGCCGCAAACAGCCTGTTTTAAATGTGCCATTGACAACTGGCACATTCATGCCTGACTCTTAGCTCATGACAAGGTCAACGAGGACCTCGGTCCCCGGCGTTCCGACGGTGCCGTCGGCACGGTCCAGACTCGCTGCCGCGGCATGCGAGGTCGGGCTGCGGCCGCTGAACAATGCGGTACCCATGAACGCACCGGGAGTGTGGTTCGCACGCAAACTGATCGCGACGATCATGGCCACGGCGGGTCCGACGCCGCGTGGCATATACGTCGTCCAGGTCAGGTCCGGCGCTGTCCGCGGCGAATGGGTCCGCGCACCCGGCGTGGATTTCGGACAGCGCGCCATCTACTACATCCACGGCAGCGGCTACGTCCTCTGCTCGGCCCGCACCCACCGCGGCTTGGCCGCACAATTGTCCAGGAAAACCGGACTTCCGGTCTTTCTCACCGACTACCGGCTCGCGCCGGAGCATCGGTTTCCGGCCGCCGCCGATGATGTCGAGGCCGGATACCGCTGGCTGCTCGACCGCGGTTTCGCCGCAGCAGACCTGGTGATCGCCTGCGACTCCGCGGGTGGGCATCTGACACTGGATCTGCTGATCGAGAACGACCGCCACGCCCGGCCGCAACCCGCCGCCGTCGCGATGTTCTCCCCGCTGATCGATCTCACCCTCGGCTTGGCCGCCGAACAGGAACGGCGGCAACGCGATCCGGTCATCTCGGCGCGCGCGGCCGGCCGACTCCCCCACGCCTACACCCGCGACCTGCCCGCCGACGCACCACGCCTGCGGCTGAGAATTCCACCGGGCATGGCCATGCCGCCGCTGCTGATCCAGGCCGGCGGCGCCGAAATGCTCGGCGCCGACGCCCGACACCTGCACGCGATGGTGCGCGACGCGGGCGGCGACTGCGCACTCGAGATCTGGCCGGGGCAGGTGCACGTCTTCCAGGCATTGCCGCTGCTGGTTCCGGAAGCGGACAAGGCATTGGATCGGGCCGCCGAATTCCTCCGTACCGCACTGATTTCCCAGACCGTCACGAAGAAGGTGAGCTGAGATGTTCGGACTGGAAAGACTCATTCCGATCGGCATCCGACCACGGCGCAGCCACGGCGCCCGCGCGGTGGTGACCGGTGCGGGCAGCGGTATCGGCCGGGCCTTCGCACTCGAAATCGCCGAACGCGGTGGACAGGTGATCTGCGCCGATATCGATGAATCCCGGGCCGATGAGACCGTCGCCCTCATCGAGCGCAATCATCCCGGTGCCGCGCATGCGTTCCGCTGCGATGTTTCGCGGCGCGAGGAGGTGGAAGTGCTTGCGCGCTTCGCCGAATCGCTGTTCGAACGCCCGGTCACGCTGGTGGTCAACAATGCCGGTGTCGGCATCGGCGGAAAGCCGGTCGGCGAAATCGGTTTCGACGACTGGGAGTGGGCGCTCGGCATCAACCTGTGGGGTGTGGTGCACGGATGCGAGATCTTCGCACCGCAGCTGCGCGCCGCCTGCGGTGGCGGGAGCGACGGGCCCGGAGGCGGTAGCCTGCGTAACCACGCAGGGCCCCGCGCACGCCCCCATCAACACAGGGGCGGCATCATCAATGTCGCCTCCGCGGCCGCCTTCGCCGCCGCACCATCGATGGCGGTCTACAACGCGTCCAAGGCCGCGGTGCTTTCGCTTTCGGAGACCATGGCCGCCGAAATGAGCGGCACCGGAGTCGCGGTCACCGTGCTGTGCCCGACCTTCGTCAAGACGAATGTGGCTCGCGACGGCCGCATTACACCGCAATCGGCCCGATTGGCCGACACCCTCATGCGCCTGACCGGCTTCTCCCCCGACAGCGTCGCGCGCACCACCCTCGACGCCCACGACCGCGGCCAACTGTATGTGCTGCCGCAACTGGACGCGCACCTCATCTGGCGGCTCAAGCGCTACTTCCCCGCCCAGTACACCTACGCCCTCGGGCTCCTGGATCGGCTACTGCCACAGGAGAACTCGACCACCACCGACCGATCCTCGGTCTCCGACAAGACAGGAGTCTGATCATGGCCAACGCCGGCCCTCTCGGGCGCCCCGCAAGCGATCGCCACGCTGGCCCTTTCGAGCGACCCGCAAGCGATCGCCACGCTATGGACTTCGACGACATGCTCCGCAAGATCAAAGATCGCCAGTGGGCGCTGGCCGATATCGACTGGGATGCCCCCGGCGCGGAAACGATTTCGCCCGAACTGCACGCCAAACTCAAGCCGTTCATGGCCGATCTGATGTGGATCGAGAATGTCGGCGCGCGCGGCTTCGCCGCCATGGCGAAGAAGGCGCCGACCGAAACGCTGCGCGAGATCTACCGCTACTTTCACGCCGAGGAGCAGAAGCACGCCAATGCCGAACTCGCCCTGATGCGGCGCTGGGGCATGCTCGACGGTGACGAGATCCCGCAGCCGAATGTGAACGTCAAGCTGGTCATCGACTTCCTGGACCAGTACTCCGACGATATGTCGCTGTCGTTCCTCGGCACGGTGATTCCGATGCTGGAGGTCGCCCTCGACGGTGCGCTGATCAAGTTCATCATGGACGAGATCGAGGATCCGATCTGCCAGGAGGCCTTCAAGAAGATCAATGCCGACGAATCCCGGCATCTGGCCGTGGATTTCGCGGTGATGGATCTACTTGGCCACGCACAGATGCGCAAACTGCTCATCGATCTGGTGGGCGGGTGGGCCAAGCCGACGTTCATCATCGGCGTGCTGAGCTATGTGCCGCTGCTGAACAAGATGCGCGACAATATCGTCGAGATGGGCGTCGACGAGGAGAAGTTGTATGCGGCGCTGAAGCGCTATGCGAATGTCGGCGAGCGTAGTGAATTCGCGCGCAGGCTGCCGATGTATCAGATCGTGAAGATGCACGGCGGCTGGGTGATCAACCGTGGCCACCCCTATCACCTACTGGCCGACGCACTGGTCAAGATCACCGCCCGGGTGCCGAAGCGGCTGCTGCGCCCGCAGCCGACCTGGTCCAAGGAACTCACCTACGAGCCCGCGGCATGACGGAGGACCAGCTGAATACAGCATCGCGCAGCGATTCGATGGGCAGCGGTCGGGCGATGGGTGGGCATACCGTGGATGTCGCCATTATCGGCGGCGGATTCGCCGGTATCGGTGCCGCGATTCGCCTGAAGCAAAAGGGAATCGGCGATTTCGCGATCTTCGAACGCGGCACCGCGATCGGCGGGACCTGGCGCGACAACACCTATCCCGGTGCGGCGTGCGATATTCCGTCGCGGCTGTACTCCTACAGTTTCGCGCCGAATCCGAATTGGTCACAGACCTACTCCGGCAGCAGCGAAATCCTCGGCTATATCGAGTCGATGGCCGCGAAGTTCGGACTGCACAAGCATTTTCGCTTCGGCCACAACGTCACCGGAATCGCGTTCGACGAGGACGCCGGGGTCTGGCACATCACGATCGAGGACCGCGTGGAGACCGTCCGCGCCAGAACGGTGGTGTTGGCGTCCGGACCACTGGCCAATGCGAGTCTGCCGAATATTCCCGGCATAGCGGACTACCGGGGACACAAGATCCACAGTGCCCGTTGGGATCACGACTACGACTTCACCGGTAAGAAGGTGGCGGTCGTCGGCACCGGGGCCAGTGCGGTGCAGATCATTCCGGAGCTGGTGGAGCGGGCGGCCTCGGTCAAGGTGTTCCAGCGGACGCCGGGATGGGTGCTGCCCCGAGTCAATCGGCGCACCACCCCGCTGACCAAGCAGCTCTACCGCAGGGTGCCCGCGGCCGAATCCCTCTCGCGCCTGGCCTGGTTCTACGGGCACGAATCGGTCGCGCTCGGAGTGGTCTGGAATACCCCGCTGACCAGGGTCGTCGAACTGGTCGGGCGAGCCCAACTGCGCAGGCAGGTCAAGGATCCGTGGCTGCGTCGCCAGCTCACCCCGGATTTCCGGGCCGGCTGCAAGCGGCTGCTGATGACCGACGACTACTACCCGGCCCTGCAACGCGACAACTGCAAGCTGGTCACCTGGCCGATCGCCCGCATCGCCGAACACGGCATCCGCACCGCGGAAGGTGTTGAGCACCAAGCTGATTGCATCGTCTTCGCTACCGGATTCGATGTCTCCAAGACCGGCACGCCCATTCCGGTCGTCGGCCGGGACGGGCGGATACTGGCCGACGAGTGGCACCGCGGCGCATATGCGTACAAGAGCATCGCGGTATCCGGGTACCCGAATCTGTTCTTCACCTTCGGGCCGAATTCGGGGCCGGGACACAATTCGGCGCTGGTGTACATGGAGGCCCAGATCGACTATCTGGTGAGCGCGATCGGCACCATCCTGGACCGAAATCTGCGCATGCTCGATGTGCGCAAGGACCGCCAGGACCGCTACAACGCGGCGATCCAGCGGCGCCTCGACAGCACCACGTGGAACTCCGGCTGCCGCAGTTGGTATCTCACCGAGGACGGGTTCAATGCGACCATGTATCCGGGTTTCGCCACCCAGTACGTGGGCCAGCTGCGGACAGTGAACCTCGACGACTATCACGTCGTACCCGCCGCGCGCACGACGGAGCAGCGGATCGCGGCGGTTTCCTAGGTGACGGGCACTGGCGACCGGGACGCTAGACTCGGTCGGTTCGAAGACCGCATTCCGGCCGCCGGTGCAAGCGTGCCCTAGTCGCTATGGGAGGTGATACCGGTGCCGGAGTACCGGATCGATGATCTCGCCCGCGCCGCGGGCACCACGAGCCGGAATGTGCGCGCCTATCAGGAGCGCGGACTGCTACCGCCCCCGGTCGGCAAGGACGGGCGCGCCAGCATCTACGACGATTCGCATCTGGAGCGGCTGCGACTCATCGACGCGCTGCTGCAGCGCGGCTTCACCACCGCCCATATCGCCGACTTCATCACCAGTTGGGAGACCGGCAAGGACCTCACCGAGGTGCTCGGCCTGCAGCACGCGGTGACGGCCCCCTGGGCGAAAGACGAAACCTTCGAGGTGCCCCGCGAACTGATCGGAACCATTCTCGGCACCGATACCGACGAACTCGTCGACCGGCTCGCGGGGATGAAGCTGGTGCGGATCGAGGGCGATACCGTCGCCTTCACCGATACCGCACTGCTCACCTCATTCGCCGAATTGCACGAATACGGCCTGGACCTGCGCACGCTCATCGAGATCTACGCCAAGGTCGCCGACCGCATCGATGACATCACCCACATCATGATCACGGCCGCCAAACAGCACATCGTCGACGAACACGGGCCCGGCTGGCTGCCGGAGACCAGCGGCGAAATCGCCGACACCACAACGATGCTCAACAAGATGCGCGAACTGGCCGTCGCCTCGGTGCACGCCACCCTGGCCCGGTCGCTCGATGTCACGCTGCGCCGCGAGTTGGGCGATTACCTCGCCACCGCCGCGGAGCGCGAACGCGGACGTACCGGTTCATTGCCCGACGCGCCTTGACCGCCAGCGAAATTCGCTGGGGTGCGCGTTGGTTTCGGAGGTTCACGCCGCCGATTGTCCGAGCTCGGGCCGACCGAGCGTTTCGGCTCGGCAGGCTCGGTGCTCGGGGCACAGATAGGCAAATCCGGGCCGGATGAATGCCGGGTCCAGTCGCTGTGCGAACGTCAAGTTTTCGCGACGCCAGCAATCGCCGCATACCACTGTGTTCATGTGGCACCTCATTCCGCTCACGGGACGTGTCACGAGGAATTCCCAATTCCGGCGGAATCAATGCCATGTGAGCCCATGGCAACACAACCGTTACTTCGGACCCGGGTTCCTGCTCACCCAGGCCGCGATCTGACTGCGATTGGCGAATCCCAGCTTGGTCAGGATGTGTTGGACGTGGTTCTGCGCGGTGCGCTCGGATAACACCAGTTCGCTCGCGATTTCGCGGTTGCTTTTGCCGGTGGCGACGAGGGCGGCGACTTCGCGTTCGCGTGGTGAGAGCGTCGCGCGGTTCAGCGGTGTCGCGGCGAGGGCGCGCAGGCGCTGCGCCCAGGGGGCCATACCGTAGGACTCCGCCAGTGGCAGTGCGGATTTGGCCATGCTAACGCCGTCCTCGGTAGCGCCGCGGCGGATCAGGAGGTCGGCCAGTTCACAATCGGCCTCGACAGCGAAGCAGCGAGCGCCGATCTCACGACAGATCTTGCGCGCGGTGCCGAGATCCTGTTCAGCCGTGTCCGAATCGCCCAGCGCGGCGGCGAATTTCCCGAGCCACAGAGTGATCGGGCCGAGGTAGTGTCCGTTCCCACCGCCGCCGACCACGTGGCCGTCGCGATAGCGGGCGAGACGCTGCGCGAAGTATCGGATATCGTCATCCAGGCCGAGCCCAAGGGCGACGGCCCCACCGACCACCAGCCCATTGAGGGTGAAGTAGGGCGGAATCGCCCATTCCCGCGGTGGACCGAGGCTTCGGTACAGCGGTTCGGCCTCGGCGGTGCGTCCGCATTCCACCAGTGCAAACGATGTGCCCAGCCGACCGAAGATCTCGTTGCGGACTTCGCTGCGCGCCGAGAGCGGTGGCAGTTCGAAGCTGATATCGAGGTGGCCGCGATGGTGACCGATAGTGGCGACCAGCGCCCGGTACGCGCCGTAACCCGCCGGATGGCCGATCGATTCGGCCAGTTCGCGCGCCTGCCCGCCGAGCCGCAGTGCGTCGTCCAGATCCCCATGGCCCTGTGCCAAGGCCGCCTCGGCCACCAGCAGATTCCAGCGCGCCATCGGCCCGCCAGTATGCCGCACACACCAGCGCAGCCGCGACAGCTCACTGCCAATCGCCGTGAGTTCGCCACGCTCCCACAGCGAGTCGATGGCCCAAAGCCTGCCCCACAGCTCGATCGAGGGGCTGCGCAGGCTCAGTCCGGCATCCGTCATGCGCGCGGCCAACTCGGCGCGCTCCACGCGGTGTTCCGGTGCGGCGCAGGCGAGTTGGCGTGCGCGCAAGGCGGCAACCAGGGCCTCCGGATCACCGCACGCGTCGGCGAGCTTCAGTGCGGACCGGCTCGTCTCGTCGACATGGTCGAGCAGACCCAGATACACCGAGGCCTCCGTCGCCCGCGCGAGCAGCCGCGTCCGCAGCAGATCCGACAGGCCGTCGAATTCCATTGCTTCCGTGCACCATTCACGAATGTCGCGATCCCAGACACGATCACCGACCGGCTCGAGTACCAATGCGCACTCCGCGATCAGGGTGGCATCGCCGACGCGACGGCCGATGGTCAGCGCGGCAACGCAATCCGCGCGGGCCGCACCCAGATCGCCCGCTCGCAGCCTCGCCGTCGCCCTTGACAGCAGCAATCTGCCCCGATCGGCGGCGGCCGATCCGGCGGCATGATCGAGCGCCAGGCCGTAGAGCCGCACGGCCTCCTCGAATGCCAACTCCCGCGATGCCGCATCGCCCGCGCGACGCGCCCAGTGCACCGCCGGACCGTGTTCGCCCGTCACCGCCGCTTCCGCCCAATGTCGGGCCAACGCGGCCGAATAGTATTCCAGCGCATCGGGATACAGCTCCTCGATGGCCGCTGCCGCCCTGGCGTGCAGAATCACCCGCTGCTGCAACAACAGGCTTTCCTGCAGTGCGGCACGCACCAGCGCATGGCCGAATCGCACCGCGCCCGGCCCCGAACCCATCACCAGCAATCCGGCGGCGACGGCCTCGTCGACCGCGGCCAGACACTCCAGCGCGGGCCTGCCGATCAACCGCGACGCCACCGCGATCGGAAACTCCTCGCCGAGAATCGAGGACGCCCGCAGCAACTCCTGGGTACGCGGCGCGAGCGGCACCAGTCGGCCGCGGACCACCTCACGCAGGGTCGCCGGCAGTTGCAGCGCCCCCGTCTCCTGTAGCGATCGCCCGAGTTCGCGCAGGTAGAACGGATTTCCAGCGGTCATCGAATAGGCGTCGAAGGTGATCTGATCCGGGACGACCCGTCCGGCCTCGGCCTGTAGGCACTGTGCCGAACTCTCCGGCGACAGACCGGTCAGGCCGAGTGTCCTGGTCACCGGCTCCCGCAGCAGATCCGGTTTGATCGCGCGCCAGCCGGTCGCGGCAGCGGATACCGCGTCACGTTCGGTGGCGCACACCAGGATTCGCTTACCGCGCAGATTCCGGATCAGATGCAGCAGCGCCTGCAGCGACGGTTCATCTGCCCAGTGGATGTCATCGATGACGAACAGGGCCGCGGTGCCATCGAGACGATCGGCAAAGCTTTCGAATAGCGCGGTGCGCTCGACGGGTGCGACGTCGACGGTCGGTAGATCGGCAAGGGCCTGCCGCCACAGCCAGAACGGCGGTCCGTCGGGCAGTTCCAGCGCCCGGGTCCACAGCGTGCGCACACCCCGCGCCTGCGCGCGCTCGGCCAGTTCGGACACCAAACGGGTCTTGCCGATACCCGCCTCGCCGGAACACAAGACCAACTGCGGATTTCCGTTCACCGCAGCGTCGAGCCAGCGGAGCAGATCGGCAAGTTCGTCTCCCCGCCCGATCAGCTCGGTCGACACGTGCCACCTCCGAGACGTTGACATTACCCGCGCGGTGGTGCGCACGAGCCGGCATCGCGACTAGGACGCCATGCCGTCGGTGCTCACATCGCCTTCGAATGCGTGGACGCTCGCATCCGGACCCGGACGCACCCCCGCGCGTTCGAATGCCGGGAACAGCCGTTCGGCCGCATATCGGTCGGCGGCGGCCGCCGATTCCCAGACGTCGACTATGTGCAATGCCCCGTCGGATACCCCGACGATATGCAGCAATTGCCCCGTGATCGGCGCACCCCCGAGTTCGGCCACGACCGCCCGGTACTCCGGCAATCCCACTCCGGGCGTGCGCGTGATGTTGATGTACGGCATGGTTTCTCCTACCTCATGCCACCGTCGGGTGCGGTGGTTGCAGCGAGATTACGAAGGAACCGGCAGGTCCGGCGTCCGCCGAACTACTCATTCCAGCTACTCATTCGCGCAGGTAGCCTGGTAAGTAGCACGATTCGAGAGGGTTCGGTCATGGCGTCGGATAGTTTCGAGAGCGGAGTTGCGGACCCGCGCGCCCGTTGGCGGCACCTGCCGAAGGAACCGGACCACTATGTCGAGGAAACCCAGGTGGATCCGACATATTCGTCGTACACGCTGCCCGCGGTCGATCCCACCCAGGATTTCATCCGGCTCTACGGCGGCTGAGGCGTTTCAGATCTTGCGATAGGGCGAGTCTCTGTCGAAACTGGATCGGTCGAAGTTTCGCGAGTGCAGGAGCCAACATGGCCGTCACAGCTGTTCGTCGTATCTCGTCCGGGTTCGTTGTTCTCACCGCGGTTGTCGCGTTGGGCGGCGGGTCGTTGCTGGCGTCCGGCGCCGCCGGCGGCGCACCGGGGGATGTCACCACCACGGTGACGCTATCGGGGCAGGCGGCCACCGGATGCACGGCTCAGGTGAAGGCGACGGTGGCGGGGAGTTCCTCGCTCGGGCTCGGGAATTACATTCCACCGGTGGAGTTCTGGGATGACGGAACCTTCCTCGGAAGTGTCACACCGACGGTGAACAAGGCTACGCCGTCGAACGGTGTCTCGTTGACCGCCCAGGTCGATTGGAAGCCCGCCACGACCGGCAATCACACGGTGCGCGCGAAGTATGTGGGCGGCAATTACACGCCGGAGTCGGAGGGCTCGGTTGTGGTGCGCGTCGGAACAGGCACCGATCTCGGGTCGGCGTGCTTACCGATCGGCTGAAATCAGCTGCGGGCGTTGGACTTACGTCAGCGTGATCGCCTGCACGATCAATGCTGTGTACAGCGTCAGGATGAACAGGACAGCCGGGAGCACCGGATAGTCCGGCTTGCCGCCGCGCAGGAACTTCACCGCTCCCCAGATAGGAAGCAGTAAGAGCGCCGACGGAATCCAGGCGATCACCGCCTGCGCCGACGTGTACGTCCATGGTTGGACGAGGGCAATGTCGGTGGCGGCGGCGACGGCGGCACACAGCAGTCCGAACGCGGTGCTGCCCATCGCGCCGAGGGCATTGGAGTAGAAGTGCTCGTCGGTGCGTGGTGTGCGAGATGTCTTGCGAGCGAATTCGAATTGCAAGAACGCACCCGCGAAGATCAGAGCGACGGCTGCGGTCTTCCAAGTGGCGCGGACTTCGCCGGTGTCGGCGGCAGAGAGGACGACATAGGCGGTGACCAGGAGTTGAACCGGATAGGTTACGGCCAGATTCGCCAGGATATCGGTTCGGACGGTCGCCGATAGGCGCTCGAGGCCCCACAGCGCCAGGCCGTAGGCGAGGACGGCGGCGATCATGAGCGCGGAGACCACCGAGAGCGTCAGGCTGGCGACGATCGCACCGACGGCGATGACGGCCATGGCGGCACGGAGTTCGGTGGCGGAGATCGCACCGGTGACCAAGGGGCGGTCCGGGTTGTGCACGCGGTCGTAGTCGAGGTCCTTCTGTTCGTCGACCATGCGCAGATACAGCAGGACGAACGCGACGACGACGATGCGCAGAACCGTGGACCCGGTGGGATGCCAGGCCGAATCCGGTTGTGACACAAGGGCCGCAGTGCCCTCCAACGCAAGCACCCAGAGCACGCCGTACAGGACGTAATGCGGTTTGTACATGACCGCGGTGAAGCGCCCGATGCGGACGACGGAATCGAGCAGACCGGAGGACGACGTCCCAGCGACGTCGCTCATGCCTCGGTCCACCGATCCCACATGGTCACCTCCGCGGCAGGCGTGCGCCGCGAACCCGGCCCCCGAGTACCGGGCAGCAGATGCGCGACCGGCAGCATGGCGACCTGGGTGACCTGCTCGAACGGAATTCCGAGCAGGTCGGCGATGTCTCGCTCATAGGCCAGATGTGCGGTGGTCATGGTTGAGCCGAGCCCACGTTCGTGCAGCGCGAGCACGAAGTTCCAGACCGCCGGGTAGATCGAGCCGTAGAAACTGGCCAGCAGCAGCGGCGAGGCGTTCGCGGGTGGGCGACCGAGGGAGCACACGATGACCAGTGCGGGCACTTCGTGCAGATGCGCCGCGAGATGCTGCCCGGAGGCCAGATCACCGAGTTGGTCCGGACGGGGTGTGCGCGCGGAAAGGTAAGCGGCGAAACCCTTTCGGTAGTACTCGGCGATCTGCTGTTTGGTCTCCGGATCCTCGACGACCAGAAAGCGCCACGGCTGACGGTTGGTGCCGCTCGGCGCGTGCACCGCGATATCCAGACAGTCCAGCAGGTCTTGGCGCGCGACCGGACGGGTCGGGTCGAGGCGACGACGGAAGGCCCGGGTGGTGGTCAGCAGGTCGGTGCCCGAGAACTCCTCGTCCATCAGACTCCTTCGGGATCGGCCTCGGAAACCAGTGCGTCCTCGGCGAATTCGAGATCGATTTGGGCGGCCACGGCATCGGCCTGAAGGATCTCGCAGTGGATGACGGTATTGCCCGCCCCTTGGTCGGCAATCTCCGCGGTGCATTCCGCAGGCAGATCGAGCTCGACGAATCGGTCGAAAGTACTTGCCACACATTCGAGTTGGGGCAGGTCGCGCACGACCATCGACAATGCGGTCTGACGGCAGGCCTCGATGAGCAGACTGCCGGGCACATGGTCGAGTTGGTGGTCGAACAGGAAGGGATGGCCGAGATCGGGTACCAGCCGCGCCCGTGCGGTCGCGCCGTCGCGCATCGGCGGGCCGATCACCACATTGCGCCAGTTCTCCCGGCCCACCGCGGCAGGTACGGCGCGTTCGGTAAGCGCCGAGGCACCGCGAAACTCGCCGAGCTCCAGGCTGTCCCGGAATCCGCTGCGCAGCGCCGACCACTGCCGTGCGGTCACCCAGGAAAAGGATCCGTCGACCGTCAGCATCGGCTCGCCGTCGGATTCGATCTCGAGCACCATATCGAGACCCTGCAGCACGCCACCGCGCTGATGGCGCTGCGGAACTCGCACATGCATCACCAGATCGGCGGGCGCGGTGCGCACCTCCCAGGCGGCGGTGTCGCATCCGGTGCCGTTGAAAGTGCGCACCACGAAGGCCATTTCGTTCGGCACACCGTAGAACTTGTGCGTCAGTGCGATGGCAGCCTGCCGGGCCGCCTCCATGACCACCAGCGGATCATGCCGCACCGCAAGAGATCCGGCGTGATCGCCGTAATACGCGTGCATTCTGGGTAGTTGTGCTCCGGCGACAAAGGTGTGCTCGCCGACGGCATCCAATGAGGTGACGAACACCTCCGAGACCGCGCATCGGTGTGCGAGTTCCCGGGGGATCGTGCGGGTATGGCTCGCCGTCTGCACGGCGGCCGCGTCTGTGGTCACGTTCGACCCTCCAACCATTCTTCGGCGGACACCGGCCGCAACGTCTGCGACGCGGTGCCGGTCCGCATGGGAAGTACATAGGATCCGAGTACGATCGCCGACCACGGATCCAGCTCCCGGCCATCAGCCCAGGCCCGATACAGCAACTGCGCGCAGTCCGTATCCGAGGCCGGATCGAAGCCGGATGGGGCCGACCTACCGCCCCGTGTCGAATCGTGTAGCACCCGGTCGAGCGCGTCCGCCCGATCGAAGCTGCGCGCGGGTGTGCGCGCATACAGTTCCTCGGCGATCGCAGCCGCGTCGGCCGCGCGGTCCGCGCCGGAGCAGGCTTGTGCGATCACCGCTGCCCGGCTCCATTCGTCCAGGTAGATGGCGAGTTCCCGCAGTACGTCGGCGGGATCGTCGGGCGAATGCACCAGGTTCAGCAGGTAGTTGTGACGGCCGAGTAGATACCGCAGCTCACCGGGGCGGCGCTTGCGCGGATCGGTGGCACCCTTCGCCTCGGTCAGCCGCACCGGCACGGGCAGTTCGCCGTCGGGTGCGTGCACGACGAGTACGAGCACATCCGAGATGGCGACCAGCAGATCGGCCAAGCGGCGGCGTTCGGGGGAGGCGATATTCCACGCGAAGTACCACAGTGCGCGAGCGAGATGCCGGTCGACCGGGACGCGGAACGCGCTGACCACACGAAACCCGTTGTCGGCCAACCAGTTCAGTGTCGGATCGACGGAACGCGCGACAATCGCGTCCGGCTTGAGCAGCAACAGGGAATGCGCCCTGGCGAATTCGGCCGCGTCGACGCCGAGTCGATCGAGTTGGTCCACCGATTCCTGCACGTAGGTGTCGG
Source organism: Nocardia vinacea NBRC 16497 (assembly GCF_000308835.1). Classification (GTDB taxonomy): domain Bacteria; phylum Actinomycetota; class Actinomycetes; order Mycobacteriales; family Mycobacteriaceae; genus Nocardia; species Nocardia vinacea. The sequence continues at coordinate 37,434 of NZ_BAGN01000072.1, read as the reverse complement.
CGACGTAGGCGTCGACCTTCCGCGGCGACGGCGTCAGCACGCTCAGCAGCTCCCGCAACGACTCGCTCATGGGGCGGCTCCGTCGAAGTCGTTGCTCGCCAGGATGTCCGCGATCGACGGCAGCGGCATGCCGAGGTATCCCGATTCCAGGCAGTAGTCCAGCAGTACCCGCAGATACTCCTTGCCGCTCGCCGGAGACGGCTTGCCGAGCAGCACGTCGGCGTGGGCGGTGTCGAATACCAGCCGCCGCCGGAAATAGCTGGTGTAGAGCGAACCGATGCGGCGGTAATATTCGCGCTCGATCGGCTCGAGATCGTCCTCGGCGAAGGTCGCTTCCGGCACGAAGGTGGCGACCTCGAAGGACGGATATTCGGCCAGCACATCGGAGACCTCGCGCAGCGAGAGGGTGTCGCGGCCGAGCGCATGCAGCGTGCGATTCTGCGCGGAGTCGAAATCCAGGACGGCCGCGGCGATTACATCGGCGACATGGTCGACCGGCGCCAGCGAAAGCGTCGCGTCGTAGCGGCCGGGCAGCGAGCGCAGCTTGCCCTCGACCATGAGTTTCACGACGGTGTAGAGGTTCTTGTACTCCCGAATCGTGCCGGTATCGCTCGCTCCGGTCACGATGCCGGGGCGCACGATCGCCCACGGCAGGCCCTGCTCCCCGGCCGCCAGCACCAGCTTTTCGGCGCGAAACTTGCTGTCCTCGTAGCCATTTCCGAAGGTTTGACCGGCGTCGAGTTCGTCCTCGGCGATCGTGCCGCCCCGCATACCGCAGACGTAAGCGGTGCTGACGTGCACGAGCGGCACCTCCCACTCGCGGGCGAGTCCGATGGCATTCGCGGTGCCGACCACATTGAGTTCCTCGTAGTCAGCTGCCGATGCGTCGAATGCCGTTGTCGCCGCGCAGTGCACGATGATGCCGGCCCGCTCGGCCAGATCCTCGGTATCGCGCTCGGACAGGCCCAATCCGGGCAACCGCACGTCACCCGCGACGGCGGTACCGGCCTCGATCAAGGTGCCGTCATTGCGCACGATGGTCGAATTGCTGTGCAGCACAGCGGCGACCGGTCGGCTCGCGGCCGCAAGCCTGGCGACAACCTCGGCACCGACCAGTCCGGCCGCACCGGTAACCAGCACGGTATCGCCGCAGCTCATAGTGGCACCTCGCCAGCCGCCAAACTGCCAGAGACCAGGGCGATCACCGCATCGACCCGGCGCACGCCCACCAGTTCCTCGGGCCGGTAGCGCGGCAGTTCGAACGCACGCTCGAGGACGACGGTGAGTTCCATCAGACGCAGCGAATCGAAGCCGAGATCCTCCACGAGGCGATGCTCGTCGAACAATTCGGCGGGCGGTTCCGGGGCCGTGGCCAGGACGATCCGGCGCACCTTGTCGGCAGTCGCAGTATCAGCCACCGCAGGCCCACCCGTCACCCGGCCGCCGTCCCGTGCCGAATCGCTGCGCGATGCCCTCATGACTCTCCTTCCCGCAGATGCGGTTGTTGGCCACCGGAGGCCAGCAGATCGCGGGCCTCGTCCAGGGGCAGGTCGGTATTCAGGTACCCGGCGATGCGCAGCCAGTCGTAACCGATTGCCAGCGTGCGCCGCCACTGCTCACGTGAATCGAAGGAGGCCGGGAATCCCGTTGTCGTCTCCGCCCCCGCCGCGACCGATCGGACCAGTGTGACGAAATCATCCAGCACCGCGAGACCCGCGAGAGTATCTCCGCCCTTTCCGATTATCTCCGAGAAACGGACCCGCCGTGCCGATTCCAGCTGCGTCAGCAGATCGTCGCGACGCAGGGCGTGGTCCGGCAACAGCCGCCGCAGGGTTTGCGCGGGCGCGACGTCGGCGGGCAGCGAGTGGATCCCGAATGCGGACAACAAGACACGCACTGCCATGGCGATGAGCCGATGTGCGGCGATATCGGCGACGGCGCCCTGGGAATTCTTGACCGCACCCGCCAGGTCCTCCCTGGCGTTTTCCAGGACGACGTTGGACCACACCAGATTCAGCGCGCATTCGGTGAATCTGGTTGCGGGCATGGGCGACAGCGTCGCGATCACATCGTCGCGGGTGGCACCGGTCAGGCCAAGGGCGGGCGCGGCCGCGTACGGCACCGGGGTGTACGGCTTGACCGGCTTGCACATTGCCAGCGCGGGTTCGATGAGTTCCCCACCGCGCCAGTGCAATCCGACCAGACCGAGTCCGAGGAACTCGAGCAGATCCGCGGCGATGTCGTGTTCGGCGCGGCCGAGGACATCGCGCAATGAATGCCGGAATACCACCGAACGCCAGGCACGGGCCGCGCTGTCCGAGAGCGCGAAGACGTCATGGTCGTCGCGGATTACATGGATGCGCCCGCCGATTGTCCAGGTGGTGACTCCTGGTCGGCGTGCGAACAGGATCTGGTGCGGATCATCGGCGATCTCGGGCACGCCGAGCGCCGTCGCCAGCTCCCAAACCTGTTCCCACGCGACCTGTTCGGTCGGTTCGGTGAGGTCGTTGTAGCGATCGATGAGCGGATCGGCTCCGATGCGGTCGAGTTGGTGCGGCAGCCACTTGGTTTCCAGGTAGCTTTCGCCCTTGCGGGCGGCCCAGCCCTTCATCGCCTGGAGCAGTCCATCGCGCGCCCAGTCGGCGGCCTCGGCCTCGGCCTCCAGGGCCCGCAGCGCGACCGCGTATCGCAGCGCCTGCGTCGCGCGCCGAGTCCACCAGTCGGCCACCAGCGCCGTGAACCTCGAATGTGGCAGCAGTGCACGCAATTCCGCGACGTTCGGTTCGCCGGGCCGGACCACGGTAGCGCGCAGGAATCGCTGACACCGGTTGAGCAGATCCTCGTCGATCTTGTCCGACCCACTCGCCGCCAGCTCCAGCTGATTGCGCAACTGCGCCTCGGACCGTGTCCGCACCTCCACGCGCCGACCATCGATGAACAACACCGTCGGCAGTGTCGGCAACTCCTCGTCGCCGGTTGCAACAACCAGGAAGTCGACATCGGATCCGGCATTGCCGAAGCCCTCCGCCAGCGAACCCTCGAACAGCACAGTCGAATCACGCGGTACCGCAACACTTTCCAGTGCCCGATCGAGCAACTGACGCACTCGCTCGGCAGGCAGTGCAGGCTCGGGCACGGCATCGTCGATAGCCGGGCTGTCCGTACGCGGTTTCGATTCGGTGGTGCCGTCGGCCGCGTGCACCACCGCACCCGCCAACGCGCCCTCCGCGAACAGCCGCCACATATGCCGACGCCGCGGTTTACCGCTCGAAGTGCGGCGGATGATGCCGCGCGGGCCGGTCACGATGTTCACCGTCTGTGCGGGCCCGAGTTCACCGCGAATGATCCTGCGCGCCTCGGCAATCCAGTCTCCCGGTGCCGATTCGGCGAACAGCGCGATGCCCTGGGCACCGGCCTCGGTGATCGCGACGGCGGCGAGTTTGCCCTTGGTGATTCCGGTTTCCTGGGCCACCCGGGATTCGATGTCCTCCATGAACACCGACCGGCCGCGGACCTTCAGACTCGACCCCATGCGGCCGAGAACGAAAACCTCACCGTTGTGCAGGAATCCAGCGTCGCCGGTGAACAGCACCCGCTCGACGATCCGCGTCGACGAACCGGCGTTCGGTTCGCCGGAGTAGCCCAGCGCGACCGAATCCCCGACGACGATCATCTCGCCGAGGGTGCCGTCGGGCAGTTCCCGACCGTCTTCGTCGACCACCCGCACGGTCGATTCGGGCGTCGAGTAGCCGAGTCCGGTGATCCACCCGGAGCCCTCGACACGGTGGGTGTCGTCGAGCAATTCTTCGGCCGAGATCGTAACGGGTTGGCCGAAGCGAAGATTCGGATTGTCGAGCCGCAGTGCGGTAATGGGACGGTTGCGCGCGGAAGAGGTCACCATCAGCGTGGCCTCGGCCAGACCATAGGCGAGGGTGTACGCGTTGGTCGAAAATCCTTGTCTGCCGGCGAGTCCCGCGAAGGACTGCAGATCGGCCACCTCGACCGGTTCGGAACCGACGGCCAGCGTGCGCCAGCCGGACAGATCCAGATCCGCGATCTCCTCGGGCGCGACGCGATGCGCCACATAACCGAGCGCGAACGACGGCGACGGCGTGTGCTGTGCGTGCGACATGGCGCGCAGCCAGCGCGCCGGATCGCGGACGAACTGGTCCGGGCGCATCAGATACAGCTCGCCCTGATTGGTCACGGTGGTGAGGAATGCGCCGACCAGGCCCATATCGTGATAGAGCGGCAGCCAAGAGACCATGGTGTCGCCGTGCCGCCAGTCGATCAGCGTCGAGATCATCGCGATGTTGTTGGCCAGGTTGTGCCAGCTGACTCGTACCCCGCGCGGCGTTCCGGTGGACCCGGAGGTGAATTGCAGCAGCGCGCATTCATCGGGCTCGCCGAATTCGCGCTCCGCCGGCGCGGGCCCCAGCTTCGCGGCATCGATCACCAGCGGCTCGTCCGTGCGGCCCGCCGCCTCCGCCGCTTTGCGCACCAACTGCTCGAACTCGGTCGAGGTCACCACCAAACGCGGCCGGGCCTGCTCCAGAATGGCCGCGATATGGGCGATGATCTGGTCGAGGTCGCCGAACATCGGCGGCGCGACCGGGGTGAACACCCCACCGCAGGCCCATACCGCGTAAAATGCGGCGGCACAGGGGAATCCGGTCGGCATGATCACACATGCGCCATCGCCGCTGCCCATACCGTGTTCGCGCATGCGCGCCGCGATCGACCAGCTCAGCTCCGCGAGATCGTGATAGCTGCGGTACTCCCAGCCGTCGGCCTCGTCGGCAAGATGGATCCCGGCGTCACGTGCCGGATCGGCCAGCCAATTGCGAACTGCGGCAACGTCTTTATCCGGTTTCATCCCGCAGCTCTCCTCCCGACAGCACGGTAACGGTACCGTTCGTGCCGTCGACCCGTATTCCCATACCGGAACGTATCTTCTTGGTCAGGTCCTTGACTTGGACCACCGTCGGAACTCCCAACTCCCGTGCCACGATCGCGACATGGGTGAGGGGACTGCCGCGCTCGATCACCAACGCCGACGCCGAGGGCAGCGCGGCCACCCAACCGGGATCGGTGCGGTATGCCACCAGAATGCCGCCCGCCACGTCGCGTGGCTCGTCGACGACCACCGCAGCGCCCTCGACGATTCCGGACGCCGAGGGCGTGCCGGGCAGGACGGTGCCGACGGTCGCGGCCGGGGTATCGGTGACCGGCACCCAGCCCTGGCGCGCGAGCTCCGCGCGCCCGAAGGTCGGCCCCGAGGTGACGAACCGGGCCGGGGCGACCAGCTCGGCGTCCCTGGCGCGCTGGGCTTTCCGTGCGGCGACCAGATCGCGCAGGCCGCCGCCAGCGGCTGCGTGCACAGCACTGCTGTCGTAGCAGCCGCGCAACTCCTGGACGGTCAGCGCGAAGACATCGTCGAATTCGTCGATGACACCGCGTGCGACCAGATCTCGGCCCATTACCCGGATCATCCGCTTGACCATGCCGAAGGCCCTGGTGCGGCAGAACCGCAGCCGCTCCCGATGCGCCGCGCACCGATTCACCTTGCCGCGCAGGCGTTCATAGATCCGCCGCCGGAAGCCGCGCAGATTGGCGTCGAGATACTCGTCGGCCTCCGCACTGCGGCTGTGCTGTGCCGCCTCCCCGACACGGCCGATCGCGCTGCGCAGCATGATGAACAGGCTCGCGGGATTTTCGCGCAGATCCGGGGTTTCCAGCTTCAGCTCGTCCAGGCTGCGGTAGCCGTAGCGATCGATGTAATCCTCGATCCGGTCGCAGAACTCGGTGCGGTCACGCACGGCGTCGTAGATCTGTTCCGGCGCGGTCGAATTGATCAACGACACCAGTTCGGGATCTCGGCGAACGAACTGCGCGAGCTCGGTCATAGCGCGGGCCGGTTCGGCGGATTCGACATCCGCGCCAGGGCCGACGACGGCGTACAGGAACCACTCCGGCGCCTTCGGCAGCAACAGTTTGGTCAGCAGATACATCAGACCGGTGCAGGTCAACAGGATTGCGTCCAGGACCATCAGCGGACCCCAGCGCTCGACCAGGTCCCGGTCGACCTTGCGATAAGCCGCATAGGCCTGTTCGCCGGTCAGCGTCGAGTAGTCGAGCGCATCGTATTCGTCGTAGACGCGGTAGAAGTCGGTCATGAAGCGCTCGACCATGTCGTCGATACCGAACAGCCGCCGCACATAGGTCACCGTGGTGATCGCCCGCGACCGCAGCCGGGCCAGTGGCGTGCGGAAGGTGAACGGGCGCAAGGTCTTCGCGATCTCGTCGGGCAGCGGTTCGTCGACGCCGAGCGCGGCCTCCAACACCTTCCGGTTCAACGGATACCCGGGTGCGATGCCCACCATCCGGTACCAGTGCAGCAGGTTGTAGTAGACCCGGCCGTGAAAGTAGCCGAGTAGCACCGGAGTCCAGCGATCGGTCTGGCGCAGTTGCGCATCGGGCACGCGCAGCGATTTCGCGTAACCGTGGTACACGCGGCCGTAGATGTCGGCGGCGGTCGTGTAGGTCAGCGGAGAGGTGATGCCGCTGAAACTCTCGATGATGTTGGAGTTGTCCCAGATTCGCTCGTCGCCGTCGGCGAGCTCCTCACCGGCGCCGCGCAGTACCGCACCGCGCACCGGGCCGTCGGCGACCGCCGTGGTGATCGGCCGCGACTGCAGGAACCAGAGGCCGTCGGCATCGATGGCCCACTCGATGTCCTGTGGCGCACCGAAATCGGCCTCCAGCTTGCGCCCCCACTCCACCAATTCGGCCAGTTCGGCATCGGCCAGCACGGCGCTCTCGCGGCGCTGCTGCTCTACCTCGAGCACCGCGCAGCCCTGCTCGCCTGCGGGTGCATAGCTCCGATCCTTGTCCCCCACAGTCGTTTCCAGCACCGTGCCGGACGATTTGTCGACCACGACCGAATCGGCGTCCACCGCACCCGACACCAACCCCTCACCGAGCCCATACACCGCACTGACGACCAATTCGTCTGCGGCGCCGCTGATCGGGTTCGCGGTGAACATCACGCCGCTGGACCGCGCATCGATAAGACGTTGCAGCACAACGGCTATGGCGTCGGCGCGCGGCTGTCCGTGCGCGAAGGCATAGCGGATGGACCGTTCCGAGAATGCCGAGGCCCAGCAGTCACGCACGCGCGCCGCGACCGCGTCGACACCGTTGACATTGAGGAACGAATCGAACTGGCCCGCATAGGACTGGCCGGGACCGTCCTCGACGACCGCCGACGATCGAACCGCGATCGCGCCCGCCCCCAGGCGGCCGTAAGCATCGGCGATCAGTTCGAGGACCGGCTGCGGCAGTGGCGCATCGACGATCGCGGCGCGTAGTTCCGCCCCGGCGGCCAGCGCCGAATCCAGATCGTCCGATGATGTGACATTCAACACAATAGCCGCCGAATCGGCGTCCGTGGCGGTCTCGACAAGGAACCGGTTGAAGACGTCGGTACCGAGCACCGCCCAGTCGGGGACCCGGAAGCCACCATTGTGCAAGGTGTACAACCCACGCGCTTTACCCCCGCCCAGCGCGGCAAATGTCGCCGAGTCGGTCCACGGTCCGAGTACCTGCAAGACTTTTCTCCCATCACCCCCGTTCACCGCACCGGAGCAGGCGCTCCGGCACAAAAGGCAGCGCAAACCGAAGGGGCTGTCTGGATATATCCGAGATTTGCTTTCGACGTTAGCCCGCAAACCTTGGGTACTGCTTGGCAAAGACTTGGTTCGAACGCCCAGAGGCACCAGTAAGCTGACCATCTCGAGCGACCTGCAAGCAGTCGCTAGCGACGCGATGATGTTCGTGGGTTGTTTCGTGCGTTGTAAGGAGTGATTCGGCGTGGGTTGGACCTTCACCCCGGACGAGTTCGCCCATGTCTGGCGCGAGACCGAAGTGGACCGTCACCCGTATCCGCTGCGCATTCTCGAGACCCCGAGAACCGAGTCCGAGGCCGATAAATTGCGCGCACAGTTGGAGGAGCGACTACCGCCGCGCAGCGATCCGGACCTATCGGCGTGCCTGCGGATCATGGCCGCACCACACACCAGAATCGTGGCGATCGGCGGCGGACATGGTCCCGGCACCGAGATCCGGCTACTGGCCTGTGCGATCTACGACCGCGCCGTCCTCGCCATCCAGGAACCCGGTTCCGGACCGGATTTCGGTGGGCGCGTACGACTTTCGATCGGGCTCAGCGCCAAGCTCGGTGCACGGATCGCCGCATTGCTGCCCGCGGTCCCGGCCGGACACGAACCGGCGCGGGCGGCACCCGCCGATGCGATCCGCGACGACGAGACAGTGGTGGTAGCGCAGCGAGCAGTGCCGTCGATCCGGCGTCTGCTGCTCAAGCCGCATACCGCCGAAGGGCATATCCGGATCGAGGGGCGGCTGGACCACCCGTCGCCGCAGCCGCCGATCCACTACACCTGGATCGATGTCAAGGGCGACGGGCGCTATCTGATCAAGGCCGGCGATACCGTGCACATCGTGCCCGCCTCGGCCGAACAACTCGCTACGCAGCTGCAGAAACGTATTCCCGCGCAGGCCCGATAAGTCGTCACCGGCCGGAACTATTTCATCCGGAGACATGGCTAACGGTTAGTCTGAGGCGGACCGACCGATCCCCGGGGGTGTGGTGCATGACGATCGAGAGCAGCCGAGCCGATATTGCCCGCTTCAAACAGGAGGCACAGGCGGGCACCGTCAAGTTCGATCCGGACGCGGCGCGACGTTGCGCCGAAATGTACGACCACCAAGCCGACCGACTCATCTATCTACGCCAACGCCTCGAATCGGCGGGCGAGCTGGACGGGTTCGGCGGATTCATCTCCGCACAGCAGTTAGAGGCCGGATTCGCGCACAAGGCTCGCGACGCCGCCACCCTGCTCGACCACTACATCGAAGCCGCCTACCGCATGAAAGAGGCGTTCCTGATCAGCGGCGGGCTGTTCGAGGAGGCCGATGCCGCGAACGCCGCGGCGCTGCGTGCGATCGAAACGCGGGTGCCGCGATGAGCGGTGCTGCCGCGCAAGGCGGCTGTCGCGCGCCCGGTGGGCGAGGTAGGACACAACGCACTGTTCAGATGGCGTGGGCGAGCGTCAGCGAGGCATACGCACAGGGTGGCTGCCCGGCGGGTCAGGACATGGCGCGCCACGGGATGGTGCGGGCGAGCGTCAGCGAGGCGCGGCGATGAGTGGCAATGATCCCGATTACATCAGCTCGATGGAGCATTTCGAGTCGATGAAGCATGAGGAGATCTACACCAAGACCCAGCAGATCGACGCCGCGCAGATCCTCAACGCATCGGTCACGTGGCTGGAAGTCGCAGGGACGCTGGCCAGTTCGTTTCCATTGACTCGAGCCGGCTCGGATCGGGTAATGAATTCGATGGCCTGGGAGGGTGCCGCCGCCGAAGCCGCCTATGCGAGTGCCCGCAGTTACGCCGACTCCGTCGATGAACTCGCCGCGATCATGGGACAGGTCGGCACCCGCCTCGGCGCGGTGGCCGCGGCCGCCGAGGCCGTGAAGATCGCCGTTGTCCCACCGGGCAATTCGGGCCCGATCGGCACCATAGCCCGACTGCTCGAAGCCGCCCATGTGATCAATGCGCAAATGGTGGAAGAGGCGCTGCGCCAAGAAGCCGTCCTCGCCATGAACATGATCTACAAACCCGCCTACCAAATGGCAGGCACCGCCGTCCCCGGTCTCCCCGCACCCCCTGCCTTACCCGGCACACCAGGCGCGACACCATCGGCACCCACTCAACCCGGCGCGCATGCCCCCCGAACCTCACCCTCCACCCCGGAATCCCAAGCGCCGCAGCCGACCCCCACACCGGAGTTCGAAGCACCACAACCTGCCCCGGCCCCGGCCACACCCGAACCGGCACCGACCCCCTCCACGCCGGAATCCCGAGCACCACAACCAACTCCGGACCCGACGACACCAGCACCCACAACTCCGGCGCCCGGAACCCCGGATTCCCAGCCACCGCAACCCACCCCGGCTCCGCCCGGAACCCCGGATTCCCCGGCGCCACAGCCCACCCCGGCACCCGGCCCACCGGAACCGGCACCGACCCCCTCCACACCGGAATCCCAAGCACCACAACCAACTCCGGACCCGACGACACCGGCACCCACAACTCCGCCCCCTGGAACCCCGGAACCCCAGCCCACCCCGGCTCCGTCCCCTCAGCCTGCTCCGGATCCACAGCCCTCCCCCGCACCTGCCACGCCGGAATCTCCAGCGCCGCAACCAAGCCCGGCGCACCCGACACCGGAATCCCAGGCGCCCCAGCCCACTCCGGCCCCACAGCCGGTGCCTGCCCCAACACCCGAACCATCAACCCAACAAGCACCCCCTCCGACCCCACCCCCAACGCACGAGACCCAACCTCCGGCACCCGCGCCGGCACCCCCAACCCAACAGCCACCCGCGCCCCATGCTCCCGTCCCGTCGGAACCAACCCCTCCCCTCCCCGACCCCGGCGGCCAGCCCGGCATCACCGGCCCCATTCCCGACCAAACCGGCCCCTCCCAACCCCCGCCGACCACCAACCAACCCGGCGTCATCCCAACCCCGGACAGTGTTCAGCGATAACTAGCTCCCGATAAGCACGAATCGGCCAAGCCTCGAAAAATCAGGACGGCGCGGAAGGCGAATCGCCGGAGGCGACTTCGGATGCAGCCGTTAAATCTTGACCAGGTCGTCGGCGTGGATTACCGGGCGTTGCATGGTGTCCGGGAGTTCGGTGGTGGAGCGGCCGAGCATGCCGGTTAGTTCGGTGCTGTCGTATTCGACTACGCCGCGGGCGACTACGCGGTTGTCTGGGGCGATGAGGTCGACGACGTCGCCGCCGTGGAAGCGGCCGCGGACGCCGGTAATGCCTGCGGCGAGCAGGGAGCGACGGCGTTGAGCGACGGCTTGGACGGCGCCCTCATCGATAAGGATGGCGCCGCGGCTGTCGGCGGCGTGGCGGACCCAGAATTTGCGGGCGGAGAGACGGACCGGGCGGGCGGCGAAGGCGGTGCCGACCGTGCCGGCGCTGAGCGCGATATCGGCCTCGGTGGCGGCGGCCAGCAGAACGGGGACGCCCGCGTCGGCTGCCAGCCGGGCCGCGGAGAGTTTGGAGGCCATGCCGCCGGTGCCGAGTGCGCCGCCGCTGCCCGCGATGACGCCGTCGAGGTCGGCGCTGCTGCGGACCTCGGGTATGAAGTTGGCGGCGCCCTTGCGCGGATCGCCGTCGTAGAGGCCCTCGACATCGGAGAGCAGCACCAGCGCGTCCGCGCCGACCAGATGGGCGACCAGTGCGGCGAGGCGGTCGTTATCGCCGAAGCGGATCTCTTCCGTTGCGACGGTGTCGTTTTCGTTCACGACAGCAACCGCACCGAGGGAGCGCAACCGGTCCAGGGTGCGCTGGGCATTGCGGTGATGCTCACGGCGCGAGAAGTCGTCGGCGCTCAAGAGCACCTGCCCGACCGTCCGCCCGAACCGCGCGAACGAGGTCCCCCACGCATGCGCCAACGCCAACTGCCCGACGCTGGCCGCGGCCTGCTTGGTAGCCAGATCCCTTGGGCGACTTGTCAACCCGAGCGGAGCGAGGCCCGCACCGATCGCACCGGACGAAACCACGACCACATCGGACCCGGCCCGCATCCGCGCCTCCACCGCATCGGCCAGCCGATCCAGTCGCGCCATATCGAGACCGCCCTTAAGGCTGGTCAGCGCCGAAGACCCGATCTTCACCACCACGCTGCGCGCCGAAGCAATCGCAGTCCTGGCCTCACTCAGCCCGGACTGCGACAGCACCTCGGCCATCCCCGAACTCACCTGCATCGCAACCGAACTCCCTGTACCACAACAGAACTCGTCGTACCCGCCAGTCCAACCGAACCCGTCGGGCGCAACACTGCATCCCGAACGCACTGGCCGCCACCGAATTCCGGCACTCGCCGGATGGGCGAACCGAACCGCAGAGCTCGCCGAAACGCCGTGCCAGACCTCGGCGCACACCACAAGCCCACGGCGTTCACGTTATTCCTCGTCGTCCTTGACCAGACCACGGCGTACTCGGGACGCGTGTTTGCGTTCGGCGGCGCTGATCCGGTCGTTCTGCTCCAGGCGGATGTCGGTGCCGCGGCCGGTGGGCACCATATCCACACCTGCGGAGATCTGCGGCTCCCACTCGAACGTGACATCGCCGATGGTGACCGGTGCACCGGGCTCGGCGCCCTGCTTCACAAGTTCGTCTTCGACACCGAGGCGGGCCAGGCGGTCGGCGAGGTAGCCGACGGCTTCGTCGTTGTCGAACTGGGTCTGGCGCACCCAGCGCTCCGGCTGCGGCCCGCGCACGATGAAGCCGCCCGGCTCCTCGGGGTCGGCGATCACGCTGAAGCCGGACTCGTTCACCGCGATCGGGCGGATCACCGGACGCTTCGGCGCGGCCTTCGGGTGCGCGGTCCGATACTGCTCGACCAACTCGGCGAGCGCAAATGTCAAGGGACGCAGGCCCGCCCGGCTCACCGCCGAGATCTCGAAAACCGGCCAGCCACGTGCGGTGAATTCGGGCGTGACCATCTCGGCCAACTCGGCGGCATCGGGCACATCAACCTTGTTCAGGATCACCACACGCGGCCGATCGGCCAGTTCACCGAGTCCGGTGTCGGCATCCAGAGCCGGTTGGTAGGCGGCGAGTTCGGCCTCGAGCGCATCGACATCGGAGACCGGATCGCGTCCCGGCTCGAGGGTCGCACAGTCGACGACGTGCGCGAGCACCGCGCAGCGCTCCAGATGCCGCAGGAAATCCAGCCCGAGCCCACGTCCCTCGCTCGCGCCCGGAATCAGCCCGGGCACATCGGCGATGGTGAAGGTGGTGTCACCGCTGGAGACCACACCGAGATTGGGCACCAGCGTGGTGAACGGGTAGTCCGCGATCTTCGGCTTGGCGGCCGAGAGCACCGACACCAGCGAGGACTTACCCGCCGACGGGAATCCGACCAGCCCCACATCGGCGACGGACTTCAACTCGAGGACGAGATCGCCTTCGTCGCCGTCCTCGCCGAGCAGCGCGAAACCGGGCGCCTTGCGCGCCTTGGAGGCCAGCGCGGCATTGCCGAGACCGCCGCGTCCGCCACGGGCCACGATGAACTTATTGCCCGAACCGACGAGATCGACGAGCACCTTGCCGTCGTCGTCGAGCACCACGGTGCCGTCGGGCACCTTCAGCACCAGATCGGTGCCCTGCTTACCGTCGCGGTTGCTGCCCTCGCCGGGCTTGCCGTTGCTCGCCTTGGCATGCGGATGGAAGTGGAAGTCCAGCAGGGTGTGCACATTCGGATCGACCTCGAGGATCACATCCCCGCCGCGTCCGCCATTGCCGCCGTCCGGTCCGCCGAGCGGCATGAACTTCTCGCGGCGCACGGAGGCGCAGCCGTGACCACCCTTGCCCGCACGTACGTGCAATACGACACGGTCGATGAATTTGGACATGTCCGAATCATCCTCCTCGGTGGTAGCCGTAGCGACTGCTTGCAGGTCGCTCGAAAGGACCTGCTCTGTGGGAACGCGATCGTTCGAGAACGCGAAAAGCGGGCCAGGGAATGCACCCTGACCCGCTCAGCTTTTCCGGAATGGGCGGTGCCCTCGCATTCGCTCGTGCAAGCGCAAGGGACTAAGGACGGATATCCGTCCGGCGACGCCCGATCGAGAGGCGGTCAGGCCTCGGCCGGCTCCGGAACGACGATGTTGACGGTCTTGCGGCCACGCTTGGTGCCGAACTCGACCTTGCCCGCCGCCAGGGCGAACAGGGTGTCGTCGCCGCCACGGCCGACGAGCACACCGGGGTGGAAGTGCGTGCCACGCTGGCGAACCAGGATCTCGCCCGCCGAAACGGACTGGCCACCGAAACGCTTGACGCCGAGTCGCTGGGCGTTCGAGTCGCGACCGTTGCGGGAGCTGGATGCACCCTTCTTATGTGCCATTTCTGAACTCCTGTGAAGTAATTCGAGAAAGCGCGGAGGCTTACTTGATGCCGGTGACCTTGAGGACCGTCAGCGGCTGACGGTGACCCTGACGCTTGTGGTAGCCGGTCTTGTTCTTGAACTTGTGGATGCGGATCTTCGGGCCCTTGGTGTGCTCGACGACCTCTGCGGCCACGGAAACCTTCGCCAGCTTGTCCGCATCGGTGGTCAGCTCGGCGCCGTTCACCACGAGAACCGGGGCCAGCGCCACGGACGAACCCGGCGCACCCTCGATCTTCTCGACCTTCACCAGGTCACCGACCGCGACCTTGTACTGCTTTCCGCCGGTCTTGACGATCGCGTACGTTGCCATCGGTCGGCTGCCCTTCTTCCTGTAATGCGCGCGGCTCGCGCTCGCGCGGCTGCGTGCTCCCGCCCGGATGACTCCGGCTGGAAACCACAGCACTCTGGTCTGGTAGTCACCGCCGCCTCAGCAACCTGATGGCCCTCGGCTTCGAGCCGAGTCACAAATACAGCGCAGATAAGCGCTGTCGCCGGGCAGCGACTGTCCAAGATTACAGGACGGGTACCACCCCGACCAAACCGGTGCCCGTGAAAGGCAGGACCCCCGGCGCGGAATGCGGCGGGGGTCCCAGGTTTTCGATCCGAATCGTGGCAATCAGTTCGCGTCGTCCACCGGCGGTCCGGCGGGGCGACCGACGGCCCGGCGACGCGGCTTGCGCGTCGGCACCACGACCGGCACATCCGCCGTGTAGTCCACGACGGGTCCTGCCGACCCCTGCTCCGCCGTCGGCAGCACGAAGACGGCCCCGGCGCTGTCTGCGGCCGGTGCGGCGGCCGAACGCGCGACGCGGCGTCTGCGGCCGGTAGAACGGGGTGCCGCGGATTCGGGCACACCGTTGGACGATGCCGCAACCGGCTCTACCACAGGCTCAGCGGGTTCCTCCGCCACGGACGTCGAAGCCGCGGCAGCGACCGGCGCGACGACTTCCTCGGATGCGGGCTCGACGGCCTCCTCGGCCACCATCTCCGCCTCCGCGACCTCCCCGGCTACGGCCTCCGCGACTTCCTCGGCGACGGCCGCAACGGACTCGGAGACAACGACCTCCTCGACCGGAGCCTCATCACTTGCGGCGACGACATCCGCAACGGCTGCTGCCACCGCGACATCCTCGAGGTCCGCAATATCCTCCGCGTGCGCATCCTCCGACTGATGCGCCGCCATCGCCAACGCCACCGGATGCGCCCGCTTGACCGCGATCTCCACCTCGTCTTCGACAACATGCGCGGTGCCATTGCCGGCCGCGGCGGGCGCACTCGCCGCCGCACCCTTGTCCCGGCCACGCCGCCGCCGCGACCCGGTCTCCCGGCCACCACGCGTGGTGTCCTCGCCACCGGTGAGCTCCACCGGGTAGGTGTGCACGACGATGCCCCGACCATGGCAGTGCTCACAGGTCGTCGAGAACGCCTCGACCAGACCGGTGCCGAGCTTCTTGCGGGTCATCTGCACCAGGCCGAGCGAGGTCACCTCGGAGACCTGGTGGCGGGTGCGGTCGCGGCCCAATGCCTCGGTCAGCCTGCGCAACACCAGATCCCGGTTCGACTCCAGCACCATATCGATGAAGTCGACGACGATCATGCCGCCGATATCGCGCAGCCGCATCTGGCGCACGATCTCCTCGGCCGCCTCCAGGTTGTTCCTGGTGACCGTCTCTTCCAGATTGCTGCCGCCCGCACCGGTGAACTTGCCGGTATTGACGTCGATGACGGTCATCGCCTCGGTCCGGTCGATCACCAGGGTGCCGCCCGAGGGCAGCCACACCTTGCGATCGAGCGCCTTGGCGAGCTGCTCATCGATCCGATAGGTCTCGAAGACGTCGACACCGTTGTTCTCGTGCCGGGAGACCCGGGCGAGCATATCCGGCGCGACCGTGCGGATGTAGTTCTCGACGGTGCTCCAGGACCGCTCACCCTCGATGACCAGCTTGGAGAAGTCCTCGTTGAACAGATCGCGGATGACCTTGACCAACAGGTCCGGCTCTTCGTACAGCGTCTTGGGCGCGCCGTTGTCCTTGGCCTCGGCGGCCTTCTCGATGGTGCGCCAGGTCGCCTGCAGCCGCTCGACGTCGCGGGCCAGTTCGGCCTCGCTGACACCCTCCGACGCGGTGCGGATGATCACTCCGGCGTCGGCGGGCACGATATCGCGCAGGATCTCCTTGAGCCGTTTGCGCTCGGTATCGGGCAGCTTGCGGCTGATACCGGTGGACGAACCACCGGGCACGTACACCAGGAAGCGTCCGGCCAGGCTGATCTGGGTGGTCAGCCGGGCGCCCTTGTGCCCGACCGGATCCTTGGAGACCTGGACCAGCACCTGATCGCCGGGCTTGAGCGCCTGTTCGATCTTGCGCTCCTTACCGCCGAGACCGGCGGCCTCCCAGTTCACCTCGCCGGCGTAGAGCACACCGTTGCGGCCGCGGCCGATATCGACGAATGCCGCCTCCATCGAGGGCAGCACATTCTGCACCTTGCCGAGATAGACATTGCCGACCATCGACGCCGAGCCAGTATTGGTGACGAAATGCTCGACCAGGATGTTGTCCTCGAGCACCGCCACCTGGGTCGCGGTCGGGTGCTCCGGGAAGGTCTTCTCGCGCACGACCATGACCCGGTCCACCGCCTCGCGGCGGGCCAAGAACTCCGACTCGGTCAGGATCGGCGGGCGACGGCGACCGGCCTCGCGACCGTCACGCCGACGCTGCCGCTTGGCCTCGAGCCGGGTCGAGCCGGTGATGCCCTGCACCTCGTCGACGGTGGCGCGGCTGCGGCTCTTATTGCGCGGCTCACGCTCGTGCACGACGGTATTCGGCGGATCGTCATCGGAGACAGCCTCGCTGTCGGCGCCCTCACCCGCCACCTTGCGGCGGCGACGACGACGGCGACGGCGGCTCGAACCCTCCGGCACACCGGATTCGTCGTCCTCGGTCTCGGTGTCGTCGCCGGGCTCGGCTTCGGTCTCGCTCTTGACCGGCGCCTGCTCGTCCTCGGCGCTCTCGTCTGTGCCTTCGGTGTCGTCGCCCTCGGATTCGGCGTCGGTGTGCTGTTCACCCCGGCCCCGACCCCGACCACGACGGCCCCGCCGACGACGACGCGGCTGGTCCGCCTCGCCCTGCTGTTCGGTCGACTCGTCTTCGGTGGTTTCGGGCTCTTCCTCGACGGTTTCGACCGCGGCTTCCTCGACCCGACGGCTGTCGCGCTCGGCCCGACGCTGCCGGCGCGCTTCCTCGGCGGCCGCGGCGTCCGGCGGTAGGAACAGCGGTGCGGCGACCGAGGCCGGGGCCTCGAAGACGACCGGCGTCGCTACGTGCGACTCCGGCGGAACCGAATGGGTGAACAGCTGCACCGACGGCTGATGCGCCGCAGGCTGCTCCCCGGATGGCAGCGATCCGGACTGGTCGATCACCTGGTCCGGTGCGGAAAAAATGGGCCCAGGCTCGGGCTTGGGCGCAACCGGCTCCGGCGTCACCGGCTCGGGCGCAACCGGCTCTTGCGCGGCGGTCTCGGGCGCCTCGGGTTCGACGACCTCCGATTCCACCGTGCCGAGCGCTTCGCGGACAGATTCCGCTACCGCTCGATCGACATTCGATTGCGCACTACGTGCGTCGGCACCCAACTCGGCGAGCTTGGCCAGGATGCGTTTGCTGGTTACCCCCAGCCGCTTGGCAAGCGCGTGAACTCGGATTCGCTCCGGCAATTGTTCGGCATCCTGTGATGTTGTTGTCAGCGGCTCTTGATCGGCCACGAAGTCTCCTCGGGTCCCCGGGCGCGTCCCTCCTGGCAGGAGTGACGCGGCCGACGCGGGGGCACTGTCCGTTCACCTCACGCGGTTGGCGCAAGGTCAAGTGGTCTCGCCCCGCATGTCCGGTTAACACCCGTGGTTTTCGTCGGTCGGGCTAACTGGTCACACGGCGCCTGGCTGTTGGCTGAACTCCACGGCGCGAGCGCTCATCCAGCGTGCCGGCGCGAACCTCCGGCCCCAGCAACGGGCCAGCTGTTCGTAGCAGCGATGATCGGCATCGAACCGCAGTGTCATCCGGTTACCGTCCGGCACCGATCGTCCGCGTACCTGCGCGAACAGTCGGTATCGTCAGCAACCACTGCCAGTATCCCACATAGTGCGGCGACGTCTCGCCATCGCCGCACGACTTCGCCTCGCTGGCGCTCGGCTCCGTCCCGCGGCGACGCCGGCTGTATCGCCCGTTCGCGCAGCTCACGCCTCAGGGCCCTATCTCAAGCCGGGAACTCGGGAAACCAGAGCGCGATTTCCCGCTTGGCCGATTCCGGCGAATCGGAGCCGTGCACCAGGTTCTCCTGGGTCTCCAGCGCGAAGTCGCCGCGAATGCTGCCGGGGACGGCCTTCTCGACCGGATCGGTGCCGCCGGCGATCTGACGGAACGCCGCAATGGCGCGCGGACCCTCCAGGATTGCCGCGACGACCGGGCCGGAGGTGATGAACTCGATCAAGGAACCGAAGAACGGCTTCTCGGCATGTTCGGCGTAGTGGCCGCGCGCCAACTCGTCGGATACCTGCTTCAGCTCCAGGGCGGCGATCTTCAGCCCCTTGCGCTCGATCCGGGCCAGCACCTCACCGACGAGGCCACGGGCCACACCGTCCGGCTTGATGAGTACCAACGTCTGCTCAGTCACGGCGCACAGCCTAATAGGCGATACCCCCGGTTACCGAACCGGCGGCTACGAAGAGCCCTGGATGCTGACCTTTTCGAGCGACCTGCAAGCAGTCGCTAGCGTTGACTTGGCAGCAGCCCGAGTTCCATCCGGCGCTTGACGTCGGCGCGCAGCACCAGGATGAAGCCCCAGACGACGGCGAAGAAGACACCCATGACACCGATGGAGATGTGCACGAAGGCGCCGAGGATCAGCAGGACCTGCAGGCCCAGATTGAACGGGATGGCCCATGGGCGGCGTTGCAGTCCGGCGCCGAGGATCATGACCAGCGCGAGGACGACAAGGTAGCTGCCGGAGAACCAGCCGATACCGCCGCCGACCGACCCGACCACGGGCAATGCGAGCAACACCGTGATCGCCTCGAGGATCAGCGTGCCCGCCATGACGCCGCGCAGACCCTTCCACGGGTCTGCGGCGGGCGGGGGGACCTGCGGCTCGCCGTCGGCCCGCTCGGGCTCGGCGGCGTCGCCGGTCGACTCGGTCACACTGTCTCCTTCTCGGGATTCGCGGGCCCCACGTGCTTACGCATGCTGCCGCATCCGAACCGCGCAGCTCATGCCTGCACCTCGCTGGCGCTCGGCTCCAGCATGCGCCGTGCGCGCTCGCTCATGCCGGGTCCTTCCCGAACAGGGCGCGCGCCGCGCCGGCAGTGACTACCGATCCGGTTACCACGACGCCCGCACCGGAAACCATCTCGCTCGCATCGCCGACTTCCTCGGCGATGGCAATGGCCGTTTCCAGGGCATCGGGCAGGGTCTCGGCGGTGACCACTCGTTCGTCACCGAAGCGCTGCACCGCGAGGTCGGCGAGGCGTTCGACATCCATGGCGCGCGGCGAACCATTGTTGGTGACGACGATCTCGTCGAATACCGGCTCCAGCGCGTCCAGCATGCCCGCCACGTCCTTGTCGCCGAGGACCGCGACGACGCCGACCAGCTTGCGGAAGTCGAATTCGGCGGTCAGCGTCGCGGCCAGGGCCTGCGCACCCGCCGGATTGTGCGCGGCGTCGATGAAGATGGTCGGGGCATTGCGCATCCGCTCCATCCGGCCGGGGCTGGTGACACTCGCGAAGCCCGCCCGCACCGCCTCGATATCGAGCTGCCGATCCGCACCCGCGCCGAAGAACGCCTCGACCGCGGCCAGCGCGAGCACCGCATTGCGGGCCTGGTGCTCACCGTGCAGCGGCAGGAAGATCTCGTCGTAAACCCCTCCGAGACCCTGTAATTCGAGCTGCTGGCCGCCGACCGCGATCTGGCGGGCCAGTACCCGGAACTCCGAACCCTCACGCGCCACCGCGGCATCGACCTCGACGGCCCGGCGCAGCAGCACATCCATGGCCTCGGGTTCCTGTTCGGCGATGACGGCAACGGTATCGCGCGGCACCAGGCTCTCCGGGGCACGTTTGATGATCCCGGCCTTCTCCCCCGCGATGGATGCGAGATCGTCGCCGAGGAAATCGGTGTGGTCCAGCCCGATCGGGGTGATCACCGCGACCTGTCCGTCGATGACATTGGTCGCGTCCCAACGGCCGCCCATACCGGTCTCGACGACCGCGACATCCACCGGCGCCTCCGCGAAGGCGGCATAGGCCATGCCGGTGAGCACCTCGAATTTGCTCATGGCCGGACCGTCCGCGGCGGCGGACTGCTTATCGATCATCTCGATATAGGGCAGCAGTTCGCGGTAGGTCGCCACGTACTCGGCCGGGGTGATCGGCGCGTTGTCGATGCTGATCCGCTCGGTGGCCAGCTGCAGATGCGGGCTGGTGATCCGGCCGGTGCGCCGGTGCAGCGCGGTCAGCAGCGCATCGATCATCCGGGTCACCGAGGTCTTGCCATTGGTGCCCGCGATGTGGATGGCCGGATAGTTCTGCTGGGGTGAGCCGAGCAGGTCCATCAGCGTCGCGATGCGGCTGAGCGAGGGCTCGATCTTGGTCTCCGGCCAGCGCCGGTCCAATTCCGCCTCGACCAACGCCATTTCGGCCAGGTCCACCGGGGAGGGCCCGGATCCCAGCCGCCGCTTGCGATGCTCGTCGTCGGCGTACTGCGGTTCTGGCTCGTCGTTCATTTGCCGCTCAGTTCCGCGAGCCGGGCGCCGATGCGCGCGACCTCGCCCTCGGCGACATCGCGACGTCCCTTGATCTTGTCGACCACCTGATCCGGCGCCTTGGCCAGGAACGCCTCGTTACCGAGTTTGGCTGTGGTGGTCGCCAATTCCTTCTCGGCCGCGGCGAGGTCCTTCTCCAGGCGGCGGCGTTCGGCATCGAGGTCGACCGCGCCGGAGGTGTCGAGCTCGACCGTCACGGTGGACCCGCTCAGGCGCACCTCGACCGAGGCGGTCGCCGCGAATTCGGCACCGGGCTCGGTGAGCCGGGCCAGGTTGGTCACCGAATCGTGCAGTTCGGTGAGGCCGGCGTCATCCAGGCCGATCAGCTTGGCCGCCACCTTCTGCTTATCGGCCAGCCCCTGATCGCTGCGGAAGCGACGGATCTCGGTGATCAAGCGCTGTGCATCCGAAATCCGCTGTGCGGCGGTCACATCCGTGGCCACACCGGTGGCCTCCGGCCAGGTCGCGATGACGACGGATTCGCCGCCGGTCAGCGCCCGCCACAGCGATTCGGTGACGAACGGGATGACCGGATGCAGCAGCCGCAGCACCGCATCGAGCACATTGCCGAGCACAATGCTGGTCGACTCGGCGCGCGAGCCACCGGCGGCGAACTGCACCTTGGACAGTTCCAGATACCAGTCGCACAGCTCGTCCCAGGCGAAGTGGTAAAGCGCCTCGCAGGCCTTGCCGAATTCGTAGGCGTCGAAAGCCGAATCCACCTCGGCGCGAACCTGTTCGAGGCGATCGATGATCCAGCGGTCGGCGTCGGTGAGTTCGGCGCGATCGGGCAGCGTGCCCGGTTGCGCGCCGTTCATGAGCGCGAATTTGGTGGCGTTGAACAGCTTGGTCACGAAGCTGCGGGAGGCGAGGGCATGCGATTCGCCGACCGAGAGGTCACCGCCGGGCTGCGCACCGCGCGCCAGCGTGAAGCGCAGCGCGTCCGCGCCGTAGGAGTTGATCCAGTCGAGCGGGTCGATGCCGTTGCCACGCGATTTGGACATCTTCTTGCCGTACTGATCGCGAATCAGGCCGTGCAGGAACACATCCTTGAACGGCACCTGCTTCGCGCCGCCCTTGCCCGCGGTGAGCACGTGATCGTCGGAGACGAAGGTGCCGAACATCATCATCCGGGCCACCCAGAAGAACAGGATGTCGTAGCCGGTGACGAGAACGCTTGTCGGATAGAACTTCTGGAGCTCCTCGGTGGAATCGGGCCAGCCCATGGTGGAGAAGGGCCACAGGCCGGAGGAGAACCAGGTGTCGAGCACATCCGGGTCCTGCACCCAGCCCTCGGGGGCGGTCTCGTCCGGACCGACGCAGGCCAGCTCGCCGTCGGGGCCGTACCAGATCGGGATGCGGTGGCCCCACCAGAGCTGGCGCGAGATGCACCAGTCGTGCATGTTGTCGACCCATTCGAACCAGCGCGGCTCCTGGCTGGTCGGGTGAATCACGGTGTCGCCGTTGCGAACCGCGTCACCGGCGGCCTTGGCCAGCGATTCCACCTTGACCCACCACTGCATCGAGAGCCGCGGTTCGATCGCCTCGCCGCTGCGCTCGGAATGTCCGACGCTGTGCAGGTACGGCCGCTTCTCGGCGGCGATCCGGCCCTCGGCCGCGAGCCGCTCGCGCACCTTGACCCGCGCCTCGAACCGGTCCATACCGTCGAATTCGGTTCCGGTGCCGGTAATCCGGGCGCGCTCGTCCATGATGTTCGGCATGGGCAGGTTGTGCCGCAGGCCCATCTCGAAGTCGTTGGGGTCGTGCGCGGGCGTGATTTTCACTGCGCCGGTTCCGAATTCGGGATCGACGTAGTCATCGGCGATGATCGGGATCTGACGTCCGGTGATCGGATGCTCGAGGGTGCTGCCGATCAGATCCTTATAACGCGGATCCTCCGGATGCACCGCCACCGCGGTATCGCCGAGCATGGTCTCCACCCGGGTGGTGGCCACGATCACATGCGGCTCATCGTCTTTCAGCGAGCCATAGCGCAGCGAAACCAGTTCGCCCTCGACATCCTCGAATTTGACCTCGATATCGGAGATGGCGGTGCGCAGTTCCGGCGACCAGTTGACCAGACGCTCGGCCCGGTAGATCAGGCCCGCGTCGTATAGGCGCTTGAAGATGCTCTGCACGGCCCGCGAGAGCCCGTCGTCCATGGTGAAGCGGTCGCGGCTCCAGTCGACGCCGTCGCCGAGCGCGCGCATCTGCCACTGGATCTGTCCGCCGGATTCGCGCTTCCAGTCCCAGACCTTGTCGATGAACAGTTCGCGGCCGAAGTCTTCCTTGGTCTTGCCGTCGACCGCGAGCTGCTTCTCCACGATGGTCTGGGTGGCGATGCCCGCGTGGTCCATGCCCGGCAGCCACAGCACCTCGTACCCCTGCATGCGCTTGCGGCGCGAGAGGGTGTCCATCAGGGTGTGGTCGAGCGCGTGGCCCATGTGCAGGCTGCCGGTGACGTTCGGCGGGGGCAGCACGATCGAGTAACCGGGCTTGTCGCCGGCGGGATCGGCGGCGAAGTAACCAGCCGCTACCCAGCGCTCGTACATCTCGGCCTCCACCTCGCTGGGAACCCAGCTCTTGGGGAGGGCATCGGCACGATTACGCGGGTTGTCAGGGGCTGCGCTGGTCACCCCGGCATTCTAGTGGGATGCCCGCTGAGCTCATAAAAGGGCCGGGGCATAAGAGCGGCGGAGTCTTCGGTGGATGAGGGACACCGAAGACTCCGCCTACACCCGGAGAGCTTACCGCCGAAATCAGCCCGAGCCCCGAATCCACAACTAATTCTCAGCTTCTTGACGCGTTCATTACCCAGCGAGAATCAGGGTTTTCCCGGTTGCCGAATCGAATCGCGTTGGGGAGCCTGGAAGAGGTGAACCCTCCGCTTGATTCGCCCGATCCCGGTTCGCAACCGCGACTCCCCGACATCCGGGTTGTAACACCGGATTCCGTGCACGATCTGCGCGGCCGCACGATCGAGGAACTGCGGTATCCAGCGAGGTCTGCACTGCTCGTGGCCGGGATTCCGGGGGCGGGCAAGAGTACGGCGTTGCGATTGTTCTTCGGCGCGCAGGCCGATGCCGAGGGGCCGCATCGGGGTCCCGGGGGCTCGGTGGTGCTGGATTCGAACCATTCCCGAAATCGATGGCGGCACAAGCTCGGTCGGCTCCCGTATCCGCTGTGGCGGCCGGTGGTGCATGTGGCGCATTACGCCGGAATCCGGGCCGCGCTGCGGGACGGTACCGGACCGGTGGTGATCCATGATTGCGCTACCTTCGGGTGGGCCAGACGAATGATCGGCCGCTGGGCAAGGCACTACGGCCGGGAATTACACGTGATCCTGCTCGACGTGCCCGCCGATGTCGCACGCACCGGTCAACACGCCCGCGGACGCCGGATCAATAAGATCGCCTTCGCCCTGCACTGCCGACGCTGGAATCGCCTCATCCGCGCCGTCGACTCCGGCCGTCCACCACCGCCCGAACCCGTCTCGACGGTCGTCCTCGACCGGACCACCATCGACCGCATGAGCCGGGTCAGTTTCGCGGCTTGACCAGTAGCGATCATGGAACCAGCACGGCAAGCGCGCCGGGGATCGCGCGGAGGGAGACGGGGAGGGTGCCTGCCGGTTCGCCGTCGGCGGTGGCGGGCGCGCCGGGAGCGGTGAGGGTCACCTGGGCGACGCGATACTGCTTGGACTTCGGGTGATCGATTCGTCTACCCGACGACAGGGCGGGCAGCATGCGGAGCATGTCCAGACGCGAAACCGCGCCTACGACAGTCAGATCCAGTAGCCCGTCGTCCATTACCGCGTCCGGGCAGACCAGCATGCCGCCCCCGTAGGTGCGGGTATTGCCGATGGCCACCATGACGGCATCGGTTTCGATGACGGTGTCGGCGTCGGGATTGTCGAGTGCGCCGGGCACGACACCGGACAGCTCGATTCGGTACGGCACGGTGAAGCGGCCGGATATCTCGGCCAGTGCGGCGAAGGTGTAGCGCAGCGGCCCCTTGGGCCAGCGCATATCGTTGGCGCGCAGGGTGACTCGCGCATCGAAGCCGGTGCCGGTGACAGTGGCGAACCACTTGGGGGTGAATCCGGGCGCGGGCGATTCGATGCGGCCGAGGTCGATGGTGCGGGTGCGACCGCCCAGGATCAGGTCCGCGGCCGCGACGGGGTCGTCGGTGGGCACGCCGATTTCGCGCGCGAGATCGTTGCCGGTGCCCGCGGGAATCAGACCGAGCGGCACGCCGGTCTGCGCGATGGCTTCCAGTACGACATTCATCAACCCGTCGCCGCCGATGCAGACCACCGCGTCTGGCTTGGCGCCGCCGGTGATCGAATCCCGCACCTGACGTACGGATTCGGCGGCCGAAGGTGCCCGCACCTCGGTGACCTCGACGCCCTGTGCGGCGAAGCGCGCGAGCGCGGCCGCGGCCACCTCGTGCCCTCTGCCGACACCGGACTGCGGGTTGGTCACCACGGTGACCGCACGCACCGGGCGCGAATCAGGTATCACGGGATCAGCTTTCCAGGGTTGAGGATGCCCGCGGGGTCCAATTCCCGCTTCACCGCGCGCAGTACGCGCACGCCCAGATCGCCGATCTCCCCCGGAATCCAGGGGCGGTGGTCGGTGCCCACCGCGTGATGGTGGGTTATGGTGCCGCCCGCGGCTACGATCGCGTCACCGACCGCGCGTTTCGCGATGTGCCACTGGGCGATCGGATCGTCCAACTGCTTGGCGATGACGGTGAAATACAGCGAGGCTCCGGTCGGATAGGTGTGCGAGATGTGGCACATCACCAGCGGCGGGGTGCCCTGCTCGGCGAGCGAATCCGTCAGTGCCGCGGTCACCTTCGCCTTGAGCTCGGCCAGATTCGACCAGGTGGTCGCGGTTTCCAGGGTCTCGCACAACACGCCGAGATCGAGCAGCGCATCGCGCATATAGGGCGCGGCGAAACGTCCGTGCTCCCATTCTTCGGCCGGGGTCTGTCCCAGCGCATTCCCGCCGGCCGCCGCGAGCAATGCGCCCGCCTCCGCGCTGCGGGCCGCGACATGCGCCTCGGTGCCTTCGAAGGTGGTGATGACCAGACAACCGGCCACCGCCTCGCCGCCGATATCGGCGGAGCGCGCCAGGTTGACGCCGGTCTCCACCTCATCGGACAACCGCAACACCGTGGGCGCGGCACCCGCCTGCACCACCGAGCGCAGTGCGGCGGCGCCGGTTTCGAAGTCCGGAAACGACCAGGCCTGGTAGCCGATGGCCGCCGGCGCCGGATGCACTCGCAGCGTGACCCCGGTGATCACGCCGAGCGCTCCCTCCGACCCGACGAACAGTTCACGTAGGTCCGGCCCCGCGGCGGAGGCGGGTGCGCGGCCGAGTTCGATGGTGCCGCTGGGTGTTGCGATCTCGAGGCGCTGGACCATGTCGTCGAAGCGGCCGTAGCCCGCCGATGCCTGACCGGAGGAGCGGGTGGCGGCGAATCCGCCGATGCTGGCGAATTCGAAGCTCTGCGGGAAATGGCCGAGCGAAAGTCCATGGGCGGCAAGCAGTTCCTCGGCCTTGGGACCGGTGAGTCCCGCGCCGAGGGTGGCGGTGCCGCTGACCGGGTCGATCTCCGAGATACCGTCCAGGCGGCGCAGATCCAGCGCGATGACGGTGTCGAAGCGACCGCGGACCGGATCGACGCCGCCCACCACGCTGGTGCCGCCACCGAAGGGGACGACCGCGATGGCATTGTCGGCGCAGTAACAGAGCACCGCGAGCACCTGCTCGTGATCGGCGGGGAAGACGACGGCATCGGGGGCGTCCTGCGGACCAGCGCCGCGACGGCGCAGCAGGTCGGGAGTGCTCTTACCGCCCGCATGCAGTAGACGATCGTGGTGGTCGACCGAAATGCTGCCCACGCCGACCACCGCGACCAACCCGTCCCATTGAGTCGGCGTCAGCGTCGACTCGCGTAGCGGCACATCGCCCTCATCGCGGCGCGCCACCGGGTCACCGGACACTCCGAATACCTGCGTCAACAGGTTCCGAATCGAAGCCGAAAGCGGCTTGTGTCCGGCGGGGATGCCCCAGGCGTCCCAAACCATACTCGCCGCGTGCGTCGACGCGCCCGGGTTTGCGGCGGGCGCCCCGGTCGCGGACGATCCGATTTCGTCGGTGTGCTGCTGCGTCTCGACCATGCGTTACAGTTTGACATATACTGTCAAGCAGTAACGAATAGGCACTCGTTTCCCGGCACTTCGGTGCCGCCGACACCCGGTGGTGATACTCGATGACCTCCGCAGCGTCCACCCCCGACGACGCGCTCTCGGCGACCGATCTCGCGATCCTCGACGCGGCCAGGGCCTGTGTGGAGGAGTTCGGGGTGCGCCGCACCACGCTCACCGAGGTGGCCCGCCGCGCCGGTGTCAGCAGGCCGACCGTCTACCGGCGCTGGCCCGATACCGGATCGCTGGTGGCCGAACTGTTGGTGCGCGAACTGCGCGCGATCGTCGCCGACGCCATGCCGGCCGAGGGCGATGCGCGCACCCGACTGGTCGAGGGCGTTGTCGCGGGCGCGGCGACGATTCGCTCGAATCCGTTGTTCGGCAAGATCTTCCGCGCCGATACCGATCTGATGCTGACCTATGTCTTCGGCCGCCTCGGCCGCAACCAGCGCGCGCTGATCGAGCTGTTCAGTGCCAGTATCCGGGAAGGCCACCTGGACGGCACGATTCGCGCGGGTGATCCGGAAGAGATGGCGACAATGCTGCTGCTCATCGCGCAGTCGGCGGTGCAGTCGGCCGGTACGGTCGCGCCGTTGCTGGCCGGGGCGGCGCTGGATACCGAACTGACCCGTGCGATCGACGGCTACCTGGCTCCCGTCGAGCAGACGCGATGACAAAGCCCATCGCGATGACCGAATACCTCGGCACCGGCCATCCGTACGCCATCGAAAAGGATTGTAATGACTGCGAATTCGGCTGATCTCCACGGCGATTCCGCGCTGAATGCCGGACGTCGCAACCGTGAGCTGCAGTTGCTCGGCGACGGCGGCGAAATCGATGTGCTGGTGATCGGCGGCGGCGTGACCGGTGCCGGTGCGGCGCTCGATGCCGCCGCGCGCGGACTGCGAACCGTGCTGGTGGAGCGGCACGATCTGGCGTTCGGCACGAGCCGGTGGAGTTCGAAGCTGGTGCACGGCGGACTCCGATATCTGGCCAGCGGGCAGGTCGGCATCGCACACGAAAGTGCGGTCGAACGTGGGATTCTGATCACCACCACCGCACCGCATCTCGTTCGTCCCCTGCCGCAACTGGTACCGCTGCTTCCGGAAATCGGAATTGCACAACGGACTTTGATTCGCGCGGGCTTCATCGCCGGGGATGTGCTGCGCCGCAGTGCCGGCACTTCGCCTGCGACACTGCCGCGTTCGCGTCGGGTCGCCACCGCCGAAGCGCTGCGGTTGGCGCCGACCGTGCGTCGCGACGGGTTGCGCGGCGGCCTGCAGGCCTGGGATGGACAGCTGGTGGACGACGCGCGGCTGGTAGTGGCGCTGGCTCGTACTGCGGCCGCACAGGGCGCGACGGTCCTTACCCGCGTGGAAGCCCTCGACGTGACCGGAGATTCGGCCTCCCTGCGTGACACCCTGACCGGCGACACCATGTCCATCAGGACGCGCACCGTCATCAATGCCACCGGCGTCTGGGCCGACCAAGTCGACCCGAGCATCGAACTCCGTCCGAGTCGCGGCACCCACCTGGTCTTCGATGCCGAATCATTCGGCGGTCTGACCGCCTCGCTGACCGTTCCGGTACCCGGAAGCACCAGCCGTTTCGTCTTTGCCTTCCCCGCCGCGCACGGCCGGGTCTACGTCGGTCTCACCGATGAGGACGCCCCCGGCCCGGTCCCCGACGAACCGAAGCCCACCGAAGCCGAAATCGATTTCCTGCTCGACACCATCAACACCGCACTCCGGAAGCCATTGATCCGCAGTGATATTCGCGGCACCTACGCCGGACTGCGCCCGCTGCTGAGGACGGCCGATAACAGCACCGCCGACATCTCCCGGCGCCATGCGGTCCTGCGCTCACCCACCGGCGTCATCACCATTGTCGGCGGCAAACTCACCACCTACCGCCAGATGGCCGAGGATGCCGTCGATGCGGCGGTCGCGCACGCCGACCTCACCGCTGGGCCGTGCCGAACCAGGCGACTTCCGTTGGTGGGCGCGGTCTCCGGCGCCGCTCGCGACCGCATCACCGCGCCGACCGTGCTGGTCGAGCGCTACGGCAGCGAATCCGCGTCCGTACTCCGACTAGTCGACCGCAGCCCTGCTCTCGCCGACCAGGTCGCACCAGGAATCGACGTCACAGCAGCCGAATTCGCCTTCGCGATCACCCACGAAGGCGCCCTCGACACCGACGATCTGTTGGACCGTCGCACCCGGATCGGACTCGTCCCCGAGGACCGCGCGGCGGCACTGCCCGCAGCGGAGGCCGCCTTCGCACGGCAGCATTAGCTCCGTCAGTCCAGTTGCCAGGCGTCGAGTTCGGCTCGCATGGCGGCGCGCGGCCAGAGGTCGAGGCCGTGCGCGGCCTCGGCGGCTCGAATTTCGCGTAGTTCCGCGGTCTCCTCGGCGGGGGTCAGGAAGCGGAAGCCGAGGCGTTCGTAGTACGGCCCGTTCCAGGCCACATCGATGAAGGTGGTCAGCGTGATCGCCTGCATCCCTTGGGCTTTCGCCCAGCGCACGGCATGGTCGATAAGCCGTTTGCCGATCCGCTTGCCCGCATGATCCGGATCCACCGAGACCTGGTCGATGTGGGCGTTACCGTCGACGACTCCGAGGATCAGATAGCCGATCGGGCGGCCGGCGTCATCGGGATAGATCCAGGCGCGGCCCGCCCGCTGGAATTCCCGGAGCGTATCCAGTGACGGCGGATCGTCATCGGCAACGGCCATCATGCCGATGTCGGCGAATGGTTTGCCCGCCACACGCTCGATATCTTGCAGGGTCGGCAGGTCGTCCTCGACCGCCGGTCGAATCATCCGCATGGGTGATTCTCCCACGGCATTCATTCGACCGGAGTCGCCAGGATGCCGTTGACCAGCGCACGCAGCGCCCAGCGGGATCGATCGTCGCCGCCGCCCGCCAGCATCTGTTCGCGCATGGCCACGAGCGTCGGATACCGGTCGGCGGGTAATTCGGCGAAGTGCTGGGCGACCTCGGCGATGTAGTCCTGCTCGTTGGTGTCCTTGGTGTTGTACGCGCTCTGCTCCACGGCCTGCGCGGATATGTGCAGGTAGATCAGGTCGACGGCCCAGGAATTGGTCTGCGGGTCCACTCCCCCCTCGGCGAGCAGGGCAAGTAACCGCTCCACGATCAGCAGGGCGTTCGGGCTCGTCGGGATCGAGCCGAGCGCGACCAGTGCGAGTCCCTCGTGTTTGGACATCGCGTCCACGGTCGTCTCGACCAGTGTCGTGAGGCGGTCGCGCCAGGTGTCGCCGGTCGGCTCGGGCACCGTACCGAGCACTTGGTCGAGCATGGCGGCCATCAGGTCGTCGCGGTTGGCGACGTAGACGTAGAGCGAGGCCGCACCGGTATCGAGGTCCTGTGCGACGCGTCGCATAGTGAGGGCGGCCAAGCCGTCGCGGTCGAGGATGCGCAGACCGGTTTCGATGATGACGTCACGACTGAGGGGTGCCTTCGCGGGACGGGCCCGGCGGCTGACGGGTGTGGCGCTCATATCCCGGAGCATACGCCTCGACGAACACCGTTTGACACGAACACCGTTCGTTTCATATGGTTCATCCGCGCAACTCGCCGACGCAGCCCCCATCACGACGGTGTACTTCCACACGGTCGGCTCGGGTGAGGCGCACGTACCGACGGTCAGCCTCGCGATCGTCGCCCCATCACGCTGATCAGCCTGGCACTGGTGCGACTGCTACCGCGCCACGCTCAGGCCGACCAGCAGCACTGAATCACCACCCACCAAGGACTTCTCATGATTCTCATTACCGGAGGCCGCGGCGCGGTCGCCACCAATCTCTTATCCCTGCTGCGCGCCGACGGCTATCCCGTCCGCGTCGGCTCCCGAAGCCCTGAGCGGCTTCCCCCGGGAGTGTCCGCCGTCGCGTGCGACCTGCGGGACCCAGGCACCTTCGCAGCCGCGCTCGACGGCGTCACCTCGGTGTTCCTGTATGCCGAACCCGAGTGCAGCACCGAATTCGTTTCCGCGGCAGCCGAAGCCGGGGTCGATCACATCGTGTTGCTGTCCTCGTCCGCGGTGCTCGATCCGGATGCGACCACCAATCCGGTCGCGAAGTCCCACCTCGATGCCGAGCTCGGACTCGCCGACGCACCGATGACGGTCTCCGTGCTGCGTCCCGGCGCTTTCGCGGGCAATGCACGCGGCTGGTCGTCCGCGATCAAGGCCGACCGCCCGGTCAGCCTCCCCTACCCCAATGCCTACGCCGATCCGATCCACGAACTCGACGTCGCCGAGTGCGCCCATGCGCTGCTCACGAAACCGGATCACCGTGGTGGTTTCCATACCCTCACCGGTCCGCAGACGTTGACGTTCACCGCGCAGATCGACCTCATGACCAAGGTCACCGGCCGCACCGCGACCATCGCCCACGTCACCCCCCAAGCATGGAAACAGGAGGTGGCCGAACTCATTCCCGCCCACTACGCCGACGGGCTCCTCGGCTACTGGCGCCGCTGCGACGGCGTCCCCACCCCGATCACCGACACCGTCAACACCCTCACAGGCCATCCCGCCCGGCCCTTCACCACCTGGCTCGAAGACCATGCATCCGAGTTCACCGGCTGACCCTCCCCAGCTGGTCGTGCACAGCAGATCGATCCCACGATCCAGGCACGTGGATCACTTCGTGCGCCTAGGTCATCGGTCGCCAGCATCAACGCGCCGCTAGCTGGCAGCGGGCAGCCCTTGTGTGAAGGGCCCTTGGATTCGCGGCATCGAGTGATGCACGACACTTCGTCGATCGGAGCGGATAAAGATCATTGCGCGTGCGCGCTCGTGGTTCGTCGAGGGCCGGGGGCGGGTGTTCGGCAGGCTCTATGCTGGACGCCGGTAGTGGTCCGGGAAGGAGGCGCGAGTGCGGAATGACGCGTCGACGGTGGGGATTGCGCCTGGCGAGGGTCTGATCGCACGCTTCGGTGCGGTTGTCGTGTATCTCGCGGGCGAAACCCCTTCCACGGACCGGATACTCGGTGCGATCGAGGCCGCGGCCGATACGCGCTATCCCGGGGCGGCGATCGCGCAGCGGCTGGCCGCGGTTGTTTTCGGCGGCAATTCCGAACCGCCACCGTTCGGCGTCATCGCACCGACGGCGGACGGCACCGTCATTCTGCTGCGCGGGCAGGTCAGTGCGGAGATCCAAGGCGCGGAGGGAACCCGGCGACTCTCCGGAGCCCGCGCGTTCACCTGGGTAGACGAAATCGTGCGGGA
This sequence comes from Nocardia vinacea NBRC 16497, assembly GCF_000308835.1. Lineage (GTDB taxonomy): Bacteria > Actinomycetota > Actinomycetes > Mycobacteriales > Mycobacteriaceae > Nocardia > Nocardia vinacea. Next base: position 5,100 of record NZ_BAGN01000072.1, on the reverse strand, counting down.
ACCGGTGCGCCGGATCACGGTTGGCGCCGATACCGCCTTCCCGATACACGAACTCCCACGCACCGACCTGCGCGCCGGGATTGTCCCCGGCAGCGGCTTCGTCCTGCGCATAGCCGCCCGCCGAACCGGAAAATCCGCAGCCACCCGAGCCCACATCACCGGCACCCCCACCGCCGAGCCTCCCCCCACCGCTCCGGCCGGATTGGAAGCCCTGCGCGAGCCGACCGCGAAATCCGAGCCCAGCCCGACCGGTCAACGCGTCGGCACGCCCCGACCCGCCAGATCTGCCCAGCTCAGCGCCGCAGCGCAAGCCGCCGAGTCCGTGCGCTCATCCGAATCGACGCAACGCTCCGTTGCACGGTCCGCCGCCCAGAGACAGCTGGCAGGGTCGCCGCGACCAGCCACATCGGCTCAGCCCCGTGCCTCATCGCAAACCGCCGAGTCCGTGCGCTCATCCGAATCAACGCAACATTCCGCCGCGCAGGGGCAGCGACCAGATTCGGCGTCGACCGGAAATTCCGCCCGACCCAACACAACTGACCAGCCCACCGGCACAGCGCAAGCCACTGGATCCACCGGCTTCGAGCACGCCGCTGGATCCGCCCGCCCAACTGGATCACTACAGAAACCCGCCGCGCGGTCAGCCGAAGCCGATCCGTCCGCCGGGAAGACGCGCCCCGCAGGATCGACGCACTCCGGCCGGCGCGCGCAGAAATCCGATGCCGACTACGACGAACCAACCGAAAAGGCAAGCCCCACCGGATCGACGGACTCTGACCAGTCCCCGCAACGATCGGCCGCGCAGGCCGTGGGATTCGGCGAGGCGAGCGATAAAGCCGGGCCCGCCGGATCGACGGCCGCTGCCCGGCCGGGGGCAGCATCATCGGAGGCGCGGCCGAGTGGTTCGAAACTCTCCGGTGGATCCGGGCAGGGAGGCGCGCCGGAGGAGATCAGTACTCAGGCCATGTCCGCCCGGGAACGCGAGGAGGCAGCCGGAACGCGGTCGGGAGTGGCAGCGCGGCCGGAACCGATTGCACTGCACAAGATTCCGGCGTTGCAGGGGGTACGACCGCGGCCATTGCGACCGGTTGGCAGCGCGAAAAACCCAGAAGACTCGGGGGCGGGGCAGCCCGTCGGCGCGCTGGTTCTCGCGGATGGCTCCGCGTTTCCGCTGGACCGACCGTACGTTGTCGGCCGCAGCCCGATGATCGACGAGACGGTGCGTGCGGCCACTGCGACGCCCCTGGCGGTCCCGCGCGACCGCCACGTCTCGCGGGTGCACGCCTACGTCTCGGTCGACCGCGGCAAGGTCTACGTCCGCGACGCCGCAACCCCCGCAGGCACTTTCATCGCCGCCCCCGGCGCCGACGAATGGACCCGCATCGGCACCACTCCCACCGAACTACACCCCGGTTGGAGCCTCCGCATAGGCCAACGCATCCTCACCTACCGGACCGAGGCCCACCCGAAACACCCAACCGAGGCCACGAGCAAACGCCGCCGCTTCTGAGTGGTGAGGCCGATTCGTTGAGCCTGCCGACGTTCACATAGCTCACCGCGCACAAGTCTGCGTAGGCCCATTCGGCAACTGGCTCGGTCAGCGGTGATTGTGCCTGGGCTACCGCCATCAACGGTTGCCGCGTCGTGCGCGGCGAAGGAAGAGGTGTCGCTTGCCGATTCGTCGTGCGCCCAGTGCGGCGGCGACCCCGGCTCCGGCGGCGAGTACGGCGGCGACGGCGAGGGTGGTGCTGGTGGGCGGAGTGTCGCGGAGAATCCAGGCGCCACCGGCAACGGCGGCGGACAGGATGACCGAACTCACGGACAGGCCGATGATGTTGGCGAGGCCACCGTGGCCGCGGCGTAAGGTGCGCGTGTTGGACTCCAGGTAGGCGACGGCGAACAGGACGAGGACGACGATTACGGCCGTCGCAGCGGTGCGTGTCGGACTCTGGGTGGTGCGGAATTCGATCCGCTGCGTGGCGATTTCGCTTCCACTGCGCAGGAGCGTGAGCTCGCCGTCGAGGTTTCCGGCAAGCACATGTGAGTTGACCGGATCGGGCAGGTCGGCCACGCCGCCAGGCTGCAGCCGCACCGGATCCCCACCCAACCGCACGCCGAATACCTCAACCGTGAGCACCGCGGAGTCGACATCAATTCCGTTGACTTGCAATGGAATCGGCTCCGACAGATCGACTTCGATCGGATTCGGCCCCGTCGGATCAACACCGGCGAGGGTGACAGTGCCCGGTACCAGATCCCCTCCGGCGGTCGGCGCACCCATCCCGATCACCGCAACCGCACAAGCAGCCACCGCAAGCAACGCACCCACCAAGAACAACGGCCACGGCGAGGCAAAAGTGACGACATCGCGGATCGGCACCAGATCCCGACGATCGACATCAGCCAACCGAACACCGTTGTCCTGCAACCCTTGCACCGGACGCACCCGAACCATCGGCGGCCGGAAGGGCGGCGCCGCCGACTGCCCGATCCCACCAGTCTCCGGACTCCCGAACGACGGCGGCACCGCTCGCGCCGACTTGCCATACTCCTGCGACCCTGGACCCGCTCCATACGAAGGTGGTCCCGGTGGCGTATCTCTCGGCATGGACGGTGCCGCCCCGAATTGCTCGAAACCACCCGTGACGTCACCGTGCGCTGGTGGCACCGGCGATATCGGCCCACCTGGAGCCGAATCCGAACCATCCGGTCGCGGCGTCAGCGAGATCTCGGTCGGAGCCGACGAAGCCGGTGGCACCGCAGCGGACAGCCCAGGCCGTGGCGATGCGGCGCCGGTCGGAGGCAGGGTGGGGTCGGCGGTCGCCGGCGCGCGGGGTTCGAAACCCGTGGGCGGCACGCCTGTCCGCTGCGTGACAGCGGCCGGCCCGCCTTGTGCTCTCGGCGTCTGAATACCGGATCGCCCGGCGGCGCGGCTACTCCCGGTCGCGGCGGCGACAATGGTGTCCGCACCGATGACCGGAATGCCCACGGGCGTAAGCCAATCGCCACCCCAGCACAAGGCGGCGAGTTCGGCGAGAGCGATCCCGAAGAGTTCGGCGGTATCGAAACGATCGGCGGGATCGGTTGCGAGGCCGCGCATCACCACATCGGCGATCGGCTCCGGCACGCCGGGGGCGACCTCGATGAGCGGTATCGGGTGACCGAAGGCGTGTGCGAAAAGTGTTGCCAGATGGTCTTCGTTCGGCGGAAACGGCAGCACTCCGGACAGCAGCTGATACAGCATGGTCGCCAGCGCGTAGACATCGGTGGCGGGCGAAAGCGGCTGTCCGCGTGCCTGTTCCGGCGCGATATAGGCCGGGGTCCCGATGATCTCACCGGTCCTGGTCACCAATGTCTCATCGCCACCGACGATCTTGGCGATCCCGAAATCGGTCAGCTTTATCGCACCGCCGGTACCGAACATGAGATTCGACGGCTTGACGTCGCGGTGCAGAATCTTGTGGCGGTGTGCCGCTTCCAACCCCGCGGCGCAGGCCAGCCCGACCGCGACCGCGGTAGCCGCGTCGAATCCCTCGGTCGCGAACCGACTGCCAACGGTCCCGCCGGGCAGATACTCCATAACCAACAGGCACAGCTCATCGGCCTCGATGTAGTCGAAAACCCGCACCACATGCGGATGATCGATGGCCGCAAGCAAGCGCGCCTCGGCGACGAACCGGCGCCGCACCTGCTCGTCGTGCGCGAACTGCGGTGGAATCTGCTTGATGGCAACCGGTCGCCCCAACCGACGATGCGTACCAGCGAGCACCACACCGCATCCGCCCCTGCCGACCTGAGCACCGATGTCATATGCGGGCAGCACGGCCCGCAATCGGCCGGTATCAGATGTCAAGATGTCGCCCCATCCGGGAGGCGCACGGTTTCCACATCGGCGGTTTCGTCGAACTCCTCGGTCGGCGCGAGATCCTCGACTTCCGGTGTCGGCGAACAGTATCCGAGCAGAAAACCGACCGAAGCCGCCACACCGGCAACCGCGAGCCACAATCCGGTATCCGGAACCCACCACCGCAACACCGACGCGGTGAACCCGAATATCAATCCGATGCCGATACCCGGCGCGAGTAACCGCAACCCGCGCTGCCACCGGTTGGTGGACAGCCGGTGCCGGGCAATCGCCAGCGCCGCATCGGCGATGGCGAGCGCGGTCAGCACCGCCAGCGCGATCCCGAACAGCCCGTATACCGAATACAACGAGCCGCGCACATCGGTGTCCAGCGGTATCGAGGCGATCGGTGCGCCGTCCTCGCCGATCACCGCCAAATCCGCGACGATCAGTCCGGTCGCCTGCCCCTCGAGTCCGGTCAGATCGAGCCGATACTTCAGCGCCTCGGCTCTTCCCGGTGCGATGATCAATTCGACGGCAGTCGAGTACGAGAAGAACGTCAGCCCGAGCACATGCCCGGCCAGATCGACCCGCCGAATATGCAATGCCCCATCGCTGTTGTTGGTCAACGCGATAGCCACCCGGATGGTGCTGTTCGGTTGCAGCCGTAGCGGTTCGGTGGCGGAGGTGTCGGCGATATCGTGATCGTCGATGGTCGCCGACATGTCGACGCCCTGCGGCTTGGCCGCGACCGGCGCCGCGAACAACCCGACGAGCACGAGGGCGAACACACTGGGCAGCAGGATAATTCGCGTCGCCGCCGAGATGCGGGCTCGCATCATGGTTCCCTCCGCGCGGGTAGGTGCGAGACGAGCCGATGCCCGTAGAACCAGGCACCGATCAACAAGAAGAACAGAATCACCGTCAATGTCGACGTGGCGGAGCTGACCCGGCTGACCAACACCACATCCAGCGGCGCGGTGAGCGTGCGACCGCAGCGTGCCGTCACCTCGTATCGCCCGACTTCGATCGACGTCAGCGCCAGCGGTGCCCGGAAGCCACCGTCCGCCCCTGCGACAGCATTACCCACCGGCGTCTCCCCGACCAGCAAGCTGACCTGCGACTGCGGATCGCACCCGGATCCGGCCGCGGTGACATCGCCACCGAGCCCGATGGCCGTGGGGGTGAGCTCGAGCGCGGCGGGTTGGGGTGCGATCGGAGGCCGCGGCGCCGCAGTCGTCGGCAGCGGCGGATCC
>NZ_BAGN01000073.1 GCF_000308835.1 Nocardia vinacea NBRC 16497 | reverse complement strand
GTTCCAAGGCGTAGGTGGCGTCGGCGGCACCGCCTTGACTCGGCATTCAGCGTGGCGACTACTTGCAGGGCCGTTCCGATGCTGGCCTGGTTCCAACCCCGCGCTTGGGCCTGGGCTTTCTTCACCTTCCACGGCGGCATGCCCAATTGCTGGGCCAGCTTGAACGGGTCGCCGCGGCCCGCGGAGCCGACGCGGGCGATGGTGTGGACGGAGTCCGCGAGTGCGTCGGCGAGCAGTACATGCGGTACGCCGCGGTCGGTGGCCCAGCGCAATGCCTCCATGGCACCGGGACGATCCCCCGCGACAGTGAGTTCGGCGACATCGAAACCGGAGATCTCGGCCTTGCCGGAGTAGTAGCGGCGTACCGCGGCGATATCGATCTTGCCGCCGGTATCGGCGGCCAATTGCGAACAGGCGGCGGACAATTCCCGCAGATCCGAACCGACCGCCTCCAGCATTACCTGCACGACCTCGCTCGAAACCCGCACCCCGGCATTGCGGAATTCACCGCGCACGAACTCCACCCGCTCGGCCGCCTTCGTCAACTTGGCGCAGTCGTGCACCTGCGCACCCGACTTCTGCAGCGCAGGGGCCAGTGCCTTGGCGCGGCCGCCCCCGGAGTGCAACACCACGAGCACCACACCTTCGGGCGGATCCACGGCGGCGTCGGTGATCACCGCGACCGCCTCTTTTCCCGCCTCCGCCGCCGACTCGAGCACGATCACCCGATCCTCGGCGAACAGCGAAGGGCTCAACAACTCCGCTAGTTCCGCGGTGCTGGCATCCCCGGCCCGCAGTCGATCAACGGGTACCGCATCGGGGTCCGGCGCATTGGCCCGCACCTGCGCCGTAATCGCCGCGATGGCCCGTTCGACCAACAGCTCTTCATCACCGAGCACCAGGTGCACTGCCGCAGTCCGTTCGCTCACGCGAGCATCCTACGGTCCGTCACCGACACGTCCTCACACTCACAGCCCGCCTCCGTTTTGTCGCCGTCCGTGTTCGAACCCGAGCCTCCCGGTCGTCCAACTGTTCGGTCCGTCATCCGCAGCCACGCGCTGCAGTCCAGCAAAGTCGGTCCGGACCTCGGAGCCGGACCAAGGGCGAGCTTGCACGCAGAATCCGGTGACGATCAGTCTGGCCAGATCCGCGCGGACTATCGGGATGGAGACCTGGCAGGTCGAGCCGTCAGGGTTCGCAGTTGGCGACCCTCACCTAGGACCAGGATGTCGCCCTGTTGATCGGTCCGGGCAACGGTGACACCCAGGTCGGCCAGATCCGCGAGCACACCGGGGTTCGGATGGCCGAAGGTGTTGTCGGCACCGACACTGATCACGGCTAGTCGGGGGTGGACGGCGGCGATGAATTCCTTTGTGGTTGTTCGGGAGCCGTGGTGCGGCAGCTTCAGAACGTCGGCCTGAACGGGAGCACCCGAGTGCAGCAGTCGTTGTTGCGCCGGGGCTTCGATATCGCCGGTGAACAGTATTCGGCCCGCGGATGTGGTGGCGGCGATGACGATCGAGCGGTCGTTGGCATCGTCGGTGCCTGGTGGGCCGGTTGGGTGGTGCTGGAGTGGGGCGGGGGCGAGTACGTTCAATTCGATAGCACCGAAACGCAATACCTGTCCCGAGGACAGCTCCAGCACCGGGATGTTGGCCTGTGCTGCGAGACTGGCGACTTGCTCCGGTCCGCTGACCGATGCGCGCCGCTCCTGGGCAGATCCTCGCTCACGGGACACACCCCTCGACTCATTTGAATCCGCCTCGGATCTGGTCGAATTCGATATTCGACGATCCTCGGTACTTGTGGATTCGACGTTCCCCGTTGTTCCAGCGAGCTCACCGGGCGCGACCGCCAAGGCATCGACCGAACGACCTTGTAAGGCGCCGGCCAGACCAGCGATGTGGTCGGCGTGCGGATGGGTCAGCACGAGGAGCGAGATCCGGTTGATGCGTAGGCGATTCAAACAGGTTCGCATGATGCGCGGGTCCGGACCGACATCGATGACCACCGCCGTGTGATTGCCGACGGACAACGCGAGTCCGTCACCCTGTCCGACATCGCAGATAGCCAAGACCCAGCCAGCGGGTGGCCAGCCCGGATGCCAGACCCGCACCGGAATCAGCACGACCGCGACGCCGAGCAGAACGGCAGCGGCAAGACGACGCATTATCGCCGACCGCAATGCCAGCACAACGAAAACTACTGCCGCACAGGCGATAGTCCCGCCGGTGAGCCCACCGCGCACGGATATCTCCGCGCCAGGCACATTCGCCGCGTGCTCGGCGACGAACAGCAGCCACCACAGTGGCGGTTGCGCGCAACGCAGTATCAGTTCGGCCAGCGGAGGCCAGACCGCGGCGAGTGCGGTGCCGACAGCCCCGAGCACCGTGACCGGTGCGACTACCGGTTCGACCAGGATATTCGCGAGGATCGCGACCAAGCTGAGCCGTCCGGTCAGCGCGACCACGAGCGGTGTCGTCACCACAAACGCGGCGGCCGATACCGCGACGATCTCGGCCGGAACCCGCCACCAGCCGCGAGCGCGCAACCAGTCCGCCCAACTCGGTGCCAAGAGGATCAGTCCGGCGGTGGCCAGTACCGACAGTCCGAATCCGGCACGCACCGCCAGTTCCGGCCACAGCGCGAGCAGACCGATGACCGCCGTGCAGAGCGCAGGCAAAGCTTGCTTCCGGCGTCCGGTTATCAAGGCGAGCAAGGTAATCGCACCCATTGCCCCCGCCCGCAGCACACTCGGGTCCGGACGTGCCACCACAATGAACATCAGCAGTGCCGCCGCCGCGACCGCTGCACCGACGCGCGGGCCCAGGGTGAGCAGCCGCACCGCACCGAGTACAACCGCCAACAGGATCGTGAAATTGGCCCCGCTGACCACGCAAATATGTTCCAACCCAGCGATTTCGAACCCCTCACGGACTTCATCGGACAGCGCGGACGTGTCTCCCACCACCAGCGCGGGCAGCAGCCCGGCCTGCTGTTCGGGTAGTACGCGTGCGGCCGACGCGAGGTCGGTGCGCACTGCTGCGGCCACCCGTTGCCACCAGGGCAACGCGCCGACTACCACCGGCGGTCCCTGGGCACGCAGCGTGGCGACGGTGAGATCGCGGTGCCACGGCGGCTCCGGCTTGGCGCGGAACTCCACCGCCCGTCCGGGCAGCAGCCCGTCCCAATCCGCACCGGACCCGAGAACCACCACGGTGCCGCCCGCCCGCACCGTCGAACCGCCTTGGCGGTAATCGCGTAACTGTGCCCGCACCGTCCACCGCTGTTCACCCCTGAATGCGCTGGACCGCACCGGTTTCGGATCATCGACGGGTGTGACGACCACACGCACCGAAGCCGCTGTGTTACGCAATGGATGCGTCGCCACCCGGTGCTCGCGCCATGCCCCGGCCACCGCGAACCCGGCACCGAGCAGCAGCGCGGCAAGTGTCGCAACGGCGACTACCCGCCACCGCTCACTGGGATGGGCCACCGCGCGCAACAGCACCACCCAGAGCCCGATCGCCACCAGTACCAGCGTCGACGCCAGCACCAGACCGGCCGCCCAACCCGCTGTCAGCGCGACAATCGTCGCGCCCCAACAACTCAGCGCCGCAGGCAGCAACCGCGCGTCGAGCACCGGCACCACCTCCACCGGCGGCTCGCCATCCGCGGCGGTCCGTCGATCGATATCGCCCCGTCCGTCCGAAACACCCTCGAACGTGGTCATACCGTCACCAGATCGCGCAGACGGGCGAGGCGGGCCGGGCCGATGCCGTCGACCTCGCCGAGTTGTGCGACATCGGTGAATCGTCCATTCGCGACACGCCAGGTGACGATTGCGCGGGCGGTGACCGGCCCGATGCCGGGGAGAGCATCGAGTTCGGCTTCGGTTGCGGTATTGAGGTCGACTTTGCTCGATGGGCGTTGTGCCGCAGCGGAATTCGGAGCAGAGCCCCCTGGCGGTCGTCCGCCTGCACTGATCGTGGTGCTGCCGAGTTGCGGCCCCGAGTTCGGGCCACCTGGACCGACGAGAACCTGGTCGCCGTCCTGGAGACGCTGCGCGAGATTGAGTCCGCTCAGATCCGCGCCGTCCTTGGCACCGCCTGCGGCGGTGAGCGCGTCGGCGACCCGTGCCCCGGCGGGCAATCGAACCAGGCCGCCGCGATGTACGAGGCCGACCACACTGATCACCAATTCTGTTGCGGGACTGGTAGTTACCGGGACGACTGATTGTCCAGCTCCGGATGATGCCGCCATGCTGGCGCCGGACAGCCCAACCGGTAGCGTGCCGGTGCTGATACGCACCGCCGACGGCAGCGGCACCGCCTGCGCGACCGGTCGCTCACGCAACACCACGACAGCCGCGACGACCACCGCCGCCAGTCCGACCGCGACGAGCGTCACCAGCCCCCGCCAACCGGGATCCAGTCGAGTTCCCCGAAATCGTTGCGGCACAAGCCGATCCCGCAATACCGAGCGCCGCTGCGGCTCGTCCAGCCAACCCGGTGCTCGCACCTCGCCGACCCCGCCCGCCCGGTCCTCATCATCCTCGAGATCGGACCTGGCCGCCTCGGTGGAAACCTCGGGATCGGACTCCACCGCCTCGGATAACTCCTCGTCATCCCACCGCCCACCGCGAACCGGCGGCTTGCTTCGCCCCGATCGCTTTCCGGACCTCGACGAACGCGGCGAACTTCGGCACAGCTCAGCGTCGGTACGCGCCGGACTTCCGGCACCGATCGTTCGGCTGGCACCGACTCGCTCGGTCAGCACGGTCAGTCGTCGGCGAATCCGTTCGCGTTCGTCATGTCGGGACATGGCGGCGACGCTAGTCCGGCCACAAGGTCGGGAATGGGTGCCGACCAGGCGAAATAGAAAGTCTGTTGATAACTCCGGGCCTGTGGATAACTTCGCCCGCGAAGGCGCGAAATTCCTTGTTCCGCAATCACGTTCGCCACTCTGATCGTTCCGACCGAATCAGCGAAGTCAGTGACGCCATGCCCGAGACGGAGCTGGTGCGGATGACGCCCGAGCGCGCCGCGGCGCTCACGGGTGGCCCCATCACCGAGCTCGCGCGCGGCGCCGCGGCAACGTGGAGTCAGATCCGCAGCGCCGTGACTACCGTCGTCATAAACCGCACCGTGAAGGAACCGCCCGCCGCGTCGATGGCTGCCCCGACGCCTTCCAGCACCTCTTCCTCTGTGGCAGAGGAGAATTGGGCGTGGCCGCCGGTCGTCGGTAGTTGGTCCAACCACTCGTCCCGGGTGTAGATTCGCTCCCAGTCGAAGTTCCGCTGCTCGGGATCACCGAAGCCACCTGCCGCCTGGATCCCCTCGATCACCTTTGTGATCGGCGTCGAATATGCGGTCGTCGCTGCCGAAGCCCAGCGGGCAGCGAGCGAGTCGGGGGCGACCCGTTGATAGACCTCGGCGAAGGCTTGGGCCAAATCCGTCGGCGGTTGGCCCGCATTCCAAAAGACGGCCAGCCGTCCACCTGGTCGCAGCACTTCAGCGGCTTTCGCGGCACCCGCGACCGGGTCCACCCAGTGCCAGGTCTGGCCGGAGATGACGGCGTCGAAGATTCGGCCCGCGGGGTCCCAGTTCTCGAAGGCCGACACTTCGACCTCGAAACCGTGCTTTCGCGCCCACGCACCCATCCGCGCATCGACCTCCACGCCCAGCACGCGGCAACCCGCCGCCCGGAACTGCCGGGCCGCGATGCCGGTACCGATGCCGACATCGACGATCTCGGGTCCGGGGATGGCGGCGACGATCGCCTCCACCATCGCCGCCGGATAGCTGGGCCGGGCCCGGTCATAGCGTTCCGGATCCGAGCCGAACGATTCGGCCAGCTCACGGGCTTGATGGGATTCACGTTGGTCGGAGGACGTGCGCTCCGGAGGTAGAGTGGGCATGCGCCCACCATAGTGGGCACATGCCCACTTGCCAACCGGGTGTGCCCGAGAAGAGGAGATACCGTGCCGACAGGCGTGGCCATGCGCGATCCGCGCGAGCAGCTATTCGATGCCGCCGAGCGAATCCTGTTGCGAGACGGTCCGAATGCACTGACCAGCCGCGCTGTCACCACCGAGGCGGGCTGCGCCAAGGGTGTCCTGCATCGGCACTTCGCCGACTTCGACGCCTTCCTCGCAGAACTCGTACTCGACCGCATCGGCCGAATCGATCAGCAGTCCGCCGCCCTGCGCGAATCCGCAGGCACCCGCACGGTGACCGACAATCTCACCGACGCCCTGACCACTGTCTTCGAATCGGTCGCGGTGGCCATAGTCAGCCTCGTCACCTTCCGCGACGAACTCCGCACCCGCCTGCGCCAGGTCCGCCCATCCGGCGTCCCCGTACTCACCGAAGCAACAACCATGCTCGCGACCTACCTCACCACCGAACAGGCCCTCGGCCGCATCACCCCCGATGCCGACACAGACACCCTCGCCCTAACCCTCATCGGCAGCGCCCACCTCCTCTTCGCCGACAGAACCAATGCCCCACCCACCCCGGAAGTCACCCGCAAAGTCGTAACCACTGTCATTGCAAGCACTCTCAGATGAGATGGCGAATGTCACCGAGGCCGACGACCTGGCGGTTGTGGAAGTAGTCATCCTCGCGCAGCTCCGTGATACTTCCCGGAGCAGCGTGGAACCGGGCGTAACCGAGTGATTCGATCGGCAACATCGTCCACGCCGCAACGACGAAAGTGATTGCGCCACCGTGGGTCACGACGATCTGACGATCGCAGTGACGCTGCCGTATCGCGTCCATCGCCGCGTAGATGCGCCGCGCGAATGCGGCGATGGTCTCCGATCCCGGTATGCCTTCATCGTGGCCCATTCGCTCCCCGACAACCGGCGGCCGCACGAATCGCTGATCCAGCCACTCCTGGGGCCTGCTCTCGGCCTCGCTGATCCTCGTCGAGCTGGGCCGGGAAGCCACGGCCAGTAACCGCCCAGCTATCCAGACCAATCGGTACTATTCAACTGATTGTCGTCACCGGCGAAAGGCCAGGCGATGGTGTCGAGGCGAATGTGACAAGGCTGCCGCGGTATGCGGCGATGCTGGCGATCGCAGGCCACCTCCCCAGTGATGACCAACGCTGGGCATACGAGGTGAAATTCGACGGTATTCGCGCCATCGGCCATGTCGACCGCGACCTGCGCCTGATCTCACGCAACGGCAACGACATCACTGTGGCGTGGCCCGAACTCGCCGATCTCGCCCCGGCAACCCCACCCTTTGTCATCGATGGCGAAATCGTCACCTTCACCACCGACGGCCGCAGCTCCTTCGAGGCGCTGCAACCACGGATGCACCAGCGCAATCCTGCAGCGATTCGAAGCCTCGCCAAATCCGTGAAAGCGACTTACCTCATCTTCGATCTGCTCCACATCGGCACACGCTCTCTGATCGATCTGCCCTACGAGCAGCGGCGACAACTGCTGGAACAACTCGGCCTCCAGGGCCCGCACTGGCGGGTTCCGCCGCGTCTGCACGGCTCCGGCGCCGAGGTCCTCGCCGAATCCCGACGGCTCGGTCTCGAAGGTTTGGTCTGCAAGCGACTCGACAGCCCCTACCTGCCCGGGCGACGCAGCCCGCTATGGACCAAGGTCAAGAATGTCAACGACCAGGAAGTCGTCATCATCGGCTGGCGGCCCGGTATCGGCCGCCGGGCCGGGCGCATCGGCTCATTGCTCATGGGCATCTACGACAGCGCCGGAAAACTGACCTATATCGGCAACGTCGGCACCGGGTTCACCCAAGCGATGCTCGACGATCTGAAGGCGAGACTCCAACCGCTGCAACGCAAGACATCCACCGTCGATGCCGATGTTCCCGACGCCATCTGGGTCGATCCCCAGCTTGTCGGTGAGGTGTCGTTCACCGAATGGACCGGTGACGACCGACTTCGACACCCGTCCTGGCGCGGACTCCGTCTCGACAAGGAACCACGACAAGTGAAACGCGAACCTCAGCCTCGAAAAGAGTGATTCCTCTCCGGATGAGTAGGTCCGGACCGATTCCGGGCCTGCTCAACCGGAGAGGAATCCTGGGCACCCCGAGTTCTGTTGAGTGTCGGCACATGGCATCTACCTCCATTTCATTGCTGGGATCGAATTAGACGGATCTAGGTGAACAGCCTGGTGACGAAGGCGTTCATGTTGTCCCGGACCCGCTCGATCTTGGTCTCCTCGGTGATGAGGTCTTCGCGGTACCGATTGCCGAGGGCGGGCGTTCGCTTACCCCGCGCGTAGAGCGAACACGCCAGATCGGTGCACATATAGGTACCGACCGAGTTGCCCCGGCGTCCGGATTCACCGGCCTTGTGCGCGGTCATCAGCGAGACACCCCCACCGGTATGCGAGGTCAGGCAGATCGCGCACATCTGAGTCCGGCCGGATCCGCCCGTTTCGTAGCGCAGCGCGACGCCGATGATGCGATCGTCCTGCGGCACAACGAGATACCCGCGGCCGGGCAACGACGGATCGCTCCAGCCGAGGAAGTCCAGGTCATCCCATGGTTGTGCGTCCAGGTCCCGGGGCACCGGTAGCTTCTTGGCAGTCGTCTTGGAACAGTTGATGAACGACGACCTGATGTCGCGTTCGGTGACGGCTTTCATGACGGCATCGACTCCTTCGATCGATCGGTGGACAAACCGAAGGAACGCTACAGCTGGTCATTAGCCCAGGCAACGGAATTTCCAGCTCACACGCGGCGCATCACCGACACGACCTTCCCGAGCACCACCGCCTCGTCACCGTCGATCACCTCGTAGGCCGGATTGCGCGGTTCCAGATAGACATGCCCGTTGCGACGCCGATACACCTTCACCGTCGCCTCCCCATCGATCATCGCGGCGACGATGTCACCGGAATGCGCCTCGTGCTGTTTGCGGATCACCACCAGATCGCCGTCGCAGATCGCCGCATCGATCATCGAATCGCCGCGCACCCGCAGCCCGAAAACCGTTCCGCGACCGACGAGTTCACGCGGCAGCGTCATCATGTCGTCGGCGTGTTCCTCGGCGAGGATGGGCGTACCCGCCGCGATATCGCCGACGACCGGAACCGCGACCGAATCCTCGGCCTGCCCCTGAGCCACCGACGCCTGCAGGAACATACGCACATCGATCGGCCGCGACATGGTCTCACTGCGACGCAGAAATCCCCTGTCCTCCAAGGACTTCAGATGCTTGGAGACCGAGGACGAGGACCGCAGGCCGACAGCATCGCCGATCTCCCTGGTATTCGGCGCGTACCCGTACCGCAGCACCCAGTCCCGGATCGTGGCGAGGATCCGCTGCTGGCGCGGCGGCAGGGTCGAGGTGTCGAGGTACTCGAAGGCATCGTGGTCGTATCCGGTCACCCGGGAATCCTAGAGGTGCGCGCGGACAATTCCCCGCTTTGTCACACCAGGCCCGCCTGCGTCGTCATACCGGTGAAGACCAGCACATGCGAACTTTGGAGGAATCATGACGACCATCCTGCTGACCGGCGGCACCGGCACACTCGGCCGCCACGTCACACCCCTGCTGGTCGAAGCCGGTTTCAAGATTCGAATGCTCAGCCGCAAGGCCCACGAATCGAGCGACGGCATCGAATTCGTGACCGGTGATCTGCTCGAGGGCACCGGCGTCGAGGCGGCGGTCGACGGCACGGAAATCATCCTGCACCTCGCGGGCGGCCCCAAGGGCGACGATGTGGCGACCCGGCACCTGGTCGACGCCGCCGCCAAGGCCGGGGTCCAGCACATCGTCTACATCGGCGTGGTCGGCGCCGGAAAACTGCCGATCGGTTATTTCCGGGCCAAGTTCGCCGCCGAACAGGCCATTATCGAATCGGGCGTGCCGTACACCATCCTGCGCGCGGCCCAGTTCCACGACCTCGCCCTGAAGACCGCGCGAGCCATGGCGAAGAGCCCGATCGTTCCCGCACCCGGCGCGGTCCTGTGGCAGCCGGTCGATTCGCGGGAGGTGGCAGCGCGGCTCGTGGAGCTGACGCGCGGCGCACCTGCCGGGCGGGTACCCGATCTGGTCGGGCCGACGGTGTACACGATGGCCGAGCTGATCCGCGTATACCTGAAGGCCGAGGGCAAGCGGCGGCTGTTCCTGCCGGTTCCGGTGCCGGGCAAGATCGGGCGCGCGTATCGCGCGAAGGAGAATCTGACCCTCGATGGTGCGACGGTCGGCGAGCTCACCTGGGAGAACTTCCTCGCCGAGCAGGTGTGACAGCGAATCTCCTGGCACGACCGCAGGAATATTCGATGTGCCGGCGCCATATCGGTTCTGCTACCGTGGCCGACATGAAGCGCGCTGCTGTGACGACGACGCCGGAGACCGTCCCGGCGCGCTGATTGCTGTCCAGATCGAAAGCCCCGGGCGAGTGCCCGGGGCTTCGTCTTGTGGTCACTCGCCCGCTATCCGCGAGGAGACCCCGTGCACGACCACCGCAAACTCGGCCGCGAACTCGGCCTGTTCGATACCGATCCGCTGATCGGATCCGGCCTGCCGTACTGGCTGCCCGATGGCGCCACCGTGCGCCACGCACTCGAGGAGTTCATCCGCACCGCGGAACGACGCGCCGGGTACCGGCACGTGTACTCACCGGCGCTCGGGAAGCGGGAGCTCTACGAAATATCCGGGCACTGGTCGCACTACCGCGACGACATGTTCCCGCCCATGCAGTTGGGCGGCGAGCAGGTGCTGCTGCGCCCGAGCCTGTGTCCGCATCACGCGGTAATGTTCCGCTCCCGATCGCACAGCTACCGCGAATTGCCTTTGCGGATGGCCGAATTGGGCGGGATGTATCGAGCGGAACTCTCCGGTGTACTCGGCGGACTCACCCGTGTCCGCGCGATCCAGCTCAATGACGCACACATCTTCTGCACCGTGGATCAGGTCGCCGACGAGGTCGCGGGCGCGCTGGAACTGATCCGATCGGCACATGCGGCCATGGGCATCCGGCCCACCCGATACCGCCTCTCGCTACCCGGTCCGGGCGGGAAATACGTCGCGGCCCCGGAACTCTGGCAGCAGTCGATCGCCATGCTCACCGACGTGCTCGACCGCTCCGGCCTACCCTACGAAGCAGCCGAGGGCGAGGCCGCGTTCTACGGCCCCAAGATCGATATCCAGTTCACCGACAGCGCGGACCGCGAATTCACCCTCTCCACCGTGCAGGTCGACTTCCACCAACCGGAGCAATTCGACCTGCACTACATCGGCGCAGACGGCGCCGAACACCGGCCGGTCATGGTGCACCGCAGCATTATCGGCAGCGTCGAACGGGCCGTCGCACACCTGATCGAGGTGCACGGCGGTGCGTTCCCGGCCTGGCTTGCCCCGACTCAGTTAGTCGTCCTACCGGTTTCGGCGGCCGAGTCGGCACCTGCCGAAGCACTCGTCGAACGCTGCCTCGAGCTGGGACTGCGCGCCGAGATCGCCGATCACGAGCTCGGCAGTCTCGGCGCGCGCATTCGCCGGGCCCGCCTGGTCCCCTACCAAGTCGTGATAGGTCCGAAGGAGGTCGCGAATGACCTTGTCGCGGTGCGGCTTCGGGACGGACAACGCCTCGAACCGCTACCGGCCGACGAATTGCTTTCCCGCATAACCGAACTCATCGCAGCGCACAGCACCCTGCTGTGACCTTCAGTGCTCGGTGACGAAATGGATCGCCAAGCGGTCGCACAGCTCGCCGAGTGCGCACGCGTCTATGTGTGGCGCGTCCGGCCACGCATCGGCGTTCGTCCACGGCACCGAGGCGGGGGTGCCATGCGGACGAGCGAATACGTGCTGATGGAAATGCGTGACGCTCAGTCCGGTGATCGCGGAGAACACGAATTCCGGTGCCAGCTCGACGTGTAACGCGTGCGCGGCCCGTCGGGCCGCCCAGCCCACCGCCTGGGCCTCGGCGTCGGTCAGCGTAGACAACGT
The DNA here is from genome assembly GCF_000308835.1 of Nocardia vinacea NBRC 16497. Classification (GTDB taxonomy): domain Bacteria; phylum Actinomycetota; class Actinomycetes; order Mycobacteriales; family Mycobacteriaceae; genus Nocardia; species Nocardia vinacea. The sequence continues at coordinate 16,596 of NZ_BAGN01000073.1, read as the reverse complement.
CGGTGCGTGCCGCCGGGTCTCCACGAAGAGGTAGCCCGGCACCGGCGTGCCCTCGGTGAGCGGCCGATGCGTGACCAATACCAAGTCGTCCGCGTAGATCACCGGACCGACCAGCGCACCGATCCCCCGGTGCTTATCGCAGATCGGACATTCGTTCCCCACCTCGTCACCATAGCTGCCGTACACCGCCTCGATACCGAAGCTCGGCCATCCCACTCGATATCGCCGAGCGCCCTTGCGGCACTTGGTGATATCCCGCTGACGAGGTCGGGTCGGGCGGTGCCGCCTGGCGGCACCGACGCACATTGTGGATCGTGGCATCGGTCAGTTCAGAGCCTTGGCGAAGCAGTTGGACTGGGGCAGGGATTCATAGGGTGGGAAGATCGGGATGCGGTGGTAGCCGCTGCGTTCATAGAAGCGAACCGCCTCCGGCTGCAGGTGGCCGGTCTGCAGGATCAGCCGGGGCAGCGCAAGTGCGCGGGCGGCGGCCTCGGCAGCCGAAAGCAGCAGCGGCGCAACGCCGGAACCTCGGTAACCAGGACGCACGAACATCCGTTTCAACTCGAGCTCACCCGCATTCCAGCGCACGGCGGTGTGCCCGACCGGCTCGCCGCAATATGCGACGAAGGTGCGATGCACGGTAGCGGGATCGACGGCATTCGGCTTATCTCGCACATGTTTCGCCAGATAGGCGTAGCGCGGACCGACCTCGGCGGCCATCTCATCGCGCAGGATGACCGCGTCCGGATGCGCCCACTCGACCGATTCGATGATCAGCGGCGGATTGATCGGAGTTGCGGAACTCGTCATGCCGCGACGTTAGTCACCTCCGGTGCCGACCGAAGGGGTTGCGATCACGCAGAAATTATTACGCTCATCATGCCATTCGACCGGAGATGCGGCACACCCGCGAGTGCTGGACCGTAGCCGATCAGGCGCAGCCGCCGGGGACGACCAACACACCGACCGCACCGACGCCAAGGTGAACGGCCAGCGTCGGACCGAATTCCGCGACGATGAATTCGCGGATGCCGGGCAGCAACTCGCGCAGTTGGGTGGCGACGGTATGCGCGGCATCCTCGGCACCCAGGTGTTGTACGGCGACGGCGGCACCATCGTCACCGGCCGCATCCACCGCTGCCGCAACGAGTTTGGCGTAGGCCTTCGAACGGGTACGCACCTTTTCGCGCAGTTCCAAGCGGCCCTCGACGATCTGCAGCAGCGGTTTGCTCACCAGTTCGCTGCCGAAAAAGGCTGCGGCGCTGCTCAATCGGCCGCCTCGGCGCAATTGCTCCGTGCGGTTCACCAGGATGAAGGTGCGTGACCGGCCGGCTGCCGCAACGGCGGTGTCATAGACGACATCCAATGGCGCGCCGCTGTGCGCGCGACGCGCGGCGGCCAGCGCCGGCAGGCCGGTGGCCAGGCCGGCCCCGAGCGAATCGACCAGCCGTACCTGATCGGCTGCGTCCATATCGCGGACCGCCTGCCGTCCCGCCTCCCAAGTACCGGAGAGTTGACGCGAAAGATGCACCGCGACAACGCCGTCCCCATTGCTGCGCTCGAGCGCCTGCTCGTAGACGGCACGCAGCTCACCGGGTGAGGCCGCCGAGGTCGTCACGGTATCCGAGCCGTAGTCGATATCGATGGCGTCGACGCCTTCGCGGATTGTGCGGTCGCCGACCAGCACATGCAGTGGGACAACGGCGATGTCCAACTCAGCGACGAGTTCGGCAGGGAGGCTGGCGGACGAATCGGTGACGACCACAACGGCCACGGACTACCGAACCTCCTGCAAGGTCTTCACCATCGAATTCGCCACGGCGGTATGTCCGGCCCAGCCCCAGTGGATGCCGTCCGGATTCGCGTCGCCGGAGAAGATGTCCTCGCGCACCGCTTCACCGAGATCGACCAGCGGGACGGAAGTCTTGGCCGACCATGCGCGCAGCGCCTGGACGGCACGCTCCCGGCCGCTGTGCACATGTCCGTAGGCGGCACAGTTGTGCACGGACGGCAGTACCGCCACGACCGGCAGATCCGGACGCAGCTGGGCCAGCGCTTCGCGCGACTGCTCCAGGTAGTCCACGCTCACCTTCGGCGGCAATGCCACGGGGCGACCGAGTTTCGACAGCTTGGGCTGCAGCCAGTTGTAGGTGGAGCGGACGCCGCGACGCAGCATCGGCGGGCGCACATAGCGGATCAACTCGCGCAGCGCGGTCGGCAGCGGCGAGGGCAAGGTGTCCATGCCGCCGACCGCGAAGACGACCGCACCCGCGCGCGGTACCGCTGCCCACACCCGGGGGTCGCCGATCAGCGCCCAGTACGCGTCCCGGCAGGTCCAGCCGATCCGCCCGATCAGCTCGACATCCCAATCGAGTTCGGCGCCGACCAGATTCGGCCAGATCTTCGGATGGTCCGCGGGCAGGCCGCCCTTCGGACCGAAGTAGGACAGTGAGTCCGCGATCACCAGCAGCACCGGGCGATCCGAATCATCGGTCGAGGCCGGTTCGGCTACGGCGGCCGAAACCTCGTCGCCGATAACCGATTCGAGCACGGGTACCGATTCGGGATCGTCGACCACCGAATCCACTGTGGACTCGTCACCACTCGCCGAAACCGCAGCCGTGACGTCGGGCGCGGATTCCGCTTCGGGAGCTATGGACTCGTCTGTGGGAGCAGTGCCGATCACCGACTCATCGGTCGACGCCGCGATATCCGTATCGAAAGCTGCCGCAACACCTTCCGGTGGTTCACTCGCCGGTTCCGCGGGCTCCGCGCCGGCTCCGAACTCGGTCACGTGCGTGGCGGGCTCCTCGTTACCTTCCCCGGAGTCGGCGGCGGCAACCGATTCGTCGCCGTCGGACTCGGCCGACTGCGACTCGGCCGGTTCCTCCGGCTCGACCTGCTTCACCGGGGGAGGTCCGAACAGTGCGTCCGGGATCGCCCGTTCGGGCTTCGCCGAAACCCGACGGAACAATTCATCCGGTACCTGCCGAACCGGTTCTTCAGAGGACATCCGGGGCCACCTTCGCCGCTGCATTCCACACATCCAGGCGCCAACCGGGCTGATCGATGCTCGGACCGTGACTGCTCAGCTGCACCCAGCTGGTATTGGCCAATCCCCCTAGGGCAGGCCAGTTCCGCGGCGGCAGGTCGAGCAGCGCGGCCGTGAGGGCGGCGATCAGCCCGCCGTGCGCCACCAGGATGATAGTCCGGCCTGGCCAATCCTGCCGCTCGGCGAACAATTCTCGAACAACCGGTAGGGACCGTGCGCCGACCTCGAGCTTGCTCTCACCGCCGGGCGGGGTATAGGCCGCATCCAAGCGCCACGCGACCCGCGCGCCCGGATAGTCGGCGTCGACCTCCAGATGGGTCAACCCCTCCCAGTCGCCGAGGTTGGTTTCCCGCAGCCGCCGATCCTGGACCACTGGAACATCGGTATGGTCGGCCAGTGCCGAGGCGGTATCGAAGGCGCGCCGCAGATCGGAGGACACGATGGCGATCGCATTGCGCGAAACCAGTTCGCGCGCGGCCTCTTTCGCCTGACGACGACCGAGCTCGGTGAGATCGGTGTCGATCTGCCCCTGCATCCGGTCGGAAGCATTCCACTCGGTCTGCCCGTGCCGCAGCAGGATCAGCGTGCGGACGCCGGCATACTTGCTCACTCGCGTTCTTCCCCCGCTTCACCACGCACCGCGACACCCTCGGACTCGGTGTGCTTGAACACATCGGACCCGGCCGCGATCCCGTCCACCGGAACCGCCGGACAATCCTTCCAGAGCCGTTCCAGCGCATAGAAATTGCGTTCGTCATTGTGCTGGATGTGCACGACGACGTCGACGTAATCCAGCAGTGCCCACCGACCCTCACGGGTCCCTTCGCGCCGGACCGGCTTGTGCCCGGCCGCGCGGAGCTTCTCCTCGACATTGTCGACGATGGCATTGACCTGACGCTCGTTCGGCGCGGAGGCGATCACGAAGCAGTCGGTGATCACCAACTGCTCGGACACGTCGAGCACCACGACGTCGGTGGCCAGCTTCTCGTCCGCCGCGCGCGCGGCGACCTGCGCCATCTCCACCGACTCGACCGATGCGCTCATGCCTCCACCTCGCTAGCGCTCGGCTCCGGCATGACCGCATAAGCGGCTCCATTATTGGTTCGCTCGCTGCGCTCGCTCACGCATTAACTACCTTCCACTCCAACGGGCACATATAAATGCCGCTTCGATATGTACTGCACGACGCCGTCGGGCACGAGGTACCACACCGGCCGGTTCTCGGCGGCGCGGCGACGGCATTCACTCGATGAGATCGCCAACGCCGGGATCTCGATCATGGTCACCGCATCGACCGGCAGGTCGCGCAGATGCTCCTCGAGATGATCGGTGTTCAGCTCATACCCCGGTCGGCTCACCCCGACGAATTTCGCCAGTTCGAACAACTCCGCCCAATCCTGCCACGTCAAGATATTGGCGAGCGCGTCAGCTCCGGTGATGAAGTACAGCTCGGCGTCGGGATGCTTGGTGCGCATCTCGCGCAGGGTGTCGACGGTGTAGGTGACCTTGCCCCGGTCGATATCGGCCCGGCTGACCGAGAATCGGGGGTTGGAAGCGGTCGCGATCACGGTCATGAGATAGCGATCCTCGGCCGGGCTGACCTGCTTATCGGCCTTCTGCCACGGCTGTCCGGTCGGGACGAAGATCACTTCGTCCAGTTCGAACCGGTTCGCGACCTCGCTGGCGGCGACGAGGTGGCCGTGGTGGATGGGGTCGAAGGTGCCACCCATCACCCCCAGCTTGCGTCGACGCCGACCGTTCTCCTGCATGAGAGCCGAGCTTAACCGGTCGGTTCGGTCCGAGCCGGGGCCGGACGGTCAACTGCTGACGACTGCCCGCAGACCTGGCTTCAGCACTGCGTCGAGTTCGGACCACGGGATCGTGATGTCGATATAGCCCAGCGCGTGCGAGGCGATCTCCCCGAGGTAGACGCGCAGACCGTCGGGCATGGCCAGCCAGTCCTTGAAGTTCTCCACGGCCGGTGCGATGCGCTGTTTGTCGTAGGGGTTCGTGCCGACGCGGGTCTTGCGGATTTGCACCTCCGCCTGCGCCGACAGCCGATCGAGGGCCTTCGGCAGATCGCTGAACAGATCGGGCAGGGTGAGCGCCTTGCCGGTGTCGATATCCGTCACGTGGGTCCGCTTGAAGGTGGTCGGATGCAATTTGCCGCCGTCGACCTCGACCTCGATGCCGAGCACACCGCTGAGCACGTGGCGGCCGATATGGGCGACCTCGCTGTTGAACCCCTTGACCGCCCGATCCTGCGCCGCGGCCCGGAGGAACGGATCCAACTCGGCACGCATACCGTCGTTGAAATCGGTGCGCGCATCCTCGGTTCCGCCTTCGACCTGCGGCAGATCGAAGGAATACCAAGGGCCCTCGAGCCGGATCGTGGTCGCTGCGAAGGCGGATACCGCAGCCGAATCGGCCCGGTCGGCGGACCCACAGGCCGTCAGCACGGCCAACAGGACGCTGACCAGGACAGCGGCAGCGGTCTTCCTCATTAAGCCTCCCCGAATAGCTCACGTCAGTGCCCGAGAAGGTACCACCGCGAGCTATCGCTGGTTCATCAGCTGCTGACGACCGCGCGCACCCCCGGCTTCAACACACTGTCCAGCGCGGACCACGGCATGGTGACATCGATATTGCCCGCGGCGTGCGAGGAGATTTCACCGAGATAGATCCGCATCCCCTCGGGTGTGGCAACCCAGGTCTGGAAGTGCTCGGCAACCGGGGTGAGCAGGCTCTTGCTGTAGCCCGTCGCCCTCGGGTTCTGCCGCACCAGGGCCTCGGCCTGAATCGAGAGTGTGTTCAGGCCCTGCTGCAGATCGGTGAACAGGTCGGGCAGGGTGATCGACTGGCCGGTGTCGATATCGGTGACCTGCGCGAGATCGAAGCTGTTCGGATGCGCCGCGCCATCCCCGTACACGGTGACGATCAGGTGCCCGCTCAGCACGCGGGACCCGATCCGCACCATCTCACCGTCGCGACTCGTGACCGAGTCCATCGGCAGGCTGTTGTGGCTGATCCACTGCACTACCCCGTCCTGCATCGCCCGATTGAATCCGAATCGGGCGACGTCGGTCCCACCTTCCACCTGCGGCACGTCCACGCGATAGTAGTTTCCGACGAGAGTCACCGTGGTAGCGGTGAAGGGGGCGGCCTGCGGCGACCCGGCGACTGTTGGCGACGACGTCGCCCCCGTAGTGGTCGCTGTGGCCGAGGTCGAACTCACACCGGTCCCGGACGATCCGTCCGGCCCGCAGGCCGCCAGTACGGCGGCGGTGGCCAACGCACCGATGACAACAACGGACTTCTTCATCCGGGGCTCCCCCATTCGAGATCGCACCGAGGCGATCTCGGTGTCTTCCCAACAATGCCGATGCCGCCTAACAGTTTTCTTATCGTCCGCAAATACCGCCGGGCCCACGGCAGTTCGGTGAAGGGCGCGCGAAGCTCGGTGGCGACTTCCCGGGTCTGCGGGAATCAGCGTGTCCCCGACGCAAGGGAGACAAGCGGGGCAAGCGCCCCGTATATTAACCGGGGGGATCACCCCGGTTAGCTGTCGAACAGGAGTCTGCCATGTCCACCACCTCTCGCGAGACCATCGAACGCCTGCTGTCCCTGACCGCCGGCGGCCCGACACCGGAGATGGCCGATGTGTATGCCGTCGACGCGGTGTTCGAACTGCCGTTCCTGCCGCCGGGTGCGGAACAGCCCGAGGTCGGTCGCGAGGCGTTTCGCACACATCTGTTGGAGGGCGCCAGGATTCAGCGCTTCGATTCCGTCGACAATGTCCGCATCCACGAGACTGCCGATCCGGAGGTCGTCATCTCCGAGTACCGGATCAACGGCACGGTGCTGGCCACCGGCAAGCGGTTCGACCTCGCGATCATCAACGTCTCCCGGGTGCGTGACGGGTTGATCGTCTCGACCCGCAGCTATTCGAATCCGCTCGCCGGTGCCATCGCCTTCGACCAGGTCGACGCGCTGCTCGGCGGGCTTGTCGCCGAGCAGTCGGCTGGGTGATCAGTGGTCCGGCTCGTCGCGTTGCATATCCGCGAGTTGGGTCCGGGTGTTGAGTAGTTCGGTCGCCAGTTCGGGTGATGGGGACGTTTCGGCCAGGTTTTCCAGTTCCGCGAGTAGGTCGCGCATTGTCGTGAGCCAGGGGCGGTCGGATTCCGATCCGGCGCCGTAGAGCTGTAGCCAGGCGGCGGAGCGCAGGCATTTGGCCCGGGGGCCGACGCGGTCGAGGGTGCCCCAGAGGTGCGCGGCGCGGAGGAAGGCGACGACAGCTTGTTCGTCTTCGCCGCAGTAGTCCAGGACCGAGGCGGCCGACCAGGCGAGCTCGGCTTCGAGTTCGACGCGGTCGGGATCGTTGTGGACCAGACGGGCCGCCTCGACGAATTGCTGTGCCGCGTCGCGGAATCGGTTGAGCTTGCGCAGGGATTCGCCGTATTGGCGGCGCACGATCGCCATTTCGGCGGGCGGATACGGCTGCTCGCCGGCCGCGAGTGGCTGCTCGAACAGGGCCGCTGCCTCCCCATGCCGTCCGGCACGGTGGTAGGCGCGCGCGGCGACGAAGGTGAGGTGTATCGCATCCGCGGCCGAAATCGGTTCCCACCGTGCGGCGGCGGTGAGTGCCACATCGGCCAGTTCGTATTCCCGGCCCGGCTGTCCGGAGAGCACCATGACGAGCTGGGAACTCAGGCGGGCGAGATGTTCGGCGGGCAGCGCGGTAGCGCCGATCGAAAGTGCCTGGCGCAGATACTGTTCGGCATCCTTCGGATAGTCGACGAGGCGTACTGCGGCGAGCTCGGCCAGCTGCAGTGCGTCCTCGGCTTGTTCCTCGGCGGTAGCCGTCCGCACAGGCACCACGGCGGAAACCTTGCGCGGCAACGTGTTTCGCGCGCCGAGTGGCAGATGGTCGATCAGCGGTCGTTGCGCGAGCCGGGCCGTGACCCGCTCGCTGACCACCGAATTGCCATTGCGCGCGTCGTAACGTGCCGTGAGCTCGCCGATTTCGACGCTCAGCTCGGCGCGTACCGAATCCACCGTGCCCGCACCGACTTCGAGCGCACCGAGATCCCGCTCGGTCAGCCGCCGCAACAGCACGCACACTCCCGATATGAAGGACAGCCGGATGGCGGCATCCGCACCGGAATCGGTCAGCCACGCCGCATGCTCGGCCAGCATCTCCAGACCACGCGCCTCGTTCCCGGTCAGTGCGCAGAACTCGATGTGCTCGCCAACCGAGCGCCGCAGATCCGGAAGGTGGCGCACCAGTGGATAACCCGTCAAATGCGCACTGCGTGCCTCGGCGGTGCGCCCGGTGCGCAACATCGGTAGCAATGCCTGCCCGAGCACCCGATGCGGCTCCTCGGCGCAGCTGCGCGTGCCGTCGATGACCGGACGCCAGCTCTCCAGTGCGGACTCGTCGTCACCGGCCTGTGCGTAGTTCGCACCCCACTGGTTACGTTCACAGGCGTCGCAATCGGACATGCTGTCGCGCGGGGCCGCACGCGCCGCGTCCAGCAGTTCGGCGGCCAGGTCGTGCTGACCCAGCTCCCGTGCCAAGTCGGAGCGCAATGCGAGCACCGGACGCGCACTGTACCCCCGCTGCCGGTAACGACTTTCGAGCTCGTCGAGCCAGCGGTAGGTGGTCTGCAGCGGCACCGCGGGATTCTCGATCAGGCCCCAGGTCAGCCATTTCAGATACCAGTGCACCGAATGCGTCATCGGGCCGAGTTCGGCCGGGTAGTCGTCGTAGATCCGCAACAGCCTGCCGTAGGCGACCGGTGCCAGATCGCGTTCGCCCGCATACGCATACGCCTGGGCCAGTTCCAACAGGACACTCCCCTCCAGTGCCCGGTCGGGACCCGACTTCGCATCGGCGGCAAGCATTTCCAGTCGCTCGGTGCGGCCGCGTCCTGGTGGCAGTGAACGGCTCTGCGCCAGCGCGGATCGGAGCTCGGAGGCATCCATCTCAGGCCTCCTCCGCGGTCTCGCCCGCCGCACGCCGGGTCGCCCAGCTGAGGAATTCGCCGAAAGCGCGATTGAGCAGCGCGGTATCGGCCGGTCGCAGCGGCCGGTGCGTCATCAATAACGCTTGGCCGTAGAGCGATTCGACCGCGGTCCGCAGGAAGGCCGGGTCATCGATCCGGCTCAACCGTCGGACCACCGGGCTGTTGTGGTTCAACACCAGTTGGGCACGGGGTGCGCTGGCCTCCAGCGCGCCGAGGATTTCGGTCCAGAGCTCATCCGCACCGACGGCGGTCTCGACCCGCGCTCGCTCATGACGCGCACCCCGACTGTCCAGATGCAGTGCTGGAACCGAAACCGGATGGAACGCACGCAGAATCACATCGCAGGTCAGCGGATCCAGTGCGGTGCGCGCCGCGGCGAGCACCGTAGCCAACAACAGTTCCTCGGCGGGATCCACCAGGTCGAGGGCGGCGGTAACCGCGTCCGCGTCCAGCTCGGTCACGGTGGTGCCAGGCAGGATCGTCGGCAGCAGCGCGACGAGTTCCGCATCGTAGGTATAGCCGCCATTGACAACGCCGATGCCTTGCGCGGCCGCGGTGGCGGCCACCTGACGGAATTCCTCCACCGTCGCCGTCACCCGCACGGTCGGATGGTTGCGCGCGAATTCGGTCAGCGGTACCCGGCCGTCGGTCGTCTCGAACAGCAAGTGCGGCACCATGATCCGCAGCATGTCCGGCGAATGCCGTGCCATCGCCTTGACACCGAGTGAGTGCACGGACAGGAATGCGGCGAGCCGCTCGGGCTGTTCGGCGGCGATTTCGGTGAGCCAGTCGCGGATTCGGTCGCCGAGGCTGTCGCGGACGATGGCGAGGCGTTCGTCTTCGTATAGGCCCTCGCGAGAGGCGGTCGGGCGCAGGCTGTCGGTATCGATGACACAGCGCACGAAGAAGGCCCAGTCCGGCAGCAGTCCGCGCACCGCGTCACCGAGCAGCATGCCCTTGAGATACACCCGGTGCGCACTGCTTTCGGCGGGATTGCCCGGCTGTGACAGCACGAAAGCGACCCCGCTGACCCCCGCCAGTTCGGCATCGAGATCGATTACATCCAGCGGGGTGAATCCGAGGACGCGCTCGCCGTACTCGAACAGCGCCGCACGCCGCTGGGCCGGGGATGCGTAGGCGCGCCGCCACACCGGCGGACCATCGGTCGCGCGCAGTCCGGCACCATTCGCCTCGACCGTCACCTCATAGGGCAGCAGCGAACCATAATCGCGGACCAAATCCAGCACCCGCCCAGGCGTGAACCACGCCTGCGCACCGGCTCGCGGCGTGAGATGCACCGTGGTGCCCGGCTCTTGCTGCGCTGCCGGATCGAGCAAACGCAGCGAGTAGGTGCCGTCGGCGGCGGCCAGCCATTCGACGGGCGGGGCGGCCGGGTCGATGGCCGAGCGGGTGACCACTCGGATCGTCTCGGCCACGGTGAAGCACGCCAGCAGCCCGATGCCGAATTGCCCGAGGAACTCTCGGCGCGCACCCTCGATATCGTCGCGCTTGGACGAATGTCCGATGGTGGCGAGGAAGCGGTGCACATCCGCCTCGGTGAGGCCGATGCCGTGATCGGTTATCCGCAGCCCGGATTCGTCGACGACCAGCCGAATCGCGGTGGGCGCCAAGGCATCGCGCTGCCTGCGCGCGGTGACGGCATCGACCGCGTTCTGCAGTAGTTCACGGATGTAGACCCGGGGACTCGAATACAAGTGATGCGAGAGCAGGTCGACGATTCCGCGCAGATCGACCTGGAACGAATAATCCCCACTACCGCTGCGGCCAGACCCACCCGGCGTGTTGTTCACCATGGACCGAATCCTGGTGCGCAGCGCCAATAGTTCCCTTAACGAATGCTGATGGTGTTAACGGAGACCGATAATGAGTTCGGTCACAATCGCGTCACACCGGTAGCAGCCGGGACACCACCGCGGTCAGTTGTTTGGCCGAGCGGCACTCGTGCATCTCGATCACTTCGCGATATCTGTCGGCGGCGGAATCACCGGTGCCCCAGTTGCTTTCCTTCTCCGGATTCAGCCAATGCGCGTGCTTGGCGGTGTGCACCAGCTCGCGCAGCGTATTCAGATCCGGATCACGGTAATTGGTCCGAGCATCGCCGAGGATCAGCAGCGAACTGCGCGAGGTCACCGCATCGGGCCACTGCTCGACGAAGGTCGACAGCGCATGGCCGTAGTCGGAGTGCCCGTCCAGGCCGACCACCTTGCCCTCGGTGAAGATACGGGCCATGGACTGGTCCAGTTGGGTGTTCGGATCGAAGAATCCGGTCACCTCATCGGTCCGGTCCACGAAGGCGAATATCCGCACCCGGGAGAACTGTTCACGCAGCGAATTGACCAGCAGGAGCGTGAAATTGCTGAATCCGGCCACCGAGCCGGACACATCGCAGAGCAGCACCAGTTCGGGGCGACCCGGTCGCGGTTTGCGATTCACCAGGTCGATGGGGACGCCGCCGGTCGACATGGATTTGCGCAGCGTCTTGCGTAAATCGATCTCACCGCGACGAGAATGCCTGCGCCGCACGGCAAGTCGGGACGCCAGGATTCGGGCCAGTCGCTGGGTGCTGCGCCGCATCTCCGCCAGCTCGGTTTCGGAGGCACGAAGGAAGTCGACATCCTCGACTTGACGAGTGACGGCATAGCTCGCGACGCGCTCCCTGCCGATATTCTCGGCCACCCGCCGATGCGTTTCCGCCTCCACGATGGCGCGGAAGCCGGCGATGCGCTGCCGGCCGATGCGGCGGGCGATCTCGGTATCGAATTCGCTGGTATCCGGTCCGATAGCCAATCCCTGCAGAATCCTGGCCAGCAGTGTTTCCGGCTGGACTTCGCGCAGCGTCCGGTACGCGGAGAAGGAGGGACCACGCGAGGATTCGTACTGCCCGAGTTGTTCGACCAGCTGCGCGGCGATCATTTCCTGCTGCTGCGTCGAATCCTCCCTGGTCAGCAGGGCCGCGAGCAGTCCGCGCAGCGCGGGAATATCGATCTCGCCGGACGGTGTGCGCGGAAGTTCGAGATCATCCGCAGTGCTACTGCGCGCACCGAGGGCGGCCGGGAACCACAGGTCGAACAGGCCGTCGAAGGTGCTGCGATGGGTGGTGCGGCGCAGTAGCGAACAGGCCAGACCTTCGCGCACGACCTCACGGTCCATCAGATCCAGCACCGACACCACACGGCCCGCGTCCACCGTTTCCGACGGACCGACCGGGATGCCGCGCTCCCGCAAAGCCTCGACGAAACCGACGAGATGTCCCGAAATCCCGTGCGGCGCATCGAGTGTGGGCTGCGATCCGGCCGCCATGGCTCAGGCCAGCTTCAGCTCGGCCAGCGCGCGCTGGTGGTCGGCCTGGTGCTTGAGCACGACACCGAGGGTGGCGCGCACGGTGGTGTCGTCGAGATCCTGCAGACCCAGCGCGAGCAAGGTGCGTCCCCAGTCGATCGACTCCGCGACACTCGGCAGCTTCTTCAGCTGCATCCCACGCAGCACGTGCACGATCCGGACCAACTGCGCGGCGACCGAGGCGGACAGCTCCGGCACCCGGCTGGCCAGGATGCGGCGCTCTAGTTCCTCATCCGGGAAGTCCAGGTGCAGATAGAGGCAGCGCCGCTTGAGCGCTTCGGACAGTTCGCGGGTCGCATTGGAGGTCAGCACCACGAACGGCTTGCGGCTGGCGGTAATCGTGCCGAGTTCCGGGACGGTGACCGCGAAATCGCTGAGCACCTCGAGCAGCAGACCCTCGATCTCGACATCGGCCTTATCGGTTTCGTCGATAAGCAGCACGGTCGGATCGGCGCGACGGATCGCGGTCAGCAGCGGGCGCGACAGCAGGAATTCCTCGGTGAAGACGTCGGCCTTGGTCTCTTCCCAATCGTTCTCGCTGGACGCCTGGATCCGCAGAATTTGCTTGGCGTGATTCCACTCGTACAGCGCGCGGGCCTCGTCGACACCCTCGTAGCACTGCAAACGCACCAGCTCCGCATCCGCGGTCTGCGCGACCGCCCTGGCCAGTTCGGTCTTGCCGACACCGGCCGGACCCTCGATAAGCAGCGGCTTACCGAGCCGATCGGCCAGGAATACCGAGGTCGCCGTCGCCTTATCGGCCAGGTACCCGGTCGTGGCCAGCCGTTCGATCACATCGTCGACCGAGGTGAAGATCGGCTCCTGCACTGCGCTTTCGGTACCCACGTAGCGTCCTTCCATTCAATCCCACCCCTAACCTACGGGAGTACCCGAAGCAAGCGCTCGGCGGTTCTTACGCCGAACGAAATCTAGACCGGGCGGATCTGGCCGTCGCCCCAGACGATCCATTTGGTCGAGGTCAGTTCCGGCAGTGCCATCGGGCCGCGGGCGTGCAGCTTCTGGGTGGAGATGCCGATCTCCGCGCCGAAGCCGAACTGCTCACCATCGGTGAAGGCGGTGGAGGCGTTCACCATGACAGCGGCGGCATCGACGCGGTTGGTGAATTCGCGGGCCGCGGCCAGTTCAGCGGTGACGATGGCCTCGGTGTGGCCGGTGCCCCAGGTGTTGATGTGCTCGACGGCCTCGTCGAGATCCTTGACGACCTTGAGCGCGATATCGAGGGTCAGGTACTCCTCGCCCCAGTCCTGATCGTTGGCGGGCACCAGTCCGGGCAGATCGCCGTGCACGGTGACGCCGTAGCGCTCCAGCGCCTCGATCAGCCGGGGCACGGCGGTGGTGGCGATCGCATCGTCGATCAGCACCGTCTCGGCGGCATTGCACACGCTGGGGCGACGGGTCTTGGCATTGATAAGGATCTGCTCGGCCATCTCCAGATCGGCGGCTTCATGCACGTAGACGTGGCAGTTGCCGGTACCGGTCTCGATGGTGGGCACCTGGGCATCGCGGACCACCGCATTGATCAGCCCCGCCCCGCCGCGTGGGATGACCACGTCGACCAGGCCGCGGGCCTGGATCAGGTGGGTCACGCTGGAGCGATCGTGGCTGGGCAGCAGCTGTACCGCATCGGCCGGAATGTCCAGTGCGACAAGGGCTTCCCGCAGCACGGTGACCAGTGCGGCATTCGAGTGGGCGGCCGAGGAGGAGCCGCGCAGCAGCGCCGCATTACCGGACTTGAGAGCGAGTCCGAATGCGTCGACGGTGACATTCGGCCGGGCCTCGTAGACCATGCCCACCACGCCGAGCGGCACCCGGACCTGACGGATCTCCAGCCCATTCGGCAACGTCGACCCGCGCACGACCACCCCGACCGGATCGGGCAGCCCCGCCACCTGACGCAGCCCCGAGGCGATGCCGTCGATGCGCGCCTTCGTCAGCCGCAGCCGGTCCAGCAGGGACTCCTCGGTTCCCGCCGCCTGCGCGGTCGCGATGTCCTCGGCATTGGCGGCGAGCACAGTATCGGCCGCCGCGAGCAACGCATCCGCGGCCGCATGCAGCGCCTCGTTCTTCTGCGCCGTGGTCAGCTGTGCGAGCGCCCGCGAAGCCACCCGAGCCTTACGCGCGGCATCGTGCACAGCCTCGCGGATATCCTGGCCGGTCGTCGTTCCTACCGTCATAGGTGACAGCCTACTGACCGGTGCGAAAGCGGTTCCAGCCACGGCTCGGACCGGCGGCCCGTCCGTACTTGCCGCACGGAACTCCTGCTGCTCTTGATTGTGGCACTGGTTGGGTGTCGGGCTCGTCCTGCTCATCGTGCAGTCCAGATCTCGCAGACCGAACCATCCCGCACCATCGCTGCCACAGGGGGTATCCGGATCCGGCCAACCCCGGCGTCGTGCGCTGGTTCGACGGGCGGCAGTGGACGCCGCACACGTAGCCGCGGACGCACTGACCACCGACACTGCCCGCAACGCGGTTCCCCCGGATCCACGACGATCGAATCGGCGACGGAAGCGTCACTGCCGCACTGGAATCAACGGCTCCAACCTCGCCCACAACGCATCGGTTACCACATCATCTTCGCGATTACCACCCTCGAAGATGCCTGATACCTTGCATATTCGCACTGTCCAGTCCCTGGTGCCGATGTATGAAGGAGACCCTCCGAGTGAACAAGGCTGCACGATGGCTCACCTCTCGGCGGAAGATCTTGATCGCGGTGCTGGTCGTGGCTGTGGTGGCGGGTGTCGCCGCGGTCGTGTGGGTGAACCGATCGCCTGTGCAGCCGCAGGAGGTATCCGCGACCGGCGGCCGGTTCCGTATTTCGCCCCGGCTCGACTCCGCTCCGGTGCCGCAGTGGACATTGCGCGCGGCCGACTTGTCCGACGAGGCCGGTGCGGTTTTGCTGGCCGCGCCGCAGACCCTGAGCCGCTACTACGGCTACGGCTCGCCAATGGACACCGGGACGATGATCGTCGCGGCAACCGCGGTGCCCGGCGCGCCTGCGCCGGGCGAAAGTGCTGGACTGACCGTCGGGCGGGTGCGTATGCACGGCATCGATCCGGACACCGGCCAGGTGCGATGGACGACCGATGTCGGCGAACTCCTCGGCTGCCGCGAGCAGGTCTTCGATGGAAAGATCGCCTGCCACGGCACGAATCGGGTGTTGATCATCGAGGCTGCCACGGGCGCGGTACTTGGAGACCATGCGACGGACTTCGAGGTTATGGACGTGGCGGTGCGCGACGGCGTGGCTTCGGTTGTCGGCCGAACCGCGGACTGGATGACCGCCGTCGTCACGCGCGGGACCGTCTCGGCTATCGACGCCACCTGGCGGCGGACGTATCCGACGCCCGTTCCCGGCGATCCGGTCAGGCCCAGGATCGCGCAGGACTACTTCATGGACGGGCACGACCAAGGCGTTCGCGTCTACGATCTGCGCACCGGCGAGTTGCTGTTCACCGGCCCCGTTGGCCATACGTTCGACGGCGGCATTGTCGCTTCGCAGGTGATCGGCCGCGACCGGGGCCCGGGACGGGTCACGCTTCTCGATCGCAACGGCCACCCGATCACCGAGGTCAGCAACGCGAGCTTCCTCCTCGAGTGGTACCCGACCGCGACCGCGACGCCGCCGCCGATCCTCACCGGTGAAAGCGCCTACGAGCGAACGACAGGCCGAGTCCTCTGGACCAATGCGCAGATCGGTATCGACGAGCACACCGGACGTATGAGCGCCGTAGAAGGAGTAGTGGCCGACACTGTGATCGTCCGATCGCTCGATGGATCAGAGCTGGCCGGCCTCGATCTCACCGACGGACACCGAATCTGGCAGCAGCCGACGCCGTTCGCGAACACCGCACGCTACGACGGCATAACCGACGCAAGTCATCTCATCCTGACCGACGGCACCACCGTGCACGCGATCGACGCCGAAGACGGTTCGAGCGCTTGGTCGATGCCGTTACCGCCCAGTGGTGATCCCAGACTGCGCTCGGCGGTGAAGGCAATGGGTGGCCGCATGGTCACCGTGACTGCGCAGGAATTCACCGGATACGCAGCGGCATAAGATCTTCGACATTCAGCCGCAGCCTCACCAGTGAATTCAGTGGGCGATCGCAAGGGCCCCGAGCAGCTGGTTCC
>NZ_BAGN01000074.1 GCF_000308835.1 Nocardia vinacea NBRC 16497 | reverse complement strand
GGCGCTACGCCCTGCCCACACGACAGCACCACGCCCTGCCCACGCGACGGCACTGCGTCCTGCCTACGCGGCCGCGCTCATCCCATCGGCCTCGGCGCGCAGCCCACGCAACCTGCCGAGTTGCACATCCACATCGGCGATGCGTTCCTCACGGTGATCGCCGTATTTTCCATAGGCGACCTCCGCGACGCGCAACCGTTCGTCGGCGGCGCGGAGTACATCGGTGGCGATATCGGTGAAGTGATCGCGCAGCGTGCGCTGCATGGCGCGCAACCGATTTCGCGATTCCTTACCGACCTGGAAGATCACGTCGTCCATGAGTCTGGCCACCGAAACCTTGGCCTCGGCCTGACGGCGCAGCTTGCGCGCCTTGCGGTCGTCCCACAGGGCGTTGGCGCCGAGCAGTAGCGCGGCGGCGGCCGAATACCAGTTCACCAGTGGCATTTTCAGCAGACTGGTGAGCACACCGACCATCAGCAGACCACCGTAGGACCCGCGCATGACGGTCAGGAATTGGCCGAGCACACCGGCTTTCCCGCTGATCAGCGGATCCAGCGGCGCGACCTGGTCGAGCACTTCACCGGGATTTTCCAGGCGTAGGTCAGGTAGCGGCGGGGTGCGGTGATCGGCGGGGAATTTGGCGGCCACCTGTTCGGACAGTTCCACCGCCCGGTAGTGCGCCACCACGAAATTCTCTTCGACGGCCTCGCAGATGCGCGCATCCAGATCCGCGCCGAAATCCTGCCAGCGGCGGGCCGGATCGGTATTGACGATCTCGGCCTCGGCATCGCGCACCAGACTGCGCAGCCGGTGCCGCAGGTCGTGTTCGATATCGGCCATCAGCTCGGTGCTGCCGTCGCCGAGGGTGACCTGCCAGTTGGCCGAGCGCTGCCGCAGTTGGTCGGCCTGGTCGCGGGCTGCGACGAGTTGTTCGGTGATCTCCACTTGGCGGCGCGGATCGCGCAGCGCCTCGGCCTCGGTCCGCAGGGTCACCGCGAGGTGATCGGCGACCAGGCGGATGTCATTGGCCGCGGCTTCCAGCACCAGGCTGTCGGCCCTTGCCAGCACATAGTCACGTAGGTGGTCGACCAGTTGGGGCACACCGGATTCGATATCGCGCTGATAATTGCCCGCCTGCAGGTGCAGCAGCGCGGAAACCGGCGCCACCGCGAAACCGAGACCGGCCGCGTCCAATAGCTCGCGATTGCGCTGCTGGGTGTGCTGCCAGTGCGGGTGCAGGTCGATCTTGTTCAGCGCGCAGATGACCGTCGGACAGAGCTGCTGGATGCGCTCGAGGTAGCCGATCTGTTCCGCGCTGAACTCGGATCCGGCGTCACCGACATAGAGCACGGCATCCGCGGCGGCGATCATCGACCAGGTGGTGTGGTCGTCGCCGTTGCCGCCTGGTGCGTCCATCAGGACGAGGCCCTCGGCGAGTAGCGGGCTCGGCTCGGTGAATTCGGCGCGGATCACTCCGTCGGCGGCCAGCGCGGGCCCGGGGTCGAGCGGATCGACGGGCTGGCGTTCGATCCGGCCCGCCCCCAGCGATTTCACCAGCACGGCGGTCGGCTCCGGTCCGAACTCCGCGATCACCGGCACACTCAGCGCACTCTCGGTGGCGCTCACCCGCGCCCCGATCAGACCGTTGACCAGGGTGCTCATACCGTTCTTCGCGGCGCCGACGACCACGAGGCGCAGCCGTGTGTCACCGACCCTGGCCCGGACCATACTCAGTCGGCCACCCAGGTCTTGCCGGCCCGCGGAGCGGGTCATCTCCTGCAGTTGATCGAGGATTCCGATGACTGGCGCCATCGCCGCCGGATGTTTCACCGTGGCGGCCTCCAGCCCGGCTGCGGCAGACAACCGCTCCTCCTAACTGTCGTACGAATATCGCGTTCGACGATGACATGCGCCGGCGCGACGGATGCGCGCGACCCCCGTGCGGCTCCTAGATCAGGGTGATATCCAGGCCCGCCACGAGGTGGTGGCCATCGTCCATACCCGGATCGGGCAGCAACGGGGTGGACAGCCCGGCGGCCATGAGGGTCAGTGCCGTGTGATCGGGCTCGTATACCGGGTGCGCGAAATCGGCCGGATCGCCGAGTTCGGCGGCGATCGGATGCGCAGGCGGCTTCATCGGGGTGACCGGCGCGGGCATCGTCGGCGCGGGCACGTGCGGCTGCTGAGTCGGGATCGGTGCCGGGGAATTCGCGGTCGGGATATCGATATCAGCGGTCGGCGGGACCGTCGGTGCGGAGTGGGTCACCGTCGGTACCGAGACGGTCGGGACGTCCACGGTCGGGTCGTCGATGTCCGGCTGGGTGGTGTGTGTATTCGGGACCGAGTTACCGCCGTTGACGGTGCTCGGGATGGTCCCGCCGTTGTGACCGGTGCCGGCTCCGCCACCGTTACCGGTGCTCGGGAGCGTCACATCGTCGTCGTCCGGAATCGTCGGCGTCGCGGTGTGGGTCGGCTGGTGCGTGGTGGGAACCTGTGTGGTCGGCGCGTGGGTCGCGGTCGGGATCTTCGTCGTCCCGGTGGCATCCGTGTCCGGAACAGTGGTGTGGCCGGGCTTGGTGCTGCCCGTATCGGGCGTCTTGGTCGGATGCCCGGTGGTGTTGTCGCCGGGGACCGGCACCGTCTTGGTGACGGTGGTCGGGGTGTTCGTCAACGGCGTGGTGGTCGAAGGCGAATCGTCGACAACGACCGGATGCTTCGCCGGAACGGGTCTCGGCTCGAACAGCGCGGGCACCGTCGCGGCGGGCGCGGTCAGCGGCGACGGACCCGCCGGGGCGACAAGGACGTTGGCGACCGGGGTGCTCGCCACATCGGGCTGAATCGTGGTCTGCAGCGGGGTCGCCGCAACCGGCGCTGCCACCGCAGCGGGCGCGACGACCGCGGGAGCCACGGCTGCGGGTGCGACGGCCGATGCGACCGGAGCGGGCAGCGGCGCCGTGAACGGCTGCACGGGCTGCACCGCGACGGGCTGCACGGCCGAATACTGCGGGACGGATCCACCCGCGGGCTGGGTGCCGACGGGGTTGACCGTGCCGTTCGTACCTGCATTGTCGAGGCCGGAACGTCCGGTGGTGCCGGGGGTTTGGCCGAGCCAATCGGAGAACCTGTCGAGATTGTCGCCGACCCGGCCCGCGCCGACCTCGACCTTCAGCGCACCGTCGACCTCGACCTTGGACTGCGTGGCGAGGTACATCCCGTTCGGGCCGACACTGAAGTCCACTTGGAGTTCGGTGTGCAGGCTGAAAGCGGCTTCGGCATTGATGAATACGCCGACAGCATCCGGGCTGCCGACACCGTGGTACATGTCGGCACCGTGGAACGCGTCGCTGCCATGGAACGCGTCGTTGCCGTGGAACAGCTCACCGCTGCCCCCGGTCGCGCCGCTGTGAAACATGTTGCCGCCGTAGAACGGAACGTTGCTCGCGACCGCATCGCCGTCGTCGGCGCTTTCGGAATCGCTGCTCACCGACTCGCTGATGGCCGTCCCCGACGTCGGAACACGGGGCAGGGTAAAGGGATTCGAACCCGGAGCGAGGAAGCCGTTCGGGTTGGGGAGGTTGAAGCCGTGGCCGCCCTGACCGAAGTCGAGTCCGGGCAGGTTACCGAATCCGCCGGGCACGTGTCCGGTACCGAGATCGAGGCCGGACTGCGGTGTGTCGCTGTGCAGATCGAGTCCGGACCGCTCGCTCTCGGTTCCGAGAGCGAGGCCGGGCTGATAGCTGCCGTACCCGGTGTTCTGCCACGGTTGCGGTGAATGCTGCTGCGGCACAGGCCCGATGTACACACCCGAATTGGGCACATTCGGGATGGTGAACGGCGCGTTGACGCTCACATCGCGCGGGGTCGGCGTCGACGAATGCAGTGGTGCGGGCGGTGTCGAATTCGGGTCCGGATCCGGGAAGGTGACCACCGGGCTCGGCGCGTCCGCATCGGGGTCGCGGGTGTAGGCCGAAGTCCAGCTGTCGAGCCGTTGCCCGCCGGGATGGACGGGTGCGGTACCGCCATTGGTGGCGACCAGCGCGCCGCCGGTCACGTACGCGCCCGCTCTAGCTACCCGCGCGACGCCGGTGGCAACGCGATAGGCGGTGTCGCCCGCACGGTCGTCAGCGTCGGTGGCATCGCTGTCGAAGGGCAGGTCACTCGTCATGCAAGCTCCACTCTCAGGTTTCCAGCATCCTCACCACGCCGGGCAGACCGAGTGAAGATCACCTAACGATATTCCGGAAAACCCAACTGTCACATTCTGCAGGTCCGCAGAGCATACGACTGTGACGAGCAACATAACCTTGCCATTGGAGAAACCAGAACGGAAGCCCTGTTTCTGCGGGCATCCAGAACTGGGGCCGGTGTTGCCATCGGACCTGCTCGAGCGCTCCGAGCCCGCGCCACGCGGCGGCCCCGAAACGTGTCGACGAGACTAACTTGTCGGCGGCCACCCGTACAGCCCGAAGTTCGGTGCGCCGCAAGAGATCTCTAATAATTGCTCAAGAGATGGTGAAGTTCGGCTCCCTAACGTCGGTCTCGCCGGGGTGAACCCGGCATCGACGCGAAGGAGATCGCATCATGACCGCAACCCTCGGACGCGGCCGAGCCCGCATTGTCACCATCGCCACGGGGACCGCATTCGCCGCCACCGCGGCCGCCGTGGTCGCAGGCGTCGCCTCGGCCCACCCGCCGCTGCCGGGCGACGGGGACGTGACGGTGACATGCGTGGTGCAGGCCCCCGGCGAACCCCATGTGGTGATTCTCGAGCGGCCGGGTCGGATGCTCGGCGGTCCGGCCGCCCCGCTGCCGCCGGACCTCGCGCTGCCGGGCTGCCCGGATATCGATCCGTCCGGACCGGTCATCGTGGCGCCTGCCCGGCCCGGCGGACCTGTCGGGCCCGGCGTCTTGCACGTCCAACCCGCACGTCCGGCGCCGACCGGCAGCAGCGGCAGCTGACCGATGGGCGGCTCTATGGTGGCCCCATGACCGGACAACGCATCTTGGTCGTGGACGACGAGGTTCGAGTTCTCGCGTCGCTGCGGCGCGGGCTCGAACTCTCGGACTTCGAGGTGGTCACCGCGGGGGACGGCGCCGAGGCGCTATCGATGGTCCGCAGCGCCGAACCGGACGCCATGGTGCTCGATGTGAATATGCCGAATCTCGATGGGGCGGGAGTGGTTACGGCATTGCGCGCGATGGGCAACGACATTCCGATCTGCGTGCTGAGCGCCCGCACCGCGGTCAGCGATCGCATCGCCGCCCTCGAACGCGGCGCCGACGATTACCTGACCAAACCCTTCGACCTCGGCGAACTAGTCGCCCGCCTGCATGCGTTGCTGCGCCGTCGGCCCGCGCTGATCCGGCCCTCCGGCGATGACCAACGCCAGGTCGGACAGGTGCGGATCGACCGGGCCGGACATCGGGTGTACGCGAGCGGACAGCAGGTGGAGCTGACCAAACGGGAATTCGAGGTGCTCGCGCTGCTGGCCGAGAATATCGGCATCGTGCTCAGCCGCGAGCAGATCCTTTCCGCGGTCTGGGGTTACGACTTCAGCACAGACACCAATGTGGTGGATGTGTTCGTCTCCTACCTGCGGCGGAAGTTGGAGGCGCACGGTGCGCCGCGGGTGATCCATACCGTGCGCGGCGTGGGTTTCGTACTGCGGGAGGAAGCGTGAGTCAGCGTCAGCGAGTGCCCCGTGGCAGAGCGCTCTCCGACACACAACGTCAGCGAGGCGGAGTCGTGAATGAGCTTCAGCGATCGAACCCAATGACACGGCGCACCCACGCCCACGACGGAATCGAGCGCCGCCGAGGCGCAGTCATGAGCAAGGGGGCATCGCCATGTGGAACCGAGTGAGAGCGCCGAAGATGTCGTTGTCGTTGCGTGCCCGGGTGGCGCTGGTGTCGGGCGTTGTCGCCGCGCTGGTGGCGGTCACGCTCGGCATCGCCTATACCGCCCTGCTCGACGCCACCGGATCTCGACAGTTCGACGAGACGGTATCGACGATGGGCGTCGCGGTCGTGCAGCGGTTCGATGTGCCACCACACGTGGCGATTCCGCCACTTCCAGCGCCGCCACCACTTCCTGCGCTGCCGCCACTGCCGGGGCCGGCGGTATCCGGGCCGGTGCTCGTCGGCCCCGGTGATGTCCGCACCACCGTGGCCGGTGCGCCCGGTCTAGTGGTCCGGCTCGATCCCGATCGCGCACTGGTTGATTCGGCCATCCACCGCAGCCAGCTGATCGGCATCGCGATCGGTATCGCGGGTGTGCTGCTCGCCGCGCTGCTCGGCTGGTTCCTGGCCGGTTACGCCGCGCGGCCACTGCGCAGACTCGCCACCGCGACGCACGGCATCGATACCCTCGAGCAGCTCCCTCCGCTGAGTGGTCGTGGAGCCCGTGAAGCGGAAGAACTTTCCGATGCCATCAGCCGCATGCTCGCCCGACTCGAGGCGGCGCACGGGGCCACCAATCGCGCACTCACCAGTGCCAGGGACTTCGCCGCGGTCTGCGCACATGAGCTCCGCACACCACTCACCGCGATGCGCACCGATCTGGAAGTCCTGGCCACCAAAGAATTACCCGCTGAACAGCAGCGCGCGGTACTCGCCGATGTCCTGCTCGCCGAGCGCCAGATCGAGAACACCCTGACCGATCTGGAGCAACTCGCCGTCGGCGAGCTCACCGAATCCGATGCCTTCGAACCCTTCGAACTCTGTGAAATCCTCGACCGCGCAGTACAAGACGCACGCCGCCGACACCCCGAGGTCAGCATCGATCTCACCGAATGCACCCCGACAACGCTGACCGGCCTACCCGGCGGCGTCATGCTGATCGTCACCAACGCAGTCGCCAATGCCGTACAGCACGGTCACGCGCGCACCATCACAGTCGCCGCCCGATACTGCGATCCGCGCAGCGCTGATGCGAACCCAACCGATCTGAACGTGGCTGGCCCGAAGCCTGGCAATCCGAGCACGGCCGGTACAAGCCGTAACCGCACGAACTCTGCCGATCCAAGCGTGGCTGGCTCAAGCCCTGCCGATCCGAGCAACGCCCGGATGAGCCCTGCTGACGCGAAGCCCGCCGATGCGACCGTGACCGATCCAAGCCCTGGCAATCCGAGCACGGCCGGTACAAGCCGTAACCGCACGAACTCTGCCGATCCGAGCATGGCTGGCTCAGGCCCTGCCGATTCGAGGACTGCCGGAATGAGCTCCGTTGACGCGAACCCAGCCGATCCGAAAACTTCGGATCAGCACGCCAACGTGCGCCCGGCCATTCCAAACACCTTCCACCACACCGCAACCGACGCGACCGCCGGATTCGAGATCATCATCGACGACGACGGCACCGGCATCCCGGAAACCCTGCGCGCCACCGCCTTCGACCGCTTCGTCAAAGGCCCCGGCTCCCCCGGGTCCGGCTTGGGCCTCGCTCTCGTCCGCCAACAAGCCGAACTGCACTCCGGCACAGCAGAACTCGATCAGAGCCCGTTCGGCGGCGTCCGCCTGCGCGTGCGAATCGCCGCACGAACTTCCTGAACTCAGTGAATCCAGTCCCTCAGCGGCGCGGTATCGAGTGTGACACCCACCGGTTCCGGCAACGTCACCTCGAGGCCGATCGCATACCGATGCACGTCCAGGTATTGGCCGTTGTCCGGCTTGCTGTACACCACGACCTCGGCTGAATCCCGGTCGATGAGCAGATAGATCGGAATACCGGTCTCGGCGAAGGCCGCTGGCTTGTCCACACGGTCGCGTTGGTTGGTATCCGAGTCCCACGACGTGACCTCAACGGCCATCAGCGCGGCGTGAGCGGACCCCCACTCTCCTTGTCCCAAGAAAGCGTCGATTGGTGCCAATACGGCGTCTGGGCGTGCTCGCCCTTTGCGGTAGGCACCTACCTCCAAGCCCTGCCCCGCAATATGCAGAAACAAGCGCGGACTCAGCGGCATAAGGGCGAGAAGCAGCCAGTGCAAAATCCGGTTGTGCTCAGCATCGGGCACAGGTTTGACCCCCAGTCGTCCGCCGATCAGTTCGACACGCACACCCTCGGTCTCGCGTTCGACCGCACGGGCGATCGCCTCGAACTCGGACGTGAGGATTGGATCCTCATGCACTGCTGTCACCGCCCACCTCCCCGGTTTCTGCCGACCCGACAACGAATCCTGCCTCATAGTCGTCACCTATGAGGCATTATCTCCCAGATCGACGCCGAGTGCCTGACTCCTATTTCTGGCCCTTCGGCTTATCGGAGGCGGCGTCGGAGGAGAGGGCGGCTACGAAGGCTTCCTGGGGGACGTCCACGCGGCCGATGGTCTTCATGCGCTTCTTGCCCTCCTTCTGCTTCTCGAGCAGTTTGCGCTTACGGCTGATGTCACCGCCGTAGCACTTGGCGAGCACGTCCTTGCGGATGGCGCGAATGTTCTCGCGGGCAATGATTTTCGAGCCGATGGCGGCCTGGATGGGCACCTCGAACTGCTGGCGCGGAATGAGCTCGCGCAGTTTGGTGGTCATCTTGTGGCCATAGGCCTGGGCGGCGTCGCGGTGCACGATCGCGCTGAACGCGTCCACCGCCTCGCCCTGCAGCAGAATATCCACCTTGACCAGCGCCGATTCCTGCACACCCGACTCCTCGTAGTCGAGGCTGGCGTAACCGCGGGTGCGCGACTTCAGCGAATCGAAGAAGTCGAAGATGATCTCGGCCATCGGCATGGTGTAGCGCAGTTCGACCCGGGTCTCGGACAGATAGTCCATGCCGCCGAGTTCACCGCGCCGGGCCTGGCACAGTTCCATGATCGAGCCGATGAATTCACTCGGCGAAATGATCGTGCACTTGACCACCGGCTCGTACACATGCCGGACCTTGCCCTCGGGCCAGTACGACGGATTGGTGACGACGTGCTCGGCCCCGTCCTCCATCTCCACCTTGTAGACCACATTCGGCGCGGTCGAGATCAGGTCCAGATCGAATTCGCGCTGCAGGCGCTCGCGGGTGATCTCCATATGCAGCAGGCCGAGGAAGCCGCAGCGGAATCCGAAGCCGAGCGCCACCGAGGTCTCCGGCTCATAAGTCAGCGCGGCGTCGTTGAGCTGGAGCTTGTCGAGCGCGTCGCGCAAGTCCGGATAGTCCGAGCCGTCGACCGGATAGAGACCGGAGTACACCATCGGCCGCGGCTCGCGATAGCCGGTGAGCGGTTCGCTCGCACCGCCGCGCGCCGAGGTCACGGTATCGCCGACCTTCGACTGGCGCACATCCTTCACGCCGGTGATGAGATAACCGACCTCGCCGACGCCGAGGCCCTGGGTGGGCTTGGGCTCCGGGGAGACGATGCCGACCTCGAGTAACTCGTGTGTCGCACCGGTGGACATCATCTTGATCTTCTCGCGCGGAACGATCTTGCCGTCCACCACGCGGACGTAGGTGACCACACCGCGATAGGTGTCGTAGACCGAGTCGAAGATCATGGCGCGCGCGGGTGCGTCCGGATCGCCGACCGGCGCGGGCACCTGCTTGATGACCTCGTTCAGCAGTTCCGTGACCCCGACACCGGTCTTACCGGAGACCCGCAGCACGTCATTGGGTTCGCAGCCGACGATATGCGCGATCTCGGCGGCGTAGCGGTCCGGATCGGCGGCGGGCAGGTCGATCTTGTTCAGCACCGGGATGATCGTCAGATCCTTGTCCAGCGCCAAGTACAGATTCGCCAGCGTCTGCGCCTCGATGCCCTGCGCCGCGTCGACCAGCAGCACGGCACCCTCACACGCCTCGAGCGCACGTGAGACCTCGTAGGTGAAGTCGACGTGGCCGGGCGTATCGATCAGGTGCAGCACATAGTCGGTGCCGTCGACCTGCCAGGGCAGCCGCACATTCTGTGCCTTGATGGTGATGCCGCGCTCGCGCTCGATGTCCATCCGGTCCAGGTACTGGGCGCGCATCGCCCGCTCCTCGACCACACCGGTGAGCTGCAACATGCGGTCGGCCAGCGTCGACTTGCCGTGGTCGATGTGCGCGATGATGCAGAAGTTCCGGATCCGGGCGGGATCGGTGAACGTCGTGTCGGCGAAGCTGGCGGGCACTCCACTCCTCATGGGTATCGGCAAACTGCCGTCCATCGTCCCATGCGCGAGGTAGCGGCACTGTCAGCGGTTCACCGTTCGGCGTTCCGTACCACTTTTCAGCCGCGGTAGCCGGTGCCGGGGACGCGGTGCGTGTAGTCGGCGCACAGGTAGGTCTCGGGTACCTGCTCGGTCACCGGCACCTCGAAATAGTCGTCCTTGGTGCGGACCGCGAGGTACTGGTCCTTGGCATCGCGATGACACCACATGCCGGTGAGGCCGTGGCCGTATGGCGAGTAGTCGGAGAACAGACACGTTATGCAGGAGAGCAGGCGGATGTCGTCCGGGAACTGTTGTCCGAGCCGGAACAGCGCGTCCTCGAAGTATCTGTCGGTGCCCTGGTAGGTCAGCCCGTCGATGTCGATGGCGAGTTCGAGCGACTCCCCCACCCCGCCGGGCGGCAGGGTCAGCCGAAAGTGCATCACACCGGGTTGGCGCTGGTCGTGCACCTGCACCGAGCAGGGCAGTTCGCCGGAGAATGCGCAGCCCGAGATGGCATCCCACTGGTCGACGGGCAGTCCGACCCGAAGTGCGGCGCCCTTGTCATAGGGGCCGAGCGCGTCGAAGTCCGGACCCGCCACCGGAACGCCACGGATCACCGTGCGGATATCGAACCGATTCGCACCCCAGTGCCGCGATGGCCCGATCCGCCACATGATGCGCTCGGTACCGTGCCCGTCGGTGTAGGTTCCCGGAAAAACCTGCGGCTGCACAGCTGAATCCTTCTCCCGCGACGAATTTCCCGACTCTAACGGAGAATTCGCCGTATTTTCGGCGGGTGGAGAAATTGGTCTTCGTCCTGCGCCGATCCGATGCCGAGGCGACCGAGTCGTGGTGCGAATCGCTGCGCACCACTGTGGCCGCGCGCCTGGTCGACCTCGGGGTCGCGGGTGTCACCGTCTATGTCCGCGATGCGGCGGTCCAGGCCGCGCTGATGCGAATGGTGACGCTGGACCCGCCGATCGCCGCGGCGGTCACGATCTGGGTCGAGCAGAGCTACGGTCCCGAGGCCACGGCCGCGGCGGATATCCTCGCCGAATTCGCGACCGTGGCACACGGCTATCTGGTGACCGAGTCGGTGCCGCTGCGACTCGACGATTCGGTTCCAACCCGCACCGAGGGGTTCGGCAATCTTGCCTTCCTACGCCGGCCCGCCGAACTCACGCAGGCGGAATGGCTGAGCGACTGGCAGGGCCGGCACACCGCCGTGGCTATCGAGACACAGTCGACGTTCGGCTATACGCAGAACGTGGTGGTCCGGGCGATCACCCCGGACGCGCCCGCCATCGATGCCATTGTCGAGGAACAGTTTCCGGCCGCGGCGCTCACCGACCCGCTGGTCTGGTACGGCGCGCGCGACGCGGCCGAGTTCCAGGAACGGGTGCGGCGCATGTTGGACTCGGTCGCGCGGATCGGCGCCGATCGCGACCTCGATACCGTCTCCGCCAGCAGATATCCGGTGCTGCAACCGTTTTCGACACGGACGAAGCAGCGGACCGGCGCATGATGCGCGAACTCGCCCTACCGGGCGGTAGGCAGTGCTGATGAGAACGCGAGATCGCGCCGTTACCATCCAAGGATGGCCCGAACTTGGAACACGATCGGCAAGCAGCTAGGCCTCATCGCGAAGGAGCAGGGTCCCAAGATCGTCAAGCAACAGGGACCGAAGCTGGTGGACAAGCTACAGCGCTCATCGCTGCTCGAGCGCGCAGTCGGGTCGCTGGCGACACGTAAGGCGCCCGCGGTCGCGATCCGGCCGACCGCCTCGACCCCGGTACCGACCGCCGAGCGGGCCAGGCAGATCGTCTACTGCCCACAGCTGGACGGTCGGGCCGATCCGGGCGAAATCGTGTGGACCTGGGTGCCCTATGAGGAGGATCCGAATAACGGCAAGGACCGCCCGGTGCTCGTCGTCGGGCGCGACCGCCGGACCCTGCTCGGGCTGATGCTGTCATCGAATCCGGAGCGCGCGCACGACCGTGACTGGGTCGGAATCGGCAGTGGCAGTTGGGATCACGAGGGCAGGCCGAGCTGGGTCCGCCTCGATCGAGTTCTCGACGTCCCGGAGGACGGCATTCGCCGCGAAGGCGCGATCCTGGCCCGCAAGACCTTCGACCTCGTGGCCCACCGCCTGTGCGCCGAATACCGCTGGCATTGACCGGGAATCGGACCCCGACGGCCGGACAATACCAACCGGCGGTCAGGACACCATTTCCCGGGAGCGGCCGAACAGCAAGCCGTAGATCAGTGCGCCGAGTACGCCACCGATGAGCGGGAACACCACGAAGACCCAGACCTGCGGTCCCGCACCGTTCTGATAGAAGGCGACGGCGAGGCTGCGGGCCGGATTCACCGAGGTGTTGTCCACCGGGATCGAAATCAGGTGGATGACCGCGAGCGTGACGCCGATCGACAGGCCGGCCAGTGGAATATCGGAGATCTGGTCGGTGGAGGCCAGCACCACGAATACCAGCAGCGCGGTCAACATGACCTCGATGATGATCGTCGCGGACAGGCCGTATCCGTTCTCGATCACCACCTGTCCGAGCGGACCGCGCACCGCGGACGGACTGTGCTTACCCCAGCCGTTCGCCCCGAGCCCGTCGACCGCGCGATCGTAGGAGGGCAGGTTCTTCGCGATCGCGAACAGCACGAGTCCGGCCAGGAATCCGCCGATCAACTGCGCGATCACATAGCCGACCGCGGAGATCACCGAAAGCCTGCCGAGCAGCAACTGCCCGAGGGTCACGGCCGGATTCACATGACAGCCGGAGATCGGCCCGATCGCGTAGACCAGGAACAGCAGGGAAAGGCCGAAGGCCAACGCCACCCCCAGCGGCCCGACGCGTTGACCGGCCAGTACCGCGGTACCGACACCGCTCATGACCAGAACAAATGTGCCGAGCGCCTCGGCGGCCCACTTCTTGGCCTCCGGCGTCGGCTCCAGTTCAGTGACTTCCTCGACGACTTCCTGAGCAGTGGGAGACATACACGCCACCTTCCGAGAGGATCTTCCCCGTGTGCACGGGGTCTTGGACCTGCTACGAAAATCACGGCTGATGTGAAACTGGACGTTACGCGAGACAGGGGAGCACTACAACGCTGACCCTTTCGAGCGACCCGTAAGCGATCGCTACGGCTGGACAGAGCTAGGCGAGCCGGGTTATCTCCACGACAACCTCCAGATCGGTCGAACCGCCACCGGAGAAAATACCCTTCAGCGGCGGCACATCCGCGTAGTCACGGCCGACGCCGACGGATATGTGCTGTTCGTTGATGGCGATATTGTTGGTCGGGTCGTATCCCCACCAGGCACCGGTCCAAGCCTCGATCCAGGCGTGCGACTGTCCCGCGACCGTCGTATTGATCTCGGCGGCCGGATTCGGGTGCAGATATCCGGAGACATAGCGGCTCGGAATCCCCATACTGCGCAGTAGGACCAGAGTCAGATGCGCGTAATCCTGGCATACGCCTTGACGTTCGGCGAAGGCCTGCACGGCCGAGGTGTGCACCGAGGTGGTACCCGCGATGTAATTCATTTCGCCGTACACCCATTCGGCCGCGCGCACAACAGCTTTCGCGGGCGGCACACCGCGCGCGAGTTGTTTCGCGATGGCCGCCAGCTTCTTGTCTCGCGGTACATAGGCGGTGGGCGAGAGCATTTCGTCGAAACGGTCACCGTTGTGTTCGGAGTGCAGCTCCTCCCAGGACAACTCCTCGGCCGGACCGGCGAACGGTTCGGTCTCCACCACCGATGATCCGGTGACCTCCAATTCGGTGTGCGGCGCGTGCAGATCGAAGGAGGTGACCGCGGTGCCCCAGTAGTCGGTGTAGCGATAGGACCGGGTGGATGGCACCGTCTCGACCCGATTCAGGATGACGTTCTGCCTGCTGTCCGCGCGCGGAGTGAGCCGAGCCTCGTTGAACGACCGGGTGACCGGGGAGTCGTAAACATAACCGGTGGTGTGCACCACCCTGATCCGCCAGCTCACAGCTCTCCCTCCACCTGCGCATGGTTATCGTGACTGCTGCGCAGATCGGTCCAGGCCACCCACGGCGCGGCGTGGAAGTACTGCAGCGCGATCGCCTCGCTGACCTCGCGACAGGTCTTCTGCAGCGAAAGCAGGCGATTCTGCAGATCCTCCAGCAGCGCACCGGGCGGCAGGAATTCCAGTTCGCTGCGGGCCCTGCCGAGCAGCCGCTGCGCCTCGTGTCGCGCGCCGACCCGGCTGCTCGGGCGCTGATCGAGTTCGGCGAGGCAGGCCTCGGCCACCCGCACCGAATGAAAAACCGAACGCGGGAAAAGCCGGTCCAGCAGGATGAATTCGGCGACCAGATTGGCGTCGAGCGCGCCGCGATGGGTGCGCAGATAGGTGTCGTGCGCACCGGCCGAGCGCAGGACCGTCACCCAGGCCGGTGACGAGGTACGGTCGCCTGCGCGCGAAAGTAGCAGGCGCACAGTCATATCCACGCGTTCTATGGAACGACCGAGTAGCAGGAAGCGATAGCCGTCGTCGCGGCTGAGTGTGGAATCGGAGAGTCCGGCGAACATCGCCGCCCGCCCCTTGATGTAGTGGAAGAACTCGTGCGGGCCGAGACTGCGGGCGGCCTTCTCGGTGGCCGTGAGCCCGATATAGGTGGCGTTCAGGCACTCCCACATCTCGCTGGAGGTGACTTCGCGTGCGCCCCTGGCGTTTTCGCGGGCATTGGCGATCGAGTCGACAATGGAATTGCCGTGGTCGTGGCTGAAGGCGACCAGGTCGGTGACCGACCAGACATCGAGTTCGACCTCGGGCGGTTCGATTCCCAACACTCGCAACAGAACTCGCGAGGTTCGGTCCGGATCCACCGTGGCGTCCTCGAGCAGCTGATGCACCGCGACGTCGAGGATGCGGGCGGTGTCGTCGGCGCGTTCGACGTATCGTCCGATCCAGTACAGGGATTCGGCGTTGCGGGCCAGCATCAGCGCATCACCCGCCTAGTCGTTGGTGTTGTCCCGACACGGACTGCTGCTGGATTTGTCCAGGCACACCGAGCTGTTGTCGGTCGGCCCCGGGACCGCGTCGCTGCTGTTGACTCTGTCGCATCGATCCCAGCCGTTGTTCCTGTTGTTGCTGCTGCTGTTGCTGATTCGACTGCGTCGCAGTCAATTCCCGGCCGAGTTCACGCTGATCGGATTGCGGCGGGTCGCTCACCAACTCCTCGCCCGCGAGTTCACGGTCGGCGGGTGAGGCGCGTCCGGCCAGCACCCAGGTGTCCTTACTGCCGCCGCCCTGACTGGAATTGACGACCAGCGACCCCTCCGGCAGTGCCACCCGCGTCAAACCGCCCGGCAGCACCCAGATGTCGTCGCCATCATTGACCGCGAAGGGCCGCAGGTCGACATGACGCGGCACCAGCTCGTTGCCGATCTTGGTCGGCACGGTGGACAGTTGCACCACCGGCTGGGCGATCCAGCCCCGCGGATCCGACTTGATCTTGCGCCGGATCGTCTCCAATTCCCGTTGCGTGGCCACCGGACCGATGACGATGCCGTAGCCGCCGGACCCCTCGACCGGTTTGACCACCAGTTCGGCGATGCGGTCGAGCACCTCCTCGCGTTCGTCGTCGAGCCAGCAGCGATAGGTATCGACATTGGGCAGCACCGGTTTCTCGGCGAGGTAGTACTCGATGATCGTCGGTACATACGCGTAGGTCAGCTTGTCGTCGCCGACGCCGTTGCCGATCGCGCTGGAGATGACCACATTGCCCGCCCGCGCGGCATTCACCAGTCCGGCGACGCCGAGCACCGAATCGGGCCGGAAGTGCATGGGGTCGAGGAAGGTGTCATCGATACGGCGGTAGATCACGTCGACCTGGCGCTCCCCCGCCGTGGTCCGCATATAGACGACATTGTCGCGGCAGAACAGGTCCCGCCCCTCGACCAGTTCCACCCCCATCTGCCTGGCCAGCAGCGAATGTTCGAAATAGGCCGAGTTGTAGACGCCGGGCGTGAGCACGACGACCGTCGGGTCGGCCTCATTGGGCGCGGCCGAGGCGCGCAATGCGGCCAGCAGGTGGGTCGGATAGTCGCCGACCGCGCGCACCCGGTGCGAGGAGAACAGATCCGGGAAGACCCGCGCCATGGTGCGTCGGTTCTCCATGACATAGGAAACCCCGGACGGTGAGCGCAGATTGTCCTCGAGCACCCGGAAGTCGCCGCGCTCGTCGCGGATGAGATCGATACCCGCCACATGGATGCGCACCCCGTTCGGCGGCACCAGTCCGGCGGCCTCGCGGTGGAAGTGCTGGCACGAGGTGACCAGCCGCTTCGGGATGACCTCGTCACGCAGGATGTTCTGCTCACCGTAGACATCGGCGAGGAACAGCTCCAGCGCCGTCACCCGCTGCTTGATCCCGCGCTCCAGCTTGGCCCATTCGGCGGCGGCGATCACCCGGGGCACCAGATCGAGCGGGAAGGGCCGTTCCTGGCCGGAGAGCGAGAAGGTGATGCCCTGATCGATGAAGGCGCGGTCGAGTGCGTCCGAGCGGGCCGCGAGATCGGCCACGTCGATGGGCGCGAGCGCCGAGAAGATTCCCCTATATGGCTGACGCACGCGGCCCTGGCCGTCGAACATCTCGTCGAAGGCGTCCGCGTACCGGCCGGGCCGATAGCCCTCGAATAGTCCGGATGTGGTTGCTCTGCCGTTGCCGTTCGCATGTCCGTTCGACCGGACACGGGTCGGCGCAGGTGATCGTGCCGAACGTGGCGGCGAGGCGGGAGTCATGCAAAAATCGTGCTACACGCAGCGTTGATGCCGTGTGAGACACAGGTAAATTTCTTGCATCACTCCAGGTTTACGCCCCCTTACTACGGTCGGTAGCGTTGCCGGTCGAGCCGTTCGCGCGGTGGCGATTTCGCGTGCCGGAGTGGTGGTGATTTCGTGTGCGACCCGGCTGCTGGTACCCTCGATCTTCGGCGTCGCGTTACCTGATTACTCCGGTTCCCAACGCGCGCTCGCGAACTTTTCAGCACAGTCCACCAGCGACAGGAACACGAGGAAACAGGCGTGGCCAACATCAAGTCCCAGATGAAGCGGATCCGCACCAACGAGGCGGCGCGTCAGCGCAACCAGTCGGTCAAGTCCGAGCTGCGCACCGAGATCCGCAAGGTCCGCGAGGCCTTCGCGGCCGGCGACAAGGCGAAGGCCACCGATCTGGTCGTCAGCGCCAGCCGCAAGCTGGACAAGGCCGCCTCGAAGGGCGTCATCCACGCCAACCAGGCCGCGAACAAGAAGTCGGCCCTCGCGCTGGCGCTGAACAAGCTCTGATCACACCGGTACCGCCCGCGGTACCACCCATACGTTGACGCAGCCGCCGTGGCCTCGATGACCACGGCGGCTTTTGTCGTCACCGATCGACTATTGCCAGGATCACTTTTTCGGTCCGGCAGCCTGAATTCAGATATTTCTTCAGCAATTCTTCAGCAATCTTTCGCTCTGGCGGTGATGCTGCCCCCTGGGCGTCGAGCGGAACCGTCTCGGCAGGTGCCGTGTCATCGAGACTGCCCTGGGCAAATCGGCAGAAAAGTGGCGTCCCGGGCCACATCCCCAGGTCATCGCCGCATCCCACTCCTCGAAGCCGAATTCCGATCGGGCAGCCACATGTCGGAGGTTCCCGCTACGATTCGGCGCATGGTTACCGTGTACGCCAATCAGACGCCGGTTCGCTCCGAAGATCTGCCGGACATCATCCGCGCAGCCGAGGTTCTAGGCATCGGACTGAAGATCGAGAACGTCATGGTCCCCGATGAGGAAGGCGGCTACTCGCTGGAGTGGATCGTCACCCGGGACGAGGAAATTCCGGTCTACGAGGAGTGGGAGGGCCGGTACGAGGAGTCCGAGGAGGACATCGAACTGGTTCTCAGCTCGGTCGAATAGATCCCTGCGATCCGCACCCGCACCGAGCGGGTGCGGATCTCTGAGTGCTCAATCCAGGTCGGCGTTCAAACGATCCAGCGCGGCCTGGGAGTCCGCATCGGCCGCGCGATAGATGATGATGCGCTGGTCCGGATCCTGTAGCGGCATGAGTACTTCGAAATTGACCACCAGCGGCCCGACCTCCGGGTGCCGCAGCGGCTTCCTCCCGCGCCCCTGCACCCGGACGTCGTGCCTGGCCCACCCCTGCGCGAACTCCTCGCTGCGTGCGGTGAACTCGGCGACCAGATCGGCCAGTTCCTGGTCGTCCGGATGGGCCGCCCACGCGGCGCGCAGATCGGCGATGCCCTCGCGAATGATCCGATCCCGTTCGCAGTAGAAATCCCGCATAGCGGGATCCAATAGGCACAGCCACATGGAGTTGCGCTGCCGCGGCGGCAGCGCGCCGAAGTCGACGACCAACCGCGCCATTTCCGGATTCCACGCCAGGATGTCGTAGCGGTGATTGACCAGCATCGCGGGCAATGGCGACAGATCGTGCACCAGCAGCTCCAGCGCGGGCGCGGGGACGGTGCTCGGCTTCCCGGCATTCGGCTGGCGCTGCTGGGCCAGATCGAATAGGTAGGCGCGCTCGTCGGTATCGAGGCGCAGCGCGCGTGCGAGCGCCTCCAGGACGTCTGCGGATGGGCGCAGGCCGCGCCCCTGTTCCAGCCGCACGATGTAGTCGGTGCTCACACCCGCCAGCTCGGCGACTTCCTCACGTCGCAGACCAGGGGTGCGCCGAGCCTGTTTGCGCGGGGGCAGCCCCAACTCGCCGGGATTCAATCGCTCGCGCCGAGCGCGCAGAAAGGCCGCGAGTGCTTGTGTCCAATTCGCGGAGCTCCCTGGCGCTTCGTGGTCACGCAAGCTACCGCCTCCGGGCCTGAGCTCGCTCCGCTGTGTCGCATTCACCGTGCTCGTCATCGCCCTCGATCTTACGGCTGACTAGGACTGGCTTTCCCAGGAAAAACCTTCCCTTACCGACGCACTCGCGCCGTTCCAGACTCGATGACACCGGAAACGAAGTACGAACGACAGGAGCACGACATGTCCGGAGCCCGCACCCTCGATACCTACCGGTTGCTCGGCCGCTCGGGTCTTCGGGTGTCTCCACTGTCCCTCGGGACCATGACGTTCGGCGCCGATTGGGGCTGGGGCGCCGATAAGGACGAGGCCCGCAAGATCTTCGACACCTATGTCGAGCGCGGTGGCAACTTCATCGATACCGCGAGCCAGTACACCAACGGCACCTCCGAGCAACTGCTCGGCGAGTTCAGCGCCGCCAATCGCGAAAGTCTGGTGCTGGCAACGAAATACACGATGCTGCGACGGCCGACCGATCCCAACTCCGGCGGCAATCACCGCAAGAGCATGGTCGGTTCGGTGGAGGCCAGCCTGCGTCGGCTGAACACCGACTACATCGACCTGCTGTACCTGCACGCCTGGGACTTCCTGACCCCGGTCGAGGAGATCCTGCGCGCCATGGACGATCTGGTCCGCGCCGGGAAGGTGCTCTATGTCGGCATCTCCGACGCACCGGCCTGGCAGGTCGCACGCATGCAGACCATTGCCGACCTGCGCGGCTGGTCCCCGCTGATCGCGCTGCAGATCGAGTACAGCCTGATCGAGCGCACCGTTGAACGCGATCTCATTCCGATGGCGCAAGAACTCGGCCTCGGTGTGGTGCCGTGGTCGCCGCTGGCCAGCGGGGTACTCACCGGCAAGTACAGCCGCGCCGATTTGGCGCACGACGCGGCCGGCTCACCCGAGGGCACCCGCAAGAACGTGGCGGCCGCCAACGGGTCGCTCACCGAACGCGGCCTGGGGATCGCCGATGTGGTGAAAGATGTTGCGGCACAACTGGGTAAGACGCCGTCGCAGGTAGCGCTCGCCTGGACACTGCAGAATCCGGGCGTCACGGCACCGATCATCGGCGCACGCACGGCCGCACAGTTGGAGGACAACCTCGGAGCGCTCGAGGTCGAATTCGACACCGCACAGCTGGAACGGCTGCAGCAGGCCAGCGCGATCGAACTGGGCTTCCCGCACGACATGCTCGCGCGTCCGATGACCCGCGGAGTGACCTTCGGCGACCTGAAAATCGAAGGCCGCGACTGAGTTTCGCCTCATGCGGTGGGTACGAGTGCTGCTCGCACCCACCGCATCAGTACGTCGGCGACCTATCAACAGCGGCGCCGCGTCAGGTTGCGGAGTGCAGATCCAGGATC
>NZ_BAGN01000075.1 GCF_000308835.1 Nocardia vinacea NBRC 16497 | reverse complement strand
TTCGCCGAGCGCACGCGCGACGGTCAGCACGACACCGTAGGTCAGGCCCCAGCGGATCGCGGGCAGGGTGATCCGCCAGAAGGTCTGCCAAGCGGGACGCGCCGAGGGTGGCCGCGGCCTGCTCCTGATCGTCGCCGATCTCGTGCAGCACCGGCTCGACCTCGCGCACCACGAACGGCAGCGTGACGAAGATCGTCGCGATCACCATGCCGGGCAGATTGAAGATCACCTTGAAGCCGACGTCTTCGAGGCCGCCGAACCAGCCGTCCGCACCCCACAGCAGGATCAGCGCGACGCCGACCACAACCGGCGAGACGGCGAAGGGCAGATCCACGATGCCCTGCACCAGCGTGCGACCCGGGAATTTGCCGCGCACCAGGGCGATCGCGGTGACGATGCCGAAGATGACATTCACCGGGACCACGATCGCCACGATCAGGATCGACAGCTGGAATGCCGAGATCGCCGCGGGCGTGGAGATCGAGTCGATGAACGCGCCGATCCCCTTCTCGAAGGTGCGCCACAGAATGATGATCAGCGGCAGCACCAACAGGA
The DNA here is from genome assembly GCF_000308835.1 of Nocardia vinacea NBRC 16497. Lineage (GTDB taxonomy): Bacteria > Actinomycetota > Actinomycetes > Mycobacteriales > Mycobacteriaceae > Nocardia > Nocardia vinacea. The sequence continues at coordinate 7,520 of NZ_BAGN01000075.1, read as the reverse complement.
TGAACAGGTAGCCGAGCGCAACGACGCGCAGCGAAATACGAGTCGGCCAGGACAGCCTCATTGCGCCTCCTGCTCTTTGCGCGCCGTGCGTTCGGCCCACAGCCGCAGCACCAGCAGCGTCGCGAACGAGATGACCAGCAGTGCGACGGACACCGCTGCCGCGTTCACCGGCCGGTCGATCTCGATCTGCTTCTGGATGTACTGCGAAGCCATCTCGGTCTTACGCGGTATGGCGCCACCGATCAGAACCACCGAACCGTATTCGCCGATCGCGCGGGCGAAGGCGAGACCGCCGCCGCTGATGATGGCGGGCGCGAGGGTCGGCAAGACGATGCGGCGGAAGGTGGTCCAGTTATCCGCACCGAGGGACAGCGCGGCCTGCTCGACCTCGCGGTCGGCCTCGATGAGCACCGGCTGCACCGAGCGCACCACGAACGGCAGCGTGACGAACGCCAGCGCCACCACGAGGCCGGGCTGGGTGGCGTTGAGGTGGATATCGATCGGACTCTGCGGCCCGTAGAGCGACAACAGCACGATGCTCGCGACGATCGTCGGTAGCGCGAACGGTAGATCGATGAGCGCGTTGACGATGCTCTTGCCCGGGAACTCGTCGCGGACCAGCACCCACGCGATCAGCGTGCCCATCACCACATTGATGACCGCCACCACCACGGACACGATCACCGTGATGCGCAGCGAGTCGATGGCCGCGGGTGCGCTGATCGCATCCCAGAACCCGGACCAGCCGTCATCGAATGAGGTGACGGTCAGCGCGGCCAGCGGTAGCAGCACGATGATGCTGAGCCAGAGCACCGCGGTGGCGATGCCGAGCGGACCCACCGAACCGGTTACCCGCAGCCACGACCAGTTCCGGCCTGCGGCCTTGGGTGTGGCGTCTTCGGAGCCGCCGGGAGCGGGCGCATGCCCGATCCCGGCGCTGCTGCTGTCAATCACGATCGTCCAGTATCCCGTGTGTTTCAGATCACCGAATTACTTGGTGGCCTTGTCGTAGATGACCGCGACGGAGCCGGTGTTCGCGGTGAACAGGTCCTTGTCGACGGTCTTCCAGCCACCGAGATCGGCGATGCTCCACAGCTTCTGCGGAGTCGGGAAGTCCTTGGCGTAGTCGGCGGCCACCTTCGGGTCGACCGGGCGGAATCCCGCCGAGGCCCAAGCCTTTTGGCCCTCGGTGGTGAACAGGAAGTCGCGGAAGGCGTTCGCCGTGTCCAGATGCTTGCTGTTCTTCAGTACCGCGACCGGGTTCTCGATCTTGAAGGTGGTCGGCGGCACGATGTGCTCGATCGGATCGCCGTTGCGCTCGGAGAAGATCGCCTCGTTCTCGTAGCTCAGCAGCACGTCACCGGTGCCCTGCAGGAAGGTCTCGGTGGCCTCACGGCCCGACTTCGGCTGCACCTGCACATGCTCCTTGGAGATGAGCTGGCTCAGGTAATCCAGACCCGCCTGCGGGTTCTTGCCGCCGTCGCTCTTGGCCGCGTACGGCGCGAGCAGATTCCACTTGGCCGAGCCCGAGCTGAACGGGTTCGGGGTGACGACCTGAATGCCCGGCTTGAGCAGATCGTCCCAGTCCTTGATGCCCTTCGGATTGCCCTTGCGCACCACGATCGCGACGACCGAGCCGAACGGAATTCCCTTGGTGGCGTCGGCATTCCAGCTCGGATCGACCAGACCGGCGTCGACAAGTCGGGTGATATCGGGCTCGACCGAGAAGTTGACGATATCGGCCTCGGCGCCGTCCTTGACCTTGCGGGACTGATCGCCCGACGCACCGTAGGAGCCGTTGATCGTGACGCCCTTACCCTTATCGGTCTTGTTGAACGCGGGGACGACCTTGTCGAAACCGGGCTTCGGGACGGCGTAGGCGTACAGGTTGAGAGTGCCGCCACTGCCGTCGGCGCCACCACCGCCCACCGTGTCGCTCGCCCCACCACCGCACGCGGTGAGCACGACGGCGGCGACGGCCGTTAGCGCGGCGATCACCGGGCGACGGTGCGATCGGGAGGATCCGAGGAGCAAGGACCTGGGTGACATGGGTGGAACCTTTCCTGATGTGCTCCGCCGCGACATGGACTAGTTGTCGCGGCGGTAGAACTGTGGCGCGACTTGTCGACCGAAGGTCGGGGTACGGACACTGCTGCGAAAGGTTTGCGCGCCGGTCTAGAGAAAGATGGGTGCGCAGCAGCGCCCGACGCCGATCAGCGACAGAGAATGTCCGCGACCGCGAGATTGCCGACAGCGATCAACGCCAATTCATGGCGGACCTGCGGGACGGCATTCGAAGACACGGGCAGACTGTAGCAGAGGAAACGTCACCAGTTCGAATCAACGCTAGCTATCCGCTTGCAGGCGGCAAAAACCGACAAAGTTCCTGGAAGAGGGGGGTTTCATCCCATGACTACCAGCCCGGACCGCGTCCGCACCCGGTTCCCCGATATCAGCACTCGCGCGTGGGAACATCCCGCCGACCGCACCGCGTTGGTGACGCTGCGCTCGCTCGCCGGGTTCGACACCGTTTTGCGAACCTTGTCCGGATTGCTCCAAGAACGCCAGCACCGGCTGCTGTACCTCGCGACCGCGGTCCGGGTAGACGAACGCCAGTTCCGCTCGCTGCACCAGTTGCGTCAGGACTGCGTGGAGGTACTGGACGCGCGCACCACACCCGAAATGTTCGTGCTGCAGAGCCCGCATGTGAACGCCTTCACGATCGGCATGGATCAGCCGTTCATCGTGCTGACGACCGGGCTGATCGATCTGATGGATACCGAGGAGCTGCGCTTCGTCGTCGGTCACGAACTCGGGCACGCGCTGTCCGGGCACGCGGTGTACCGCACCATGCTCATGCATCTGCTGCGCATTTCGGCCAATCTGGGCTGGGTGCCGGTGGGTGGGTGGGCATTGCGCGCGATCGTTGCCGCGCTGATGGAGTGGAGCCGCAAGTCCGAATTGTCCGGCGACCGGGCCGGGCTGCTGTGCGGTCAGGATGTCGAGGCGTCCGTGCGGGTGCATATGAAGACCGCGGGCGGCACCTGGATCAAGGAGATGAACCACGGCGCGTTCCTGCAGCAGGCCGATGACTACGAGCGCTCCGGCGATCTGCGCGACGGCGTACTGAAGCTGCTCAATCTGGAACTGCAGAGCCATCCGTTCTCGGTGCTGCGAGCCGCGGAGCTGCGCCGCTGGATCCAATCCGGTGAATACAATCGCATGCTCGGCGGCGACTACCCACGCCGTGAACACGATAAGGCCACCAAGATCAGCGATGAGATCAGGGAGGCCGCCCGCACCTATCGGCAGAACTTCGATCAGTCCGAGGACCCGCTGATCCGCACCGTGCGCAATCTCGGCCGCGATGTCGGGTCCGCGGTGGGCACGGTCGGTCACGAGGTCGGCGAGACGGTCTCCAAGATCGGCAAGCGCTTCAACGACTGGCGCACCGGGGGCGATCGGGATTCCGACGAGTGACAATCGAGGATGCGACGAAAGCTCTCCCCACACGCCGATCTCGACGAGGGACCAATGGTGTCAGTGGTCGTCGGCAATCAGGGCTCGGGTGATGGGTTGGCTTGTGGCCCACGCGCGGACGGGTCCTGGACAAAGTCGCATCGCCAGCCGGTTGGTTTTGCCGAATCATCTTGACCTGCAGTGTGGTTGAGGTTTCACGATGGTGCGGTGACTGACAACGGAATCACCCTGATCGACGCGTGGGAACTGCCCGAGGACCGGATCGGCGAGTCCATCGCACGCTGGCAGGAGCGCGTCGGGCTGATCCACGCCGCCCCGGGTTTCCGCGATGCGCGGCTGCACCGCAGACTGTCCCCCGAGTCCCGGCTCGGCCTGGTCAACGTGGCGCACTGGGACAGCATCGAGGCCCGGGACGAAGCACTGGCGAAATCCGACTTCACCGCGTCGGCAGCCACCGCGGCCGGCTACGCCACTGTGCACGGCGGCTGGTATCAGGTGGCGGCCGAATTCCGCACGGCGGGAAACGGTTCGGACAAAGACCCGAGAATCACCTTCGTCAATGCCTTCGAGCTGCCCGCCGAGCGGATCGATGAATTCCTGCCGCACTGGCTCGATCGCGCAGAGCTGATGAGCAAGGCGCCCGGCTTCCGCGACAACCGGCTGCACCGTGCGGTGGACCCGGACACTCGCTTCCAACTGGTCAACATCGCGCATTGGGACAGCCCCGAAGCATGGCGCACGGCAGGCGACGCCCCCCGCTTCCAACAGCGCCTGTCCGCCTCCCCCGACTTCGCCATCGCCAACCCCGCACTCTTCCGAGTTGTCGCCGAGTTCTGAGCGTGGATCGATGTCATGCGACAGCGAAACCATCCTCCAGATATGCCGTCACACCCTCGGCCCGAGCCCGGCGCGCTACTACCACGCGGCGGACCAACACTCCCCGGAAGTCGCTTCGCGGCACGACATCACCACACCACACCCAGCTCCGAAGCTCTCCCGCCTACAGGGTTATCCCCGCTGCCTGATCGGTGCTGAGCACTCCCCCAACGGCGCAAGCCGGATCCATTCACCGCGGCCAATGGCTCGCACAGAATCAGTGGGCGCCGCACACAAGCTACAGCCTGTGCGAGGCGTTCACTGGATATGCGCCACCCTCGCGGCAGTCTGCTTGGCGTGTGAGCTGTCGACTTCCAGCTCTTTGCACCGGATGTCTCGGTCGGCCGAATTGAATCGAAAGTTCTCGCAGTGCTTGGTGAATGTTGTGGACGGCTTGTATACGAGCCGAGTCACGATGTCCGCCATGGACTTCCGATTGCTTACGTAAGTCTCGTACTCCGGCTTCGACCTCGACGGCCGGGTCTCATTCGGTTGATCCTGCGTGCGGTCGCGGACTTCTGACGACGTCAGCGAGTGAACAACCACGCGATGACGACGAGAACCAGCAGGGCGACAAGAGCGAGCTGAACGCGGGAGCGCGGCATCAACGCGCTCCGCTCTGTGCCGTCTCGCGCAGCGCGACCGGCGGCGCGGCGGGTTCAGGGATCAGGGCGGGTTCCGCGGTCACAACATCCTCAGGTGTCAGGGCAGGCACGGCGTCGCTGTTGCGGCCGAGCAGTTGCATGGAGACCCGCAGCAATCGGTCCAGCAGGTAGGCGATGGCGAAGCTGACCGGAACCATGCCGACCAACACCACGATGAACTGCGGGATAAACGGCAAACCCGCGACCCACAGCTCGAAGCCGTCCCACCATCCTGCGATCCGATGCACGGCACCAGCCTAGCCGTGTTGAATTTGCCGCGCCGTCGGCGCCGCGTAGGGCCGGGTTTCGGCGCGCTCGGTGGACGCCGGACGCGGACGGACCGAAGATGAGGTATGGCGTCTTCCGATGATCTGACCGTCGACGAGCCTGCCGACCTGCCCGTGCTCAGTCAGCTGAGTGCGGTGCGTCAGCACGCCACCTATCCGCCGATCGACGATTACGCATTCCTGTCCGACTGTGAGACCACCTGTCTGATCGCCAGCAATGGCGGTGTCGAGTGGATGTGCGTGCCACGACCCGATTCGCCGAGCATCTTCGGCGCGATGCTCGATCGCAGCGCCGGACATTTCCGGATCGGCCCGTACGGGGTCAATGTGCCCGCGGCACGGCGATATCTGCCCGGCGGCATGATCCTGGAGACCACCTGGCAGACCGATACCGGCTGGCTGATCGTGCGCGACGCGCTCGTGCTCGGTCCCTGGCACAACAACGATCAGCGCAGCAAGACCCATCGCCGGACACCGATGGACTGGGATGCCGAGCACGTCCTGTTGCGCACGGTGAAGTGCGTGAACGGCACGGTCGAGTTGGAGATGAGCTGCGAACCCGCGTTCGATTACCACCGCTCCCCGGCCCGTTGGGAGTACACCGGCAAGGTGTACGAGGAGGCCACCGCGGTGCGCACCGGCGATCCGAATGTGGGCCCGACACTGGTGCTGACCACCGATCTGCGGCTCGGACTCGAGGGCCGGGAGGCCCGCGCCAGGACCAGGATGAAGGAGGGCGACGAGGTGTTCGTCGCGCTGACCTGGTCGGAGCTGCCCGCGCCGCGCACCTTCGAGGATGCGGCGCAGAAGATGTGGCAGACCACCGAATGCTGGCGGCAGTGGATCACCCTCGGCGATTTCCCGGATCATCCGTGGCGCAACTACTTGCAGCGCAGTGCGCTGACGCTGAAGGGACTCACCTACGCGCCGACCGGCGCGCTGATGGCCGCCGCCACCACATCACTGCCGGAAACCCCTGGCGGCCAACGCAATTGGGATTACCGCTATACCTGGGTGCGCGATTCCAGCTTCGCGCTGTGGGGTCTGTACACCCTCGGCCTTGACCGCGAGGCCAACGATTTCTTCGCCTTCCTCAGGGACGCCACCACCGGTGACAACGGCGAACCCGTTCCGCTGCAGGTGCTCTACGGTATCGGCGGCGAACGCGACCTCACGGAGAGCACGCTCGACAATCTGACCGGCTACGACGGTGCCAAACCCGTGCGTATCGGCAACGGCGCCTACAACCAGGACCAACACGATATCTGGGGCACCATGCTCGACGCGGTGTACCTGCACGTGAAATCCCGCCAACAGGTGCCGGAGTCGCTGTGGCCGCTGCTCGAGCGCCAAGTCGAGGCGACCATCGCGCGCTGGCAGGAGCCCGACCGCGGCATCTGGGAAGTGCGCGGTGAGCCACAGCATTTCACCTCATCGAAGGTGATGTGCTGGGTGGCACTGGACCGAGGGGCGAAGCTGGCCGAACTGCACGGCGAGTACGAGCGGGCCACCGAGTGGTACGCCATCGCCGACCAGATCAAGGCCGATATCCTCACCAACGGTGTAAATGCCGACGGCGTCTTCACGCAGACCTACGGCGGCGACACCCTGGACGCCTCTCTGCTGCTGGTGGTGTTGAACCGCTTCCTGCCGCCCACCGACCATCGGGTGCGCGCGACCGTGCTCTCGATCGCCGACCGGCTCACCGAGAACGGTCTTGTCCTGCGCTACCGGACCGAAACCACCGATGACGGATTGACCGGCGCGGAGGGCACCTTCACCATCTGCTCGTTCTGGCTGGTCTCCGCACTGGTGGAGATCGGCGAAGTGCAGCGGGCCCGGCATCTGTGCGAGCGGCTGCTCGGTTATGCGAGTCCGCTGCGGCTCTATGCCGAAGAGATCGACTCGCGCAGTGGACGTCATCTCGGCAACTTCCCGCAGGCATTCACCCATCTGGCGCTGATCAATGCGGTGACCCATGTGATCCGAGCCGAGCAGTCACACACCTCCGGCGGGTTCCAACCAGCGCATACACCGGCCACCGTTCCGACCTGACAGACGAGCACGGCGTCCGTGCGTACGACAGCCACGCTGCGTCCTGCCGACACAGCGGCGCTAGATCCTGCCGACACAGCGGCACTACATCCTGCCCACGCGACGGCACCACGCCCTCCCCACACGACAGCACTACGCCCTGCCCACGCGACGGCACCACGCCCTGCCCACGCGACGG
>NZ_BAGN01000076.1 GCF_000308835.1 Nocardia vinacea NBRC 16497 | reverse complement strand
GGCCCGGACAGCCGCGTAGGCCGGATGGGTGAAGGCCTCGGTCTCGATCGAATCGAAAACCGCACCGGCCATCGCCGGATACTGCAGTGCGGCACCGAGCGCTTGCCGTTGCGGCAGCAGCGTCGGGTCGTTCGGGTTCGGGCGCGCGGCGGGATGTTCGGCGACGACCGCGCTGGGCTGTTGCGTGCCTGCTACCGGGCCACGTCCGCTCGGACGCCCACCGTTGCGATTGCGCTTGGCTTCCTCACCGACCCGCCGCACCACGGTCTGGATATCGTCCCAACCGACCCAGCCCGCGAGCTTGGTCGCGTATGCCTTGCGCAGCGCGTTGTCCTTGATCTGCGCCACCACCGGCACGGCGCGGCGCAGCGCCTCCACCTGTCCCTCGGCGGTGTCCAGGTTGTGGTCGGCGAGTAGGCCGCGAATCACGAACTCGTACAACGGGGTTCGCCGGGCCACCAGGTCACGCACGGCGCCGTCGCCGGAATGCTGGCGCAGTTCGCACGGATCCTGGCCGTCGGGCGCGATGGCGATGTAGGTCTGCCCGGCCAACTTCTGGTCGCCCGCAAAGGCTTTCAGCGCCGCCGCCTGTCCGGCCGCGTCACCGTCGAAGGTGTAGATGATTTCGCCGCGCCAGAAGTTGTCGTCCATGAGCAGTCGGCGCAACAGGGCGAGATGTTCGTCACCGAAGGCGGTGCCGCAGGAGGCGACGGCGGTTTTCACTCCGGCCAGGTGCATGGCCATGACGTCGGTGTAGCCCTCGACCACCACCGCCTGGTGGCCCTTGGCGATCTCGCGCTTGGCGTGGTCCAGGCCGAAGAGGACCTGAGACTTCTTGTACAGCAGGGTTTCCGGCGTATTGATGTACTTGCCGGGCATGGTGTCGTCGTCGAAGAGCTTGCGCGCACCGAAGCCGATGACGTCACCGCCGAGATTGCGGATCGGCCACAGCAGCCGCCGGTGGAAGCGGTCGATCGGGCCGCGCTGCCCCTGCCGCGACAGCCCGGCCGCCTCGAGTTCCTTGAAGTCGAAGCCCTTGCGCAGCAGATGCTTCGTGAGCGCGTCCCAGCCCGCGGGGGCGTAGCCGCAGCCGAATTGCTGGGCGGCATTGCCGTCGAAGTTGCGGTCGGTCAAATACTTGCGCGCCACCTCGGCGTCGGGCTCGCGCAGTTTGGCCATGTAGAACTCGTGTGCGGCGGCATTGGCGGCGACCAACCTGGCCCTGGTGCCGCGGTCACGCTGCACCGAGGTGCCGCCGCCCTCGTAGTTGATCTGGTAGCCGATCCGATCGGCGAGCTGCTCGACCGCCTCGACGAAGCCGACGTGCTCGACCTTCTGCAGAAAGGCGAAGACGTCACCGCCCTCACCGCAGCCGAAGCAGTGGTACAGGCCGTGGTTGGGCCGAACATGGAACGACGGCGACTTCTCGTCGTGGAACGGGCACAGGCCCTTCATGGAGTCCGCGCCTGCCCGCTTCAGCGCGACGTACTCCCCCACTACATCCTCGATCCGGACGCGTTCGCGTATTGCCGCGATATCGCGATCTGGGAGTCGTCCGGCCACGGCGGTCAGTCTAGGCTAGTCCGGCCTCGACACGCCCAGCGGCTGGTCACGCGGCTACCCGCTCCAGCCGACTCTCGGTATAGGACGCGATCTGGTCGACGATTACCCGGACTCGCGCGGTGTCGTCGGTCGCGGCGTGCCACCACGGAAGCAGCAGCGGGTCCAGCCCGTACGGTGCCGTCGCCAGCAGTCGGTTCGCGACCGCCTGAATCCGCTCGCGCTGCACAGCCTGACGCTGCTTGTGCACGAGATCGGACATGACGTAGCGCAGGGCGACGGTTTTGAGCATCGCGACCTCGGCGGCGACGACTGGCGGAACCTCGAGATCCGCGGCATAGCGGGACACCACCGAGCGCCCGGCGACCTCCCGCGTGGCCATGATCGCAGCCGTGGCGAACCGGCCGACCAGTTCACTCGTGAGGCGCTTCAACGCGACCGAACTGGCGAGGGTGCCGTCGTAGCAGGCGGCTTCGGCCACCACCGGCAGTTCGGAGAGCCGCTGGGCGGCACCGATCAGGTCGTCCACCGAAAGCGTGGGGTGTTGGCCGTGTCCGAGTTCGGCCAGTGCCGCCTGTTCGGACGGATCGGCGAGCGCCCGCAATTCGATGCGCCCCGCGATTACGCCGTCCTCCACATCGTGCACCGAGTACGCGACATCGTCGGACCAGTCCATGATCTGGCATTCGAGGCTCTTGCGGCGATCCGGCGCATCCTTGCGCACCCATTCCAGCCGATCCAGATCGATATCGTAGGCACCGAACTTGGTGCCCGAACCTGTTCTGCCCCAAGGGTATTTGATGGCAGCGTCGAGCGCGGCGCGCGTGAGATTCAAACCCGCGCTCGTGCCGTCCGCATCCAGAACCTTCGGTTCCAGCCGGGTGAGGATACGCAAATTCTGCGCATTGCCCTCGAACCCGCCGTACGCGTCGGCGAAGAGATCGAGGGCCTTCTCGCCATTGTGGCCATAGGGCGGATGGCCGATATCGTGCGCCAATCCGGCCAGATCGACCAGATCCGGATCACAGCCGAGACCGTCGGCGATGCTGCGCCCGATCTGGGCCACTTCGATCGAATGGGTCAAGCGTGTGCGCGGGGTGTCACCATCACGCGGCCCCATGACCTGGGTTTTGTCGGCGAGTCTGCGCAGGGCCGCGGAATGCAGCACGCGAGCGCGGTCGCGGGCGAATTCGGTACGGTGACCGGTTTCGAATTCACTGCGCGGCGGGCCGAGTCCGGCGGTTTTGGCTCCCTCCACCACCATTCGCTCGCGGTCGTGCTCGGTATACATCGAATCTCACTGTCCCGCTGAGTATTTGAAGTCCGACGAGAAGTGTGTGAGCTGATACCAGAGCAAAGCGCCTGTCTCCCTTGCGATTCCGTGCGCCTGCGACTCTCTGGTGTAGACGGCGGGGCCGGTCCGAGTCGGCGCCGTCCAGGCCTCCAGCCCGGCATCGCGCGCCATGGTCCTGGTGCGCAGCGAATGCCACGGATCGCTGACCAGCACCGCCGAGGACATCTCGCGGGCGCTCATGGCGGTCGCGACGGCCTCGATGCTGCGCAAAGTGTCCGAACCCGTTTCCACGGCGAGGATCCGGTCGCTCGGTATGCCGCGCTCTTCCAGATAGTTCTTGCCGGAGGCGGCCTCGGTGTACAGATCGCCCTCTTGCTTACCGCCCACGGTGATCACCCTTGGTGCGACACCGGCCTTGAACAGTTTGTAGGCCTGGTCCAGTCGCGCCTCGAACACCGTCGACGGGGTGCCGGAGTATTGCGCGGCGCCGAGTACGACGATCGCGTCGGCCTTGGTGTAGTCGTCGATTCGCGCGACCTGCCAGACCCGGAATGCCGTGCCGCCGACCAGCACCGTGCCCATCACGATCGTGCCAACGACCAGCCGTCGCGCCCAGCGCACCAGCCCGCCTCCGACGCTGCGGGCTGCGCCGGATCCGGGAGCCGAGGCCAGGGTCGCCGAATTCATCTCACCAAGTTTGCCAGGTCACCCTCGACGAGAACGTAACCGGCGGATATCGATCGGCCCACACTTACCTTTCGGTTAGTACTGAACTTATTAGTCAGTACTTGTCGATAGTGCAGCAGGTATCCAGAATGAGTTCCGGCGCCAACCCGGCCTTCGGGCATCTCGACACTTTGAGGAGTGGACAAATGACGACATCCGTGACGGTCCTCGGGCTCGGCGCGATGGGACAGGCGCTGGCCGCGGCGTTCGTACGGGCCGGACACCCGACGACGGTCTGGAACCGCAGTGCCGGCCGGGACGTGGAACTCGTTGCGGCAGGGGCGAAGTCGGCGCAGACCGTGGCCGAGGCGGTGACCGCAGGCGATCTCGTGGTGGCCTGCCTGTTGGACCATCGGTCCGTGCACGAGGTACTCGACCCGGTCACCGATATCCTGGCCGGCCGCGCACTGGTCAACCTGACCAGCACCGAGCCGCGCGGATCACGTGAACTGGCCGAATGGGCCGCGAATCACGGCATCGACTTCCTCGACGGCGGCATCATGGCCGTCCCGCCGATGATCGGCGGGCCCGGCTCGTCCGTGCTCTACAGCGGCTCGCGTCAACTCTTCGACAGCCATCGCGCAACTCTCGAATTGCTCGGCAGCGCCGAGTATTTCGGCACCGACGCCGGGCAGGCCGCACTGGTCGACTTCGCCCTGCTCGCCGGGATGTACGCCATGTTCGCGGGCTTCTATCACGGTGCCGCCATGGTTCGCACGATCGGCATTTCGGCCGAGGAATTCGGCCAACGCGCATCCGGCTGGATCGCCGCGATGACCGGATCACTCCCGAGGGCCGGAGCCACCATCGACTCCGGCGATTACTCGAAACCTTTCCAGCCCTTGGTTTTCACCAAGGCAGCCGTGGATGCCATCGTGTCGGCCAGCCGCGATGCGGGCGTCGACCTGGACATCGTCGGCGCGATCAGGAATCTCGTCGATCGCCAGGTCGCCGACGGCCACGGCGCGGACAGCAGCGAGCGGATGTTCGAAAGCCTCAACCCGCGCGCCGCATAAGACCTACCAGCCGCGTTCTCGCCATTCGCCGAGGTGCGGGCGTTCGACGCCGAGCGCGGTGTCATCACCGTGACCGGGATAGACGACGGCGTCGTCCGGGTAGCGATCGAAGATCTTGGTGCTGACGTCGGTGTAGAGGGAGTTGAAATCGTCCGGGTTGGTGGTGCGGCCGACTCCGCCCGGGAAAAGGGAGTCGCCGGTGAACAGGTGCACGCCCGGACCGTCTACCAGGGCGAGGGCAACCGAACCCGGGGTATGTCCGCGCAGGTGGATGACCTCGAAGGCAAGGTCGCCGACCTCGATGAGGTCGCCGTCGGCCAGTAGCCGGTCCGGGCGCACCGGGAGTGGTTCGGCATCGAGTGGATGCGCGGCGGTCGGTGCGCCGGTGGCGGCGGCGACCTTTTCCAGGGCCCACCAATGGTCCCGATGCTGATGGGTGGTGACAACCAGGGCGACACGGCCCGGCGTCTCCTGGTTGACGAGTTCGATTATGCGGTCGGCTTCGTTGGCGGCGTCGATGAGCAGTGCCGCGCCGGTGGCGGTGCACTGCACCAGATAGCAGTTGTTGTCCATGCCACCGACGGACATTTTGATAATGCGGGCACCGGGGACGTCCCGCTGTTGCGGATTCGATCCAGGGGACACGTGACCGGTGTACGGCAGGTCGATCGTGATCACGCTTCGATGCTAGCCAGCTACATTCATCCCATGCCGTTGATAGCGCCGATTCGTCGAATCCGCTGGTTCGCCGCGGTGGTCCTCAGCGTTGCGTTTCTCTGTGTCGCGCCGGTCGGCGCCGAGCCACCGCTGCGGATGGGATCGTACGTCGTCGACTCGGCGCAGGTACTCGATCAAGGACAACTCGATCGGGTGTCCGCGGCGGTCGACGATCTCTACGCCGATCAGCAGATCCGGCTCTGGGTTGTCTATGTGCACGATTTCAACGAGATGAGTCCGCAGGCGTGGGCCGCTCGCACCGCGACCATGTCCGGATTCGGTGAGCGTGATCTGTTGCTGGCCGTCGCCACCCAGGATCGCGCGTATTGGTTCAACGGCGAGTTGCCGAGCAGTGTCAGCGATTCCGAGTTGGACGGCGTATTGACGCGCGATGTGGAGCCCGCGCTGCGCGACGGCCGGTGGGCCGACGCCGGGGTAGCGATGGCCGATGGGCTGGACTCGGTGATGCGCGGTGGCGGGGTCAGCCTACGGACGCTGCTGATCGTAGCCCTGCTGATCGTGCTGATTGTCGTTGCACTGGTGCTGTATTCGCGCAAGCGGCGCGCCGGCCGAAGGCGTGCCGAGTTGGCGACAGCGCGGCAACTGGATCCCGATAATTCCACCGCGCTCGCGGCATTGTCACTGGATGCGTTGCAAGATCGGTCGAAGGAGGTGTTGGTCGAGATCGACAATTCCGTGCGGACCAGCGCCGAGGAGTTGGCGTTGGCGACCGGTGAATTCGGCGATACCGCGGTCACTCCGTTCAGCACCGCCCTGGCCAATGCGAAATCGGCTGCCGCCAAGGCATTCTCGATCAGACAGCAGCTCGACGACAATATTCCCGAGACGCCGGATCAGCAGCGCACCATGCTGGTCGATCTGATCGGCACGGTCGGGCGGGCCGATCGGGAACTCGACGCTCGGGTAGCCGACTTCGATGCGATGCGGGATCTGCTCATCAACGCATCCGCTCGCTTGGACGGACTGACAAGGGATTTGGTCGAATTGACCGGACGCGCACCCGGTTCGGAGACTGAACTCACCCGGCTCGCCACCGCGTATCCGGCCAGTGTCCTCACGCCGGTACGAGACAACGTGACCATGGCGCGCGAGCGAATCACCTTCGCGGAGCAGAATATCGACGCGGGACGCTTTGCCATCACTCAACCGGTCGGCAAACAGGGCGGTGCGGTCGCCGCGATCCGAGCCGCGGAGGGCGCAGTGGGACAGGCGCGCGCACTGCTCGATGCCGTCGACAATGCGGCGACGAATATCCAGCAGGCGACCGATGGACTGCCCGCCGTCCTCGCCGAGCTGCGCGCGGATATCGACACCGCGAAGGAGCTTTCCGGCTACGGCGGTGTCGACCTGCACGCCGCCATCACGGCGGCGGAAACGGCCCTGACCATCGCAACCGCCACCGCGACCAGCGACCCATTGGACGCCTTCCACGACGCCGTCGCGGCCGACAACGCGCTGGACCTCGCCAATGCCGCCGCCACCGACCGCAAACTGGCCGCCGAGGATCTACAGCGCCGACTCGACCGGGCGCTCACCGATGCCCGCGCCCGGATCGGCGCGGCAGCCGACTACATCAGCACCCGACGCGGCGGCATCGACGCACAGGCACGCACCCGCTTGTCCGAGGCACAGCGTAATCTCGATGCGGCACAACAGCTTTCCACCAGCGATCCGGCGCAGGCCCTGACCAGCGCGCACACCGCCGCCGACCTGGGTGCTCGGGCATTGCAGGAGGCGCAGGCCAGCGTGCGGGCCTGGGAGAACAGCCAACCGCCATCGGGCACGGCGCAGGCGGGTGCGGTACTCGGCGGAATCCTGATCGAAGGACTATTGCGCGGTGCCACCCACCAACGCTCCAGCGGCTACACCCCCGGTTCGTTCGGCGGTTCCAGCGGATCCCGCCGCATCAGCCGAGGCGGCCGATTCTGAGGGTTGACCCTCAGTAATGGGAACCCATCCACACCTGACAGCCGCGGTCAGATCTCGAGGGTGACGGTGTGGAAGCCGGTTGGGCCGGAGGGGAAGGGTGAGCGCGAGGTGCCGTCTTGGACCTCACCGGAGCGGCTGATGGCGCGGGCCTGGATGGTGTGTTCCCCTGCGGGCAAATCGACGGTGGTGCGCCAGCGACGCCAGGCGGTGGGGGCGAGTTCGGTGCCGAGATCGACTGGGCGCCAATCGCCTTCGTCGATGCGGAGCTCTACGGACTCGACGCCGTGCGGCGGCGCCCATGCGACACCGGCGATGCTGGTGGCGCCCGGGGCCGCACGGCCCGGCGCGGTGACGTCGACGCGGGCCTGCGGTGTCACCCAGATCGGATCCGACGGCCAACCGCGCTTCCACCAGTAGTCGATGTGGCTGTCGTCGGTGAGTTCCAGTTCGGCAAGCCATTTCGCGCCGGTGTACTGGCCGTAGAGGCCGGGCACGAAGACGCGAGCGGGGAATCCGTGCTCCGGGGCGAGCGGCTCGCCGTTCACGCCGATCACCAGATATCCGGGCCACGCGCCGGAGCGCAGCGGTTCCACCGGCAGTGAGATGGTGTAGCCGTCGACCGCCCTGGTCACCAGCCGGGTCGCACCGGTTTCGGGGATCGCGTGGTCGAGCAACTTGGCCAGCGGAACCCCGTACCAGCGGCCGTTACCCGCGCGACGCTCACCGGGCCGATTGTGCACGCATACCATGACCGCATCGAATTCCACCGCGTCCGCGGCCAATTCGGCCAGCGACAGACGCAACGGATGCGCGACCTTGCCGGTGACCGACAGCCGCCAGCGCGTCGGATCGATCCGCGGCGGACTCAGATTGACATCGGCGACATAGAAACTCCGGTTCGCGGTGATCAGCGACGACAGTCCGGGCTCGTCCTCCAGCCCGTCCTGCGGCACCATCGAAATCCCGCCCAGCAGGCCGACCCGGCGGATCGCATCGCGCTGCCTGCGGTCGTAGTCACGTATCAGCGCCCGCGCCCCGGCCAGCAGTCCGGCGCCTGCGCCCGCCCACAGCAGCGCGCCGAACAGTCCATGCGGGCGTCTGCGCAATCCGAGACCGAGCACACCCGCGGCGGCGGCCGCACCGGCCACGGTGGCGGGCGAGCGGGTCGGTCGACGGAAACCCAGAGCGGCTGCGGCGGCACCGAAGGCGGCGACGGCAGGCGTACGCGCCTGATCGGACAGCGCTCCGAGCCCGACGGTGGCGGCGACCGTACCGACCCCGACGCCTAGGCGCGTCACGGCCTTATCGTGCTTGCCGGACAGTGCGACGGTCGTTTCGACCACCGGCACCGGCGCGGTATCGGCCATGACACGACCGATGGCGTCGATCAGCGAATCACCGCGCAAGGCCGCGATCAACTCGCCGACGCCGAGTGCCCCGACACCGATCGCGGCGGCACCGAGCACACCCCCGCGTTCTCCGTTCGTCCGCACCGTTCGAACACCCGCTTTCCTCGATCACAACGCATTCGCTACGAACCTACCGCCCCTCACTCCTGCAGCGCCTCGGTGAACCGGGCCAGCAACTCTCGCAACTGTTCGCGCTCCCGCGCACTGAAGGCGGCGGCCACGCGGCGCTCGATGGCGGCGGCCTTGGCATCGGCCTTGGCGAAGGCTTTGCGACCGGCGGGGGTCAGGCGGGTTTCGAGCACACCGCGGTGCCATGGATGCGGTGTCCGCTCCACGAAACCGCGCTCCTGCAGATTCTTGAGCACCACTGTCATCGCCTGCGGCGTCACCATGCATTCCCGGGCGAGGGCGGCGGCGGAGACGCCCGGGTTCTCCGACAGCGCGTAGAGCGCCGCGTACTGCGGCACCGTAAGCGGTTTGACCGCCTCGTGTTTGACGGCCATCAGCTCCTGCTCGGCGCGCTTGAGGTCCAGACCGAGCCGCTGCTCCGCAGGCAATTTCATAAGTGTCAAAGATAGCTGAACTATCAAAGCTTTGATAGTCTTTGAAGTATGGACAACCCCGTAATCCCCGAGAGCCACGCCGATTTGCTATCGCGACCGCTGTTCGCCCATCTCGCAACGCTGAACCCGGACGGCACTCCGCAGGTGACGCCGGTATGGCAGGTGTGGGATGGCGGGCGCCTGCGCTTCACCACCACGATCGATCGACGGAAGGCCGTCAATACCAAGCAGAATCCCGAAGTCGCGGTGAGCATCAACGATCCGGAGAAGCCCTACCGCTACCTCGAGGTCCGCGGCGTCATCGAGGCCATCGAACCCGATCCGAACGGGGAATTCTTCGATGTGCTCGCGCGCCGCTACGACCTGCCGTATCAGCGTCCGGTCGCCGACCATCCGCGCCGGGTCGTGCTCGTCATGCGCCCGACGCACGCCACATACCAGTAGCAGCATGCGCCCTCAGGAGCTGACGGCCTCCCCAGCGAGGGCCGTCAATTCGTCGCGCACCGCGGGCACGAGCCGGTCGGCATCGCCGCCCAGCACGCCGACGGTCAGTCGGCCCTCGAAGGTGTAGACCAGGAAGGTAACTGCCGCCGAGGCGCCCGCGGAGGGACGCGGATGAGCGGAGACGTACACGATTTCGTAGTCGGTGAGCGCGATATTCGCGGGGATGCGGAAGGCCGGCACGGCACCGGTATTCGTCACCGCGATGTGTCCGGCCAGGGAATGGATCCGGGTTGGGCCGAAGTAATCCGGAAAGTGCAGCACCGACTGCTGGACGATGCCCTCGGCCAGATCATGTCGCAATCGGGCCGAAATGTGTTCGGCCAGTTCGAGAATGTCCGCGGAGAGGTCGACCGCCGCGGCGAAAGAGGCCAGACCCGCCATATTGGTGCCTTCCGCGCGCGCGACCGGCGGGTCCAGGCGGGTGCGCATATCCACCGGATACAGACAGCCGAGCGGCACGGGATCGCCGGTTGCCCTGGCCTTTTCCGAGGCGAAAGCGCGCAGCAGAGCGGCGGTGATCACTCCGTTGACGGTCACTCCCGGATAGCGCCCGAGTCCGATGATGCGGGCGCTCGCCTGCTCGTCCAGGATGATGCGCCGCGGCTGGACCAGCGCGGCGGGCGCGGGAATCGCGGGTGCGCGCGGAATGACCACGGGCTCCAGCGGCTTGGTCACATCCTCGAAACCGGAGATCGAGGAGCGGGCGATGCCACGCGCCGACGCATGCCATTCCAGCGATTGCGGATAGTCGTGCGGCACAACGGTTGTCGTACCGGATTCGACGTAATCGGTGTAGAAGTCCCATAGTCGGGCGAGGAGTTCGACGCAGTGGCCCGCGTCGGCGATGCTGTGGTGGGCGAAGAGTGTCACGCGCGAGCGGCCGCGCTCGGAGCGCACGACATCCAGGTACGCCAGCTGTCCCGCCGGATCGATCGGCTCCGGAATGCGGATGGTGTCCGGATCACCGAGGCTCGCCGTCATGCCGATCTCCGGGGCGTCGCCGCGTCGTAGCAGATAGCCGCGGCCGGTAGCGTCCTCGCTGATCCGGCAGGTCACCACCGGATAGGCGCGCTGTAGTGCGGTGAAGGCCGCCCCCAACGCATTCGTATCGAGATCACCGACGACCGTGACGGATCGTCCGGTGTAGGTCGCCGCGCGCACGAAACGTTGTTCCGAGGCACCCAACACCCGCACCAAAACCTCCTCATCCCACAACACATTGCTCAGGGTGCGGCAACTACAGACCGGGGCGCAAACCCGGAGCCGCTCCGACTGAGAGAGACTGCCCACATGAGTCCCGCGGCACACATCAGTCTTACGACGCATCTGGAAGAGCTGGGTTTTCCGTTGGTGGTAGGCCAGTTGGCGCATCCGACGGTGGCGGGCATCGCCAAAGGCGATCTGCCCGAACCGGTCTTCCGGTCCTGGCTCGAACAGGACTATCTGTTCCTCCTGGACTATGTGCGGGTGTTCGCCCGACTCGCCTGGCAGGCGCCGGCTTCACATCTGGGCGATCTGGTGGATCTCGCGCACGCGACGTATCACGAGGAGCTGTCCCTGCATCGGTCGCTGGCCGCCGAATTCGGCGCGGATCTCGATGGTGCGACAAAGGGTGCGCCGTGCGCGGCCTACACCGCATTCCTGCTGGAGTCGGCCGCGTCCTACGCCGACGGACTGGCCGCGCTGTACCCGTGCATGTGGGGCTATTCGACCCTCGGCACAATCCTGGCCGAGAATCCGCCGTCGGAACCGCGCTACCGCCGCTGGGTCGACACCTACGCCGACCCCGGATTCGCGGCGCTCACCCGCCGCTGTGGGCAGATGCTCGATGAGGCGGGTGGCGATCCGGCGCGTGCGAAAGCGCTATTTCTGCAGGGCATGCGCCACGAATACGAGTTCTGGAATGTGCCCGGCTAGGGGTGCAACACGATCTTGCCGCGCGTGTGGCGCTGCTCCAGTTCGCGATACGCCTCCTGGACCTTGTCGAGCGGATAAACAGCCGCGATGGGTACCTCCACCGTGCCCGCGGCGGCCAGATCGGCAAGTTCGGCAAGCACATCGATGGTGCCCGCGGCGGCATTGCCGTCGGTCTTCACGCCGTACCTCTCGGCGGCCGCCCAGTTGATAATGGTGTCGATGCGTTCGACCGCAATGCCGAGTTCGATTGCGAGATCGACATATTCGGCACCGAACGTGTCGATGAACGCGCCGACGCCATCGGGGGCGGCCGCCCGGATCCGGTCGATCAGCCCCTCCCCATAGGCCACCGGAATCACCCCGACCTTGCGCAGCCAATCGTGATTGACCTCGCTCGCGATGCCGAGAACCGTTGCGCCCCTGGCCCGCAGGAGTTGTACGACGATCGAACCGACGCCACCCGCGGCACCCGAGACCGCGACCGTATCGCCCACTTGCGGATCCACGGCCCGCACGGCGGCGAAAGCTGTTGTCCCGGCGACATACAACGATCCGGCGACATCCCAATCCAGCTTCGAGGGCTTGAGCGTCACCTGCACGGCGGGCACCACCACGTGGGTGGCATGACTGGCCCGCTCATCGGTGTATCCGAGGACCTCGGCCCCGATCTCGATCCCGCCGACGCCGGATCCGATCTCGACGATGCGACCCGCGAAATCGGTCCCCTCACCCGACGGAAAGGTCGCGGGCCAACGCTCGTGCAGCGCGCCCGAACGGATATACCCCTCCCCCGGATTGATACCGGCCGCCACGACCTCGACGACGACCCGACCGGGTCCCGCCTTCGGCGTCGGCACCTCGACCACCTTCAGCTCTTCGATTCCGCCATAACGATCGAACTTCACAGCTCTTGCCATATCCGGCTCCCGCCTACTCGGTGACATACGCCGTCAACCGAGTAACCCCGCAGGAAATTTCCATGCACCGCCGATCTTCGCGACGCACTGCCATGGACGGCACCAGGCCCTAAGCTGACACCCGTGGGTGAGGAAAGGCTGCGGGCATCGGACGCAGACCGCGAGAAAATCGCCGAACAATTGCGGGTGGCGATGAACGACGGCCGGTTGTCGCTGCACGAATACGACGACCGACTCAAACAGGTGTATGCCGCCAAAACCTATGGCGAGCTGAACCCGCTGCTCTCGGACCTGCCCGTGCCGCGCAAAGCGGCACCTGCGGCACAACGAGTGCCGCAATGGGTCATCATCATGTGGATTCCCTGGGCCGCGGTCAACGCACTGTGCATCACGATCTGGGTGGCCACCGGCGCGGGATACTTCTGGCCGTTCTGGGTCGCGGTGCCGTGGGGGTGCGCGCTGCTGATCCCGAGCGCGATCGGCATGCTCGTCCAGTCGAACCGGAAACCTGGTGCTGAATGCACCTCCGGCGTAAGAAGCCCGCGACCCCCGGGTACGCCCGAATCCACCTAGCGGCTATGGATTCGCCCCAGGGGGCACATAGGCATGCGAAACGCCCCGCCGCAGCGCGACAGGGCGTTGCTCGCTATCGACTTCAGGCGCCGATGAGATGCTGCGCCAAATAACCCTCGACCTTGTCCAGCGCAATCCGCTCCTGCGCCATGGAATCACGCTCACGGACGGTCACCGCCTGGTCTTCGAGAGTGTCGAAGTCGACGGTGATGCAGAACGGCGTGCCGATTTCGTCCTGGCGCCGGTAACGACGGCCGATGGCGCCGGCATCGTCGAATTCGACATTCCAGCTCTTACGCAGCTGTGCGGCAAGATCTTTCGCCTTCGGCGTCAGATCCGCATTGCGCGACAACGGCAGCACCGCTGCCTTCACCGGCGCGAGCCTGCGGTCCAGCCGCAGACTGATGCGCTCCTCCATGACGCCCTTGGCGTTGGGCGCTTGGTCGACGGTGTACGCGTCGACCAGGAACGCCATCAGCGAGCGGGTCAGGCCGGCCGCGGGCTCGATGACGTACGGGGTGTAGCGCTCATTGGTGGTCTGGTCGAAGTAGCTCAGGTCATTGCCGGAGTGCTCCGAATGGGTCTTCAGATCGAAGTCGGTGCGGTTGGCGATGCCCTCCAGCTCACCCCACTCGTTGCCCTGGAAGCCGAAGCGGTACTCGATATCGGTGGTGCCCGCCGAGTAGTGCGACAGCTTGTCCTTCGGGTGCTCGAAGAGCCGCAGGTTCTCCGGGTCGATGCCGAGGTCGGTGTACCAGGCGAACCGGGTGTCGATCCAATACTTGTGCCACTCCGCGTCCTCACCCGGCTTGACGAAGAACTCCATCTCCATCTGCTCGAACTCACGGGTGCGGAAGATGAAGTTGCCGGGGGTGATCTCGTTGCGGAAGCTCTTGCCGATCTGCGCGATGCCGAACGGCGGCTTCTTGCGCGCGGTGGTCATCACATTCGCGAAGTTGATGAAGATGCCCTGCGCGGTTTCCGGGCGCAGGTAGTGCAGACCCTCTTCGGACTCGACCGGTCCGAGGTAGGTCTTGAGCATCATGTTGAAGTCACGCGGCTCGGTCCAGCGACCCACGGTGCCGCAGTCCGGGCACACCACCAGCTCCATCGAGACGGAGTCCGGATCGTCGATCTTGTGCTTGATCGCGTAGGCCTCCTGCAGGTGGTCCTGCCGGTGCCGGTGGTGACAGTTCAGGCATTCGACCAGCGGATCGTTGAATACGCCGACGTGACCGGAGGCGACCCACACCTGACGCGGCAGGATCACCGACGAGTCGAGGCCGACCACATCCTCACGGCTGGTGACCATGGACCGCCACCACTGCTTCTTGATGTTCTCCTTGAGCTCGACACCCAGCGGACCGTAGTCCCATGCCGATTTGGTGCCGCCGTAGATCTCACCACACGGGTACACCAGACCCCGGCGCTTGGCGAGGTTGGCAACGGTGTCCACCTTCGACTTGGGTGCCACTCGAGAATTCTCCATCCACTACGAGTCGGATTCGATTGCGCCGAGTCGCACGACTCGGCTGAAGATTGCCCTCCAGCCTATCGGCACCGGCCAACCGGTTTTGCACCGCACACGCCTAGTCGTCGGCGCGCTCGTTTGACATGCGCAACTGTGCATATCAAAATGGAATCGCTTTCCAATAAGGAGTTGGTTCGATGACCGCCGAGACCGCGACCGCCCACCCGCACAACCCATACCGATCACCCGCGCCGGTGCCGGTGCCGTCACGGAGCGTCCTGGAGGACGCGGGCGAGTTGCTGCGCGCCCTCGCCGCCCCGGTGCGCATCGCCATAGTGCTGCAATTGCGTGAATCGCCGCGTTGTGTATACGAATTGGTCGATGTTCTCGGTGTCACCCAACCGCTGGTCAGCCAGCATCTGCGGATTCTCAAGTCCGCGGGCGTGGTGCACGGGGAACGCTCCGGCCGGGAAGTGCTGTACGAACTCGTCGACGACCACCTGGCGCATATCGTGGTCGATGCCGTGGCCCATGCCGAGGAAGGGTGATCGTGCCAGATAAGACGGCCTTGCCGGAGAAGCCGGTGGGCATTCGCAGTACCCGCCAGCGCAGTGCGATCGCCGCGCTGCTCGGTGATATCGACGAATTCCGCTCGGCGCAGGAGTTGCACGACGAATTGCGCCGCCGCGGCGAGGGCATCGGGTTGACCACCGTCTACCGCACCCTGCAGTCGCTGGCCGATGCCGGACTCGTCGACGTATTGCGCACCGACACCGGCGAATCCGTCTACCGACAGTGCTCCACCGGACACCATCACCATCTGGTCTGCCGACACTGTGGTCGTACCGTCGAGGTCGAGGGACCGACGGTCGAGGCCTGGGCCGAAACCATCGCTGGCGAACACGGATTCACCGAGGTCAGCCACACCATGGAGATCTTCGGAACCTGCTGCGAATGCGCGAAGGTGGACCGCGCCAAAGTGTGATGGCAGTCACATAGTTAACGGCGCCGGTGCCGAGGAAGATTTCACTGCGAATCACATAACGTCCGGGGGTTCCGGGCGTCGCGCACTGAGATCGAAATCTTCTGGGAGGCAGCGTGCGATCGACCATTTTCGCGGCGGACAGACGCCGGAAAATCACCACAATCGGAGCGGCCGTACTCATCGGCAGCTCCGCCCTGCTCATGACCGCGTGCAACGACAAGGACGCCAAGTCCGGACCGACCACGACGGCGTCCGCGCAGAGCACCGTCGGCCAGGGGCAGCCGGGGGCGAAAAACGGTCAGTCGACCGTCCGCAGTATCGGCAAGACCGGATGGTACGAGGGTTTCGATATCACGGTGGACAAAGCGACCGTGGTGCCCGACGAGTTCGGCGGCGCCAAGGTGCTGATCGATATCACCTACAAGAACACCACGCCCGACAACAAGACCATCAGCAATAACACCTACCTGCAGGTCGACAAGGAGGTCGACGCCGGAGCGAGCTTCGACTCGCCGACCGTGCCCGGAAAGGGTTCGGCCACCGGAAATGTCACCACGTCGGTCAAGACGCTGCACGATGCCGAGCACCTGCTCGACACCATTACCGTGATCTACGGACAGGCCTCGGATAACCAGACCAAGATTCCGCTGAAGGCCTCGGCTCAGGTCGAAGGTGTCGCGCCGAAGACGCTGAATGTCACCGGCAAACTGGTGCAGGATCAGACGACGATCGAAATCACCGGCGGCACATTGGCTCCGAGCTACACCAAGAACGAGCGCGACAAGATGGATCTCTCGTTGCGCGTCAAGATCATTGGTGGACCCGGGATCTCGGCGGGCGGACTGAATGTCTTCTACGACTACTTCACCGTGAAAACCCCGGACGGCCAAACGATTCCGGCCGATATCCGCGGGCCGATCAACGAACTGCTGAATACCAACGAAACCATCGACAACGCAAAGAATTACGTCGTTTTCGTGGTTCCGTCTCCGGCCACCGGCACCTACGTGGTGACCTACGACGCGAAGAAGGGTGAGGGCGCCGCCCCGAACTTCTCCTTCACCATCTCCTGAGAACCTCAGTGGGCCACCATCACTCGGATGACCGAGCGATGGTGGCCCACTTGTCTCGCCGCACAGGATCCGCGCCCTCGCCGCTCCGCTCACCGGGTGTCGACGCCGAGACGATTCGGCGGCTGGTGCGCGAGCACATGACGCGGGCCGCCAGTGGTTGGCGGCCCGCGGTCGATTTCGGAGGAGTACGGGATCAGACGGCGACCGGGTCGCCCGAACGGGCCGGGGCGGGCGCCGCGGCCGAACGACGTCCGCGAAGTGCCCCTACCCCTAGGAGGGCAAGGGCGGCGAGAGCCCAGATGATAAGGACCACCAGAGGTTTGGTGGCAGCAGCGCCGTCGAAGAAGGCAACCGAGCGCAGCAGTGATGCGGCGGCGCCCGGCGGCAGCAGTTGGCCGATGGCTCCCCACGGCTGCGGCAGCAGTTCCGGAGCCGAGGTCGCGGCCGAGAACGGATTGCCGACCAGGAGCATGGTCAGCGCGGCGATACCGATGCCCGCGCGGCCGATCACGCTGGACAGGCCGACGACCGCACCGGAGACCGCGAAGGACACCAGGCCCGCGACGGCGGCCAGCGTCAGATAGGGGCCGGGAACCACCGACATCCAGGTCTGGATGATCACGATGCTCAACAACCCACCCGCGATGCCGAAGGTGATCAGTCCGATCGTCTTACCGCCGACCGACGGAATCAACAGGCTGAGCACGACACCCGCCGCGATACCGGACATGACCAGCGGCAATACCATCGCCCCGAAGGCGGTGCCGCGCGGATCGTCCGGATCGGCGGCCACCACATCTTCGACCGCCGGGGCCGGCGCACCGGACAGCTGCTGGGCGATCGCGGTGAGCTGTTGTGCCACAACGGGACTCGCGCCGGAGGCGACCAATACACGCGGTGCGCCGCCGCCGGTGATGACGGCGCCGTAGACGTCCCGGTTCTCGATCGCCTCGCGCGCTGCCGCTTCGTCGGCGGGGTTGCTGATATCGAAGGCATCGGGATCGTGCTGGGCCAGTTTGTCGGCGACCACGGCAGCCTGCGGGCCGCTGACGGCGATGGGCAGATCGCGCGGCGCGATATGGGCCGCGGGCCAGGCGAAGGCGATCAACATCAACGCCTGGAGCAGGGCCGCGGCGACACCGACACCGACTGCCCGCTGGATCGTATTCATGACGTTCTCCCGAAAATCGAATGACCGTTCTCTTTCGATGTGGATACCGTCGCACGCCCTCTCCAGCTTGTCAAGAACGAGCATTCGTTTTACTTTGGAGCCATGCCCAGAGTCAGTGCAGAACACCTGGAACGTCGCAGGCAGCAGATCCTCGACGCCGCGCAGCTCTGCTTTGCCCGCAAGGGTTTCTACGAGACCTCGATGCAGGACATCTTCACCGAATCGGGCCTCTCGGCGGGGGCTGTCTACCGGTACTTCAAGGGCAAGAACGACATCATCGCCGCCTTGGCCACCGATACCACGGTCGAGCTGCGCGCCACCATGACCAGGGCGATCCGGTCCGATCCGCTGCCGACCCCGGCCCAGGTCCTCCGGATCGTCGCCGAGTACATGGTCGCGCACAGCGGTCCGGACGGTCATGTCCGGCTCGCGCCACAGGCGTGGGCGCTGGCGCTGGTGGACGACGAGGCCGCCGAATACGTCAAGGCCGCTGTGCTCGCGATGCGCGATCGGTGGACCGAGTACACCGAGCGCATGGTGCAGGTGGGCTGGCTACCGCCCGACACCGATATTCACGCGGTCGCGACGGCGATTATCGGCCTGGTGCCGGGATTCATGTTGCAGCACTTGATCGTCGGCGACGTGGATCCGGAAACCCTGGCTCGCGGCGTAGCGACCCTGCTGCCCTTCGGCCAATTGGCCGCCCACACAGGCGACACATAGTCCGAAGTGCACTCCGGCCGTTCGACGCGAGCCCCGGATCCGCGGGCGCCTCAGTCAGAGCGAGGCAAGGTCGCATATCCAGTTGCTACCTCGCACAAGTTGCGGCCTCTGCGAGGAAGGCGCTGGTTATGCGGCAGCTCAGGCCGGCTGCCACCCACCGAGTGCTCAGAGCCAGCCGAGGCGTTCGGCGGCGCGGACGGCCTCGGCGCGGGTGCTGGTTCCGGTTTTGCCGATGACGGATGAAAGGTGGTTGCGGACGGTGCCTTCCGACAGGTGTAACTGTTTGGCGATGGCGCCTGCGGTGGCACCGTCGGCCGCGGCGGCGAGGACCTCGCGTTCGCGGGCGGTCAGTGGCGAAGTACCGACGGTCAAGGTTTCGGTGGCAAGGGCGGGATCGACAACGCGTAAGCCCAGGTGGACTCGGCGCACCGCGTCCGCGAGTTCGCGGGCCGGAGTGTCCTTCACGACGAATCCGCTTGCACCAGCATCGATCGCGCGCCGCAGATAGCCGGGACGGCCGAAGGTCGTGACCATGAGGATACGGAGATCCGGATGAGCGGCATGTAGTTGCGCCGCTACCGCGATGCCGTCCATGCCCGGCATTTCCACATCGAGCAGCACCACATCGGGTGTTGTGCGCGCGACCGCATCGAGGACTTCGTCACCGCGACCGACCTCCGCGACGACTTCCAGATCGGCTTCCAGGCCGAGCAGTGCGGCGAGTGCGCCACGGACGAGTGCCTGGTCGTCGGCGAGGAGCAGGCGGATCATGCGGCATTGTCCTTCGACAACGGGAATTGGCCTGAACGTGCACTTTCGGCCGAATCGCAGCAGAAACCGCACGAGTGCAAACCCATTTCCGGATCACTCGGGCACCGTTGCACGAACACGAACACCTCCCTCGGACGACAACAGCGTCAATGTTCCCCCAGCGGCCCGCACCCGTTCGCGCAGGCCGGACAGTCCCGATCCGGATTCGACGGTCCCCAGCCCGCGACCATCGTCGACGACCTCGATGCTCGTATCGGTCACCGTGACCGTGCAGTGTCGTGCGGCACTGTGTCGAATCACATTGGTGACCGCCTCGCGCAGCACCCACCCGAACAATTCGCTGTGGCGCGTATCGGGTACGGCATCCGGCAGCGCGGCATCGATATCGGCGGCTGCCAGTGCGGTTCGCGCATTGGCCAATTCACCGCGCAGCGATACCTCACGCAGACCGCCGACGGTATCCCGCACTCCGGCCAGCGCCTCCCGCGCCAGCCGCTCGACATCGGCCATCTCGGCCTTCGCCCGCGTCAGATCCACATCGATAAGACGTTGTGCGAGTTCGGTTTTCACCGTGATCACGGTAAGCGAGTGGCCGAGGATATCGTGCACGTCGCGCGCGACCCGGTTGCGTTCCTCGACAATCGCGAGTTCGGCCTGCTGCCGTCCAGCCAGCTCGGCCAATTGCTCGCCACGCACGCCCAACTGCCTGGCCACCCAGATCAGGGCGGGTACGAACGACACCCAGAACGGCACCCCGGACAGGCGCGACAGCACCATCGGCACGAGCAACATCGCCAGCGTCACCGTGAACGCGACATAACCGGATTCGCGCGAGGGCATATGAAAGATCGCGATCACGCCGACGAAGATCAATGTCGGCAGCGCGACCGCGCCGAGCAATGCCATCAACCCCGCGCTGCACGCCGTCATACCGACGAGCACCGGCCACATGCGCCGATCGACCGGCGGCTCCACCAACCGGCTGGTGCCATCGGTCCGCCGGAAGACAATAAAAGAACCGACGATCAGCGCCGCGTACGCGAGCAGTGTCGCGGTCGCCAGACTCGCCGTCGGCTGATCCGCGTCCTGCCAGCTCTGGATGATCGGTCCGATCATGTACGACAGCCACACGACCGACATGAGTCCGCCGAACCACCCGCGCCGCTTCCCGTTCGCCCCGATTCCGCCGTCGCGGACCACCCGATCGAGTAGTTCGGATGCCGCACCACCCCGCAGCACGGACTTCACACGCATCGGCACTCCCACACCAACAGCACGCACGCCGAACCCCGACCTCGGTTGCGCGCACAGTGGTCGATCACGAATCGCGACGCTACCGAACCCGCACTTGTCCGCGCCGCCGAAACCCCACGCCCCGCATGATCTCCGCAGCCGAGCGGCTCCGCCGCGCCAACCGACCCAGGATGACCGCCCGGCATCACGCCGCCGCACAACACCGCCGTGCACGTCACGGCGGACCCGGCACCGTAGGGCCACTGGCCGCGAGCACCGAGCACCGAGCACCGAGCACCGAGCACCGAGCACCGCATAGCCGCCCACCCTCCGGGGCAGGCGGCTGGTCGTCCCCGATCGTTCAACGTGCGGTGTCACGGCGGAACAGAATGGCCGCGCCGCCGACGAAGATCGTGGCCCAGACGACGACATTGAGGATGGCCAGCGCGATCGATCCTGCGCTGGTGTCGCCGAACGGCATGCGGGCCAAGGTGGCGACGCCGTTTGTCGGGAAGATCTTGGAGACCGTCTCGAACCAGCCGTGCAGCGGCATGAACAGGCCGCCCGCGAAGGACAGGCCCGCCAGGGCTGGACCGAGCAGTTGCATGACATTCTCCGAGGGCAGCAGGTAGCCGACGAACAGGCCGAAGGCGGCGAAGACCAGCGAGCAGATCCACGCGAGCAGGAAGCAGCTCACCCAGGCGGTGACCGTCAGGTGGGCGCCGAAGATTCCCCCGATGACGAAGACCGCAATAACCGAGACCAGCCCGAGCACCATCGCGACGGCGACCTTGGTGGCGATGTAGGCGACGGGACGCAATGGGGTGAGCCGCAATTGGCGGCTCCAGCCCTGCGCGCGTTCGATCGCGACCATGGCGCCGCCGCTGGTGGTGGCCAGCATCGCGCCGTACACCGCCATCGACACCATCACATAGCCGGTCACATTGCCCGATCCGAATGACTCTGTCCGGTAATCGGATTGCAGGCCGAAGATGACGAAGAACAGCGGCGGCATGACCAGCGTGAAGATCATGGTCCGCCGATTGCGGAGCATGCGGCGCAGTTCCAGGCGCAGGAAGCCGAGGCTGAAGCCGCCGAGCGAGACGCGCATCGAAACAGCTTGTGGGGCGAGGGTGGTCATTTCAGTTGTCTCCGGTGGTGAGCGCCAGGAATGCGGATTCGAGATTGTGCGAGGTGATTTCGAGATCGACTGCGGTGGTCTCGGTGAGCAGATAGCGGGCGATGGCGTCGGAATCCTTGGTGTGCACGATGATTCGGTCACCGCGCAGCTCGACGTCATCAATGCCCGGAACCGCGAGCAGGAGGGCAGCGTCGGCACCGGGCAGTGTCGCACTGACGGCACGTCCCGCGGCCAGGTTCTTGATCTCGGCGGCACTGCCGTCGGCGACGACCCGGCCCGCACGCACCAGCACGATCCGATCGGCGTATGCGTCGGCCTCATCGAGGTAATGGGTGGCGAACAGGACGGTGCGGCCGCGATCGGAATCCTCGCGCATCGCATTCCAGAATTCCCGGCGTCCTTCGACATCCATGCCGGTAGTCGGCTCGTCGAGCACGATGAGGTCCGGATTCGGCAGCAGCGCGAGCGCGAAGCGCAGCCGCTGCTTCTGACCGCCCGAGCATTTGCCGACCAGCCGACCGCCGATATCGGCGATACCGGCGCGCGCGAGCACCTCATCGACCGAACGCGGATGCGTGTGCAGGGTGGCCACCAGTTGCACGGTCTCGGCGACGGTCAGATCAGGCAGTAGGCCGCCGGACTGCATGACCGCCGAAATACGGCCTGCCGCAAGCGCTTCCGCCGGTGGGCCGCCGAAAACCCGGACACTGCCGGAGTCCGGCGTTGCCAGCCCGAGCAGCATATCGATGGTGGTGGTCTTACCCGCGCCATTGGGGCCGAGGAAGGCGACGATCTCACCCGGCGCGACCACCAGGTCGAGTCCGTCGACGGCATGCACCTCGCCGCCGCCCGGGAGTCCGAAGCTCTTGTGCAGGTCGCGCAGTTCGATCGCGGACGCCGCCCGGTGCCTGGCCGAGCCGCCCGCCGCGGCCGAGATGGCCGTGGATGTCAGTGCCGATGTCATGACTCAACGGTCACGCAAACCGGGGGCCGGTACCTCGCACGAGTGTCACGAACCTGCCATGACATCTGTCATGCGGTCAGCGGTTCAGGGCAGCAGTCCCTGCCTCGCCTTACCCGCACCGGAGAGCACGAGCAGCAGCATGGTCGCCAGCGCCTGATCGTCCAGACCGGCGGCCGGGAAGGTGTAGCGCAACATGACATCGGCCTGGTTGCCGCGGGTGATCAGTGTGATCGAACCGAACTGAATCGCGCTGTTGCGCTCGGCAACTCGCTTGTGCAGTTGCGGCTTGAGTGGTCGGTCCCAGGCCAGTACGCAGGTCAGCGTCAGCACGTCCAGGCCTGGTGCCAGCGTCACCGCGCGCAACGAGCACAGCGCGCCCTGGTATTCGAAGCCGATCGAACCTTCGGGGTCGACGCGCACATCGACGTCGTAGAGCGATAGGCAGGCGCCGGCGCGGGCCTGTAGCTCTTGTTCGGGGGTGACTGCTGCGTCCATATCGGTGCCGCCGTTCATTTGCTGCCGCCGTTCACTTGGTCCCCCCGAAGCGGCGATCACGCGAAGCGTACTGGAGACAGGCCTCCCACAAGTTGCGCCTGTCGAAATCGGGAAACAGCGTGTCCTGGTAGACATACTCGGCATAGGCGGATTGCCAGATGAGGAAGTTCGAACTACGGAATTCGCCGGACGGGCGCAGGAACAGGTCGACGTCCGGCATATCCGGCTCGTCCAGGTATTTGGCGACCGTCGCCTCGGTTACCCGCTCCGGATCGATCTCACCCGCGGCCACACGACGCGCGATTTCCCTTGCCGCATCGGCGATTTCGGCACGACCACCGTAGTTGACGCACATGGTGAGGGTCATCACCGTGTTGTCCTTGGTCAGCTCCTGCGCGGTCTCGAGTTCGTTGATCACGCTGCGCCACAGGCGCGGTCGCCGCCCCGCCCAGCGCACCCGCACACCCATTTCGTGCATCTCGTCGCGGCGGCGGCGGATGACATCCCGGTTGAACCCCATGAGGAAGCGCACTTCCTCCGGGCTGCGCCGCCAGTTCTCGGTGGAGAAGGCGTAGGCCGAGAGCCACTTCACGCCGATCTCGATGCAGCCCTCGACGGTGTCCATCAGGACCGCCTCGCCGCGCTCGTGCCCCGCGGTGCGCGGCAGCCCGCGCTCCTGCGCCCAACGACCGTTGCCGTCCATCACCAGCGCCACATGATTGGGCACCAACTCCGCAGGCAGTTCCGGCGGCGTCGCCCCCGATGGATGCGGCGACGGCGGACGGACGGTGCGTTCGGCACCCGACCGTGCGCTGGTCGACCTGGTCAGCGCGGCAGAGTCTCGACGGAGGATCACGGCATCTATCCTGCCTGATGGTTGTGAAGGGATTGTGCGCACCACCTGATCGGATGCACAGGACGGTTCGGTCTGTGCACCCATTCAACGCAGAAATCCGCGGGAACCCCCGTGAGTGGCGAAAAAGCGGAGGTCAGACCGACCCACACCGCGGAATTGGTGCCGTTCAGCCCGCTTGTCCGGCGGTAGCGGACGCCTTGGCGGTTTCGGGTGAACGCTCGACCAGCGGCAGGGTGCGCAGCTGACGTTCCAGATGCCACTGCAGGTGCGCCGCGACCAGGCCGCTGGCCTGTCTGCGGATCTGTTCGGGAACCTGCTCGACGTACTCCCACTCACCCTTCAACAGGGCGATCAGCAGGTCGAGCACGCCCGGGGCCGGGGTCGCCGAACCGGGCGGGCGGCAGTGCACGCAGACCGCGCCACCGGCGGCGACGTGGAAGGCGCGATGCGGGCCGGGTGTCGCGCAGCGCGCGCATTCGTCCAGCGCGGGGGCCCAACCCGCAAAACCCATGGCGCGCAACAGGTATGCGTCGAGAATCAGCTCGTGCGGGCGCTGTTTGGCGGCGATCGCCCGCAGCGCGCTCGCGGTCAATGCGTGCAGCTTCGGTGCGGGCGCGCGCTCCTCACCGGCCAGCCGCTCCGCGGTCTCCAGTACCGCGCAGGCCGTGGTGTAGCGGCCATAATCGTCGACGATATCGGCGGCGAATGCCTCCATGGTGTGCACCTGGGTGACCGTGTCGAGATTGCGCCCCGGATGCAGTTGCACGTCCACATACGCGAACGGCTCCAACCGCGCCCCGAACCGCGACTTGGTCCGCCGCACCCCCTTGGCCACCGCCCGCACCAACCCGTGCTGCCGCGTCAACAACGTGACAATGCGATCCGCCTCCCCCAGCTTATGCTGGCGAACCACCACCGCCTCATCCCGATACAACCGCACGCCCTCATCCTCCCACGAACCCCCGACCCCCACGCCCAGGCGCGGCCATCGAAACACATCGACACCCTTCGCGGTGATCGAGCATGCCGCATTCGTCATCGAGCGAGCAGGCGACGGCGTAGACGAAGGCCTGATCTTTCTGCTCGTATGAGCGTCAGCAGTTTCATGCGTTGATGGCGGAGAACGGGGTGATTCCCTGGTCGGGTGCGGAGGCGACGGAGTTGGGCGGGCGGTTGCGTGCGCAACTCGGTCCGGGAACGTAGATCGGTGGTTATGATCTGCGGATGCGCGGAATTCGGTTCTGCTCAGCAGTTTTGGCGGCGGTCGCGGCTGTCGGGGTCGCGGGTTGCGGGGAGAAGCCGAGTTCGCCCGCGGCTGATGAGACGGCGTTCGTTTCGGTGACGGAACTCGATCCGACGATCATCGTTGATGCGCGGTACTTCGGGGAGCACAACTTCATCGGTGGGCGGATCAATGGGTATGACGCGCCGAAGTGCTTGCTGACGAAGGAGGCCGCCGCGGCTCTCGCGCAGGTGCAGCGAGAGCTGCAGCCCATGGGGCTCGGGCTGAAGACCTATGACTGCTACCGACCGCAGCGGGCGGTGGACCAATTCGTCAGTTGGGCAAAAGATCTCGGCGATACCAAGATGCGGGCGGAGTTCTATCCGACGGTGGAGAAGGCGAATCTGTTCCGGGACGGGTACATCGCGGAGAAGTCCGGGCACAGCAGGGGCAGCACCTTGGATCTCACGATCGTCACGCTACCGGCCGCCGATCAGGAGCAGTACCACCCCGGCGATCCGCTGCGCGCCTGCACACTGCCCGCCGACCAGCGCTTCCGGGACAACACCCTCGACTTCGGCACGGGCTACGACTGCTTCGATCCACTCGCGCATACGGCCAACCCAGCACCGAGCGGTACCCAGCGGGCACTCCGTGAGCTGCTGGTGAACCTCATGGACGAGCACGGTTTCAAAAACCTCGCCGAAGAGTGGTGGCACTTCACCTTGAAAAACGAGCCGTTCCCGAACACGTACTTCAACTTCCCCATCCAATAACCGGCTCGCCCCGACCTCGCAGAACCAGTGCCCTCCTCACACAAGGTGCAACTTATGCGCGGAGACCACTAGCTATGTGACACCGGCGCACACGTCAAGTGCGGAGAATTCCTCCGATGAGGAGCATCAGGGACTGCTGAGCTTGGGCCTGCGCGGCGGCCTTATCTGTTGCGTGCGCGACGATCAAACCTGCCTCGGTGACCGCGCTGAAGATCAGCTGGGCCAGGACCTGGATCGGCGCATCGGCGATCAGCCCCGCGTCACGGGCGCGTTCCAATTGGGCGATGACCAACCCCAGCCCATGGCGCGCCTCGAATTCGCGAAATGCCTGCCAGCCGAGGACCGCGGGGCCGTCGTAGAGGGTGATGCGGATCATCTCCGGGCGCTGGCAGATCTCCAGGAAGACATTCAGGCCGATGGCCATCGAGGTGAGAATGTCATCGGGATTACCTGCGCCGATGACGTTTTCGATTTCCTGCGTGGTCTCGACCTCTATTTTTTCGAGCACGGCCAGGAACAGACCGCGCTTATCGCCGTAGTGGTGGTGCAGGGCGCCGCGGGTGACTCCCGCCTCGGTCACGAGTTCCTCGGCCGAGGTCGCCGCGAAACCGCGCTCGGCGAACAACCGGCGACCGGCCTGCTCGAGCGCGGCTCGGGTGGCACGGGAGCGATCCTCCTGACTACGGCGTTGCATGCGCCCGAGTGAACTCCAGAATCGTTTCGGAGAGCAACTCGGGCTGATCTTCGGACAGGAAGGTGTAGGAGTCGTCGATGAACTTCAGGGTCGCGTTCGGCAGGTCGGCGGCCAGGCGTTCGGCGAATTTCACCGGGAAGATCTTGTCCTCGCGAGCCCATGCGACCAGCACCGGAACCCGCACCGATGGGAATCGGGTAGCGGCGTCGAGCGTGTAGCGGCGATGCACGGTCTTCAGGAACCGGCGCAGATCCTTGCGGATCGCCGCCGAATTCCGGCTCGGCAGCAGGTAGGAGTCTGCGATCTCCGGCGGGACCGGGCGCTTTGTCACCCAGCCGAACGCGATCGGCAGACGATGCAGTGCACGGATCCGCATCAACTCGGTCAGCGGCCGCAGCGAGCCGGGTACCCGCGCCAGCACAGGCAGCGCCGCGAAGGCAGGCGGGAAGAAAGCCTCGTAGGCGTCGCACGAGGTCAGTACGACGCGGCCGATCCGCTCTGGACGACGGGTCAGCAACAACTGGGTGATCGCGCCGCCGGTGTCATTGGCGACAACGGTGACGTCGGTGAGGTCGAGTCGCTCCAGAAAGTCGGCGATCAGATCGGCGACCCCGGTGGGCGTGAGATCCGCTGCGGGGACCGGGATTTCGTGTGAGCCGAGCGGCAGGTCCGGACTGAGGCAGCGATAGCCCGCCGCCGCGATGGTGGGGACGACATTGCGCCAGAGATCGGAGTTGACGAGCAGGCCGTGCACGAAAACGACCGGCGCGCCCTCCCCTGTGTCGTAGTACCGGATGCGGCCGCCGGGGAGATCCACCTCATGTGCGCGGCCGAGTGACGTACTGATTCCCATGGTTCCTCCATGTGTTGGCAGTTCGTGTCCACCATTACATACATACGGTATGTATGTCTATAGCTCGGCCTCCTACCTGGGGTGGAGATTCGGGAGCCGATGTGGACGATTGACCAGCTCCGCGCTACCGTGCAACGAAAGATCGAAGGAGACGGAGCTCACATGACGGTGTCCGACGCCACCCTGCGCCCATTCGAGACCGCCGAACTCGGCCTCGCCGACTTCGCAGCCGCCCTCGCACAGGGCAGGATCAGCTCCGTGGCCGCGGTCGGCGCCGCACTGGACCGGATCGAGGCGAGTCAGCCGACCCTGAATGCCTTCCGTATCGTCCGGCGCGAAAAGGCACTCGCCGAGGCCGTCGCGGCCGACGAGCGCTTGGCCGCCGGCGAACGTCTCCCTCTGCTCGGCGTGCCGATCGCGATCAAGGACGATACCGATATCGCCGGTGAGCCAACGGCATTCGGCTGCGGTGGCGAGCTCCCGCCGAAAACCGAAGACGCGGAATCGGTTCGACGACTGCGCGCGGCCGGTGCGGTGATCGTCGGCAAGACCAATACCTGCGAACTCGGCCAACTGCCGTTCACCAGCGGCGCCGCCTTCGGCCACACTCGCAACCCATGGGGTGCCGAATACACACCGGGCGGCTCATCCGGCGGTTCCGCGGCTGCCGTCGCGGCCGGATTGGTACCCGCCGCACTGGGTTCCGACGGCGCGGGCTCGGTCCGCATCCCGACCGCGTGGACCAATCTCGTCGGCATCAAACCACAGCGCGGCCGCATCTCCACCTGGCCCGCGGCCGAGGCATTCCACGGCCTCACCGTGAACGGACCGTTGGCCCGAACCGTCGCCGATGCCGCCCTGCTGCTCGACACCGCCGCCGGACCGCATCCCGGCGATCTGCACACCCCCGAACCGCTCACCATCTCCGATGCCGTCGGCCGCGATCCAGGACGACTACGCATCGCCCTCTCGCTGCGAATCCCGTTCACCGCCACCAGAACCGCGCTACATCCGGAGGTCGAAGTCGCGGTGCAGCGCATCGCCACCACACTGCGCCGCCTCGGTCATTCGGTAACCGTGGCGGATCTGCACTACGGCATCATGATCGGTGCGTCCTTCCTACCGCGCTCGCTGGCGGGGGTCCGCCACGTCTACGACAAAATGCCTGGCATACAAGTGGATCCACGCACCACCGCGAACGTCCGGTTCGGCCGCGCACTCAGCGGACCCGCACTGTTCGCGGCACGTCAGGCGGAAACGTTGCTGCACAAGCAAATCGGCGGCTTCTTCCGCGACTACGATCTGGTGCTGGCCCCGACCACCGCGACTCCCCCGCCACGCGCCGAAGAGATCGACGGTATCGGCGTCAACGCCACCAACGACCTCATCACGGCCGCATGCCCGTATACCTGGCCCTGGAATGTACTCGGCTGGCCCGCGGTGAATGTCCCAGCCGGATTCACCGACACCGGCCTGCCGGTGGGCGCACAACTCATGGGCACCGCGAACACCGAGCCGCTCCTGGTTTCCGTTGCCGCACAACTGGAATCGGAACTGCGCTGGGAGCGCCACCGCCCCGAGCCGTGGTGGTGAGTCCAGCGTTCGGGCAGGGTCCAGACCTCGGTATCGCTCTTGGTACCCGTCCGGACCCCGGCCGTTGACGGCGCCCTGCGGATACATCAGCAAACACTGCCGCGGCTGGCTGGACTTCCCGAGGACGGTGGCAATGAGAATGCCGATGGTCGACTCGGCGGCCACTCGACCTCGGGAGAAGTACAGACTCCGAGATAGTCGGTGCCGCGCAGTTGCAGTGCGATGGCGGCGCGATTGACATCGCGGGCGCGCTCGGGCCGGGCACGATTGGCACGGACCACACCGGCTACGTCGTAGACCAGTCCGGTGCGGTCGCCGCCGCGGCGGATGGTAGTGCGCCAGATCGGGGTAGGCAGCGAGATCCGCTACAAGCCTGGGCAATTCACCGCACCTGCAAGTCCAGGGTGGGCGCTTCGCTGCCGATCACACCGTTGCCGCGCACGCACTCCGCGCCGCCCCGATCGCCCGCGCCGTCTCCGCGCTGGTGTATGTCCCGGCGCTGCGCGGCGTCTCTTGCTCAGTGACCTCCCCGTGGTTCAGTAGTACGACGTACAAGACCTTTCGGTGCTCGACCGGTACGTTTCGCCACCAGCGTTCGAGGAGGTCCCGGCGACAGCGGGGATATCCCTGCGTCAGAACCCGAGCTTGCCAAGCTGTTTCGGGTCGCGCTGCCAATCCTTGGCAACCTTGACATGCAGGTGTAGGTAGATGCGGAC
Source organism: Nocardia vinacea NBRC 16497 (assembly GCF_000308835.1). Classification (GTDB taxonomy): domain Bacteria; phylum Actinomycetota; class Actinomycetes; order Mycobacteriales; family Mycobacteriaceae; genus Nocardia; species Nocardia vinacea. The sequence continues at coordinate 55,519 of NZ_BAGN01000076.1, read as the reverse complement.
GCCGAGGATGTGTTCGATTTGTTTGCGGGCGTTGGTGCCTACCTCTTTGAGGCGGGCACCGCCCTTGCCGATGATGATGGCCTTCTGCGAGGCGCGTTCGACGTAGAGCAGGGCGTGCACGTCGAGCAGGTCTTCGTTTTCTTCGCGCGGGAGGACTTCTTCGATAACCACGGCGAGCGAATGCGGGAGCTCGTCGCGGACACCCTCCAGGGCGGCTTCGCGGATGAGCTCGGCCATCAGGGTTTCCTCGGGCTCGTCGGTGAGCTCGCCGTCGGGGTAGAAGGCCGGTCCCTCAGGCATTTTCGAGGCGATGACGTCGACGAGGACCTCGACCTGTTCGCCCTTGACGGCGGAGACCGGTACGACATCGTGGTCCGGGCCGAGCAGTCGCGACAGCGCCATCAGCTGTTCGGCGACCTGGTCGCGGCTCACCTTGTCGATCTTGGTGACCACACCGAGCAGAGTGGTCTTCGGCGCCATCTGCTTGATCTGCTGCAGGATCCATTTGTCGCCGGGGCCGATTTTCTCATCGGCCGGAATACACAGGGCGATCACGTCGACTTCGGAATACGTATCGCGGACAAGGTCGTTCAGGCGTTGGCCGAGCAGAGTGCGCGGGCGGTGCAGACCGGGGGTGTCGACCAGGATGAGCTGGGCGTGCTCGCGGTGCACGATGCCGCGGATGGTGTGGCGGGTGGTCTGCGGGCGCGAGGAGGTGATCGCGATCTTCTGGCCGACCAGCGCATTGGTCAGCGTCGACTTGCCGGTATTCGGACGGCCGACGAAACAGACGAAGCCGGAACGGAATTCGGTGGATGTATCAGCCACCCTGCACCTCCGCGCCTGCGGCATCGTCGACGATCTCGAAGACCGCGCCCGAGCGGTCGGTGAAGACGATGCGCGCCTCGGGCGAAACCTCGCGAATCGCGAAGACGCCCGGATCCGATAGCTTGCCGCTGACGACCACGGCCGCCTCGAATCCCTCTGCGCCACTGGAGATCGCGGCCGCGACGGCGGCCTGCAAGGCGGTCAGTCGCAGGGACTGCAGGGCGACATCACCAGCCGCGTAGGTGCGGCCGTCGGTATCGCGGATGGCCGCGCCCGAGTTGCCGCCGGTGCGGCCGAGCGCGCCCTTGGCCAGCACCACGAGTTTGGTGTCCTCGGCGTCCAATTCGGTCATTCGCTGTCTCCGTTCTCATCACGATCGGTCGGGATTTCCCGCTCGGATCCGTTACTTTTGCGCTTGCCGTTGGCCTTCTCGGCATGCGATTTCTCCAGCGCCTTGCGCACCACGACGGTGTGCACCCGCACCCGTCCCCGCGCGTCCGCACCGCCTTCGCCACGCAGCACCAGGCCGTGCACAACGGCTTTGGAGCCGGGCAGCGGCACCCGGCCCAGTGCGTGGGCGAGTAGGCCGCCGACGGTATCGACGTCCTCCTCCTCGATTTCCAGGCCGTACAGTTCGGCCAGATCGTCGACCGACAGTCGAGCCGAAACCCGGTAGCGGCCCTCGCCGAGGTCCTCGATGGGTGGGGTTTCGTCGGTGTCGTATTCGTCGGCGATCTCACCGACGATCTCCTCGAGCACATCCTCGATGGTCACCAGTCCGGCAATGCCGCCGTATTCGTCGACCAGTAGCGCCATATGGTTTCTGCGGCGCTGCATTTCGTCGAGCAGGCTGTCCAGCGGTTTGGAGTCGGGCATGAACACCGCCGGGCGCATGGCATCGCGCACCTGCACCTTGCGACTTCTATCCGCATACGGCACAAGGTCTTTCAGATATACCACGCCGAGGATGTCGTCTACGTTCTCGCCGACCACCGGAATGCGGGAGTGTCCACTGCGCACCGCGAGCGACATCGCCTGTGCCGCAGTCTTATCCGCCTCGATCCAGACCATTTCGGTGCGCGGCACCATGACCGCGCGGGCCGGGGTATCGCCGAGTTCGAAGACCGACTGGATCATGCGGCGTTCGTCGTCGGCCACCACACCGCGTTCACTGGCCATCTCGACCACTTCCCGCAGCTCGATCTCGGATGCGAAGGGGCCGTTGCGAAATCCCTTACCCGGGGTGATCGCATTGCCGATGAGGATCAGCAGCCTGCTGACCGGACCGAGCACCGTGCCGATGAACTGCAGCGGCAGCGCCGAGGCCAATGCGATGGAGTAGGCGTGCTGACGCCCGAGTGTGCGCGGTCCGACTCCGATCACCACATAGTCCACCAGCACCATGACGGCCGCGGTGAACAGCAGCGCCCAATTGTCGTCCCACAGCGGAATCAGCGCCGCCGCCAACAGCACCGTCGCGCATATCTCGCACAGAATACGAAGCAGCACAAGCAGATTCACATATCGTGGCCGATCGGCCACGATCCTGGTCAGCCGCACCGCGCCGGGCCGCTCCGCCCGCACCATATCGTCGAGACGCGCCGGTGAGATGGTGTTCAGCGCCGAATCGACTCCGGCGAACACCCCACCGACCGGGACGAGCAGAACCGCCAGCAGGATCAGAGTCAGCGAACTCACGCGGGGCCTAGCGCCTCACCGGGCGTTGTGAAACCGGCCTTCCCCAGCAGCCGGGCATCGCGCTCGGCCAATTCGGCTCGCCGCTGTGCCTCGCGCAGGCTCTCGTACCACTCCTCGAGCAGCCGTGCCTGCAGCGCGAACATCTCCTTCTCCTCCTCCGGCTCGGCATGGTCGTAGCCGAGCAGGTGGAGCACACCGTGCACGGTGAGCAGCGCGAGTTCGTGATCGAGCGAGTGACCGGCCTTGCGGGCCTGGCCGGCGGCGAATTCGGGGCACAGCACGATATCGCCGAGCATGGACGGACCCGGTTCGGCACTGTCCGGTCGGCCACCGGGCTCCAGTTCGTCCATGGGGAAGGACATGACATCGGTCGGGCCGGGTAGGTCCATCCAGCGCATGTGCAGATCCGCCATGGTGTCGAGATCGACGAGCACCATCGACAGCTCGGCCGCCGGATGCACGTCCATCCGGCCGATCACGAATCGCGCGACACTGACCAGGTCTTCTTCGGGTACGTCGACACCCGACTCGTTGGCGATCTCGATGCTCACCTGATCAGGGTATTCGGTGTGCCCGGGCCCGCACCGCGCGGCTGGCCCGGACACGTCCGTCCCACTATCGCCGATCTCCCCGGCTCGCGGCACGACGCTGTGCGCGATTGCCCGGATAGTGCGGTCCGACCTGGGTGACCCGCTCGGCCTCGGCCCGCTCGTAGGCGTCGACAATATCGGAGACCAACCGGTGCCGAACCACATCGCTGCTGGTCAGCTGGGCGAAATGGATATCTTCGATGCCGGTCAGGATCTCACTCGCCGCGCGCAGACCCGAGCGCGCGCCATTGGGCAGGTCGACCTGGGTGACGTCACCGGTCACCACGATCTTCGAACCGAATCCGAGCCGGGTGAGGAACATCTTCATCTGCTCGGCCGTGGTGTTCTGCGCCTCGTCGAGAATGATGAACGAATCGTTCAGCGTGCGACCTCGCATATACGCCAGCGGCGCGACCTCGATGACACCGGCCGCCATCAGCTTCGGAATGGCCTCCGGATCCATCATGTCGTGCAGCGCGTCGTAGAGCGGGCGCAGATACGGATCGATCTTCTCGTTCAGCGTGCCGGGCAGGAAGCCGAGCCGCTCGCCCGCCTCGACGGCGGGACGGGTGAGGATGATCCGGTTGACCTGCTTGGTCTGCAATGCCTGCACGGCCTTGGCCATCGCCAGATACGTCTTGCCGGTACCCGCGGGGCCGATGCCGAACACGATGGTGTTGGCGTCGATTGCGTCGACGTAGCGCTTCTGGTTGAGCGTCTTGGGCCGGATGGTCTTGCCGCGTCGGGACAGGATGTCCAGGCTCAGTACCTCGGCCGGGGATTCCGAGGAACCCTCGGTGAGCATGGATACCGTGTGGCGCACCGCCTCCGGGGTCACCACTCGATTGCGACCGGTCAGCGCGACGAGCTGTTCGATCACCCGCTCGGCCAGCGCGACATCGGCCGCCTTACCGGTGAGGGTCACGGAATTGCCGCGGACATGGATATCCGCATCCAGCAGCTGCTCGAGTTCACGCAGGTTCTGGTCGGCCGAACCGAGGAACGGGAACACGGATTCGGGAGCGAGTTCGATACTGGAACGCACGGTGCGTGCTGCCGGGCCCGAGCCGTTGTCTGCACCACCGGGCATGGAAGCCGACGAAGTCGGCGGGGTGGGTGAGCTCAGGCCTGCAGTGGGGGTAGTCGGGTCGCCGATCTCGCCTTGTGTTCTCAAAAGTGGCTATAGCCTGCTTTCCGGTCTCGAATTGCTGCGTCGTTGATGAAAGTTTAACGCGCCGCACTGACAACACGCAGTGAATAAACCGCTACCTCGGCCGTCGCGATTGCTTGCGGATCGTTCGAAGCGGTAAGTAGCGATTGCCTGCTGATCGCTACTTACCGTCGTGGCATCTGGATTCCCACGCGCCGGCGTGCCCAATCCTCGGTGAAGTCACGAAATCGACGCACCGCATCCGATGGTGGGGCGGTCGCCGACCAGATCAGCCCCACATCGCGGGCCGCTGCGGCATCGGCGAGCGGCACGGTCACGATGCCCGATAGCGAACCGGCTGCGGGCGTGCGATCTTCCAGCGGCAGCAGCGCGACGCCGAGTCCGGCCGCGACCAGACCCGCGGCGGTGAGCAGATCGCTCGATTCGAAGGCGATGCGGGGGCGGATATTCGCGGCGGCACAGAGTTCGTCGAGAATGCGGCGCATACCGAAACCCGAGTGCATGGTGATGAATTCGGCGTCGCCGAGCTCGGCGAGACGGATCTGTCGGCGGGCGGCGAGCCGATGTTCCGCGGGCACGGCCAGCGCGAGCGGCTGCGCGAGCAGTTTGCGCCAGCCGATGCCCGGGACCGACGGACGGGGCGACACGATCGCCAAATCCGCTGTGCCGTCGACTATCTGATCGATTACCGCATCGAACGCACCCTGCCAGAGGGTGAACGAGATGCGGGACGAACCGCGCCGGAAGCCGCCGATCAGTTGCGGGATCAGCCAGCTGCCGAAGGAGTGCTGAAACGACAGGCGGACAACGCCTTTCGCGGGATCAGCGAGGTCGGCGACGGCCTGGGCGGCGGCATCGAGTTCGGACTGGGCACGGCGGGCGTGTTCGTAGTAGGTCCGGCCGAATTCGTTCAGCACGATGCGTTTTCCGTGGCGGTCGAAGAGTTCGACGCCGAGACGGCGCTCGAGGCGGGCCAGCATGCGCGAGAGCGTCGGCTGGGCGATATGCAGCCGCTCGGCGGCCGCGCCGACTCGCTCCAGCTCGGCGAGTGTCGTGAACCACAGCAGGTCGTCACCCAGCACGTACGGACCTTTCCTTATGCATCTGGCGCATTAGAAACCAGATTACTATTCATTTCCCTTCTTAATGACGAGTCTCGATCCTGGTGCCATGACCAGCACGGATATCCGTTCGACCAGCACATCGCACGAACGTCGGATCACTACTGCGCTGTTCGCCGCAGGGCTGGCCACCTTCGTGTCGATGTACAGCGCGCAGGCGTTGCTGCCGAGTCTGTCGGCCGCATTCGGAGTCGCCCCGGCGCAGGCCGCGCTGGCCGTGTCGTTGACCACCGGGTTTCTCGCGCTGGCGATCGTGCCGGTCAGTGCGTTGTCCTCACGAATAGGACGGACCAGGGTGATGACGGGGTCGGCGCTGATGTCTGCGGCCATCGGTCTGCTGCTGCCGTTGAGTCCATCGTTGGAGGTGCTGTTGGTAGGGCGGGCGCTACAGGGCGTGGCGTTGGCCGGAGTGCCCGCGGTCGCGATGGCGTATTTGGCGGAGGAGATCGGTGGGGACGGGTTGGGCGCGGCGATGGGTGTTTATGTCGCGGGCACGTCGATCGGCGGGTTGGCTGGGCGGTTGATTCCGGCATTCGCTTTGGATCTGACCTCGTGGCGCTGGGCCGAGGCCGCGGTTGGCGTTGCGGCTGCCGGTTGCACCGTTTGGTTCGTGCGGGGGTTGCCGCCGTCGCGTGGGTTCGTCGCTCGACCCGCCGGAATGCGTACCGTGCTGCGCGATATCGGCGCGCCGTTGCGGCACGGCGGGCTGCTGGCGCTGTTCGGGTTGGCCTTCGTATTGGTCGGCGGATTCGTATCGATCTACAACTTCCTCGGCTATCGGCTGACCCGGCCACCGTTCGAATTGCCTGCGGCCGTTGCGGGTTCGGTGTTCCTGCTGTACCTGGCAGGCACTCTCGCCTCGGCCGCGGCCGGGCGTTGGGCCGATCGCATCGGTAAGCACCGTGTGCTCGCAGCCTCCGTCGCGCTGATGGGCATCGGAATACTGGTCACCATTCCGGACCAGTTGATCGCGGTCATCTTGGGGATAACACTTTGCACCGCAGGGTTTTTCGGTGCCCACGCGGTGGCGAGCACCTGGGTCGGCACGATAGCTCCCGGTGGCGCCGCATCATCGCTGTACTTGTTCACCTACTACCTCGGCAGCGCCATCATCGGTGGTACGGCAGGCATCGCATATGCGAAGGGAGGATGGGTCGGTCTGGCGGCCTGCGTCGGGGCGCTGCTGGCCGTGGCCGCGGTTCTGGTGTGGTACTTGATGATTCACGCTCGCCGCGGAGTCGGAACCGTTGCCGCTTCCGAAGTATGCGCGGCGCCGACGGCGTGATATCCGACGGTCGCCCGAGGCGTCGGCGTTCATGACCGCTAGGTCGCAGGCCAACGATCTCGGGGCCCAGGGCGAAGGGACTGTACACACCTGAGTTCGGACGTTTTCAGCAATCGAATGGCAATGTCGCTGGATACCGATCCACCGATAACACCGCAGGATTCTGGCCATATGCGCCAACCGCAGAGGTGGCCGCCTGTTAACTAGATAGGTCGCTCGGCCGATCTACTACTGTGACCGACATCAGATTCTCTTTCTTCGGGGGTTTCACATGCTGATCTTCGGCTGGCAGAGGCGTCTCCACACGCTCGCCATGATCACCTTGGTCTGCGGCCGCTGCGGCAACCCCGCCGCGCACGCGCTGCGCAGACTCGCCACCACATTCACAGTCTTCTTCATCCCGATCCTCCCGCTCGGCAACAAGCACTACATGGAATGCACTTGGTGCGGCGCATCGACACCCCTCGCCGTACCCCAAGTCACCGGCCTCATCGCACGCGCCAATGCCGAGAAAATGGGCTCCGCCCAGTACCAGCAGCCTGCCCCAGGCCCGAACGGCCAGTGGCCCGCCCCCGGCACACCCAACACCCACCCGCAACAGTCCGCCCCGGCCGCACCCAACACCAATTGGCAGCAGCAGCCCGCTCTTGGCGTACCCAACGCCTACCCGCAGCAGCCTGCTCCCAGCACACCCAACGCCTCCTGGCAGCAGCAGCCCGCCCCCGGCGCGCCGAACGGCCCGTGGCAGCGCTGACCCAATCGAGGGTCGGCCCGCGACGACCGTAGCCGAATGGCAGCACGCCCCCGAACACACGGCAACAACCGGGTCAGCCCCCGCCTCGTCCGTTCGGCTTCGGTTGCGCGATGATCGCGGCCCCCATCCAGCGTCGTAAATATCGACGCAGCTCACCGTCGCTCCGTGGCGGATTGCCCGGGGAAACGAAGAACGACTGCATCGTTCGCAGAATGTATTCGACGAGTTCGTGCAGCGATGTGTCGTCGTATCCGTACCGCTCCCAATCGACGTCGAAGCGCTTGATCATCGTCATGCCGAAGGTTTGCGCCTCTTGGGAGGTAAGGCTTTCGGGGTGCACATTCGAATATGTGCTGGAGAGCAGAATGCCCAGGTGGGGCGTCCGACGCACCTCGGCCAGCGTGTAGACCACGCCCTCGGTCATGGCTTCGACCGGGTCCTCGATACCGCTGACCTGCTGTGTCAGCCGATCCAGAAAGCCGTCGACCGACGCGATCGCCGCGGCCTGCATCAGCGCGTCCGCACTGGGGAAGTATCGGTACACCGTCTGACGGATGACACCCAGTGACTCCGCGACATCGGCGATGCTGATCTCCGAACCTGTCCGTCCGATCAGATCTACTGCGGCGGCGACTATTCGACGGGACGCTTCTTCATCGCTGTTCGGCGGACTCCCGCCCCACCCGCGCCTTCCTGCCACTGCTCGCTTCCTCGGTTCGAACGATGTCCCTCGTATGCGAAACCGACAGCGGGACAACCCCGCCGACCGTCCAGATCAGGGGCTCGACGCTACCACAGGGCCGTCGTCGCCCCAGCTCGAGCAATTCTGATCATACACTCGATCCGATCTGTGTATGATCAGCCGCATCGAAGCTTCGGCACGTCCGAACACGGCTACAGCCCCCTTCCGAATTACGAGGTACAGCCAAGTGACCGATCTACAAGTCCGAAAGATGCGATTCGCATTCGCGGACTACGACGTACCGTTCCTGTGGAACGAAGAGAATCCGGCCTTCTCGTCCATGGCCAACGCGGTGTCCTTCCTGGCCATCGGCTTCGAGAAGATGATCGTCAATATGATTCGCGAGGCCATGCCGCGGATAACCGATCCCGCGGTCGCCGAAGAGGCGGACGCGTTCGTGCGTCAGGAGGGGCAGCATTCGACCGCCCACCGCCAGCACGCCAATGGTCTGATCAGGCGATACCCGGGGCTCCAGGAGACCCTCAACGAAGTAATCGCGGAATTCGATCGCCTCACCGTGCAGACCTCGCTGGAATATCGGCTCGCCTACACCGCCGACCTGGAGGCCACCTTCACCCCGGTGTTCAAACTGATGCTCGACAACGATTCGACCCTGTTCCAGCCGGGAGACGACCGTGTCGCATCGCTGTTCATCTGGCACTTCGTCGAGGAAGTCGAACATCGGAGCTCGGCGCTGATCATCTTCGATTCCATTGTCGGCAGTGACGCCTACCGGATGCGCATGGCTCCGTCGATCTTCCGGCACGTCATGAAGGTCATCAAGGTGGCCTGCGCAGGCTTCAATAAGCATGTGCCGCAGGAGGATCGGCGCATCGATGCACTGGCGATGTTCGCGATGCACCGGAATAAGCAGAAGCTGCGGAAATTGTTGCGGCTGCCCGTCGAGGACAATGGTCCGATGTCGCGCGCGTTCGACGATCTACGACTCGGCGAACAACTGATCGCGCTGGTCGGCATCATCCGCAGTCAATTGCCCAGGCACAACCCGGATCACGAGAAGCTGCCCGCACTCGCCGATGTGTGGTTCAAGCGCTATGACGCCGGTTACGACGTATCGCACTGGTACACCGCCGATTCCATTGCAGCGCAGGGGGACTGATGTCCGATCATTGCGCACCCACCTTCGACGAACTCGCGAAGGCGCTCGGCTTTTCCTGTCAGGAGGCCGGTGGACTCGTCGAGGTGCGAAACCCTTTCGCATTGGAGAACTGGACGCTGCCGGTTCTCGAGTTCACCATCGTCCTCGGCGCGGTGCTCGCGCTGATCTACGCGATTGTGCGCCTGCGACGTCACGGCGATCCCACCAATCTCGTGGTCTGGTTCGGCGCGACCGCATATCTGTTCATTATCGAACCGCCGCTGTACTTTCCGGCGGCCTTCGGTATCGACGGACACGTCGACACGATGTTCGCGCACAACGTCTTCACGGTGGATTTCCTCTGGGGTCGACTCCCCCTCTATATCGTGGCGATCTACCCATTGATGGCCACCTTGGCCTTCGAAATCGTCCGAATGCTGGGCGTATTCCGTCGATACGGTGTTCTCGTCGGCGCCGTCTGTGTGGGCTTCGTCCACCACGGCTTCTATGAGATCTTCGACCATCTGGGACCGCAGCTGCGCTGGTGGGAATGGTCGACCGAAAATTCGCTCAATCAACCGATGTTCGACTCGGTTCCGCTACCGAGTGTGGTGGTATTCGCCGCGCTGTGGCCGATGTCGCTGGCGTTCTTCGTCCAGTTGTTCGTCGGTCGTCATATCGACCAGGGGCGCAGTTTCACTGGACCACAATTGGTCTGGCGCACTGTCGTCATCGGCATTCTCGGGTCTTTGGGTACGGGCGTATTGCCGATCCCGGCAACAGTTTTCGGCGCCGGGAGCACCACGTTGCGAGGATTCCTCTATGCGGCCGAATTGATCATCCTCAGCATCGTCGCGATTCCGATTCTCACTCGCCAGTGGCTGCGGCTGAGGCGAGACCATTCGGACTACACGAACCGCTTCGTACGGATTTACAGCGTTGTGTATCTGGGCGTGATGGCATTGCTCTGGGTGAGCGCGCTGCCCGATTACTTCGCTGCCGTCGACGGTTCGACGAGCAATGGCGACCCCATCGGGAACCTCTGGTACACACTGTCGTGCTTCGCGGTCGCAATACTTTGCGTGCTCGCGATCTATACGGTGCCGTACCGAGCAGCCGAGTCGCTACCAGCGGGAGGTCAACGCGCCCAAGGCTCCGAGGGCGACGGCGGCGGCGGTGGAGGTGCGCAGGACGGTGGGGCCGAGCAGGGTTACGTCGGCGCCAGCAGCAGCGAAAGCGGTGAGCTCGGAGTCGTCTAGACCGCCTTCGGGGCCGACGATGAGCAGGATTTCGGAGGCCTTGTCGAAAGGCAACTCGACGAAGCGGGCCGCGCCGGACTCGTGGAGTGCCACCGCGATGCCGCCCGCGGCGACGACCGCACGGATCTTGTCGAGCAGGTCGCGGGTGCGGTGCAGGTCGGCGACCTCGGGAATGTAGGCGCGGCGGGACTGCCGGGCGGCCGCGCGGGCGGCGGCACGCCATTTCTCAACGGCCTTGCCCGCCTTGGCTTCCCAGTTGGCGATGCAGCGCGCGGCCTGCCACGGGACGATGACATCGGCGCCCGCCTCGGTCATGAGCTCGACGGCCAGCTCCGAGCGGTCGGACTTCGGCAGCGCCTGAACGATGGTCACCCGCGGCGACGCCGGTGCGGCGAGCACCCGGTCGAGCACCTTCAGCTCGAGCCGATCCTTCTGCGCCGCAACGACTTCCGATGCCGCGAGCAGACCGGAGCCGTCGGACAGCGTGATCGGCTCGCCGACCCGGATGCGGCGGACCGTCGCGGCATGTCGTCCCTCCGGACCGTCCAGAACCGCGATGGCACCCGGCTCCGGAATCTCGGCGAGATAGAAGACCGTGGCGGCCAACGCCTATCGCCCGCTGAACGACGCTCGCAGCCGGGCGAACAGGCCGCTGTTGTGCTCGGACTGCGCCGACATCACCTCGGCGCGTTCGCCGGTGCGCATGCCCTTGTACTTGCGCAGCAGATCGGTGGTCTTGGCGTCGAGTTTGGTCGGCACCACGATATCCAGATGCGCGAGCAGATCACCGCGCGCGCCGGAGCGCAGGCGCGGCATGCCGTGGCCGCGCAGCACCGAGATCTCACCCGGCTGGGTGCCCGGCGGGATGGTCAGCTCGGTCGGGCCGTCCAGGATGGTGTCGATGACGACGGTGGTGCCGAGTGCGGCATCGACCATCGGCACCCGAACCGTGCAGTGCAGATCGTCGCCGTCGCGAACGAAGACATCGTGCGGCTGCTCGACGATCTCCACATACAGATCGCCCGCGTGCCCGCCGCCGGGACCGACCTCGCCCTGTGCGGCCAGCCGCACCCGCATGCCGTTGGCGACACCGGCCGGAATCGGCGCGGCGATCTCGCGACGCGCCCGCACCCGCCCGTCACCACCGCACTTGTGGCACGGATCGGGAATGGTCTCACCCGCGCCGCGACAGGTCGGACACGGACGTGAGGTCAGCACCTGACCGAGGAACGAACGCTGCACGGACTGGACCTCACCCGCACCACCGCAGGTTTCGCAGCGCACCGCCTTGGACTTGCCGTTGGTGCCTGCGCCGTGGCAGATATCGCACAGGATGGCGGTGTCGACGGTGAGGTGTTTGGTGACACCGACCGCGCATTCGGCCAGGCTGAGCCGGGTCCGCAGCAGCGAATCCGCGCCGGGCTGCACCCGGCCGCGCGCCTTGCGCGTCCCGCTGGAGCCGCTCATACCGCCGAAGAAGGCCTCGAAGACGTCGCCGAGCCCGCCGAAACCGGCGCCGGAGAAGCCCGCGCCGCCACCACCGGACTCCATCGGGTCGCCGCCCATATCGACGACGCGCCGCTTCTCCGGGTCCGACAGCACCTCGTAGGCGGTCGACACTTCCTTGAACCTGGCCTGCGCCGCCTCGTCGGGGTTGACGTCGGGGTGGAGCTCCCGCGCCAGCTTGCGGTAGGCGCGCTTGATCTCCTGGTCGGTCGCGTTCTTCGCGACGCCGAGCAGTCCGTAGTAGTCCCGTGCCACTTTGAGTTCTCTAGTCCTTGGTTTGCAACAGCATTAGTCGGATGCACTCAACTTTATCCGCCGGAGGATCGAGCGTATCAGCGACGGGTGCCCTCAGCGCTCCGCGAGCACCTCACCGATATAACGGGCAACGGCCGCGACCGATGCGATGGTCCCCGGATAGTCCATCCGGGTCGGACCGAGCACGCCCATACCGCCGAGCACCGCACCCGCGGCACCGTAGCCGGTCGACACCACCGAAGTTCCCCGCATCTGCTCGACCTGGGTTTCCTCGCCGATGCGCACCGTGATGGTGCCCGGATGCTGTGCGGCCGCCAACAGCTTCAGCACGATGACCTGCTCCTCCAATGCCTCGAGCACATCGCGCAGCGAACCAGGGAAGACGAAGTCGGCGGCATTGCGGGTCAGGTTGGCGGTGCCGCCGAGGACCAACCGCTCCTCCGGATGCTCGACCAGCGTCTCGACGAGCACGGTCGAGACGCGCACCAGCACATCCTTCAGTCGTACCGGCGCCCGCTCGGGCAGTTCGGCGACGGCCGCGGAGGCGTCGGACAGGCGCTTGCCGTCCATCGCACCACCGAGCATGCCGCGCAGTGCGGCGAGGTCCTGATCATCGATGAGTGCGCCGAGTTCCACGAGACGCTGATCGACGCGACCGGTATCGGTGATCACTACCAGCAGCAACCGCGCCGGATTCAGCGCGACCACCTCGATGTGACGGACCGTGGAGGCCGACACCGTCGGATACTGGACGACCGCGACCTGGCGGGTGAGCTGAGCAAGCAGCCGAACACCGCGGCGCAGCACGTCGTCGAGATCGACGCCGGACTCCAGGAATTCCATGATCGCTCGGCGCTCGGCCGGCGAGAGCGGCTTCACCTCGGAGATGCGATCGACGAACTGCCGGTAGCCCTTATCGGTCGGAATGCGACCGGAACTGGTGTGCGGCTGGGTGATGTAGCCCTCGGCCTCCAGTACCGCCATATCGTTGCGAACCGTCGCGCTGGATACCCCGAGGTTGTGCCGCTCCACCAGGGTCTTCGACCCGATCGGCTCCTTGGTCGCGACATAGTCCGCGACGATCGCACGTAGGACCTCGAAGCGCCGATCCTCGGTGCTCGACATGGGCCCCACCTCCTCGCTCGTCCTCGGGTACGTCGTAACGGTCACGTGCGCACCGTCCGCATCGACCCGAATTCGATGCAGGTTACTAGGTACGTCTGTTTATCCAGTCTAATTGCCTATTCGACAATTGCCCGTTCGCGCACCCTGGACGCTTGTGATCCAGATCCTCTCGGGACCGACTGACGTTGCGCCGGAGCGAGATCCGACTGCTAACCTCACCGCGCAGCCAGTGTGACAGGGGGATTCGGAAGCAGTGAACAAACCGGACTATCCGCAAATCCTCGCGCCCGCCCTCGGCGGTCCAGCGACTCCACCGATCGGCTTCCGCCCCTTCGGGTTGCCGCCGAAAGCGCCGGACTACCGGGTGCTGCAGTTGGCCGACTACGTGCTGCCCGACGGCTCGCTCCCCCGGACCCCGATGCCGCCCTACCGAGGCACCCTCCTGCCGTTCAACTTCATCCTGGCGCACGGCGTCGACGAGGACGATCCGATGCCCCGCTTCCAGCCGGAGCCTGCGGAGACCGGAATCGCGTTGGTGGCGTCCTGCATGCCGAGGGTCTTGGCGCATCTGTTCACCCGCCCGGAAGTCGTGCTCAACGGACAGCATGTGCCACAGGAGGTCGGCTGGGGCGTCACCTTCATCCCAGCCGAACCGGGACTACACCATCTGCGCGTCGGACCACCGCCATGGCGAGCGCCCTGGTCCCGCTTCGGCAGCCACCCCATGCCCGCCGACATCATGGTGCCGGTCACCGCGGGCCACCAGACCCGCGTCTACTCCCGGGCATCCCTGGCCGTCAGCACCCCGGGCCGACTCGGACCACAACCACAGCGCTGGATCCCCGGCATCATCGGCTGGATGTTGTTCACCTCGATAGCGATTCTGGCTATGATGCTCGGCGCTTACCAAGTCTGGACATATTAGGCCCGGCGATCGGATCTTGTTATCGACCGGCGGCGGCTTCTACTACGGTGGCGACCTCGTTGGGGCGGGAGACCAGGGAGGCGTGGCAAGCGTCGATTTCGCTGGTGTGGGCACCCATGCGATTTGCCATGAAGCGTTGGGAGGCAGGGGGGATTATGCGGTCGTTGGCTGAGACGAGGTACCAGCTGGGGGTTGCGGACCAGGAGGGAGCGCCGGAGGGTTCGACGTTGGCGGATACGGCCAGGGAGTGTTGGTGGGCGATCATGTCGGCGGCTACTTCGGGGGATACGTCTTGGCAGAAGACGGAGTTGAAGTAGGCAGGGGCTATGTAGCCGTCGAGGTTCTTGCCTGCCAAGCCATTTGGATCGTCGACGACGCGTACCTGGAGCGCCGGGGGCAGCAACTGGCTGCCGGGGAAGCTGATCGGGTTGAGTTCGAGGAGACCGGTTTCGCCCTGCGCCGGGGCGAAGGCCGCAATGTAGACCAGCGCTTGGACTTTCGGGTCGTGGACATTGGTGATGACGAAGCCGCCATACGAATGGCCCACCAGGACAACAGGTCCGGAGATGGTGTCCAGGGTTCGCTGGATGGCCGCGGCGTCGTTGGCGGGGCCGCGCAGCGGGTTGTCGGGAACAACCACTTGATAACCGTGGTCGCGCAGCGTCGCGGCAACGCCGTTCCAACTCGTGGTGTCGGCGAAGGCGCCGTGCACGAGCACGATCGTCGGGAGCGGTTCGGCAGTCGCGGGGGCGGCCGCGAGGACGGGTGTGAAAGCCAGGGCGAGCGCCGCGATGCAGGCGCGGAGACTACGGGTGATGTTCATCGGAGTCCTGCCTGTCGTCGTTGATGCTGTCGGCTCATGATGTTGTCACCTTTTGCCGAGCACCGACAGGAAGACGGACTGATCAGTCGGTTATGGCGCTCTCATCAACCCGCCTGAATTGGCGCACCACAACGTGGAGCTCACCACCCCCGAGCGCGTGTGACGCCTGTTCCGCGCTCTCGCAAAGGCTCGAGCACCTCGCATAGCGGGTCACGACGTCGCACACAGTAGACGTTGTGCGACGCCGTGACAGCTTGTGCGGGAGCGCAGCCGGGACCCGATGCCGCAGATGGCACCTCGAGGCGGCACGGAGCGAGGCGGACGAGCCCCGCTACTAGAGCTCGGACACGGTTCTTGCCATCTTGCCCGCCAGTGCGTCGAGGCCGAGCATGGCGAGGAGGGACTCACAATCAGCCGCGTCCTCGGCGTGGCTGGCGACCGTCCGGGCGGCTATCGCGCACTGTCGCGCGGTTTCAGCCTTCTCCGCGGCGCGCGCCTCGGCGAACTCGCTCTGCTCAGAGATAAGGGTGATATGTCGTGCCGATGGCATAAGACTCCTTGGGTTGGTCCGAAGCCTACGCGTCTTTACCGATCTGTGATAGTGCAACGGCCCGCATCCACGAAACCGGCCGTGAAGTGGAGATAAGTCACAATGTCGCGCTATGCCAGTGCCTGCTCGCCGTTTTCACAAGTGTCCAGCGGTTCGATGATGACCTTGCCGCCTCACCATGCGGGCGATCGAGACGGCCACGAAGGAAATTGCCCGAGCGGGGTCAGGTCAGGAGGTCTCGAACGACGCCGTCGGCGAGCAGGCGACCGCGGTCGGTGAGGATCAGATGGTCACCGGAGCGAACTGCCAGACCGTCGGCGATGATTCGGGTTGCGGCGACGGATTCCGTTGGGGCCAACTCGTTCAGCGGCAGGCCGGTGCGCAAGCGAACGGTGAGCATGACGCGTTCGGTGTGCTGCTCGTCGGCGGTGAGTATTTCCCAGCCCGCCGCGGGCAGACCGCCGCGCCCGACGGTATCGGCATAGCGCGCAGGGTGTTTGACGTTCCACCAGCGCACGCCGCCGACGTGGCTGTGCGCACCGGGGCCCGCGCCGAGCCAATCGCCGCCGTCCCAGTAGCCGAGGTTGTGCCGACAGCGCGCGGAATCGCCTGCGGCCCAATTGGATACCTCGTACCAGGTGAGGCCGGCCGCGGCCAGGCGGGAGTCGATGCGTTCATAGCGGGCGGCGAGCACATCGTCGTCGGGGGCGGGGAGTTCGCCGCGGCGGACGCGGCGAGCCAGCGCGGTGCCGTCCTCGACGATGAGCGAGTAGGCCGAGACGTGGTCGACGCCCGCGCTCAGCACCGCGTCCAGGCTCGCGTCCAGATCACTGTCCCGTTCGCCCGGGGTGCCGTAGATCAGGTCGAGATTCACATGGTCGAATCCCGCGGCACGTGCCTCTTTCGCCGCGGCGACGGCCCGACCCGGCGTATGGGTGCGATCCAGCACCTTCAGCACATGCTGGGCCGCGGATTGCATGCCGAGCGAGACCCGGGTGAATCCGGCCGTGCGGATACGTTCGAAGAACTCCGCTGAGGTCGACTCCGGGTTGGATTCGGTGGTCACCTCGGCGTCGGCGGCAAGGGTGAAGTTCGCGCGCACCGAGTCCAGCACCTCCGACAGGCCGTCACCGCCGAGCAGCGACGGCGTGCCACCGCCGACGAAGATCGTCGCGACCTCGGGCGTGTCCGTCGGCAGCTTCGCGAACTCGCCGGCCGCTGTCGCCAATTCGCCGCGCAGCGCTTCGAGCCAGGACTGCGGCGATGCCGAGGTGCCCAGCTCACCCGCGGTATAGGTGTTGAAATCGCAATATCCGCAGCGTGTCGCACAGAACGGCACATGGACGTAGATCCCGAACGGGCCGCCCCCGAAATCGCGCAGCACGAGGGCAGACCTCTCGGCTTCGATCGGGGCGGCGACGGAACTCACCCCACCAGTTTGATTCCTCCCCCGCCTGAAGTCGAAGGCGGGGGATACTTGGCTCAAACCGCCTGAACCCGTTTCTTCGGTGAGCGCGGCTCCCTGGGCTGTTGCGAGCGGATTCAGTCGGCGACGACGGTGTTCTGGTTCGCGGTGAGCAGCCAGCGGCCCTCCTCCTTGGCCATGACGTACATCGGCGAGCCCTGACCGGACAGCTGACCGTCGCCGTCGAAGTACCGCTGGACCACCTTGACCGCGGCCACGTCCGGGCGGATGAACAGCACATGCTCGACCTCGTAGGTCGCGGTACCGTCCCGCATCGCACCCGGCAGCACCTGGGCGGTGAACTCACCGATGGCCGCGCGGCCGAACAGGCGCTTACCGCCTCCGGTCGTCCAGATGGCGTCCTCGCGGAACAGACCGACGAATTCGTCGACGAGCTCGTTCTGCTGGGAATGCTGAATGGTGGCGACGACCTCGCGGATGGCGTCCAGGTCGGTATCGGTACTCATGCCACAGAGCTTGCTACCTCGACCTAGCTCGAGGTCAATCCGAGTGACTCGCTTCACTGGCGATGATCTTGACGAATCATGCGACGCATTGAGACCGCTAACTATGACAGCCATCACAATCGGCCCGCATAGTCCAGGGAATTTCCCTCGATTTCGCGGGAAATATGGCCGCCCGGTCGGAAGGGCCACCCTGACGTGGCACAATAGGCGCCATGCGCGGATCTGGAGTACGACTTGTGGCACGTCGCCACGTCGACTACAAGCGCGTCTGTAGCGCCTGCTGTCTGCCCGGTTCTCTCCGGTAGCTCAGCGGCGCGCATTCCCGGGTTTGCCCGGTGATTCCCGATTTCGACGGACATCGGCCCGCTGACACCGCAGGCGTGAGTCAGCCCCTCACGCCTTCAGCACGGATGTACCTTCACCCAGCAGGAGCGACCCCCATGACGTCGAGCACCGACGCCGGTCCCACGGATCAGCCCCAGCCGGAATCCCGGCCTGGGCAGCACGCGCGCCCGGTCCGACCGGCCTCCGAACGACGGGTCCGCCCGGACCGTCCCCGGACCGAGGTAGCGGCGGGTCCGCGGGTCCGCACCGGTAAGCCGGTGCGCCGCAAGGCCGAGGGCCAGTGGGCGCTCGGCTACCGCGAGCCGCTGAACCCGAACGAGCAGTCCAAGAAGGACGACAACCCGCTCAATGTCCGGGCCCGGATCGAGAACATCTATTCCAAGCAGGGCTTCGACAGCATCGACAAGGGCGATCTGCGCGGCCGGTTCCGCTGGTGGGGTCTCTACACCCAGCGCGAACAGGGCTACGACGGCACCTGGACCGGTGACGAGAACATCGACATTCTCGAGGCCAGGTACTTCATGATGCGCATCCGCTGCGATGCGGGCGCATTGAACGTCGCGCAGCTGAAGACCCTCGGCCAGATCTCCACCGAGTTCGCCCGCGACACCGCCGACCTGTCCGACCGCGAGAACGTCCAGTACCACTGGATCGAGGTCGAGAACGTCCCCGAGATCTGGAAGCGGATCGAAGGCGTCGGCCTCAAGACCACCGAGGCGTGCGGCGACTGCCCGCGCGTGGTGCTCGGCTCGCCGCTGGCCGGTGAATCGCTGACCGAGATCATCGACCCGACGCCCGCGATCGACGAGATCGTGCGCCGCTACATCGGCAAGAAGGAATACTCCAACCTGCCGCGCAAGTTCAAGACCGCGATCTCGGGCCAGCAGGATGTGGTGCACGAGATCAACGATGTCGCGTTCGTCGGCGTGAATCACCCGGAGCGCGGCCCTGGTCTGGATCTGTGGGTCGGCGGCGGTCTGTCGACGAATCCGATGCTGGCCCAGCGCGTCGGCGTGTGGGTGCCGCTGGACGAGGTTCCCGATGTGTGGGAGGCCGTCGTCTCGCTGTTCCGCGATTACGGCTATCGCCGCCTGCGCACCAAGGCGCGGCTGAAGTTCCTCATCAAGGACTGGGGCATCGAGAAGTTCCGTCAGGTGCTCGAGGACGAGTACCTGAAGCGCAAGCTGATCGACGGTCCCGCGCCGGAACAGCCGAAAAAGCCGATCGATCACGTCGGCGTGCAGAAGCTGCGCAACGGGCTCAACGCGATCGGCTTCTCCCCCATCGCCGGCCGGGTTTCGGGCACCGTCCTGACCAAGGTCGCCGAGGCGGCGGAGAAGTACGGCTCGGACCGGATCCGGTTCACCCCGTACCAGAAGCTGATCGTGCTCGATATCGCCGACGACAAGGTCGACGCGCTGATCGACGAGCTGGAACCCCTTGGCCTGCAGGCACGTCCGTCGCTGTGGCGCCGGAACCTGATGGCCTGCTCCGGAATCGAGTTCTGCAAGCTCTCCTTCGCCGAGACCCGCAAGCGGTCCCAGGCGCTGGTGCCGGAGCTGGAGGAGCGGCTCGCGGATCTCAATGCGCAGCTGGACGTTCCCGTGACCATCAATATCAACGGCTGCCCGAACTCCTGCGCGCGTGCGCAGGTCGCCGATATCGGCTTCAAGGGTCAGCTGATCGATGACGGCTCCGGGAATCATGTCGAGGGTTTCCAGGTTCATCTCGGTGGCAGCCTCGGCTTCGACAGCGCCTTCGGTCGCAAACTGCGTCAGCACAAGGTGACCACCAACGAACTCGGTGACTACATCGAACGGGTGGTGCGCAACTTCATCAAGCACCGCGAGGACGGCGAACGGTTCGCTCAGTGGGCGGTTCGTGCCGACGAGGCCGACCTTCGGTAAATGGGAGAACTAGCGTGACAACGGATCAAGTAACGGCGGACCTGCCCGCGAAGCTGTCGGAAGACGAATTGCGGGCGATCGCCGAAAAAGGCGCGGCCGAACTCGGGCCCGACGCCACGGCACTGGATTTGCTGCGGTGGACCGAGGACGTTTTCGGCACCGGCTACATCGTCGCCTCGAATATGCAGGACGGCGTGCTGGTTCACCTTGCCGCCCAAGTGCATTCGGGTGTGGACGTGCTTTTCCTGGATACCGGCTACCACTTCGCCGAGACCATCGGCACCCGAGATGCGGTGGAGGCCGTATACGGCGTCAACGTGGTCAATGTGCGGCCGGAAAGCACTGTGGCCGAACAGGATCAGCTGCTCGGCAAGGATTTGTTCGCGCGTGATGCCGGTGAATGCTGCCGGTTGCGCAAGGTTGTGCCGCTGAAGCGCTCGCTCGGCGGTTACAACGCCTGGGTCACCGGCATCCGCCGCGTGGAGGCACCGACCCGGGCCAACGCCCCGCTCATCTCGTTCGACGAGGCGTTCGGACTGGTGAAGATCAACCCGATCGCCGCCTGGTCCGACGACGAGATGCAAGCCTATATCGAACAGCACGGCATCCTCGTCAATCCCCTGGTGGAGGAGGGATATCCGTCCATCGGCTGCGCTCCGTGCACACGGAAACCGGAGCCGGGTTCCGATCCGCGAAGCGGCCGCTGGGCCGGCCTCGCCAAGACCGAATGCGGGTTGCATCAGTCATGACCGAAACCATCAGCGCACGTTCCTTGGGCATCACCGATTTCGACACCCTCGCGGCGTTGGAGTCGGAATCGATCCACATTTTCCGTGAAGTGGCAGGTGAATTCGAGCGGCCGGTGATCCTGTTCTCCGGCGGTAAGGATTCCACGGTGCTGCTGCACCTGGCGCTCAAGGCCTTCTGGCCCGCGCCGCTGCCGTTCGCGCTGCTGCACGTCGACACCGGGCACAACCTGCCCGAGGTGCTCGAATTCCGCGACAAGGTGGTCGAAAAGTACGGCCTGCGACTGCATGTCGCGAAGGTCGAGGACTATCTGGCCGACGGCAGGCTCACCGAGCGCGCCGACGGCATCCGCAATCCCCTACAGACGGTTCCGCTGCTGGACGCCATCACCGAGCACCGCTTCGACGCGGTCTTCGGCGGTGGCCGCCGCGATGAAGAGCGTTCACGCGCCAAGGAACGAATCTTCTCGCTGCGCAATGCCTTCGGGCAGTGGGATCCGAAGCGGCAGCGGCCCGAGCTGTGGAATCTGTACAACGGCAAGCATGCTCCCGGCGAGCACGTCCGGGTGTTCCCGCTGAGCAACTGGACCGAACTCGATATCTGGCGCTACATCGCACGTGAGGATGTCGATCTGGCGAACATCTACTACTCGCACGAGCGTCCGGTGTACCAGCGCGACGGCATGTGGATGACCCCCGGCGTCTGGGGCGGCCCGCGCGATGGTGAGGTGCTCGAGACCCGTTCGGTGCGCTACCGCACCGTCGGCGACGGATCCTCCACCGGCGCGATTCTTTCCGACGCGGCCGATAACCAGGCGATTCTCGCCGAGGTCGCCGCGTCCCGTTTGACCGAGCGCGGCGCTACTCGCGGTGACGACCGAGTGTCCGAGGCCGCAATGGAAGACCGCAAACGAGAAGGATATTTCTGACATGTCCGACCTACTGAGGCTGGCCACCGCCGGTTCTGTCGACGACGGTAAGTCCACCCTGGTCGGACGCCTGCTCTACGATACGAAATCCGTACTGGCCGACCAGATCGACGCCGTCACCCGCGCGTCGGTGGACAAAGGTCTTGCCACACCGGATCTTTCGCTGCTCGTGGACGGGCTGCGCGCGGAACGCGAGCAGGGCATCACCATCGATGTCGCCTACCGCTACTTCGCAACGCCCAAGCGGTCTTTCGTGCTCGCGGATACGCCCGGGCATGTGCAGTACACCCGCAACACCGTCTCCGGCGCGTCCACCGCGCAGCTGGTGATCCTGCTCGTCGACGCGCGCAAGGGCGTCATCGAGCAGACCCGTCGCCATGCCGCGGTTCTCGCGCTGCTCGGCGTGCCGAAGCTGGTGCTCGCGGTGAACAAGATCGACCTGGTCGATGACCCGGCGACCGTATTCGCCGCGATCTCGGCCGAATTCAACACCCTCACCAGCACGCTCGGCTGGGCCGCCGAGGATGTGCTGGAGATTCCGGTCTCCGCACTGCACGGTGACAATATCGCCTCGCGATCGGCGAACACTCCGTACTACGACGGGCCTTCGCTGATCGAGCACCTCGAATCGGTGCCGGTGGACGCCGACAGCTCGGGCGAGCACGCGCTCGGCCTGCGCTTCCCGGTGCAGTACGTGATCCGTCCGCGCACCGCCGAATACCCGGACTACCGCGGCTACGCGGGCCAGATCGCGGCGGGCTCGGTCTCGCCCGGCGACGAAATCGTCGTGCTGCCCTCGGGAATTCGCTCCACCGTCGAGCGGGTCGATACCCCCGATGGTGAGCTCGCCGTCGCACAGGTCGGGCGCAGTGTCACGCTGATCCTGGCCGACGATGTGGACATCTCGCGCGGTGACATCATCGCCTCCCGCGCCGATGCGCCGGAACCGATCGACACCTTCGACGCGACCGTCTGCTGGCTCGGTGATAAGCCGCTGCGCCCCGGCGCGCGCCTGCTGCTCAAGCACGGCACCCGCACCACGCAGGCGATCGTCGGCGCGCTCGTCGAGCGGTTCGACGAGCAGAACCTGACCGCGGAAGCGAGCCCGGAGTCGTTGGCGCTCAACGATATCGGTCGCATCTCGGTGCGCGTCGCCGAGCCGATCGCGGCCGACGACTACCGCGTCAACCGGCACACCGGCAGCTTCCTGCTCATCGATCCGGCGGGCGGCAATACCCTCGCCGCCGGTCTGGTCGGTGACGTGCTGACCGCGGTCGAGGTCGGAGTCTGAGGTGAATTCGCCCGGTGGTGTCGGCTCGGTGGCGCGGCTGCCGGGCGGGTCCATGTGGGCGGAACTGGAGCGCTTATCGGACCACGGACAGGGACCGAGTAGACCGATGTTCGGGCCTGTCCGGGTCACGGCTGCCACGCCGATCGGCGGATACGCGGAGCCCAGGCCTGCGCTCGTCGCGGTGGCGCACGGCAGTCGGGATCCGCGCTCGGCCGCGACGATGTCGGCGGTCGTCGCCGATATTGCCGCCGCCCGGCCGGATATCGATGTGCGGCTCGCGTTCCTCGATCTGAATGCGCCGTCGGTCGAGCAGGTCGTGAATGCCATTGCCGCGCAAGGGCACACGCATGCGGTCGTGGCTCCGTTGCTGTTGGGCAGCGCTTATCATGCGCGAGTCGATCTACCCGGCCTGCTTACTGCCGCCCGCGCCGCCCACCCCCAACTCGTGCTGACCCAAGCCGACGTTCTCGGGCCGGACCCGCGACTCATCACTACCCTCCGCGACCGCACCCTGGCCGCGCTGGGGACGACGGTGCATGGCATACAACCACTCGATGGACAGTCGAGAACGGGGGTCGTTGTGGCGGCGGTCGGGACGGCATCCGCGACGGCGAATGCCCGGACTACCGAGGTCGCGCGACAGCTTGCGGCACTGACCGGCTGGCACACCGAGATCTGCTTCGCGACCACCGAACCTTCTGTTACCCAGGCAATTTCGCGTTTGTACGCCAGGGGTGCCGATCGGGTGCTCGTGGCGCCGTGGTTCCTCGCACCCGGGCGGCTCACCGATCGTCTGGTGGCCGCCGCACCCGATGTGGTGCATGCGCACCTCATCGGCGCCGACACGGCATTGACCGAAATAGTCTGGGACCGTTATGACACCGCGCTCACCAACGCACTGAGCCTCTCCGCCTGATCGGGGCCGACAGCCTCCGAACAGTTCCGCGCCTGAGGCCATTAGCATTCGAATGACCAGCGCCTCAGGATGACCCGCTGCTTGTGGTGCAGGTCAACGACATCCGGTCCGTATCTTTCACGCCTCCGAAGACCGAAGGCGTAAAAGTCATCAGCAGCACAGAATCTCGCATCGCCGCCAGCCCGACTATCCGGCGGTGCTTCCGGTTAGTGGATACGTCGCGAAGTCTTAGTGGAACGCCGGTGACCTTGTACGCTTTTGACCTAGTTGAACATGAGCGAGGCATCGGGGGATCCTGTGTCGGTCGGAGACGGTGAGCGGGGCGATGACACTGTGGCGGTGAAGGTGACCACGGTGCGGCCGATTGTCCGCGACGTCGTTGCGGAGGTGGCTCCTGATGAGCTGTCGTTGTTCGATGGGCTGGACGCATTCGATGATGACGTGGTGACCCGAAGGTTGCGACGCACGGGGAAGCGAGGCGATCCGCTGGGATTCGGCGTGGCCGAGATCGCGGCGCTGGCGACGCCGGTCATCTGGATCGGTGTCCAGCATGCCGCACAGCGCTTCGGTGAGGCCGCCGCCGACACAGCTACCGTCCGAGTGAAACGGTTGCTCCGCAAAGCTTTCCGGATCCGTCCAACGCCGGTTCCCGTACCGGCGCTGACGCCGGAGCAGCTTGCCGAGGTTCGCAGCCATATTCTGGCGCTGGCCGCCGAACGCGGAATGGACCGCAACCGTGCCGCCGTCGTGGCCGACGCTGTGGTGGCCAGGCTGGCGCTGGCACCCAACGGCCGACGGTTGGTGACGGGTGAGCACAACACGGAAGACGAACCCGCTGGCGACAGCGCCTAACGATGATGGTTTCGGGGGGCGCTCGCTCTCGCGTCGATGAGCGAGTGATCGGGGCCGGGACGGCCATGCGGTTCGCGCTGTTGCTGGTTCTGCTGTTCGTGACCAGTGGTCACATGGCGCAAGATGCCCTGTCGAGCAGTGGTGGTTGGGGTTGTTTCCTGGCTGCGGGAGGCCAGCGGGGCGAGTCCCTTCTGCGTGGCACGTTGCTGATCCAGCACCAGCAGCGTGCGTATGACTTGTGTGAGCAGCGTTTCGGCGGATTTCTCGCCCCTTGGTGGGTCGCGCTGGCTATTCCAGTGGCGGTGCTGGCTGCGGCGAGTGTGGTGTTCCTTCTCATCCCGATGTGGAAGGCACGCCGAGGCAAGGTCGTCCCGCTGGACTCGGTGGACCGGGACGGTGAGATCAGCAGACTCGTCAGCGATCTCGCGGCCGTGTCCGGGCTCGATCGCACACCCCGGATCGTTGTCGACCCTGTGACGTCCTCGACCGGTGCGGTCGTGTTCGGCCGGACGCGGCGGCCGGTGGTGTGCCTGCACGGTGGTCTGGTGGCCTGCCGGAACACAGACCCGCACCGCTTCCGAGCTGTGCTCCTTCACGAGCTGGCGCATATCCGCAACCGCGATATCACCATCACCTATTTCACCGTTGCCGTGTGGCGGGTGTTCCTCGTCTGTGTGCTCGTACCGTACGCGGTCCGGTACGGGCTTGTTGCGATCGGAAGCCGGTCGCCTGGCGACCTTCCGTACTCGACTCGGAATGTCCTGCTCACTGTCTTCCTGATCGCGATCACATATCTTGCGAGATCGGATGTACTGCGCAGCCGCGAGATCCATGCTGATCTGGCCGCGGTCCGCTGGGGCGCCGACCCGAGGGGATGGATCGTGCCCGCCTATGATGCGAAACGAAGTAGGTCACGCCGTGCTGTGTCGTCGTTCGTCGAGCTGTGGCAGACGCATCCGCGCTGGCAGCTGCGCAGTGGGGCCCTGGATGACCCCGCCGACCTGTTCGCCCTAAGAGCGGTACCGATGTTTCTCACCGGTGCCGCAGCCGGGCTGGTGTTCAGCCAACTGTCATTCAATAAACAAGTGTCCGGCCTGAAGTCGACGGTGGCCGGATATCTCGGCGCAGTGTCGGCATCCGTTTTGATCACAACAGTAGCCGGAATCGCGTTGTGGCGTGCCGTCGTTCATGCGACGGCCACCGGTCGGCCGGTGCCGACGGGCAGCCTCGCGGGGCTGTCGTTGGGATGCGGGCTCGCGTCCACTGAGTTCGTCATCGATCGGGCAGCGATCACGAAGTGGCTCCCGCAATGGCCGGTGGTCCTGTCAGTGGTCGTCCTGTTCGGTGTCATGTTCGCGTGGTGGGTCATACAATGCGGTGTGCTGTGGGCCAGAGCATGGCCGGGACAATCGCTTCGCCCGGTGATGTACCTGATTCTGGCGGGCTCAGTCGTCGGGTGGATCGCATGGTTTGGGTGGTGGGGACCGCTCGGTCAGCAGTACATGGTCGGCTGGCCGCTAGGCCACACAAACTATTCCGATTACTTGCTGGAGCAGACCGGCGGGCCGATCGCTGGACATACCGCGGAGTGGACCGCGATCAGCACCGTGACACCGCACCTGATTTCGTTGACCGTGCCGGTGAGCTCCATCGCCATCGGCGCGGCCACGCTCGTGCCCTTACTGGCGTGGACAGTGGCCCCCACCCGCATTCGCCCACGCTGGATACGAGAAATGTTCCGCGATAGCGGCGCAGCCGATCCACCGCGGCTCGTGCCACTACCGACGCTGCGAACGATCGTCGTTCCCGGGCTGCTCGGCGGAATCGCCTGCTGGATGGCCGCCGCGGGTGTGCTGCAGTACCTGCATATGTGGCGCCCGCAACCCGGAGCCTCGTTCGGGTTCTATGCCTGGATCTACCTCGGTTGGATCGTCGTCTGCCTGCTGCTGGCGATGATCGTCGCGGCGACAATGGCCAGCGTACGAACAAGCTCTTGCCGCTTCGTGGTCGCACTTGCCGCCACGCAGGTTGCATTGCTGGTCGGCTTCGCCGGCGTGTTCGTTCTGATGTCGTCCGAGGGCTGCTTTCGACCGCTGAACACGTTGACCACGGTCTGCGTGTGGCGGCCGAAGGCGACCGGCTCGCTGGTCGAGTTTCTTCTCGTACCGATCGCGATTCTGGGGCTGGCGATCGCATTTATGACAGCGGCGGCGGCATCGGCGGTACTTGCGATCCGTCCGGCACGCACTAGAGTCCGTTCAGCGCCGAGGCGGGTGCCGGTCACCGTTGTCGCTGTGAGAAACCGACGACTGGCAGTCGGAGTCGTCGTGACGGCGCTTACCGCGCTGGGGGCGGTGCCGGTCTTCGCCCCGAACCACGAATCAGCCGACGACAGGTCCGGCGTGGTCGTCAAGGATCCCGCCGCGACACCCGTCTCCCCCGAGATCAGGACGGAAGAAATCAAAGCATGGTTTCTCTACGGCGGCAAGGAGTACCTGGACCGCATCTTCTCGGCGTCTGATCGTTTGTTCGCCCTGCTGCAGGGCTTGCCGGAATCCGGCGAGGCCGACATTTCACCACTTGCCGACATATGCAACGACCTCGAACAGACCGTGCGAGAGGCTACGGAATACTTCGACCTACCCGACCCGGACCTAGGCCTTCTCTGGCGACGGTTCCTCACCCTGGCCGACAACAGCAGCGGACACTGCCGCCGCGTAATACAGCAGCTGAACAGCGATGACCTCGACCCTCAACTGTTCCGAACTCTATCGGCCGAACTCGGCACAGCGCTATCAGAGATCGGTGATGCACTAGAGCTTTTCAGCGCCGTCACCGACCGGATCCTGCTAGTAGTGCTGGGTCGGTAACGACTCACTTTCGACCGAACGCCGCTACCAGTTGTGTTTCATGCAACATTGTCGAGATGGAATCGGCGGGAGGCGAGAGCGACAGTAACAACTGATACACGCTCGAACTCGACGGAACCATCATTCGCCCAAGCGAATTCGACTTTCGATTTCGAATTCTCGGC
Organism: Nocardia vinacea NBRC 16497; assembly: GCF_000308835.1. GTDB lineage: Bacteria > Actinomycetota > Actinomycetes > Mycobacteriales > Mycobacteriaceae > Nocardia > Nocardia vinacea. The sequence goes on along the minus strand of NZ_BAGN01000076.1, from coordinate 27,836 downwards.
CCGGACCGCCCTCCGGCCCGGAGAATAAATCCGGTGTGCCGAAAGACAATTCAGTCGACATAGACGACGATAGCCGTCGCGTTATCTTTTCCGCCCGCCCGATCGGCGGCAGCCAAGAGCCTGACGACAACGGACTGCGGATTGACCCCACGGCTCAACCAGTTCCGGAGGTCGTCGTAGCCGACCTGCTCGGATACACCGTCGGTGCACAGCAGGTACCTATCGCCGGGTTGCATCGTCACGCTCAGCACATCCGGTTCCGGGGCGTCACCGTGTCCGATGTAGCGGGTCAGCTGATACCGCGCCGACGCGGCCTGCGGCGAATCGAACGGATACCAGCCGTGCACAGCGCCGAGCCACGCCATCGTGTGGTCGGTTGTCAGTAGTTCGAGCAGCCCGGCGCGCAGCCGGTACACCCGGGAGTCGCCGATCTGCACAAGCCAGCAGCCCTGCGGCGCGGCGACCATGGCGGTCAGCGTGCATCCGGCCAAAGTCCGCAATTCCTGACCGATCCGACTCACCCGAGCGTGCGCCGCCGCCACCGCGGCACGCAACGTGTCCGGCCCGAGTTCCACCGCATCCGCGACGTGTTCGACGAAGATATCCACCGCGGTCCGCCCCGCCGACGCGCTGCCCGGCCCATCTCCCATACCATCGGCCACCAGCGCCAGCAACGGCTGCTCACGGAGATAGGTGACATCGAAATTCGCCGCATAGCGTCTGCCGATATCGCTGCCCACCGCAACGTCGATCACGGGACTGCGCACCCGCGAATTCTGGCACACCGCGCCATCTCAGGGAGGCCGCATCACCTTCTACGGTCGGGCTGGAACGCGCGCGCCGAATACGGTCCGGCACTCACCGCGGCATGATCGAGTCCAGATCGGCCGGGGTCGCGGACCCCGAAACGATGCGGCGGTCGATGGCACCCAGCGCGAACTCCCCCCAGCGAATGTTCTCCTGCTCGAAGGAGATTCCGCGCAGCAAGGTCAGGTAGGGACCGATGCGCTCGGCCTCGGCCAGATACGCCTGCTCGCTGCGCCCATCGAGCAGCCGGGCGCGCAAGCGTTCGTAGCGGGCCAGTTTCGCCCTGGACCAGTCCAGCTTCTCGGCCACCGCGGCGCGTACGGTCGGCGCATCGTCTGCATCCATGCCCTGCACCTTGACCATCAATTCATCGCGGACGGCGGTCGGTTTGGCGGGCTCGGCGATGAATGCGCGCAGCGCGGCCCGACCGGCCGCCGTGATGGCGTGCAGGCGCTTGTTCGGACGACGCTCCTGCTGCACGACCCGGGTCTCGATCAAGCCCTCGGCGGCCATCCGCTCTAGTTCCTTGTAGAGCTGCTGGGGAGTGGCCATCCAGAAGTTGGCCACCGAGGCGTCGAAGCCTTTGGCCAGGTCATAGCCGGACGCCTCCCCTTCCAGCAGAGCGGCCAACACCGCGTCTCGTAACGCCATCTGCCCAGACTACCACTCTCGATGACTATTCAAATTATTGTCTAATCAACTCTAGACACTAGAGCGCATACACGGATACCGTTCGGAGTTGATAGGCAAATAATTGACGATGAAAGGTGGAATCGATGCATCCCTTCCGTGCAGCTGTGGAGGCCCGCGACGAGGCCGCGATCGAGGCGCTGCTGGCCGACGACGTGGTGTTCACCAGTCCGGTCGCGTTCAAGCCGTATCCGGGCAAGGCGATCACCGCGGCCATCCTGCGTGGGGTGATCCGCGTATTCGAGGACTTCCGCTACGTACGCGAGATCGCCGACGCGAACGGCCGCGACCACGCCTTCGTCTTCGAGGCCACCGTCGACGGCAAACAGCTCACCGGCTGCGACTTCCTGCATTTCGACGAGCACGGCAAGATCGACGACTTCATGGTGATGGTGCGTCCGCTCTCGGCCGCGCAGGCGTTGGCCGCGCGCATGGGTGAGCAGTTCGAGCAGATCAAGGCCGAGGCCACCGAGCAGTTGCAGCGTGAGGCGGCGCAGGCGTGACCGATTACGACGCCATCGTCATCGGCGCAGGCAATGCCGGGCTGACGGCCGCGGCCACCTTGCAGCGCGCGGGTGCGCGAACTCTGTTGCTGGAGCGGCACAACGTTCCGGGCGGCTGCGGAACCTCTTTCCGCCGTGGACGTTTCGAATTCGAGGTTGCGCTGCACCAACTTTCGGGTGTCGGTGCCGAAGGGCAGCCGATGTCGTTGCGGGATGGCCTGTTCCAGCAGCTGGGTATCGCCGACAAGCTTGAATTCGTACAGGAGCACGACCTGTACCGTGCGGTGATTCCCGGGCAGCTCGATCTCACGCTGCCCGCGGACTGGGATGCCGCGATCGACGCTATCGAAGCAGAGTTCCCCGGCAACCGCGACCGGACGGCGAAGTTCTTCGAACTGCTGAAGCAGGTGACGTTCTGGCAGATCGCCGCCATGCGCGGGATGCCGGTCGAGCAGATCGACCCGGTGCTGTTCGAATACGGGCTGCGGCCAATGAAGGCGGTGCTCGACGAGTTCTTCGACGACGACCGGATCAAGGTCGCGCTCGGCATGTACTGGACCTATCTCGGGCAGCCGCCGTCGAAGCTGCGGTTCCAGGATCTGGCGCTTACCTTGTTCGCCTACTTCGAATTCAAGCCATGGCATCTGCGCGGCGGCTCACAAGCCATGTCCACCGCCATCCTCGACGCCTTCCTGCAGGCGGGCGGTGCGGTGCGGTTCAACACCGCGGTCGAGGCCATTCTCACCGATGCGGACCAGGTATTCGGCGTCCGGCTCGATGACGGCACCGAGGTCACCGCTCCCGACGTAGTATCCAACGCCTCGCTGCCGACCACCTACGGAATGCTCGAAGGCATCGACCTGCCCGCTGCGGTACGAGATGATCTGGCTACCAGGCGAATCGGCGTATCCGGTTTCGTGCTGCACATGGGCCTGGACGCCACCCCGGCCGAACTCGGGTTCACCACCAGCACAACCTTCGTCAATATGGACACCGACGACGACCGCACCTACAACGCGTGGCGATCCTTCCAGCCCGCGCGCGGAATCTGCGTCAGCTCTTACGATGTCGCGCCGATCGGGTTCGCGCCCACCGGCACCACCCATGTCAGCCTCATGACCCTGCAATACGGCGAAATCTGGCGCAATGTGGCTCCGTCGGAATACGCACGCACCAAATTCGCCTATGCCCAAACGCTGCTCGACCTGTGCGAGACCATCACCCCCGGCATCCGGGACGCCATCGAAGAGGTCGATGTCGCAACACCATTGACCATGATGCGCTACCTCGGCCACCCCGGCGGCACGATCTACGGCTACGACCAGGACGCCACCGAGAACTGGCTGTTCCGCAACAGCGAACGCGAAACCCACATACCCGGACTGCATCTGGCCGGTTCCTGGGCAGGCCTCGGCGGATTCCAACCCACCCTCGAAGCCGGCGCACGCGTCGCGCGTCGCCTGCTGCGCGCCAAGGCCGCCTGAACGGAGCACACCATGAAGCACCCCCTCGCAGAACGGTTCGACGGCGCGGCACAGATCCTCGTCGAAATCGATTCCCGCATCCCCGACACCCGCGACCACCCCGCCGAAACCCGCGCCACCATCGACGCCTACCACCCCCAGCGGCTGCGGCTGATCGTCGCCGAGATCATCGGCGAGACCGCGACCACCAAAACCTTCCGGCTCGAGGGTGTCGACCAGCTCGAGCTGCCGCCCTTCCTGGCGGGACAGTACGTCAATGTCTTCGTCGACGGCACCAGCCGCCCGTACGCCATCTCCTCGAGCCCGGCCACGCTCGACCATTACGACCTGACCGTGCGGCGCGTCCCCGGCGGACGCATCAGCAATCTGCTCATCGAAACGGTGCAGGTCGGGCAGGTACTCACCACGACCGGGCCGATGGGTACGTTCCACCACAACCCGCTCTTCCACGGCGACGACCTGGTATTCCTCGCGGGCGGCTCCGGTGTCGCCCCGGCGATGAGCATGATCCGCGAGATCGTCGACCGCGATCTGGACCGCACAGTCCACCTCGTCTACGGCTCCCGCTCCGCCGACGACATCATCTTCCGCGCCGAACTCGACGCACTCGCCACCCGATATCCCGGTGTCGTCGTCGACCACGTCATCACCGAACCCGACACCGACTGGACCGGGCCAACCGGATTCCTCACCGCCGACACCATCCGCGCCCTGACCGGCGAACTCGACGGCCGCATGGTCTACGTCTGCGGCCCGCAGGCACTCTATCCGTACGCGCTCGGACAACTCCGCGCACTCGGCCAGCCGCGCAAGCGAATCCGCTTCGAAGCAAATGGCGCACCGAGCGACCCGGCCGCCCAACCCCGTTGGCCCGCCGACGTGGATCCTGCCGAGCACGTGACCGTCACCGTCGGCGGCATCAGCTTCCGTACACCACGCAACCGACCCCTGCTGGATGCGTTGGAGGACAACGGTATTCGGCCCGAAACGGCATGCCGATCCGGTGAGTGCAGCCTGTGCCGGGTGCGGGTCGTCAAAGGTGAGGTGCACACCGCCGAGGAAGCGAAACTACGACTGTCCGACGAGCAGTTCGGCTACACCCACTCCTGCGTGGCCTACCCGATCAGCGATGTGGAGATCGATCTGTGAACATGCCCCTCCCTGAATCCGCCTTCTGACGCGGCTTCAGTGGTCACGCCGCGGCGTGATATCAGGCGGCGTTGTCCGGCACCGCGCCGATCGGCGGCAGCGGTCGCTCGCAGATCTCACGCGCCTCGTCCGGCGGAATACCGAACATGCGCAGCAGATCCTCGGTGACCTCGTCCGCGGCCGCGGCATCGTCGCGTTCGGGGTTGTCGTGCAGGAGCTGACCGAGGCATAGCGAGGCGCCGGCGACGATGGTCATGGCCAGCTCCACATCGCGGACCTGGAACCGTCCCGCGCGCACAGCGGCATCGATATCACGGCGTGCGCGGGGCGCGAGACCCTTCGTGGAGCTGACAAGGGCCAAACCGTGATTGAGCAGCACCTTGCTCAACGTGGGATTTCTGCGGTGCAGACGACCGGTCAACCGGAAGCTCTGCGCGAAGATATGCGCTGGATCGTCCATGCCCTCGGTCAGCACGTCGAGGGTTGAGCCGTGCCGATCGAGCGCCTCCTCGATCGCGGCGCGGAACAAATCCTCACGACTTTCGAAGTGGTTGTAGAACGATCCCATCCCGACATCGGCGGCCTGGGTGATCTCCAGGATCGGCACATTCGGTTTTCCGGCGGCGAGGAAGGACTGGGCCGCGCTGACCAGCGCCGACCGGGTACGTGCTTTTCGCCGCTCCAAGCGATTGGGTTCGGCGCCGGTTTGCTCGCTCATCACCTCTCCCTGGTCCATCCCGCAATCCTAACCCGTCGAGTCAGTAATGACGAATTCCTCAGAATATCTTGACTGAACGCGCCCTCGTAAGTGACGATATATTCAGTTACTTGAAGGGAGAGGCCGATGATCGACCAGCACGACCCGCACGCGGGTCTGCACAGCGAGTTCGGCGCCGAGGCGGGGGAGCATCCGGGTCGGGCCCGGAATCCGATCATCAAGGTGCACGATCTGGCGTGGCTGGAGTTCGAGAAGCCCGACCTGGCCGCCGCCGAAATCTTCGCTTGCGCTTTCGGTTTCACGACCGTGCTGCGCACCGCGGACGAATTGCAGCTGCGTGGCACCGACCCCGGTGCACCGTGTGTGGTCATCCGCCGGGGCAACCGTTCGAGGTTCATCGGACCCGCATTCCAGGCGGCGACCTCGACGGACCTGTTCCGACTCGCGCAGGCCACCGGCCTCGAGCCGGTACCGCTGCCGGAGAGCATCGGCGGCTCAGCCGTCGACCTGCCCGATCCGAGCGGATTGCGGGTGCGGGTGGTCGCCGATACGCATGTGCTCTCCGCCCTGCCCGCCCAGCAGCCGCACACCTTCAATTTCGGCCACGAATCGCCGCGGACGAACCTGACCCAACGGCCGCCGCGGGAACCAGCCAAGGTGCAGCGGATCGGGCATGTGGTGATGCAGACGACCCGTTATCGGGAGACGCTCGACTGGTATCTGAAATACCTGGGCATGATCGTCAGCGATTTCCACTATTACGCGGGACAACGCGAGCGCGGCCCGGTCATGAGTTTCATCCGTTGCGACCGCGGCCGCACTCCCGCCGACCACCACACACTCGCGCTGACGCTGGGTCCGGTCAACCGGTACGTGCACTCCGCCTATCAGGTCGCCGATCTCGACGCCCTGGCCGCGGGCGGGGAATATCTACTCGACCACGGTTACCGGCGGTCGTGGGGCATCGGCAGGCACATCCAGGGCAGCCAGATCTTCGACTACTGGCGCGATCCGGACGGGTTTTTGGTCGAGCACTTCAGCGACGGCGATATGTTCGACTGCACACTGGAGCCCGGCTGGGCGCCGATGACCGCATCCGGGCTGGCCCAATGGGGACCGCCCATCACCAAGGACTTCCTCGGCCTCAAACCCGGTCGGGAATCGGTTCGCGAACTGCGCGGCATATTCGACGCGCTGCGCGCGGACAACGAATTCGACCTACACCGCCTGCGCGGTCTACTGAAAGTTGCCAACTCATGAGTATTTCCGTTCTCCGAACCGCCGGCGCCTGGTGGGTGTCGACGTCGACGGGGGCCGCGCCGGTGGATACCGCCGCGACCACCACCGGTCAGTTGCTCGCCGACCGGCAGGCGCTGGCGGCGGCTGCGGCGGGTACCGAGGTTGTCCCCGTCGAAAGCCTCGCGCTGGTGTCACCGGTTACCGCACCGTGCCGTGTGGTTGCGCAGATGACGAATTTCGCATCCCACGTGCGGGATTCGGGTGGCGATCCGGAAACCGTGCCACTGACGTTCTTCCGCAAATCCTCCGGTTCGATCAGCGGACCGCTCGACGATGTCATCCGGCCCGCGCACGTGCGGTTGCTGGATTACGAGGTGGAGATCGGGTTGGTCTTCGGTAGGGAGCTGCCGGTCGGGACCGCGATCACCGCCGACAATCTCGCCGACTACGTCGCCGGACTCGTTGTCACCAATGATGTTTCGGCGCGCGATGTGCAATTGCCGAAAACCCAGTTCTACGAGGCGAAGTCGTATCCGACCTTCACACCGGTGGGTCCGGCGTTGGTGCTGTTGGATGCCGACGAGTTGAAGCGGTTCACCGATCTGCGGTTGCGGCTGTGGGTCAATGGTGAAGTGCGCCAGGATATGACGGTCGCCGATATGATCTACGGCCCCGTCGAGACGCTGCAGGCACTGACCCGATTCCAACGACTCGATGCGGGTGATCTGCTGCTCACCGGTACCCCGATCGGCACCGCGATCAGCGCCCCGCCGAAACCGGTCGCGATCATCGCCTCGCTGCTCCCGGCGGCGACGAAGTGGAAGCTGTTCTTCAAGGGGCAGGCCAAGAACCCGAAGTATCTGCGCGACGGCGACATCGTCGAGGCCGCAGTGGCAACAGATGACGGCACGATCGATCTGGGTCGCCAGCGTACGGTTGTGCGGTACGCGCGGTGAACATGACGACGACGGATCTGCTGTGGCCGCGCTACTCGGGCCCCGGCGACCTGGCCGAGATCGAATCCCTGCCGCTGGCCGAGCGTGGGCTGCCGGAATCGACCTACGCACTGCTGGTCCGGGCCACCCAACTCTGGCCCGATCGAAATGCGCTCACCGTATTGCCGGAGGCAGCTCGATGGCGAGAACCCTTGCAGCGCAGTTACTCCGAGCTGCTATCCGACGTGCATCGCTATGCGAATCTGCTGCACCGGCTCGGTATCGGACGCGATGACGCGGTCGCATTGATGGCGCCGAACTGCGCGGAGTTGATTCCCGCGACGCTCGCCGCACAGCTGGCCGGTATCGCCGCGCCCATCAATGGCGCGATGTCCGGTCGGCATATCGCGGAACTGCTGCGCCGCTCCGGTGCCAGAGTGCTGGTCGCGGCCGGGCCCGAACTCGCCGCCGACACATGGGAATCCGCACTCGCGCTCGCGAATGACGGGCTGCTCGACGCCGTACTCGTGCTGCGCCGCACCGGCGCCGCCGAGCCGCACCCGCTGCCCGTGATCGACGGTGTGCATATCGGCTATCTGAATGAGCTTGCCGTCGAGGAAGATTCGACCGCCTTCGCCGGAGAGCTCCCGGTATCCGATGATCTGGCCGCGCTGTTCCACACCGGCGGCACCACCGGCGTGCCGAAACTGGCCGCGCACACCCACTCCGGCGAGATCGCCAACGCGTGGATGATCGCCGCCAACTCCCTGCTCGACGCGGATGCGACGATCTTCGCCGCACTTCCGCTTTTCCATGTCAATGCCCTGGTGGTGACGCTGCTCGCGCCGCTGTTCAAGGGGCAGCCGGTGGTGTGGGCCGGACCTCTCGGCTACCGCGATCTCGCACTGTACGGCGAATTCTGGAAGATCGTGGCGCACTATGGCATTGCCGCGATGAGCGCGGTCCCGACCGTGTACGCCGTCCTGGCGCAATGCCCCGTCGACGCCGATATCAGCAGTTTGCGCTACGCGATGGTCGGCGCGTCACCGCTGCCGTCCGCGGTGCGGGTGAACTTCCAGACGCATACCGGTGTGACCCTGGTCGAAGGCTATGGACTCACCGAGGCGACCTGCGCGACCGCCCGCAGCTATCCGGACCGGCCGCGACCGGGCGCGGTCGGGCAGCGGATGCCCTACCAGCAGGTGCGTGTGGTGCGCGCTGGCGATCGGGAGCCGCTGCCCGCCGGTGCGATCGGCGTGCTGGAGATCAGTGGCCCAACGGTTTTCGCAGGTTATGTGACGGGCCGCGATGAGCAGGGCTACCTTCTCGACGGGCTCGGCACCATGGTCGCCGGCTGGCTCGATACCGGCGACCTCGCGCACATCGATGCGGACGGCTTCATCCATCTGCACGGCCGGGCCAAGGATCTCATCATCCGTGGCGGGCACAATATCGACCCGGCGCTGATCGAGGACGCACTCCTGTCACATCCGCAGGTGACCGCGGCCGGTGCCGTCGGACGCCCCGATGTCCACGCCGGTGAAGTACCCGTCGCGTACGTCACGCTCGGAGCCGATGCCGATGTCACCGAGTCGGACCTGCTCATGTGGGCGAGCGAACGGGTGCCCGAGCGAGCGGCCGTGCCGAAATCCGTCGTGGTTCTGGATGCTTTGCCGGTCACCGATGTCGGTAAGCCCTACAAGCTCGGGCTGCGCGCCGATGCGACTCGACGTGAACTGCGGGACGCGCTCGAGCAGGTCGCGGGAGTGCACAGCGTCACGGCGGCAGTAGAAGACGGGGCGATCGTCGCGACCGTCGAACTGGACCTCGCATCCGACGGTATCGCCGCCGCAATCCTCGGCCGTTATGCCATCCGCTGGAAAGTCGTGGTCCGGCAATGAATTTCGTGATCGGAGCGAGCCGATGAACTCGGTTCCGGTGGTCATCGTCGGTGCGGGCCCCACGGGCCTCACCGCGGCGGCGCTGCTCGCCGAGTACGGCATCGAAACCCTGATGCTGGAACGCTGGAACGACATATATCCGCAGCCCCGGGCGGTACATCTCGACGGTGAAATCCGCCGGATCCTGGCACGTCTCGGCGTCGGAGGCGACTTCGACGCGATCTCGCGTCCGGCGCTCGGCCTGCGATTGATCGACCCGGATATGCGGGTACTCGCCCAATTCGATCGCGATCCGGCGGGCGGCGCAAATGGCTACCCGGAGGCGAACCTATTCGACCAACCGGAGCTCGAAGCAATCCTGCGCGCCAATGTGCGGCGGTATCCCGGCATCACCCTCCGTGGCAATGCCGAGGTCGTCGGCGTGACACAGGAAAATGACTGTGTGCGTGTCGATTTCACCGACCGAGTATCCGGCGCCACCGAATCGGTTCTGGCCGGATATGTGCTGGGTTGCGACGGCGCCAACAGCGTGGTCCGGTCCGCGATCGGAGCCACGATGCGCGATCTGAACTTCGCGCAGCGCTGGCTCGTCGTCGATGTGGATACCGCTGCCGACTTCGAAGAATGGGAAGGGGTGCACCAGGTTTGCGACCCGGTTCGTGCCGCTACCTACATGCGGATCGGAGCGACTCGCTACCGCTGGGAATTCCGACTCCGCCCCGGCGAAACTGCGGCCGACTACAGCGATTTGACGAGCTTGCGGCCGCTGATCGCGCCATGGACCGGCAGCACCCCATCCGAGGAAATCCGTCTCGTGCGCGCCGCCGAATACACCTTCCGCGCTCAACTCGCCGACCGCTGGCATTCCGGCCGGATATTCATACTCGGCGATGCCGCTCACCTGACCCCACCGTTCATCGGCCAGGGTATGGGCGCTGGGCTACGCGATGCGACCAACCTGGCCTGGAAGCTCGCGGGTGTCCTTGCCGAAGACCTTCCGGCGAGCGTCCTCGACACCTACGAAATCGAACGAAAACCGCACGCGCACGCCATGATCCGGCTCGCCAAGCTCATCGGGCGTGCCATGACCGACGGCGGTGAGTTCGGAAATCTGCTGCGCCGCCTCATCGCGCCGCGGTTGCACCACCTGCCCGGCTTCGCCGAATTGGTCACCAACGGGCAGACGCCGCCGCTACATCGATCCGAACTTGTTGTGGCGCATCACTTTTACCGTGGCCTGGCGGGCAAACTGGTCCCGAACGCAATTCTCGACGGCCGTCGTTTCGACGATATCGCGGCGGGCCGTTTCGTGATCGTCACCGCTGTCCAACCGACACCGGCACAGCGCCGTGAGATCGAACAGCGCGGCTGTGTCATCGTCATCGCTCGGGGTGCGCTGCGGCGCTGGCTAGAGCGAGGACAAGGCGCTCTGGTTCGTCCTGACGGCACAGTGCAGCGAACCAGCCGTCAGCTGTCCGACCTCATCGCCGACTTGCCGCGATTCAAGGCACCCGCTCCGGGTGATTCATCACGCGTGCTCAGTCCCGACGCGTAAGCACGCACCGGTAAGAGGATCTCAGCCCAGAAGCCCGTTCACGATGGTGTGCGCGGTGGCGACACCGCGCTCATCACCCATCTGCTGGGCCGTATTGGCCGCGCTGATCACGGCATCGAGTTCGAAAGCCATGGTATCGGCGTCGCGGCCGGTGAGATCGCCCTGTTCCTGCGCGTGCCGAATCTGCTTGGCCAAGAAGTCGAGCCATTCGCTGTGATCCTCGGCGATCGCATCGCGGACCGGGCCGGGTTTGCTGTCGAATTCGGCAATGGTGGCCACACGGAAGCAGCCGCCTGGAAATGTCGAGTCGATGATGTGGTCGAACCAGCGCTCCATGATGGTGCGCAGGCGCGGTAGGCCGCGCGGTTCGCTGAGACTCGGCGCGATCACTCGTTCGACGAAGGCTTCGCGGGCCGCCTTCACCGCAGCGACCTGCAGCGCTTCCTTGGTGCCGAACAAAGTGGCTATGCCGCTTTTGCTGATGCCGAGATCGGTCGCGAGACGGCCGATGCTCAAGCCTGTCAGCCCTTCGATGGAGGCCACGTCGGCGGCATGTCTGGCGATCGAGGCCCGGGAGCGGGCACCTTTGGCGAGGCGCTGATCGGTGCCCTGCGCGGTGGTTGTCGACTCGGCCATGAGGCCATTCTTCCACTTCCGGGTTGCAAATACGAACGTACGGTCGTACGTTTATTGCACGAACGGTCGTACGTTTAGATTTCGCCTCACCGAAGGATCTCCCTCATGACCGAAGTGTCCGAGCGGACCGACACTCCGCCGACCTCGAAGGCCGCCGTGCGCACGCTCGTCATCGCCTGTGGCGCAGCGTTCATCGCCTTCCTGGACCTGTCCGTCGTCAATATCGCGTTTCCCTCGATCGCCCGCGACTTTCCTGGTACCGCGACAACCACGCTGACCTGGGTGGTAAGCGGATATGCCATCGCCTTCGCGGCACTGCTCACCCCGGCGGGCCGCTTCGCCGACGCCCTCGGACGGCGCAGGCTGTTCCTGATCGCACTGGTCGGTTTCGCCGTGACATCACTGCTGTGCGGACTCGCGCCCACCGCGGGTTGGCTCATTGCCGGACGCCTGCTGCAAGGTGCGGCGGCAGCGCTGATGGTGCCGTCCGCACTCGGCCTCGTCCTCACCGTCACGCCGCGCGAGAAGATCGGTGCGGCCATCGGAGCCTGGTCTGCCGCAGGCGGATTCGCCGCCGTGGTCGGTCCGGCGATCGGCGGCGCACTGGTCGAGGCCTTCGGCTGGCGAGCGGTATTCGTCATCAATATCCCGGTGGCAATCGCGCTGATCGTGCCCGGGCTGCGCATTCCCGTACCCGATATCCGTCAGCCCGGCAGTGCGCTGCCAGACCCTGTCGGGACCATCGCCATTGCCCTTGGACTCGGCGGCGTGGTCGCCGGGGTGACCGAGGGGCAGCGGTGGGGCTGGACCGCACCCGGCACACTCGCGGTACTCGGCGTCGGCACACTGCTGATCGCGGCCGCGCTGATTCGCTCGGTGCGCCACCACAACCCGGCCATCGCCGTCGAATTGTGGCAGAGCAGGCCGTATGCGCTGGCCAATGCCGCCTCGTTCGTCTTCGGTGCGACCATGTTCGCCTGGCTGCTCGCCGGACCGCTGTTCCTGGATGCGGTCTGGCAGTATTCGGTGCTCGGCTCGGCCGCGGCATTGACGGTGGGCGCGGTGTCCTCGATGGTGACCGCGACGATTGCCGGTCGCGTCACGGCGGCCGGCGCCCGGCGTTGGCTCGGTGTTCTCGGGGCGCTGATGTACACCGGCACCAATGTGTGGATGAGCACCGATGCATTCGGGCCGACACCGGCTTTGTGGTCCGCGTGGATACCGGCCGGGCTGTTCGGCGGTGGTGGCGTCGGGATCGTTGTGACGGTGCTCGGCACCGCCGCCGCGAGTTCGCTTCCGCCGCAACGCTTCGCGGCCGGAATCGGCATGAATCTGACCGCCAGGCAGGTGGGCGGCGCGCTCGGTGTCGCGGTGCTGGCTGCGGTCTTCGCCGCCAATGCCGAGGATGCGCTGGCCGCCTTCCACACGCTGTTCGCCGTTTGCGCGGGCATCGGTATCGCGTCCGCGTTGGTTATCGCGATTCCGGCGCGCATCCCTGGTGCCGTTCCCACCCAGAGCTAGGAGTTGCCTTGACGCACAACGATATTCGTACCGAAGCCAACGATCCGATGCTGTTGTCGAACGCCGCCGCACTCGAACTGCTCGCCGACGCGCCCTGGCAGCGCTATGCGGTACTCGGGGATTCGATCGCCCATGGCGTCGGCGATCCGAGTCCCGGATACGACACCGCCGGATGGGCAGATCGCGTCGCCGCGACTTTGACGGCGGCGAATCCCGCTCTGGCATATCTGAATACCGGCCGGATCGGGGCGACGTCCGCGCAGGTACGCGCCGATCAGCTGCCGCAGGTGCTCGAATTCGCACCGGACCTGGTGCATATCAGCTGCGGTGGAAACGATCTGTTCACTCCCGGTGGCAATCTAGACGAGTTGCGCGCGAACCTCGACGCACTCTTCGGCGCCTTGGCCCGCGGCGGGGCGCAAGTGAGCACCTTCACCCTCGCCGATGTGTGGGAGGCGGAACGGATGGCGCCGATGCGCCCGATGCGGGAACGGATGTCGATGCTCAACGACATCATCCGCGAGCTTGCCGCACGTTACGACGCCGTGCTGGTGGAGTTCTGGGACCATCCGCTGCGGCTGCGGCCGGATGTGATGAGCGCCGATCTCATCCACTTCACGATGAGCGGGCATGCGGTGGTGGCCACCGAAATGGTGCGCGCGCTGCACGGACTGCTGCCTGAACCCGCGCATTGATCGAAACCAGGCACCGGGCCGCGTCCGAGCTGATGTGCTCGGACGCGGCCGGGTGGTCTTCTCCTCGATGTTTGCGACCGCGGCACCGCGTCCGGAGCAATGACCCCGACCAGCAGCCCGATGACGGTGCCCGACAGCGCGCCGCTGATGCCGCACGGAATCGCCATAACGATGAATCCGGGTAGGCGCGCTGCAGCACCCAGCACACCCGAACCAGCTGCACCAGCACACCCGAACCAGCTGCACCAGCGCACCCGCGGCGGCGCCATTGGCCAGCGGACCGTGGTTCTTCGCATCCGAATCAGCCGCGACCGGAACTATTCCCAGCCAACCGTTTATGCGATTGCAACCCGTGCGCCACAAGCGATTTCGATCATGAGAGAGCGCGTATCATGATCATCGCGGTGCACGGTCAAGATTCGGTTTGCCGTGCGGTCACTTACCGTATCGATCGACGAGTTCCGCACCGAGTACAGCCAACTCGGCCTGTACCGATTGCGGTGCCAGAACCTCGATTTCGGCACCCCAGCCCGCCAATTGTTGGGCGATCATGCGTGGTGTCGGTGCGGTGATGCGGACCTGAACGCGACCGTCGGCAACCGGACCATCCACCTCACAGTGCCGCCCCTGCTGCTTGCGCAGGACCGGAAGTAGTTGCGGTGCAATGAGTGCGGTGGCGGATGTGGCGGCACGACGTTGTTCGACCTCGCCGACCACCTCCGTCCAGACGGTAGACAGATCGAAATCCGCAGGGCGGTGGGCGATTTCGTCGGTGATCGCGGCATCGACGATGCGATCGACGCGGAAGGTGCGCCTGCCACGGTCGGTGCCTGCGATGAGATACCAGATGGCGTCCTTGTCGACCAGGCCCCACGGGTCGACGACGCGACGGGTGCGCTCCCCCGCCCGCTCATATGTCAGCTGCACCTTGCGGCGTTGAACTACCGCGCGCTGCAACAATTCCACGAGCTGGGGCCGGGTCTGATCGTGCTCACCCCAGCGCGCGGGATCGATCACCACCGCATCGGCCGCTGCCTCCGCATCGGTGCGAAAGGTCTGCGGTAGGGCGCGCACCAGCTTGCGCAGCGCCGATTTCACCTCGGGCACCGCGCTCGCGGACGGTCCGGCCAGCAGGAACAGCGCGCGAGCCTCCGGTTCGGTGAGGCCACTGAGATCCGTGCGCGCGCCGCCGACCAGCGACCAGCCGCCGCCCCGACCCGGCTGCGGATAGACCGGAACTCCTGCGGCCGAGAGCGCCTCCAGGTCGCGGCGCGCGGTGGCGATCGATACCTCGAGTTCGGTGGCGATCTCGGAAGCCGTCACCCGTCCGCGGGTCTGCATCAGCAACAGTGTCGCCACCAATCGGTCTGCTCGCATGAGCACAATTCTGCCGAAAAAAGTGCTCATTCGGTGAGCACTTTAGGCGGAATCATGGATCGCACAAGCAAAGAAGACCCCGATCAGAGGAGACCAAGATGTTGCGAGGAATGGCCACCGTTTCGTTCTATGCCGACGACCTCGAGGCCGCGAAGGACTGGTACACCGAGGTCCTCGGCCTCGAGCCGTACTACGCGGTGCCCGGCGGATACTACGAATTCCGTATCGGCGACTACCAGCACGAACTGGGGATCATCAATCGGAAATTCGCCCCCGCGGGCGCGCAGAACGCCCCCGGCGGAGCCATCCTGAATTGGCATGTCGACGATGTACAGGCAAGTTTCGACCGACTTGTGGCCCTCGGAGCCAAGGAGTACGAGCCGATCACGCCGCGCGGCAACGGAGATTTCATCACCGCCTCGGTAGTAGACCCCTTCGGCAACGTCCTCGGCATCATGCAGAACCCCCACTACCTGGAGATCCTCGGCCGCGCGTAAGCGGCCGCCCAGGGGTGCCCCGGGGATGCAATGGTGGCGAGCGTTCCTGGGGTTTGCCCGTTTCACGACGCCACCCCAAGGCCTGCCTTGCCCCGGGCACGCTTGGCGGCGAGGCGCTCTCGAGGCTTCCCGCCCTTCCACAACGCCACCCGCCTGCCTTGCCCCGAGAATGCTTGGCGGCGGGGTGCTCTCGGGGTTTGCCGCCACTCACGCATGGTGATCGTCGGTCCAGGTCAGTGGCCGAGCCAGCGCTCCAGGATTTGGCGGCGGGGTGCTCTCGAGGTCTGCCCGCACTCAACGGAGCGCATCCCGAGTTTCGCCTTGCTCTGAGAACGCAATAGTGGCCAGGGCTCGCGGGGTCCGCCCGCTCTTCGCGACGCCACCCGAAGCATGCCCTGCCCCGAGAATTCGTTGGTGGCGGGTCCAATGTTTGCCGCCTCCAACGCACGGTGGTGATCATCGGTCCAGGTCAGCGGCCGAACCAGCGCTCCAGGATTTTGGCGACGCCGTCGTCGGCGACATCGTCGGCGACTTCGTCCGCCCAGTTGCGGACCTCGTTCGGTGCGTTCGCCATTGCTACGGAATGTCCTGCCCAGTGCAGCATTTCGCGGTCGTTGTAGCCGTCGCCGATGGCGAGGGTGGCGGCGCGGGGGATGCAGAGTGCGGTTCGCAGTCGCTCCAATGCCCAACCCTTGGAGACGCCGCGGCGCGAAACAGTGAGCCACGGGCCGAATTCGCCGTGCACCCAGCTCGCACCAGGTACCCGCAGTTGGGTGAGCAGGCGCAGCATCTCTTCCAGGGAACCGTCGGGCCACCAACCGTTCAGTCGCGGAGTCGGCTCGCTGCTCAACGCGCCGTCATCGACGAGAACGTATTCGCCGATAGAGAATTCGCCCGGACTGACCCCGGTGGCCCAGGTGCCGATGCCGACCTTCTCCACCGCGAAGATCATCTCCGGAAACAGTGCGCGCAAGGCGGCAACCGCGGGCCCCGGATCGAAGGTCTGCACCGCCACCGGCTGTCCCTTCGCCACATCGACGTGCACCGCACCGTTGGAACACAACGCATGTCCATCGACCAGCCCGAGCTCCCGCAGCACAGGCCGCGTCGTCATCAACGTCCGCCCGGTCGTCACAACCACATGCGCCCCCGCCGCCACCGCCGCCCGCACAGCATCGATCACCCGTTCACTGACCGGCGATCCCGTCTGCAGCAACGTTCCATCGACATCCAGCGCAATAAGCTGAGGTCCCCCGTGTACCACCAACCCATTGTGCATCGCTATGGCACTCGGCGTCATCGAAATTCGACCGGTCCGAATGTACGCCGACCCCTTGCCAACAGCCCGGCACGTCAGTAGCCGTACTCCCGCACCAAGTATTGCGAATCCCGACGAACGATGTCGATCTGCGCAGTCGCGCGGCAGTTTACAACGCAGCCAACAGCCGTGCAGACCAGCGAGTTTCACGCAACCGCCGAAGCTGCGGCAGTAACCGTTCACACGCTGTGCCCCACCGATCGACTACGGACTCCAACACCTCTGCCAGGCCCACCCCACTTGAACCATCCATACTGATTCACCAAAGGATCTCGGCACGAAGTGCCACCAGCTCTACTGTTCCGCCGACGTGCGCAATCAGCCAGCTCTATGCGGGGGCTCGACCGCGCCTCGGTCGAACGGTCAGGACCCCAGTCGTGGCGCGCACCCACGCAGGCGGGCACTAGTGATCCGCTAAGGAGTTACCACCAAACGATCGACTGCGGGCACCGCCCCACGATCGGCCAACACCCGTTCCGCCGCCACCCGGTTCGGTGCTCGGCCTCGGCCACCCGCTCGGTGAAACGTCACGACCCACATCATGCTGCCCACAAACCGACAAACTGCTGATACGCACGAAAGTCACTACCGGACAATCACTTCCGACAACCCGCCAGGAACGGCATGTGCCCGTTCCACCGACCGGTGCGATCGAGAGGTCTAAGGTCGGCCTCGGTCCGCGCTCAATCGGCGATCGCAATTCGGCTGCGTACCTCCGCCGGGGCGAGGCACCGCGGAACCCTCCCGAGGAGTACTACCGCGAACTACCTGCGGCCGCCGCCACCACCGCTACCGCCACCCGAACCGTGTGAGAAGCCTCCGCCGGAGGAGGCGCCGCCGGAGCTGGTGCCGCCGCCGGAAGTGTTTCCGCCGGAGGACCTACCGTTGAAGGAGTTGCCTCCGGTCGCACCGGCGCTGGTCCCGCCTGAGGTCCCGCCACCGGTCGAACCGCCGACCGTGCCGCCGCTCGTCGATCCGCCCGACATACCACCGCTCGTCGAACCACCTGACGTACCACCGCTCGTCGAACCACCGCCCGTCGAACCACCTGACGTACCACCGCTCGTCGAACCACCGCCCGTCGAACCACCGCCCGTCGAACCACCTGACATACCACCGCCCGTCGAACCACCCGAGGTACCGCCGCTCGCGGAGCCGCCCGAAGTACCGCCATTCGTGGAGCCTCCCGACGCATCGCCACCCGTCGAGCCCGATCCACCACCGCTCGTGGAGCCGCCGGATGCGCCACCATCCGCAGAACCGCCCGCGGTGCTGCCGTCGGTCGAACCACCTGAAGCGCCGGTGCTTGTCGAGCCGCCCGAGGTGCTACCCGACGAACCGCCGCTGGTGGAATTCCCCGACGTCGAACCGCTCGTGCCTGACGTCGAACCGCTCGTGCCCGAAGTCGTGCCGCCGGACGCATCACCCGTGCTGCCACCGGAGTTGCCATTGGAGGCGGTTCCGCCCGATGTCACAGTCCCGGTGGATGTTTCGCTTGTAGTCGCACCCGGTACATCAGTGCCCGTCGAGGTGCCGCCGGTCGCCGGGGTCGCGGTACCCGGGGTCGTTGCGGTGCCAGCGGGAACCGCGGGAGTCGAATTAGCCGGGGCGGGAACCGAACCCGGAAGGCTGACGCTCGGGATGGGCGTACCAGGGGCAGGCTGGTTGGGCACGGCGGGAATCGTCCGCGGGCTTCGGATGAATGGCAGCGGGTTCAGGAACCGGGCCGGATTGGCATAGGTGACGCCACCGGAATGTGCTGTCCCACCATGTGGTTCGCTGTGCCTGCCGCCGTGCGCCTCGGCCACGGACGGGCCGATCGTTGGTCCGATCGGCGTTGTATGGGCGACGGGAGCGATCCCGTAGGCCGGTCGACCGGAATAGCCGAAACCCGCTGCCGTGGTCGCCCAACCAACCGCAGCGGAACCGGCCTCGGCGAGCGCCTCGACATCGGGCTCGAGCAGCAAATTGTCCATCGGGAAGATGCCCGGCGAGGCATCCACCAGGGCGGGCATCTGCGAAATATTCGGGCCGCCGAATACCGTGACGGCCGATACCGCCACCGCGGAAGCTACTGCGGCACTGGAGAATACGGCGACCTTCGGCGCTCGATGCCGACCACCGGTCGACAGCGGTGCGAAGCTGCGGGCCGCATAGCCGGCGGCGCCGACGGCGACGGTCTGCCCCGGATCGCTCGACATCACCACCGGTCGGCCGAGTTCGGCAAGGATGCGCGCGACCTCGACGGGCCGGGTGGCGCCACCGACCAGCAGGATGCAGCTGATATCGGACAGGCACCGTCCCGTCGATTCCACACATTCGTGGACCACATCGAGGGAATCCCGGATGTGCTGGGCGCGCATGCTCGAGATATCGACAATCGAGGTCATCTGCAGCATCGACCCGTTGTCGCCGGGTTCGGCGACCCGGGCATACCGCGCGATCATCGAACCGAGCGGCCGGCCGCCGAAATCATATGAGCGAACGGACTTTCCGACGATCGGGTGATCGTCCCAGTCCGGTCCGACCCGCACCATCGACACATCGAGGCTGGCCCCACCGAGGTCGTACACCAGCACGAATCCGGACTCCAGCGGTCCACGTTCCTGTTCGAGCCACTCCGCGGCCGCGACGGGTTCGGGGATGAGCAGCACATCCGCGGCACCGGCCAGATTCAATGCCTGCCGCAGCAATGACAGCTGCTTATCGGAATAGCATGCGGGATAGGTGGCCACGGCTCCCGCGGTCGGCGGGAAGGATTCGAGCAGTCCGTTCACCACAGCGGCGACCAGGTTCGCGGGTGACCAGAGCCGACCGCCCACGACCACCGACTCGGGGTCACGCGCCAGATCTGCGAAATCCGTTACGGCCATGTCGAATTGGGGGATCCCCCCGATTCGGATGCTACCTGCACTGTCGAAGGTCACCGCCGTGCGGCGCGTCCGCACCGACGACAAGGGCCGCTCGCCGGTCACCATGGCGGATACGGAGTTCACTGAACCGATGCTGAAACCCAGACCTGTAGTCATTCGCTATCCCGTCAACGCACCGAGACCACGTCCATCACACAGGAGATCCATGTGGCCGCGGTCGCTTCCCAAACAGCACCCACAGGTTAGCTGCTGCCGGATCGATTCGGATGTCGAATTGATATGAAACGTTTGGCTTCCGTTGACTCTGATTCAAATTCCCAGCTAGATCACATGAAAAAGATTCATCCACTCCCCTGGACGTCCGGCGTTTCGCGACCGAAGGCCCGATTCCACTGCGGTAAGCCAGATTCCGCTACCGCACAGTAACTCGAATCGAGCCCCAGATCTGCCATACCGAACAGAACCACCCAGAACCGACAACACACACCGACTGGTCGGTAACCAATCTGTTGCCAGCGCTGTAGATTTCATAGCACGTGCGTCCCAACTGTCGGAACATGACATGTCAAACTCGACGGCTGATTTCCG
Source organism: Nocardia vinacea NBRC 16497 (assembly GCF_000308835.1). Lineage (GTDB taxonomy): Bacteria > Actinomycetota > Actinomycetes > Mycobacteriales > Mycobacteriaceae > Nocardia > Nocardia vinacea. Next base: position 7,350 of record NZ_BAGN01000076.1, on the reverse strand, counting down.
CCAGCAGCACCACTCTCCGACCGCTTGACTGGATTCAGCGATGAGCAAGCGCTCGGACGAACCGAGTTCCCGCGCCACCTCGTCGCTCATGAAATCACAAGAACGAGAAGGGAATTCGAAGACGATGTCGACACGTTTCGCGGACAAGGTCGTGCTCATCACCGGGGCCAGCTCGGGTGTCGGCAAGGCGGTGGCCATGCGGGCGGCGACCGAGGGCGCGGCGGTCGTGCTCGGCGCTCGTGGTAAAGACGCGGGCGAGCAGGTCGCGGCCGATATCCGTGCAGCGGGTGGCCGGGCGATGTTCGTGCCGACCGATGTCACCGTCGAGGCCGATGTGGCCCGGCTGACCCAGGCGGCACTCACCGAATACGGTCGGCTGGACGCGGCATTCAATAATGCGGGCGCCGTCAATGCCTTCGGCCCGATCGAGCAGATCGACGAGGCGGGGTGGCGCGCCGATCTCGAACTCAATCTGACCAGCGTGTTCTACGGTCTGCGCCACCAGGTTCCGGCGATTGTCGCCTCCGGCGGCGGCGCGATCCTCAACAACGCGTCGAACCTCGGCGTGGTCGGCATGGGTTCGGTGGCGCCGTATGTGGCGGCCAAACACGGCGTCGTCGGGCTGACCCGCGCGGTGGCGCTGGAGGCCGCTGAACAGGGTGTTCGGGTGAATGCGCTGGTCTCCGGCGCGGTCGATACGCCAGCTTTCCGCAACTCGATGGGTGCGACGCCGGAGGGTGAAGCGGCCATCGCCGCACTGCATCCGCTCGGCCGGATCAGCAAGCCGACGGAGATCGCCTCGTTCTGCGCCTACCTGCTGAGCGATGAGGCCAGCTTCATCACCGGTGCGGCGCTCGCGATCGACGGTGGGTTCACCGCCAAATAGTCGCCAATCGGCACCTCGGCCCGACATTCGCCCTCATCGCGTCGCCGTGCGCCGAGGTGCCAACCGTCGTCACGGACCCTAACCGCGCACCCAACATGTCGGAGGGAGGCGAAAACCGTTACACAGCCGAATGAGACATGGGCGCGCTTGCGCCGCTCAGGCGCGAGCGAGCAGGCGCCGCACGATACCGGTTCGCACCGCGCTTCGGCGGGACAGGACCGAGGGTCGGCGACGGTGCACCAGGTGATCGAAATCCGCCGCGTTGCCTGCCGGTTCACGTAACCGACCGGCGTTGAAATCATCGGCCAACTGCCGAACCGTCTCCTGCGCGCAGGATTTGTTGGTACCGATGAATCCGGTGGGACCACGCTTGATCCAGCCGGTGACATACGTTCCGGGCAGTACCGCACCACCGGACTGTTCCAGCACGCGGCCGTTCAGATTCGGGATCACGGCGGACTGCTCGTCGAATGGCAAGCCCGGCAGGGCAACACCGCGATAACCCACCGAGGTGAGCACCAGCCCGGTATCCAACCGCTCGGTCTCCCCCGTCGCCACCGCACGGACACGACCATCCGGATCGGTGACGAGTTCGTTGCGGCTCAGCTCGATACCGGTCACCTCGTCGGCGCCCAGAATCGCGGTCGGCGCGGACAGATATCGGAACACGATCCGCTTGCGCGCACCGAGCGGCCGCTCGGCCACGCCGGCCCTTTCGAGCGACCTGTCACCAGTCGCTACGGTATGCAGCAACCGCAACTTCTGCTCGACCTGATACGGCAGTTCATCGGTCACCGGGGGCAGTTCACCCTCGATTGCCATATCGACATCCGCGCCGAGCAGCCCGACGAATTCCGGTACGGTGAACGCGGATTCGGCCGGACCGCGCCGACCGAGCACTACCACTTCCTCGATCTTGCTCTCCCGCAGTGCCTGCAACGCATGGGGTGCGATATCAGTGCCCACCAACGCTTCCGGATCGCAAGCAAGAATGCGCGCCACATCGAGGGCCACATTGCCATTGCCGACGATGACGGCTCGGCGCTGCGACAGATCGAAGGTGCGCCCGGCATGATCCGGATGCCCGTTGTACCAGGCGACGAAGTCGGTGGCAGATACATTGCCCGCCAAATCTTCCCCAAGAATGCCGAGCTTACGATCCGAGGACGCACCGACCGCATAGATCACCGCATGGAAGTGCGCGAGCAGCTCCTGGTGCGAAATATGTTTGCCCACTTCGATATTCAGATACGACTCGAACCCGGGCTGCGCCGAGATGATATCGAAGAGCTTGTTGACCTGCCGGGTCTTGGCATGGTCCGGCGCGACGCCGTACCTGGCGAGTCCGTGGGGTACCGGAAGCCGGTCGAAGACCGTCACAGTGACGTCGGGCTGGGTCAGCAGTTCATCGGCCGCGTACATGGCCGAGGGCCCGGACCCGACGATCGCCACCCGCAACGGCTGACGCTCGGTGTGGATCTCGGCCGCGGGCACCGGCTTCGCGAGCAGCGGCCGCGGCCGCGCCTGCCGATAGAAGTCGGCATTGATCTCGATAAACGGCTTCTGCTCGTCGGTCAGCTTCTTCGACGACGTGATGGCATCGACCGGGCACGCACTCGCACATGCGCCGCAGTCCACGCACGCCTGCGGATCGACATACAGCATCTCCGCCGTCAGAAAATCCGGTTCGTCGGGCGTGGGATGGATGCAGTTGACCGGGCAGGCATAGACGCAGGACGCATCGCTACAGCAGGACTGCGTGACGACGTACGGCACGTCAGCCGGCCTTGGCCGTGCGCAACGGCTCGGAGCGGTAGCGGGTGGTGTGGCCGTCGATCTTCAGCAGCTTCCAGACCGCCTTGCCGATGGGGTTCATCAGCCCGATGTCATCGGCCAGCGTGCGCACATCGCCGAAGAAGTCGCTGAACTCCTGCTTGGCCTGTTTCGAACCGTAGAACAGCTCCTTGCGCACCTCGTCCGGGATATCGAACTCCTTGAAGAACGACCGGGGCGGTGTGTAGATGGAGCGGCCGAGGATGAACATGACGATCGGCATGACGATCGAGAGCACCAACTTATTGGCCGCATTCTTATCGGGCACATGCTGCTTGAGGAATTCGTGCGCGAAGGAAATGTGGCGCGCCTCCTCGGCGACGTGAATCGCCATCACGCCGCGCATAATCGGATGCACGTCCTCACCCGAACGCAGGATCGCCTTCTGAATGTGGTCGATCGGCTCCTCACCCGCGAGCACGGCCATGAAGAACAGATTCGGGAATAGAGCGGCCACCGGCGCGCCGATGTACTTGAACTTGCGCACCAGCGGGCCCATACCGGGAACGTCGATGCCGATCCGGTTGACCATCTCCTGGAACATCAGGGTGTGGTTGTGCTCCTCGATCATTTCGTGGGAGCAGTACCGGAATTCGGGCGAACCGTTGGGCAGGCCGAAGCTGTGCGTCACCATGCCGCTGATCAGGATGGATTCGAATTGCAGACCGACCTTGGCGACATTGGCTTGACGGTACTTGCCGATCGCGATCTTCCGATCCTGCGGTAGCGCCTGGTACCAGGGGTGGCGACCGAGCGCATCGCCGGATACCGGGAGCACCCAGCGCTCTTCACCGGCATCGGCGGCAAAATCCGGATTGTCCCAGTCGATGTCCTCGAACGGGTCGAAGTGCTTGTTCACCGAACCTTCGGAGAGCAGCAGCAGCTTGGCGGCATACTCCTGCGCCTTCGCCAGATCGGAATCGACTGCGGGCGTCACGGCTGTAGACATCGTCGTCACTGCCTCTCCTCGTGGGACACATTTACTGTATCCCATAGTTACACCTACGAGGAGTCACGTCAACCTGGCCGGCGATCGGCATCCCCGGCGACGGTGCGGGCGCCGCCGGGTCCGCCTTTACCGCAGCCCGAGTTGCGACAAGCCCGCGACCACCGTGTCGGCGGGCAGCGCCAGCGCGAGCGCCACTCCAGCGGCCGACATCCCCACCGCGATCGCCACCCGGGTCAAGCGGCGCCTGGTACGCCGTGAAAGTAGAAGGGCGCGCGTCGTCACTCTGCGCGGTTTGCGCCGATGGTGATGTCCGGTCGCCTCCTCGTCCGCGGCGGCGGCGCGACGCGCCATGATGGCGGCACCGTCGGCGATCGTGCGTTCTGGATCCGGGGCCGCGATCACCGGGCGCGCCAGTTCACCGGCGAGCACCTGGGCCACCTCGACCGGCCGGGCCGCACCGCCGACCACCAGCACACAGTCGACATCGGCCATGGTCACATCGGCCATCCGCAGACAGCGATAGACCAGCTTCAGCGAGGATCGGATATGGATGGTGCGCAATTCGTCGGCGGTGGCACCGGTGACCACACCGGAGATGGAGGCGGGCACGGTCCCGTTCCCGGCCCGCGCGGCGACCAGCGCACCGAAGGCCCGCCCGCCGAATTCCGTCGAACGGATCGGTACGCCGACAATCGGATTGCGCGGACAGCCCGCACCGACTCGCACGAGGGTGATATCGAGGCTTGCCCCACCTAGGTCATAGACCAGGGCTAGGCCCGGCATCAGCGGCCCGCGTTCGACCTCGAGCCAGGTGGCCGCCGCGACGGGTTCGGCGACCAGCGCGACATGAGTCAAACCGATCGCGTCCAGCGCCGCGCGCAACTCCCCCAACTGGCCTTCGGTGTAGCCCGCAGGATGCGTCAGCGTGACACCCGCACCGACCGCTCGACGATCACGACGCGCCTCGGTGATCAGACATTCCGTGACAACCGCGATCAGATCGGCCGCGGTGAGCGCGCGGTGCCCGACCCTGGCCTGCTTGGTCTTGCGTTGACTCAGATCGGCGAATTCGGTGATGGCGCGCCCGTGCCGCGGAATCATGCCGACCCTGGCCGTTCCGGTGCTGTCGAAGGTGAGGGTGGTGCGGCGGGTGACGGCGGGCGAGCGTTCAGCGGCGGAGCGGCGACCGGGTGGAGCCTTGGCCGAACCCTCCTCCGCCAGAGCGGAAACCGTGTTCACCGTGCCTATGCTCAAACCGAGACCAACCGCCATCGCAATCCTCTGATCGCCGAGCCGATTTGCTTCGAACCTTATTCACGCAACCACTCCGCGACCGGCCTGCCAACCACCGGACACGCGGTTGTCCGCATGCCGCCGCCACTGACACAGGTTGCATAGCAATAGCACCGATCCCTGCTCACCTGGTACGGGAGGTGACGCACCGATGTCGCGGCCGGATCTTCTTACGGCGCGCCGGAATTCAACGATGCCCTGTCGCCGTTTGCCAGCAGGCAGCCAGATCGTCGCCCCAGCCTCCGAGACATGTTCTTACATGCGAAAACAGCCACCACTCGGACACCAACAGAGGTTGCTGAATACGCCGCAGCAAGCCGATCCCGAGCCCTATCGAAACCGACCAGTCCGTCACTGGCCGGATAGGTCCGATCCGGCAACGAGTTCCGACTCCCCGCACCGGAATTCGCGAACGATTCCGGTGCGGGAAATCAAAACCATTACACCCACCGGCAACTCATCAGCAACAGCCCAGCACCGCTTGGGCACTCGCCACCCGCCGCACCGGTCCCTGCCGTGGTCCGAGCAATCGCGACACCATCTGCGCGGCCTGCTCCTGCCACCGCGCGTACGCCGTCGGAAAGCCTGAGCGCTGGGCGGCCTGCGCCGCCTGCCATAGCGGCATCGCCTGGTAGTCAGGCGCGTGGGCCAGCAGTGCGTCCAGGAATCGACCGGTCGCGTAGCGCAGATCGGTGAGCTGCTGGGGCGTACCCCAGCCCGCGGACGGTCGCTGCTGGAACACCCCGAGCGAGTCGTGATCGACCGCCTCGGTCAGATTGCGCAGCATCGATTCCTGCAGTGCGGTGGCCAGCGCGACCACCGCCGCATAGGCGGGCAGATCGCGACGCAGGACCACTTCGACAATCGCCCGCGCATTATCCCATTGCTCCGGATTCGGCGTGAAATGCCGTTGCTCGCCCTCGATTCCGTGCGGTATCAACTGCGCCGGGGTGAGACCGGCATATGAGTTCGGGATCGGCTTCCCCACCGATTCCGGACCGATTGCGGCCACTTCGGGCGAGTCCGCGGGAATCTCGGTGATAACCGGGCCATCCGGTGCGCGCACTGCCGGCGTTCCGGGTGGTGGTGCGGCGATCGCCGGACCGGATTGGATTATCACCGCGACGCCGGCAGCGGCCAGCGCCAGAAATACCTGTCTTCGAATTGACATGGTGATCGATCAACTTCCCGCCGCCCGCATACGGGCCGCGTTCGACGACCATTGCGAATGCTCACATCGGATTACGTTCCGATAATTCACCGGAACCCACTAGCGGGTGTTTCGCATTCAGCACAATATGAGACGTGGAAACCGGAGTTAGGTTTCGACACGCCAGGAATGGCCACGGATTTCGCGTATGCGGAATCCGTGGCCATCAAGCGGAGTCGAATTCGTGGCGTGCGCGCCGGGCCCGGAGGCGGTAGCGGAGGGTAACCACGAAGGGCGCCGCGAATCGAATAGTGCCCTTATCCCGCAGGCAGTTCCGGAATGCGGGTGGCGCGGGCGTAGACGGTTTCCCCATCGTTGAGCTGCAGTGCCTCGGCGTCACCGCGGGTCACCTGGGCGGCGAACAGATCGCCGGTGGCCGCATTGCGCAACTCGACGCGCACCTCGAATCCGAGGTGCACAACGCGTTCCACGGTGGCGCGGGTGACACCCGCCGACTCCGCGGTGCCCTCGTCTTTTGCGAGCGCCATGCTGGCGTCGCGGCCGACGCGAATATCGTGCGGTCGCACCAGATGTCCGTTGAGCCGGGCCACCGCACCGAGGAAGGACATCACGAATTCGTTGGCGGGCCGGTCGTAAACGTCCTCCGGGCTGCCGACCTGTTCGATGCGGCCCTTGTTCATCACCGCGATCCGGTCGGCGACGTCGAGGGCCTCCTCCTGGTCGTGGGTGACCAGCACGGTGGTCACGTGGACCTCCTCGTGCAGCCGACGCAGCCAGGTGCGCAGGTCGGCGCGCACCTTGGCGTCGAGCGCGCCGAACGGCTCGTCGAGCAGCAGCACCTGCGGGTCGACCGCGAGCGCGCGAGCCAGTGCCATGCGCTGACGCTGACCGCCGGAGAGCTGAGCCGGGTAGCGATGCTGGAAGCCGTCGAGGCCGACGATGCCGAGCAATTCGTCGACACGCTTGGCGATTTCGCCCTTGGGACGCTTGCGGATCTTGAGTCCGAAGGCGACGTTGTCACGCACGGTCATATGCTTGAACGCGGCGTAGTGCTGGAATACGAAGCCGATATCGCGTTTCTGCGGCGGCACGTGCGTCACGTCGTTGCCCGCTATGGTGACGATGCCCGCGTCCAGCGATTCCAGGCCGGCGATCGAGCGCAGCAGGGTCGACTTGCCCGAACCCGACGGGCCGAGCAGGGCGGTCAGCTCCCCCGAC
>NZ_BAGN01000077.1 GCF_000308835.1 Nocardia vinacea NBRC 16497 | reverse complement strand
TGGTCCTCTGATGTCATTGACGCACCGAGCGGTTCGGCCGATCCCGGTGAGGCACGCGGCTCACGAAGGAATGCAAGCCCTCTCGGCTGTCACCGTCCGAATCTGCTTTCGGTGGCGTAGATCTGGGATTTGGGGTTTCATGGAGGTTGGGGATGAATCGCGGATTGGGTCAGAATTGAGTCACCCATGTATTCGTTCCGCAACGGCCTGTCCAGCGCACCTCGGCCGTCATTCATCGCAGCCCCACGCACACAGCTTGGCACCGGCGCGTACCGAAGGCTCGACCCCCCTGTGTGCTCGCGAGAACAGCCCAGTCCGAGGCGCTCTCACGTTCAGCCCGCCACTGCCTTGGCGACGAGCATGTCGGGGGCCAACTGGGACACGGTGTTTCGTTCTCAAGCGATGGTGAACGGTGACCAGGTCTGGCTTGCTGCCGACGATGTTGGCGAACGGCCGAGGGTTCCGGCGATTGTCCGATCTTGCTGGACCCGAATGACCGTGGTACCAATGAAATTAGCTTCTCAGGGCGTCTTTCAGCACACACTGCCGCAGACACGCGCGCGGCAGACACCCGAGAAGGAGGGAACTCCGTTGAGGCGGACTCCCAATAATCATCACCGCAGCCTCGAGCGCACGTTTCCTGCCCCGATGCCTGCCATCATTCCTCTTCCGAGACAAGCTGACTCGCGACTAGTGCACGCCGCCGTCTCTGCGCCGACTGCAGTCGGTCTGCCCTGCACGAGACAGAGCTTCAGCTTCCTCGAGGGGCTCCGTTGAACTCCGATGACGTGTGGCTCAGCACGGACGAACTAGCCGCACGGCTCAAGATTCCAGCGAAAACGCTCGCAGTCTGGGCTTCTGCTGGGCGGGGTCCCAGATATGCGCGGATAGGGCGATACCGACGGTATCGGTTGAGCGATCTACTCACCTGGGAGCAGGAACAACTCGACAAGAGTGGACGGCCCGATCCCGATGCGTCGACCGATCGCGCACAGGACTCTCGACGTCGGCCACCAACGAAGGAAGACCGCAGCCACCACCGGGACAAGTAAGCGCATGCAATCGTCATAGCTATCTTTCAGCAATCATTTGACTCTTGTCTGCATTGCCGAGATCTAGCAGCTTGTTCGGTGGATCAACCATTGAAACCAGGCATGCCCGATCGTGCACTCGAAACTCTCACATGCATCGCAAACTCCTCGCGTACGCACCGTGGCCGTTCTCCCGATCGAGGCCAGCCGCCTCACCACTCCCCCGCAGGAAGGTAAACGTTGCCCAGACAATCGCTTCCGATCGGCACCTACGGCCGGATCACCTCCAAGCGGCAGCCGAACGGAAGCTGGCGTGCAACCACACGCTACCGAGACGACGACGGCATCACCCGCACCGCGCACAAATTCGGCCCCACCAAAGGCCGAGCCGAAGACACTCTCCGTGAGTCCCTGACCCAGCGCACCGGAGCCCGGGGACGACTGATCACGCGGGACACGAAACTCACCGATCTGGCCGACCTGTGGCTAGCAGAAAAGGTTCTGCAAGAAGGCATTACCGAGCAGACGCTGGATCTGTACAGGCGGGAGATCGAGGTTTCCACCGACCACCGGGCGAGCGAGAGAACGGTCAAGATCAAATCAGCGCTCGGCGGCCTGCGCCTGTGGGAAGCGACCACCTCCCGCATCGACGCGCATCTGAAACGGATCGTGCTCGACGGCCACCGGGAGAAAGCGCGGCGGCAGCGCGTCATCCTCTCCGAGATGATGAGCATGGCCGTTCGCCATGACGCCATCGACCGCAACCCGGTCCGCGAGGTCGCAGACCTTCCCCGCAAGCGCCAGAAACCGCGTGCAGCCGACATAGAGACCCTCACAGAGCTGCGCGCGCAGCTGCAGGCATGGCTGGAGGGAAAGCCATTCGACGGAGCGCCCGCCTACACCCACGGCCCCAAACGCAACCCGCGCGTCCTCGACGTCGCCGACATCGAACTCGGAACCGGGCCGCGCCCCGGCGAAGCACTCGCCTTGCGCTGGGCCGATGTCGACCTCGACAACAAACCGGCGCGAATCACGTTTTCCGGCACAATCATTCGAATCAAAGGCAAAGGACTAATCCGCCAGGAATGGACCAAGACCGACTCGGGCTATCGGACAGTGGTCCTGCCCCAGTTCGTCGTCGACACCCTCCGGCGCGTCAAAGCCGAAGCAGTCGACAACGACCTGGACCTGGTCTTCCCGAACCGGGACGGCGGCATCTGGGATCCACACAACTTCAACCGGCTGTGGCGCCAGGCCCGCGGCGAGAAGTTCGCCTGGGTGACACCCAAGACCTTCCGCAAGACCGTCGCATCCCTCATCGCCGACGAATACGGCCCCCAGGCCGCAGCACAACAACTCGGCCACGCGAACGACTCGGTCACCAAGCGCCACTACATCGACCAACCGACCGAAGCACCCGACTTCACAGCGGCCTTGGGACGCCTCTCCGGCTGAAAACGTGTCGTTTCCGTGTCGTTCGACCCCCAAAACGGACAAAACCAGGGTCGAACTGGTACGTTCGCCCTGGTCAAAGCTCCCCCATCTGGACTCGAACCAGAAACCTGCCGATTAACAGTCGGCTGCTCTGCCAATTGAGCTATAGGGGACTATCCTTGGCTCGTCCGTACTGGGCGGGCCGAGGTGAAACTTTAGCGTATCGGCGCTCGCCTTCCCAAATCGCGTCTCTACCTGGAGACATGCGGGGGCTTCGGCGTGTCTGGGGATGACGCGCGGTGGGGGTGGATCCGGATCGACAGGCGTACCCGGCGTCGGGCAGGATGGTAGCCGCGCACAGGCACTTTGGGAGGAGCTCTACGAGATGCTGCGGTTGATCATCGGCATTGCGGCCGGATACGTGCTCGGGACGAAGGCCGGGCGGGGTCGCTATGAACAGATCAGTGCGGCGACCCGCGCGGTGACCGGGAGCCCGGTGACTCGCAAGCTGGTTCTCTTCGGGCGACAGAAGCTGTCGGACAAGCTCAGCACCCAGGCGAAGTTGGAGCCGATGGTGCCGCTGGATGAGCGGACCACGGTTCTGGTGCCGCAGGATCAGCTGCGCCGCTGAGCTCGCGGGGGCGAACCCGAGGAAGCGTCGACTCGCAGCTCAGGCCGGGGCGAAGTCGTCGTGATTCCCCATCGCCTGAGTGAGCAAACTCTTGCGGTACTGCTCCAACGCCACGAGATCGCCGAACAGCGCCATATAGGCCTCGGCTTGCTCGGTCGAAGACACCCGTTGCAGCTTCGACTTCAGCTCCGCGATCTGACGGCCGACCCAGGCTTCCTGCACCCGAGCCAGCACCCCGGTGACGAACCTCGGGATGTCATTGGCCGACTTCACCGGCATCTGCTCACCCGAGAGCTCGGAAATCAGCGCACGCATGGT
>NZ_BAGN01000078.1 GCF_000308835.1 Nocardia vinacea NBRC 16497 | reverse complement strand
TCATCGGCGTGCTCGCGGTGGCGGCACTGATGTGGTCGCAATGGCGGGTGCGACAGCGGCGTCGCTCCTATGGCCTGCCTGCCGGACCGCGCTCGCTGTTCATCGCGAAGTTGGCCGCGCTCGGTGCGGTCATCCTGGCATTCAGCTTCGTATTGGCGTCCTACAACGGGATTCCGATTATCGGCGTCATCCTGATCGTGTTGATCGTGCTGTATTCGTTCGTGATGAACCGATCGGTGATCGGGCGGCAGATCTACGCCGTAGGCGGCAACGAGAAGGCCGCACAGCTGTCCGGGGTGAATACCAAGGCCAATACGTTCTGGGTTTTCGTGAATATGGGCGTGCTCGCGGCGCTGGCGGGTGTCATCTTCGCGGCCCGGCTCGGTGCGGCAACTCCGAAGGCGGGACAGAACTTCGAGCTCGATGCCATCGCGGCGGCATTCGTCGGTGGCGCATCGGCCAGCGGCGGTATCGGCACGGTCGTGGGCGCCATTGTCGGGGCGCTGGTGATGGGCGTGATGAACAATGGCATGTCGATGCTCGGCGTCGGCAGCGACTGGCAGTTGGTCATCAAGGGCTTGGTGCTGCTGGCCGCGGTGGCATTCGACGTCTACAACAAGAAGCGCGCGGCGGCCTGACCCTTCACCGCTGGGCCGGCGCCGCCGTGCTGTCGCGCGTCACCAGCGTCGGCACCACCGACGGCGATGCCGGTTCAGCGGTGGTGCCGTCGAATTCCAAGAGCCGCAACAACATCTGCATACTGCGGCGGCCGACTTCGTCGAAGTCCTGCCGGACGGTGGTGAGCGGTGGCGAAAGGTAGGCCGCCTCCGGAATGTCGTCGAACCCGACCACCGAGATATCGGCGGGCACCCGGATACCGCGTTCGGTGAAGGCGCGCAGCATGCCGAGCGCCATCTGGTCATTGGCCGCGAATACCGCGGTCACATCTGGCTGCGCGGCGAGCAGCAGGCCCGCTTCGTATCCGGAGCGGGCACTCCAATCCCCGCCGATCACCGGGGGGATCGGCGCGCCCGCGGCCTCCAGCGTGCGTCGCCAGCCCTCGATGCGGTCGCGTGCCTCCAGCCAGTCACTGGGACCGGCGACCTGCCAGACCGTGCGATGCCCCAGATCGAGCAGATGCTGCACCGCCAGCCCGGCACCCTCGACCTGATCCACCGAAACCGAGGGCAAACCGCTGTCCTGTCCGGCCTCGACCGCGACGGCCAGCAGGCGTTCGGGCAGGTTGTGCAGCGCTGCGGCGGCGGCCATCTGCGGGGCGATGACGATGATTCCGTCCACCCCCTGGTCGGCCAGGCTGTTCGCGGCCGCCAATACGCTGGAGCGGTCCACCGTCTCCAGCGCGAAGATACTGACACCGTAACCCGCTGTGCGAGCGGCACGTTCGATGCCGAGCAGGGTGCACGCCGGGCCGTACAGGATGGTGTCGAAACTGACCACGCCGAGCATATTCGAGCGCCTGCTGACCAGCCCCCTGGCCATGGCGTTGGGGCGGTAGCCGAGTTGTTCGACGGCGCGCAGCACCCGCTCACGGGTCTCCGGGCGCACGTTCGCGCTGCCGTTGAGCACCCGCGACACGGTCTGATGGGAGACTCCGGCGAGTTTGGCGACATCGGTCATGACCGCCGGGCGCGCGCCCGTCGGTCGAACCGCCGTTGAGGTGTCCCCGGCGGCAAATCCGTCTCTGTCCCTCACATCCCACCTTCCAAGCGTCGCGTCGAATAGTCGTCCCGGCTTCCCCCAGGTTAACGCTCACACAGCCGATCGCCGCACCACGACCCTGAACTACCGCGCCGACCTCGGCAACCGATATCCAGTCGTCGCCACCAGATTACGGCCCTCAGAGCTCTTGACTAGAAGAATGTGAGCGCTAACACTAACAGGACTACCGCACCTCGGTGCAACACGTTTCACAATTCAAGGGAGAGCCTGATCGTGTTGAAGAGGCTTCTGATCACCGCCAGCGCACTTGTCCTCACCGCAGCAACAGCCGTCGGCTGCGGCAGCTCGGGAAGCGACCAGACCGTACTCGGGTTCTCCCAGGTAGGCGCCGAAAGCGGTTGGCGCACCGCGAATACGAAATCCATCCAGGACGCCGCGGCCGCCGCCGGAATACAGCTGAAATTCGCTGACGCCCAACAAAAACAGGAAAACCAGATCAAGGCGATCCGCACCTTCATCCAGCAGCGTGTGGACGTCATCGCCTTCTCCCCCGTCGTCGCATCCGGATGGGACACCGTCCTGAAGGAGGCCAAGGACGCCAAGATTCCGGTGATCCTCACCGACCGCGCGGTCGACTCGGCCGACACCTCGCTGTATGTGACCTTCCTCGGCTCGGATTTCGTCGAAGAGGGCCGCAGGGCGGCGAATTGGCTCGTCGACGCGACCAAGAACTCGAATGACACCGTGAATATCGCGGAGTTGCAGGGCACCACCGGATCCGCGCCCGCGACCGATCGGAAGAAGGGTTTCCAGGAGGTCATCGGCGCCGACCCGAAGTTCAAGATCATCGCATCACAGACCGCCGAGTTCACCCGCGCCAAGGGTAAAGAGGTGATGCAGGCATTCCTGGCCGCGCACCGGGATATCAACGTGTTGTACGCGCACAACGACGATATGGCGCTCGGTGCGATCCAGGCGATCGAGGAGGCCGGGCTGAAGCCGGGTAAGGACATCAAGATCATCTCGATCGACGGGACCCGAGATGCCTTCCAGGCCATGGCCGACGGCAAGATCAACGTCGTGGTCGAATGCAATCCGCTGCTCGGCCCGAAGCTGATGGAGATCACCAAGGAGGTCGTGGCGGGTCACCCGACGCCCAAACGGATCGTCACCGACGAAGGCGTCTACACGCAGGACCAGGCCGCCGCCGCGCTGCCCACCCGGACGTACTGAGCCGGAGCAGTGCATGTCGGAGCCGACTGTCACACCCGCACTTCGGATGTCGGGCATCGTCAAGCGTTTCGCCGGGGTCACCGCACTGTCCGAGGTGGACCTGCGGCTGTTCCCCGGTGAGATACACGCACTGGTCGGTGAGAACGGTGCGGGCAAATCCACCCTCATCAAGGTGCTCACCGGAATCCACGACGCCGATGCCGGGACCATCGAACTCGGCGGACGCCCAGTGCGATTCACCGGCCCGCAGCAGGCGCTGCGGGCCGGGGTGAGCACTGTCTATCAGGAGGTGAATCTGTGCCCGAATCTGTCGGTCGCGGAGAACATCTACATCGGACGGGAACCGCGACGGGCCGGTCTGATCCGCTTCGCCGCGATGCGTCGCGATGCCGCCCGGCTGCTGGCCAGACTGCATCTGAACATCGATGTGGCGGCCCCACTCGGCTCGTATTCGCTTGCGGTGCAACAGCTCATCGCGATCGCCCGGGCAGTCGACCTGGATGCGAAGGTCCTCATCCTGGACGAGCCGACCTCATCACTGGACTCCGGTGAGGTCGAGCAACTGTTCGCGGTGATGCGCAGGCTTGCCGCCGAGGGCGTGGCGATCGGATTCGTCACCCACTTCCTCGATCAGATCTTCGAAATCTGCGACCGGGCAACCGTGCTGCGCAACGGAACCCTCGTCGGCGAATATCCGGTGGCACAGCTGGACCAGAAGGATCTCATCGCGCATATGCTCGGCACGGCGCTGAGCACGCTCGACGAGATCGAGCACGAGAAACCTGATCCGGCGGTGGTGGCACGCTACGATCCGCTGCTGCAGGCCACCGGGATCGGCGGGCGCCGCAATTCCGTCGCGCCGTTCGATCTCACCGTCCGGGGTGGCGAAGTCGTCGGTTTGGCAGGGCTGCTCGGCTCCGGCCGCACCGAGGTGGCGCGACTGCTCTTCGGCGCCGACCGCGCGTCCACTGGGAATCTCCGTGTGGCGGGCAGACCGACGGCGCTGCGCTCGCCCCGTGCCGCGATAGACCACCGGATCGCCTTCTGTCCCGAAGATCGCAAATCCCAGGGCCTGATCCTCGACCTGTCGGTGCGCGACAATATCGTGCTCGCGGTCCAGGCCGCGCGCGGCTGGGCCCGGCCACTGTCGGCGCGCAAGCGCGACGAACTCGTCGCCGGGTACATCACCTCGCTGCGGATCGTCCCGGCAGATCCGGATACGCCGGTCGAATTCCTCAGTGGCGGCAACCAGCAGAAGGTGCTGCTGGCCCGCTGGCTGGCCACCCGACCGAAACTGCTGATCCTCGACGAACCGACCCGCGGCATCGATATCGGGGCCAAGGCGGAAATCCAGCGGCTGGTCATCTCGCTGTCCGAGGAGGGCATGTCGGTGCTGTTCATCTCCGCCGAACTCGAGGAGGTGCTGCGGCTGAGTCACAAGGTGGCGATCCTGCGCGATCGGCGGCTGGTCGCCGAACTCGTCAACGATGCCACCCTGACGATGGATCGCCTCACGGAAACCATTGCGAGCGGGGCGATTTCATGACGATAATCCGAAGCCACCTGTTCTGGCCCGCGGCCGCGCTCATCGCACTGCTGATCGTCAACGTCGCGTTCACGCCCGGGTTCTTCTCGATCCGCATCCAGGATGGACACCTCTACGGCAGCCTGATCGATATCCTGCGCTACGGCGCACCACTGGTGCTGATCTCGCTCGGCATGACGCTGGTCATCGCGACGCGCGGGATCGACCTGTCGGTCGGCACGGTCGTGGCGATCGCGGGTGCGCTGGCCTGTCTGCACATCAGCAATATGCCGGATCAGGCCGATGCCGGTGGCGTCGCCGTCGCGGTGCTGATCGCGCTCGGCGTGGCGGTCGCGCTCGGACTGTGGAACGGACTTCTGGTGGCACGCTTCGGGATTCAGCCGATCGTGGCGACATTGATTCTGATGGTGGCCGGACGCGGTGTCGCACAGCTGATTACGTCCGGTCAGATCATCACGATCAACAGTCCGCCGTACAAGGTCATCGGTGGTGGCTATCTGCTCGGACTACCGGTACCAGTCCTGGTCGCCGCCGCCGTATTCGCCGGGCTCGCCGTGTTGTTGCGGCGCAGTGCGCTCGGGCTGCTGCTGGAATCGGTGGGCGGCAATGCCGAGGCGGCGCGTCTGGTCGGCATCCGGGCCGGTGGTCTGATCATCGCCGTGTACGCGGTCTGTGCGTGCTGCGCGGCGATCGCGGGACTGATGATCAGTTCGAATGTCTCTGCGGCGGATGGCAATAACGCCGGACTGTGGATCGAACTCGATGCGATCCTTGCCGTCGTCATCGGCGGTACCGCGTTGACCGGTGGGCGATTTCAGCTCGGCGGCACCGTCCTCGGGGCGCTGGTGATCCAGACGCTCACCACCACGATCTACACCGTCGGCGTGCCACCGGAGACGACGCTGGTCTCCAAGGCGGTCGTGGTGATCGCGGTATGCCTGATCCAGTCACCGGCATTCCGCGCCAAGGTCTTTCGCCGCCAACCCCGACCGAGCATCCCATCGACAGCGACGGAGGCGAATAGATGAACGTGCTGACCCAGGCCCGTGCCGTCCGCCCGATGCTGCGCCGACCCACGATTCGCGGACATCGCAGCAGGTACATCCCGGTGCTCGCCACCGCGGCACTGTTCGCCGTCATCTACGGCGTCGGAGTGCTGCGCTATCCGGCATTCGGCTATCCGCAGGTTTTCGTGAACCTGTTCATAGACAACGCCTTTCTGCTCGTCCTCGCCGTCGGAACGACCTTTGTGATCCTCACCGGCGGCATCGACCTGTCCGTCGGTGCGGTGCTGGCGCTGGCCACGGTGGTCTCGGCATGGCTGGTGACCGTGCACGGGTGGCCGCCGCTGCTGGTCATGCCGCTCATGCTGGTCGGCGGCACACTCTTCGGCGCCGCGATGGGCGCGGTGATCCACTACTTCGAGATCCAGCCGTTCATCGTCACGCTGGCCGGTATGTTCCTCGCCCGCGGGCTGGCGTATGTGATCAGCACGGATTCGATCACGATCACCGACCCCGTGTATACGGATCTGGCGCAGCGTCGATTCCGGCTCGGCGGGGACGTATTCCTGACGGTGGGCATGATCGTCGCGCTGGTGATCGTCGCCGCGGCCTTCGTCGTCCTGCACTACACCCGACTGGGTCGCACCGCGTATGCGATCGGCGGCAACGAACAGTCGGCGCTCATGATGGGGCTACCGGTGGCCAGGACCAAGGTCGCCGTGTACGCGATCAGCGGATTCTGCTCGGCACTCGCGGGCATCCTGTTCACGCTCTACACCCTGTCCGGCTGGAGCCTGCACGCCGTGGGCATGGAACTCGATGCCATCGCCGCGGTCGTCATCGGCGGCACCCTGCTCACCGGCGGCTCCGGATTCGTCCTCGGCTCGGTACTCGGTGTACTGACCCTCGGCGTAATCCAGACGATCATCAGCTTCGAAGGCACCCTGAGTTCCTGGTGGACCAAGATCTTCATCGGCGTCCTGCTACTGGCCTTCATCCTGCTGCAACGCACCATCGGAACCCGCGACGGATAATGACTACACGGGGGTGTCGTTGGGCGACTCGGCGAATTGTTGGCATAATTTCTGACAATATGGTCGCCTGAACAGGATGGTGTCAGTGTCGCAGACTTCCGAGTTGGAGCGGGGAACGCAGGGCAAAGCCATTGCGGTGGAGCAGTTGCGGCGCGCGGTCCGGCAGGGTGAGGTGGCGCCTGGGCAGCGGCTGGTCGAGGCGGAGCTCGTCGAGCAGTTCGGTGTGACCAGGGGGAGCGTGCGGGCCGCCATCGACGAGTTGGTGGCCGAAGGGTTGATCGAGCGCATCCACAATCGGGGTGCGCGGGTGCGCAGGGTTACCAAGCAGCAGGCCGTCGAGATACTCGAATGCCGTAGGGCGCTGGAAGGTTTGATCGCCGCGAAGGCCGCCGAGCGCGCCGGCCCGGCCGACGTGGAACGGCTGCGCGGGTGTGCCGATCAGCTCACCGCCGCGGTGCAGGAGAGTGCGCCGCTGAAGTATTCCGAGCTCAACCATGAGTTGCATGCGGTGCTCGCCGAGATTGCCGGTCAGTCCACGGCGACCGATCTCATCGGGCGGCTCAATACCCAGATTGTGCGGTTCCAGTTCCAGTTGTCGCTGCGTCCCGGCCGTCCGCAGACTTCGCTCGGCGAGCATCTCGCCGTGATCGACGCCGTGATCGCGCACGATCCGGCCGGTGCCGAACAGGCCATGCGCGAACACTTGGACAGTGTCATTGCCGCGGTCGGCGACTTCGACTGAGCGCGAGTCCGATTCGCCCCGACGGGATCCGCATCGCCGCGGTGCCTCTCAGCCTTTTGCCCAGGCCCAAGCCGTCAACCGCCAGTCGGTGCCGACTTTGCGCAGTGCCACAGTGAAAACCGCACCGGTTTGCGTAACCGGCTCACCCCGAAAGTCGTACGAGAAGGTCACCGGCACAACGGCATATCCGTAGCCACCGGTGACATCGACATGGCGTGGCTCACCGAGATCGATGTGGTAGCCGGAAACCCCGACACGCTCACCTTCTGCCAGCGCGTCCCGCCACCAGTCCGCTGCGGCTGTCGGCCCGTGCCACACGTGCGGCGACATTCCGTCCAGAATCTGCATCGGGTCGGCACACGCCGCTACCATCGCCTTCTCGTCACCGTTGTTGAAGGCGTCGACGTATTGGCGCACCGCCGCCATCGGATTGGAGCTGGACACAACAGGCCTCCTCTCATGGTGCTTCGCCATCATTATCCGCAGCCACTCGATCATCATGACACCGGCAAATTTCGTCACCAAAATTGTTGACAATTTCGCGGACAAAACTTTACCGTGATTGCGGACGTGAGCTACACCGCATGTCCGTGCTCCGTCGCATTGGTGCGGCATCCGTGATCGAGTGAGGTGAGGCGATGGCCGAGAACGCAACCGAATCGCTACTGGTGGTGAGTGCCCACGCGGGCGATTTCGTCTGGCGCGCGGGCGGCGCGATCGCGCTGGCCGCGGCGCGCGGCGAGCGGGCAACGGTGGTGTGCCTGAGCTATGGCGAGCGCGGTGAATCGGCCAAGGCCTGGCGGGAAGGCAAGACCCTCGACGAGATCAAGACGCTACGTCGTGGCGAGGCCGAGGCTGCCGCCGACGTGCTCGGCGCGGATATCCGCTTCCTCGATGCCGGCGACTACCCGCTGCTCGAATCGCAGGAGTTGACCGACCAGCTGGTGCGCGTCTACCGCGAGGTCACCCCGACCGTGGTGCTCACCCACACCCTGGTCGACCCGTACAACGGCGACCACCCCGCGGCCGCACGCATGGCGCTGCAGGCCCGCATCCTTGCCCAGGCCGTCGGCTACGACGCTCCCGGCGAGGCACTGGGTGCTCCCCCGGTGTTCAGTTTCGAACCACATCAGTCGGAGATGTCGGAAACCGTATCGGCAGGCGCAAGATCCTCATCACCGGTGTGATCATCTTTTCGATCGCCTCGGCAGGCGCGGCCGCCGCGCCGTCGGTCGGGGTATTCGCGCTGGCCCGGTTCATCTCCGGCTACGGCCTCGGCGCACTGCTGCCGACCTGCATCGCGCTGGTACAGGAGTTCGCCCCGGCCGGACGCAAGGCCTTCGCGGTCACCTTCCTGATGACCGCCCACCAAGCCGGCGGCGCATTGGCCGGCGCGCTGGCGATGTCGGTCGTGCATGAGCTCGGCTGGCGTTCGGTGTACTGGTTCGGCGCGCTCCCACTGCTGCTGGTGCCGGTGGTGTGGGCGCTGCTGCCGGAGTCGATCACCTACCTGCTGTCCAGCGGCCGCACCGAGCGAGCCCGCACCCAGGCGGCGAAATACGGTGTGCCACTGGAGTTCTACACGCCGGAGCCGGGTGCGCAGCGGCGACGCGGCGACGTGCGGGCACTGTTCGCGACCTCGGTGCGGCAGACCACGCTGCTGTTCTGGACCGCCTCGTTCTTCGGCCTGCTGCTGGTCTACGGCATGAACACCTGGCTACCGACAATGATGCGCGGCCACGGCTACAACCTGGGCTCGGCGATCAGCTTCCTGCTGGTGATCAACCTGGGCGGCATCGCGGGCATGCTGACCGCCGGCCCGCTGGCCGACCGCTTCGGCCCGCGCCCGGTGGCCATGATCTGGTTCGCGATGACCGCGATCGGCGTCAGCCTGCTGGTATTCCACATGCCGCTGGCGGTGACCTACACCGTCGTCTTCCTCACCGGCGGCTTCCTGTTCAGCGCCCAGACTCTGATCTACGCGTCCACCAGCACGTACTACCTGCCGAGCGTGCGGGCCACCGCATTGGGCTGGGTCTCGAGTGTGGGCCGGTGGGGGTCGATCTTCGGCCCCTGGTTCGGCGGCGTACTGCTGTCGCATGGACTGACCACCAGCGGATTCTGGATGTTCGCCGCAGCCGCGGCGATCGCCCTGCTCATGATCACCTTCGTGCGCCGCAATCCCGAGGCGGACGCGATCAATGCCGCCGAAGCTCGCGCGGCGGTCACCGTACAACCCGCATAATCGGATCGTGGTCGGGTGTGTCGTGACCGGTGCACCCGCACCAAGCTGCAAGTCGTAGTCCGGTTGCCGGGCAACGGCGCGGACGGGCATGATCCAACAATTGAATCCGACGTCAACTTCAACTAACCTCTGAGCCATCCGGCAACCGGCTCCGCGCCATCGCGGACGCCCCGGTCAGCGCGCATGAACATGGAGGTTTCTGGTCGTGAAGAGCCGAGAGGTACATCTGGTGGCCCGGCCCACCGGCGAGCCCGCACCATCCGATTTCCGGATGGTGACCACGGATGTCCCGGATCCGGGCAGTGGGCAGTTGCTGGTCCGCAACAACTGGATGTCGGTCGATCCCTACATGCGCAACCGCATGAACGACGTGAAGTCCTACATTCCCCCATTCCGGCTCGACAAGCCCATGGACGGCGCAGCGGTAGGTACCGTCGTCGCCTCGGGCGTACCCGGAATCGAAGTCGGCGCGACCGTACTACACGATCTCGGCTGGCGGGAGTACGCGCTGTTGAAGGCGGGGCAGGCGCGCGTGGTCGATACCACGCTGGCCCCGGCCGAGACCTACCTCGGCCCGCTCGGCATCCCCGGACTCACGGCGTATGTGGGCCTGAAGGAAATCGCGCCGATCCGTCCGGGTGACGTCGTATTCATCTCGGGCGCGGCAGGTGCCGTCGGTCTTGCCGCCTGCCGGGTGGCCAGGCACTTCGGTGCGGCCAAGATCATCGGGTCGGCGGGCGGTCCGGAGAAGGCGCGGCGGCTGGTCGAGGAGTTCGGCTACGACGCCGCGATCGACTACCGGGCGGGCAGTCTGGGGAAACGGCTGCGCGAGGCGGCCCCGGACGGCATCGATGTCTACTTCGACAATGTCGGCGGCGACCATTTGCAGGCGGCGATCGGCTCGATGCGCGACTTCGGCCGAATCGCCCTGTGCGGAGCCGTCGCCGGATACAACGCCGAGACCCCGCCGCCCGGCCCGAAGAATCTGGCGCTGGCGGTGGTGCGCCGATTGTCGTTGCGCGGCTTCATCGTCACCGACCACAGTGACCTCGCACCGGAGTACGCGGCGCTCGCGGCGGACTGGGTGCGTGACGGCAGCCTCCGCGTCCCCACCACGGTGCTGACCGGCATCGACAACGCTGTCGACGCCTTCCTCGGCCTGCTGCGCGGTGCCAATACCGGCAAGATGCTGGTCCAGCTGAATGCCGAGGCGAACTGATGCGCGTGGAGAACGCGGTCGCAATCGTCACCGGCGCCGCGGGTGGCATCGGCGCGGCCATCGCGCAACGCCTGCTCGAGCACGGTGCCCGGGTCCTGATCACCGACCGTGACGCGGACCGGCTCGCGGCGACGGCACGTCAACTCGCCGAGGTATTTCCGGGCGCGGTGTCCGGACAGGCCGGTGACGCCGCATCCGAATCCGATCTCCGCAAGCTCATCGATACGGCCACAACCGAATTCGGCCCTGTCGACATGTTCTTCGCGAACGCTGGTGTCGGCGGTGGCCCCGGATTGGACGCCACCGACGCGCAGTGGGAGCAAGCACTCGAGGTAAACACCTTGGCCCACGTGCGGGCGGCGCGGTTGCTGGTCCCGGGCTGGCTCGAGCGCGGCAGCGGCTACTTCGTGAGCACCGCCTCGGCGGCGGGACTGCTCACCCAGATCGGTTCGGCCACCTACACGGTTTCCAAGCACGCTGCCGTCGGATTCGCCGAATGGCTGGCGGTGACCTACGGGGATCTCGGTGTCCGGGTCAGCTGCCTGTGTCCGATGGGTGTCGATACCGCCTTGCTCACCGGACTCGGTACGGACGGCGGATCCGACGGCGACCTGGCCACCCGCGCCGTCACCGGAGCCGGGGCGGTGCTGGCTCCCCTCGACGTGGCCGATCGCGTGCTCGAAGCGATCGAGGCCGAACGTTTCCTCGTGCTGCCCCACGAGGAGGTCCGAGAATTCGTGCACCGCAAGGCTGCCGATCACGACCGGTGGATCGCGGGCATGCAGCGCTATCGAAGGTCGCTGTCATGAGCGGGCGCACCGCCGTGCTGTTCGATTTCGGCGGCGTGCTCACCACCGCCGTGCTCGCCGCCTTCGCCGAGTTCGGCGCGGAGCTTGGCGACCCGCGGCTACCGCTGCGCTTGCTCACCCGCGATCCGGAAAGCAGTGCGCTGCTGGTGGATCACGAAGAGGGGCGCATCGGTCAGCGTGAGTTCGAGGTCGGGTTCGCGCGGCGGCTGCGCGCGCACGGCGTCGATATCGACGATGCGGGCCTTGTCGACCGAATTCAGTCCCGGCTGCATCCCGACCCGGAAATGATCGAGCTGGTCGCGGGTGTCCGCGCGGCGGGCTATCGCGTCGGTCTGCTGTCGAATTCGCTCGGCGACGACTGCTACGCAGGCTTCGACCTGCCCGCCATGTTCGACGCGGTAACCATCTCCGCGGAGATCGGCGTCCGCAAACCGTCCCGCCGGGCCTATCTCACCGGCTGCGAGCGGCTCGGCGTCGCACCCGAGCAGACCATCATGGTCGACGACCTCGAGCAGAACATCACCGCGGCCGAACTGCTCGGACTCGGCGGCATCGTGCACCGCGACGCCGCATCGACGGCGGCCCTGTTGTGGCCCGCGCTACGAACCCCTAGCTGATCCACCCACCTTGCGGCGCAGTCTCTTTCGACGGCCCGCACCAACGATCGGAGCCTCGATGGACCTGTTCAGCACGTCCGAGCGCACCCAGCGGTATCAACGAGATCTGCGCTCCTTCATGGACGAATGCGTATATCCGGCCGAGTCGGAGTACGAGAAGCAGATGGCGGCATCCGGCGATCCGCACCACCATCCGCAGGTCGTGGAGGACCTCAAGACGGAGGCCCGCGCACGCGGCCTGTGGAATCTGTTCCATCCGCATCCCGAATGGGGGCCGGGGCTGACCAATCTGGAATACGCCCCGCTGGCCGAGATCATGGGCCGCAGCGCGCATCTCGCGCCGGAGGCGTGCAACTGTTCGGCACCCGACACCGGCAATATGGAGGTGTTCACCCTCTTCGGCACCCAGGAACACAAGGAGCGCTGGCTGGAGCCGCTGCTGAACGGCACCATCCGCTCCGCCTTCGCCATGACCGAGCCCGCCGTCGCCAGCTCGGACGCCACCAATATCCAGCTGCGCATGGTGCGCGACGGCGACCACTATGTGCTCAACGGCCGGAAGTGGTTCGCCTCCAACGCATTACACAAGAACTGCAAGGTGCTCATTGTCATGGGCAAGACCGATCCGGACGCACCCAAGCACCGGCAGCAGTCGATGATGGTCGTGCCGATCGACGCCCCCGGTGTCACGGTTATGCGCAATCTGCCGGTCTTCGGCTACGCCGACCGCGAGGGCCACGCCGAGATCGATTTCTCCGATGTGCGGGTCCCCGTCACGGATGTATTGAAGGGCGAGGGTGAGGGTTTCGCCATCAGCCAGGCCCGGCTCGGTCCGGGCCGCATCCACCACTGCATGCGCGCCATCGGTATGGCCGAACGCGCGTTGGAACTGATGTGCGCACGCGCCGAATCGCGAATCACCTTCGGGCAGAAGCTGAGTGAGCGCGCCAATATCCAGGACTGGATCGCCGAGGCCCGCATCGATATCGAGCAGGCCCGGCTACTGACGCTCAAGGCCGCGTGGATGATGGATACCGTCGGCAATAAGGCGGCCCAGGTCGAGATCGCGGCGATCAAGATCGCCGCACCGGAGATGGCGCTGCGGATCGTGGACCGGGCGATCCAGGTGCACGGCGGGGCCGGTGTCACCGACGATTTCCCGCTCGCCAGCATGTACGCGCACCTGCGCACATTGCGTCTGGCCGATGGACCCGACGAAGTGCACAAACGCGCCATCGCGCGGGCCGAACTCGGTAAGTTCAGGGCCGGGGCGTAGGACGGACAGGAACGAATGCAGACGAGTAACGGGCTCATTCAGCCCACCGCGGACGCGACCGGCTTCGATATCGATGCGGCCGCGTTCGCGGACTGGGTGTCCTCGCTCGGTTCGGCGTGCACCGCGCCGGTGCGGGCCGACCGGGTGGGGATCGGCCAGTCCAATCTGACCTTCCTGATCACCGATGCAGAGGGGCGGCGTTGGGTGCTGCGACGTCCGCCGCTCGGCCACCTGCTGGCGTCCGCGCACGATGTGGCGCGGGAGGCCCGCGTCATGTCGGCCCTCGCGCCCACCGATGTCCCGGTGCCGCGCGTCCACGATATCCGGCACGAGGGCGAGATCGCGCTCGTGCTCATGGAATTCGTCGACGGCCTGGTCATCGACGGAGTCGAGACCGCCGAGCGAATCACCCCCGAACTGCGCCGCACCGCCGGGCTGTCACTGGTGCGTACGCTGGCCCGCATCCACGCCGTCGATCTGGAAGCCACCGCGCTGATCGACCTCGCAAGTCACAAACCGTATGCGGAGCGACAGCTCAAACGGTGGTCGGCGCAGTGGGAGAAGTCGAAAACACGGGACCTGCCGCTGGTGGACCGCCTCACCGAGCGGCTCCGGGCCGCCGTTCCCGAACAGCGCGAACTCGCGCTAGTGCATGGTGATTACAACCTCCGCAATGTGATCACCACACCGGAGACGGGTGCGATCGCCGCCGTACTCGACTGGGAGCTGTGCACCCTCGGCGATCCGCTGGCAGATATCGGTAGTCTGCTGGCCTACTGGCCGATGCCGGGCGAAGCGGCCATTCCGGGTACGGAAATGGTCATGCTCCCGGGTTTTCCGTCCCGCGCCGAACTGGTCGAGGAGTATCTCGCGATCACCGGACGCGATCGGCGGGCACTCGGGTTCTGGCATGCGCTCGGGCTGTGGAAGCTCGCGGTCATTGCCGAAGGTGTGTACCGCCGCACGCTCGACGATCCCCGCAACCGCGCGGCCGCGGGCATTCCGACTACCGATATGGTCGACGGACTCGCCGAAACCGCCGATCGAATCGCCACCGAAGCCGGTTTCTGACACGAAACGGCCTGTCTCCCGATATCACCAGGGAGACAGGCCATTTCGCATTTTCGCCGGAACGAAGTGACCGCCGGGCACAGGATGTCCGGCGGTCGCACTTCTGTCAGGGCACGAGTACCGACAGCGCTTCCGCAATACAGGCGGGCTTGTCGCTGCCCTCGCGTTCGATGGTCACCCGAGCGGTCACCTGGACCCCCGCTTTGGTCGGCTCGAGCTTCACCAGTTCCACGCCCGCCCGCACGCGACTACCCGACGGCACCGGCGACGGGAAGCGAACCTTGTTGCTGCCGTAGTTGATCCCCATCTTCACCCCGTCGACGCGATACACCTGCGAGACCAGCTGCGGCAATAGGGACAGGGTCAGATAGCCGTGGGCGATCGTCGTGCCGAACGGTCCCTGCGCGGCCCGCTCCGGATCGACGTGAATCCACTGACGGTCACCGGTCGCCTCGGCGAACAGATCGATCTGCTCCTGGGTGACGGTGTGCCATTCGCTGTAGCCGAGATGGGTGCCGACGGCCTGCTCGAGTTCGCCGATTCCATTGAATACCTTCATTATTCTCGCCTCAGACCGTCGGCGCACCGGCGACGTAGAGCACTTGGCCGGTGACATATGATGCGCCCTCGCTGACGAAGAACGACACCGTGTGCGCGATATCCTCGGGCTTGCCGACGCGTCCCACCGGAATCCGCGCCACCAGGGTCTTGCTGAACTCCTCGAACGAAACACCCATGCGCTCGGCGGTGGCGGCGGTCATCTCGGTTTCGATGAAGCCCGGCGCGACGGCGTTTACGGTCACGCCGAATTTGCCGAGTTCGATCGCGAGGGTCTTGGTGAATCCCTGCAATCCGGCCTTGGCCGCGGCGTAGTTGGCCTGGCCGCGATTGCCGAGCGCCGAAGTGCTGGAGAGATTGACGATGCGGCCCCAGCCCGCGTCGGTCATGTACTTCTGCGTCGCGCGGCTCATCAGGAAGGATCCGCGCAGGTGCACGCCCATGACCGCGTCCCAGTCGTCGACGGTCATCTTGTACAGCATGTTGTCGCGGATGATGCCCGCATTGTTCACCAGGACGGTCGGCGCGCCCAGTTCGGCGGCGACCCGCTCGACCGCCGCAGCGACGGCCTGTTCATCGGCGACGTTCGCACCCACCGCGAGCGCCCGGCCGCCGGCCGATTCGATCTCGGCGACAACAGTTTTGCAGGCCGCCTCGTCGAGATCCAGGACGGCGACCGCGAAGCCGTCCGCCGCCAGCCGCTTTGCGGTGGTGGCACCGATGCCACGCGCGGCGCCGGTCACGATGGCGGTACGGGTTGTCTCACTGCTCATTACGGTTCTCCTTGTCGAATTCGGTTGGCACCGTTCATGGTTCGAAGACCACACGACCGACGGTCTTACCATCGGCGAGGCGCTGCAGTCCGGCAGCCACGTTATCCAGTGGCAGCCGCTCTCCGATCAGGGGTTTCACCGAACCCCGCTCGGCCAGCCCGGTCAATTCCAGATGGCAGTCGCGCACCGCTTGCGGATCCTTGTCGCGGTACAGGCCCCAGTGCAGGCCGAGGATCGAATAGTTCTTCACCAGTGCGTGATTCAGTGCGGTGGACTGGATCTGCCCGCCCGCGAAACCGACGACCAGGATGCGTCCCTCGAAGGCGATGCACTTGGTGGACCGCTGATACACCTCGCCGCCGACCGGGTCGTACACCACATCCGCACCGCGACCGTCGGTCGCGTCCCGCACAACCGAGACGAAATCCTGTGCGCTGCGATCCACCACGATGTCTGCGCCGAGCGCCCGCGCGACCTCGGCCTTGGCCGCGCTGCCGACCACCCCGATCACCGTGGCCCCGGCCGCCTTACCCAATTGCACGGCCGCACTGCCGACGCCACCGGCCGCCGCATGTACCAGCAGCGTCTCCCCCACCCGCAGACCGGCGCGCCGATGCAGTCCGAACCAGCCCGTCTGGTAGCCGATGAAGTGGGCGGCAGCCTCGGCATCGTCGAGCGCCGCCGGGGCGGGAAAGACATCCGCGGCGTCCATGACCGCGAGTTCCGCGAACCCACCCCAGGGCAGCGCCGTACCGCCGAGCACCCGGTCGCCGATCGCGATGCCGTCGACGTCGGCACCGACCGCGACCACCTCGCCACACAGTTCCACCCCGGGGGTGAACGGAAGTTCGGGCTTGATCTGGTACTCGCCCCGGCACATCAGAACGTCCGGAAAGTTCGCGGCCGCGGCGCGGGTCCGCACCACCACCTGGCCTGGACCGGGCTCGGGCTCCTCCAGTTCGACCAGCCGCAGCACCTGCGCCGGTTCGCCCAATTCCGTTACCCGCCAGGCCTTCACGCCACGCCTCCGGTGAGGGTGACCCCGCCGTCGACGACGATCAGCTGGCCGGTAAGCCAGGCCGCGTCATCGGACAGCAGGAAGGCGGCGACACTGCCGATGTCCTCGGGTACGCCGAGGCGCTTGAGCGGATAGGCCGAGGCGACCTGTTCCTCGCGACCGTCGTAGAGCGCGGTGGCGAATTGGGTCTTCACCACGGCGGGCGCGATCGCGTTCACCCGGATCGACGGGCCCAGTTCGACCGCCAACTCCTGGGTGATGTGCACCAGCATCGCCTTGGTGGCCCCGTAGAACCCGATGCCGGGCGCGGGCTTGATCCCGGCAACCGACGCGACATTGACCACCGAGCCACCGTGCTCACCCAGCCATGCCTTGTGCGCCTGTTGCACCCAGGAGATCGCCGCCAGGCAGTTCACCTCGAAGACTTTACGGGCCGCGGCCAGGTCGAGTTCGACCATCGGCCCGAACATCGGGTTGATACCGGCATTGTTGACCAGGAAGTCGACCGAACCGAAGGTCTCCAGCGTGCGCTCGATTGCCTCGGTCTGATGTTCGACGTCGTCGGCTCGTCCCGCGACGGCGATGGCGTGCTCGGGTCCGCCGAGTTCGGCGACCACCGCGTCCAGCGCGTCCTTTTTGCGGGCGGTCACACAGACCCGCGCACCGTCGGCCACCAGCCGCTGCGCGATGGCCAGCCCGATACCGCGGCTGGCTCCGGTGACAATCGCCGTCTTTCCGTCGAAACGACCCATTACGTAAGCCTCTCCTGATGCTCGACCTGCGTGACCCAGACTCACCGAACTTGATTCCGACGTCAAGTTCAAGTGCGGCCGCATATCACGTGATACGGGTCACACGAATGATCGCCAGCACATCGACCGGCCGCGTGGCCGACGCTCGGTCAGTCAGCTTCTTTCAGCTGAAGAGCGTTGAACCACAACTGATTCAGCGTTTTCACCAACTTCTCGAAGGACACCTTCCGCCCCTCGACGAATACGAAGTACGCCATGCGGCTCACCATGCTCGACAGCGCCAGCGACGTGACCTCGGCATCCAACTCGGCGTCCACCAGGCCACGATCCTGCAGATTCCGGATCATCTCGGCATTGCGCTCGACGAAGGCCAGGGCGCGTTCGAAGCGCAGTACCCGGAACTTCTCATCGATCTTCGACACCTGTTCGAGCACGGCCATCAGCCGCGCATTGCGCCGATAGGACAGCAGATACTCGCGATTGGCGGCGGCGATCAACTCACGCGGGTCGTCGATGCCGACCCGTTCCCGGATGTGCGGGTGCAGCATTTCCTCGCGCACCTGCTCGACGACCGCGGCGAAGATCTCTTCCTTGCTGTCGAAGTAGGTGTAGAACGATCCGGAGGCGACCCCGGCCGCCTTGGAGATATCACTGATCCTGGCGTCGAGGAAACCGTCGCGTTCGAACACCTCGCGCGCCGCGGTCACCAATGCGGACCTGGTGCGCATGCCACGCTTACTCCGTGGGGGCACCCGACCGGGCTGGTCCTCGGTGGCTTCCTGGGCGTTCACTGCCTCACTCGCTGTCGTCCGACTCGCTGACGTGGTGGATCGTAACAGCGCACGCCGCCGCCGCGACCCCACGACGCCGCTGGGCAACCTGTATCGGCACAACATCTATTGAACATGACGCCAAATTCAAGTAGCGTCCGACCCACTGACGTGGCCTGGGTCACATCAGTTCTCGCCCACTCATGAAACTGGAGCAAGCCATGCCTGCGAATCCGGCTTCCCCGACCGCATCGGATCAGCCGACCAATGTCGCCGACCGGTGCTGGCAGCACGCCGCCGAACGCCCCGATGCCATCGCACTGCTGGCCACGGACACACAGCTCACCTACGGCGAATTGGCCAGGCGCAGTGCGAATTACGGCGGCCTGCTGCGCGAATCCGGTATCGCCACGGGCGACCGGGTGCTGCTGGTGGCGCCCACCGTCGCTGAATTCGTCGTCGCATATCTGGGCGCGCAGCTCATCGGCGCCATCGCCATCACCATGAACACCATGGCTACCGCGCCCGAGATCGGTTACGTACTCGACGACTCCGGCGCGCGAATCGTCATCGCATGGCACGGCGCGCAGGAGGCCGCACGGGAAGCGGCCACCGAACGAAATCTGCCACTGCTCGTGCTCGCGCCGGGCGCGCATGCCGAACCGGCCCAGCCCGTGGCCGAACCCGTGCGGCGGCGCGCCGACGATACCGCGGTGCTGCTCTACACCTCCGGAACCACCGGCAAACCGAAGGGCGTCGAACTCACCGTCGCCAACCTGACCGAGACCGCTCGAATCTTCACCGATCAGCTGCAGCTCGGCCCGGACGATCGCTTCGGCACCGGATTGCCGCTGTTCCATGTCTACGGGCAGGCGGTATGCCTGCTCACCGCGCTGCACGCGGGCGCATCCTTCGCCATGGTGACGCCCTTCGAACCGCGGGCCATGATCGCGATGATCCGCGATCGGCAGCTCACCCACGTCGCCGGTGTGCCGACCATGTGGAATGCCATGCTGCACGCGGCCGGTGACTACGGTGCGGCGGACTTCGCGAGCCTGCGGCTGGCAGCATCGGGCGGCGCGTCACTGCCCGGTGAGGTGATCCGCGCCTTCTCCGATCGCTTCGGCTGCACCATCCTCGAGGGCTACGGCCTCACCGAATCCACGGGTGCGGCGACCTACAACCCGCTCAATCGTGAACAGCGGGTCGGATCGGTCGGCGCCGCGCTGCCCGGGACGTCGATCGAGGTTCGCGATCCCGACGGCAAGGTACTGCCCGCCGACACCGTCGGCGAGATCTTCCTGCGCGGCCCCAGCATCATGAAGGGGTACTGGAACCGGCCCGACGCCACCGCCGCCGATTTGTCCGACGGCTGGTTGAAGAGCGGCGATCTGGGCCGCGTCGACGCCGACGGCTATGTCTACATCGTCGACCGCGCAAAGGATCTCATCATTCGCGGCGGATACAACGTCTATCCGCGCGAGGTCGAGGAAGTGCTGTACGAGCATCCGGACGTCGTCGAAGTAGCGGTGATCGGTATCCCGGACGAGCACTACGGCGAGGAGGTCGGCGCGGTCGTCGCCGCCACCCCCGGGGTCGAACTCGATCCGGCGGATCTGCGGTCCTGGGCCAAGGAGCGGCTGTCGGCGTACAAGGTGCCGCACCGCTTCGCCTTCACCGACCAGCTACCCAAGGGCGCCACCGGCAAGATCCTCAAACGCGCTCTCGACCCGAATCTCTTCACAGACAGGGCAGCCCGATGACCGAAATCCCCACCGCGAACGGAACCGTCGACTCCGCCGAACTCGGCCGCGTCCTGGTGCACGAGCACGTCTTCGTACTCGGCGAGGAATTCCGGCAGAACTACGCCGACTGGGATGAGGACGCCCGCGTCGACGACGCCGTCGAACAACTGAACGAGTTGAAATCCCTCGGCATCGACACCATCCTCGACCCGACCGTGCTCGGGTTGGGCCGCTATCTGCCACGCATCCAGAAGATCGCGGCCAGAACGGATTTGCGGATCATCGTCGCCACCGGCATCTACACCTACAACGACGTCCCCTTCCAATTCCATTACACCGGTCCGGGTTTGCTGTTCGACCGGCCGGAGCCGATGGTGGAAATGTTCGTCAAGGATCTCACCGAGGGCATCGCGGATACCGGTGTGCGCGCCGGATTCCTCAAATGCGCCATCGAGGAACCCGGGCTGACGCCCGGCGTCGAACGGGTGATGCGCGCGGTCGGGCAGGCATCGGCGCAGACCGGTGCGCCGATCACCGTGCACACCAACCCGCACACCCGCTCCGGGCTGGTGGCGCAGCGGGTGCTGGCCGAGGAAGGCGCGGACCTGAGCCGCGTGGTGATCGGCCACTCCGGCGACACCACCGATATCGATTACCTCACCGAACTCGCCGACGCGGGATCGCTGCTCGGCATGGATCGCTTCGGGCTCGACGTCCTGCTGCCGTTCGAGGATCGGATCGACACCATTGTCGAACTGGTACGGCGCGGCTACCTGGACAAGGTCGTTATCGCCCATGACGCGGCGTGCCACATCGACTGGTTCGACCCCGACGCCAAGAAGCAGGTGGCACCGAAGTGGAACTACCGGCACATCAGTGAGGATGTGATTCCGGCACTGACCGCGCGGGGACTCACCGAGGACGATATCGACGCGATTCTGGTGCGCAATCCGCGCCGGTACTTCGAGAAGTGATCCGAACGATGCACGGACACAAGGAGCAACGCCGTTGACCACGCTCTCCCCGCACAGTGCCCATCTCACGTTCCGCGCGCTAGAGCCCGTTCACGGGATGATCTACTTCACCCCGCACGGCCCGGATGCCTACCGCGAGTTGGGCATTACCGATCCGCGGATGATGTACTTCGCGTCCCGGTCGGCGGCATTCGGGCCGGTGCCCGCCGAGGTCACCATCGCCACGTTCTTCAATTTCAATCCGGCCGCGGTGCGGGCCGTCCTCCCGGCCGCATGGGAAATCGCCTCACCCGCAGATATTTTCCGTGCTCGATTGCGCGCCGTCGATCGGTCGCTGCGGCAGGCATGGGGCGAGGACATCAGTGGCCCCGAGGTCCGTGCAGCCGCCGAGCTTGCCCGGCGCGCTGCCGAACGCGCGTGCGAACGCCCGCAGGGCCGTCCGTTGTTCGCCGCACACGCGGCGCTGCCGTGGCCCGACGAACCGCATCTGGTGCTGTGGCATGCGCAGACACTATTGCGGGAGTATCGCGGCGATGGGCATGTCGCGCTATTGCTGACGGAGGGTCTGGACGGAATCGAGGCATTGATCACGCACAGTGCGACCGGCGAGATATCGCCGGAAGTGTTGCGCGCCAGCCGATCCTGGAGCGAGGCGGACTGGGCCACCGGTGTGCGGCGGCTTCGCGAGCGGGGTTGGATGGCGGACGATGCCGTCGCGCTGAGCGAATACGGCTCGGCGCGACGCGACGCGATCGAGCGCCGGACCGACGAACTCTCGGTCTATCCGTACGAAGCGATCGGCGAAGCCGGGTGCGCTCGCCTGTGCGCGCTCGCCGCGCCGTTGGCGATCCGGGTAATCGACGGCGACCTCGGATTCCCGCCCACGCTGTCGGCTCGCTATCGACAGGCGATCAACGCCGGCCTCTAGGACTCTCAGCCGATACTGCGGGCGAAATCGATCAGGGCGGCGCTGACTTCGGCGGCACGCTCCTGTTGAATCCAATGTCCCGCCCCGTCCAGGACAATGGTCGCCCGCAGGTCGGACAGTATGGCTGCCATCTTGGTGGTCGGGGTGAACCGGATGACGGCATCCTCCGATCCGGCGATGAACAGCGCGGGCTGGTGGATCTTCGCATCGGCCAGGTGCGCGCTCAGTTCCCAGTTGCGGTCGAGATTGCGATAGTAATTGAGTCCGCCGGTGAACCCGGTGGTCGTGAATGTCGCTATGTAGTGATCGAGTTCGTCCTCGCTCAACCAGGCCGGAGCGGCCATCTCGGAACCGTTGCCGCTCAACAGATCCCGAGCACTGACGACATCGTCCTGCAGCAGCGTGCGGCGCACGTCCGACGCGAGCTCCGCGTCCGCGCGGCCCGGCTCCTGGAACCAGCACATATAGAAGTCGTCGCCGAGCCTGGACCGGAGTATCGGCAACGGGGGCACGGCCGACCGCGGTGTCGCGGGGACGCTCAGCCCCGCGACGGCCCGCACTCGTTCCGGATGCCGAAGGGCCAACTGCCACACCACCGACGCACCCCAGTCATGGCCGACGAAGATCGCATCCTCGATACCGGCCTCGTCGAGAACACCGACGAGATCGGCGCACAGGTTCACCATGTCGTAGTCCTCGACCCGATCGGGCCGAGAACTGCCACCGTATCCGCGCATATCCGGAGTCAATGTCCGGAAACCGGCCTCGGCGAGCGCGAAAACTTGGTGGCGCCAAGAAAACCCGAGCTCGGGAAAGCCATGGCAGAACACCACAGCGGGACCGTCGCCATGCTCGACGACCCGCAACTCGATCCCATTCGTCGCGACCTGGCGGCTCCCCAGCCCCCGCCACTCGTCCAGCAGATTACGGGAGTCCATGCGTCACCTCGTCTACCACGGCAATATTGATCGACACCGTATTCGATTCTGACGTCAAGTTCAATTTTATGCGTCGGAACTTCGGATTTTATCGAGCCCACGCAGTACCCAACGTTTTGAAGATCAAAACCAGCATGCATCTCGCGCCTGATCAGGCGATACGCGACCGACCGCAATTCACAACGGCTTGCGCGCGGTCTGGGCCACCCAGTCGGCGTTGGGCTCGATCGCATAGGGCTTTGTCGACTTCCGATCGATCCAGCTCGGCTCGAGAAAGCCCTCGGAGTCCCCACATGAGCGTCGGTAGAACCAGCAGTGATCGGCGCTGGTCTCGACGTCGGCTTTCCGTACGATCACCCAGCCACTGCCGTCTTCGCGCAGGCATTGACTGCGGCCATCGTCAGGGCATTCGGCCGAGGTGAAACCGGCGGCCTTGTCGAGCACGCCCGCCTTGCCGTTGTCCTCTTTCTCACCGGCGAGAACGCGCAGGCGGTTCTTCGGAAGAACCGACGACACATCACCTGCGTAGCCGGTAGTCCACACAGCACGTACCCGCGGGTCGTGATTGGCTGCAAGGTGGGCGACAGCGCCGCCCTGGCTGTGCCCCCAGGCGGCAATACCCAAGTCGCAGTCGACATTACCGAGCGCGCAGGCGATGTTGAGCAGGCTGCGGGGCTCCTGCTTCGCGAACAGACAGCGAGTTTGATTGCCATGGTCGCTGAACAATGCCGTCAGGCTGTTGTCGTACTCGACCGTGAGCGCGACAAAGCCGCGGCGGGCCATCGCCTCGGTCACAGCGCCCGCCGCCGGCGCGTTCTCGCGGCGGTCGGTCTCGGCATCCTTGCCGATATTGGTGCCGACGAAGTAGAGGAACAACGGATAACGCTCGGCCCCAGCAGATTTCGGCTCGAATCCACCGGTCTGATACTGCCGCTGACAGTCAGCACTGTTGCCCACGGTTCCGGCATAGGTTGGCGGAGTCGCGATCTCCTGGATCGCATCCACGTCCTGCGCCGCGGACACCCCCACTCGGTCGATGCAACCGAGGAACAGCACAGCCACCCCGAGGAAGATCACACTCCAAAACGGACGCTTGCGTGTTCGGTCATACGAATTATCGTCCATCGTCACCATGATCATTACAGCACGACCGCGGGGCTCGAAAAGTGACATCAGCCTTCCGCCAACTCCTGGGCGGCCTCTTGGCCCGCCACGCCGGTCCGCTGCAGGAAATCGGCGATCACCTCGAGTTCGGCTTCGGAGTAGCGGGAACAGAGTTCATCCATGCGGTTGTTCATGCCGGAGAACAGCTCGAACAGTTCGGAATTCCGTTCGCGCACCGGATGCAAGGTGACCGCGCGACGATCCGTGGACTCCGGGTCACGTTCGCGGACGATCCAGCCGCCCTTCTGCAGGCGATCCAGGATTCCGGTCATGGTCGCGGGGTGCAGTCCGGCGCGGCGCGCCAATGCCGTCGGGGATATGGGGCCGTGGCGGTTGATCAGGTCGAGGCATGTCCAGTCGACATCCTTGAGTTCGACCCGGCCACCGAATCTTCTGTTGAGCAGCGAAAGCTGAATATTCAAGTCACGCAATGCTTCCCGCACGTCGGCCGTCAATCGCCGACGACCGCGCGTCGAAGTACGACCTGCTACTGAACTCATTGTCCGCCACCCTCGCCTACGTTTATACGGCTTTCGTATCATACGTAGGCGAGGGGCAGATACGGCTCGCCGACGTGTGCGATTCGCTCCGTCAGACCGGAACGACGCGGAAGACCGCGATTCGATGCGCCGATGCGGCCACACCGTCCGGGGTGGCGGCATCGGCCAGTCCGGTGGTGACGAAACGCTTGCCGACGCTCTTCGGACTCGTCGCCACCAATTCGTGCAGTAGCGGCGGGCGCTCGTCTACCGGCACCTCGACCAGGCGTGCCGTCGACGACTTGCGGCCGCGTGTCAGCGTAACGATATCTGCCGCACGGGCATTCGCGACCCACGCCGCCTTCGGAAATGCCTGGAAGATGAAGCGTCCGCTGTCGAGCTTGTTCACCGCGATCGGGAAGGTGCGCAACTGTCCGCTGCGTCGCCCCGCGACCGTGAGCAGCTGCATCGGGCCGAAGGCGATGCCTATCCGCTGTAGCCCGACGATGACCTTGTTGATGGTGTTGGTTGTCCGACGGTAACTATCTGCACTCATGCACACAATCCTAGTTGAAGATTATATGAGTTCCGTATCGTATATTTCACATACCAGCGCCGGTCCCTCGTGGGTGAAGCGACCGGCGTCGGCGATTATCACCGCCCGGACAGTCGGACGCGCCGACGTTGGCGTATTCGATGGAGGCGGCTCGCCGAACAGCTCCTGGCAACCGAGCACGTCATCTGCTGCCGACCGACGATTCGTCGCCGACGTAGGCCGACCAAAGCTTGCGGTACGGGCCGTCGACTTCGAGCAGGTCTGCGTGGCGGCCGATTTGGAGCAAGTGGCCGTCGCCGACGACCAGGATGAGGTCGGCGGCGGCAGCGGTCGCCAGACGGTGGGCCACGACGATGGTGGTGCGGCCCGCGGTGAGCACATCGACGGCCGCGCGAACGCGGGCGTCGGTGGCCAGGTCGAGGGACGCGGTGGCCTCGTCGAGGATGAGGATGTCGGGTTCCACCAGTTGGGCGCGGGCCAGGGCAAGCAGTTGGCGTTGCCCCGCGGACAGCCCCGCACCGTGCGCGCCGATCGGCTGGCGGTAGCCGTATTCGAGAGCGGCGATCATCTCGTGCGCACCGACCGCACGTGCCGCCCATTCGATTTCGGCAGGGGTCGCATCGGGTTTGCCATAGGCGATGGCGGCGTGCACGGTGTCGCCGAACAGGAATGGCTCCTGCGGCACCACACCCAGGCGTTTGCGGTAGTCGCGCAACCGGTAGCGGCGGATATCGACGCCGTCGACGAGTACCGCGCCATCGGTCGTGTCGTAGAGACGCGCGAGCAGCTTCACCAGAGTGGACTTGCCCGCACCGGTTTCACCGACCACGGCAACCTTCTCACCGGTAGCGATCGTTACATCGATATCCGACAGCACCCGCACACCGGCACTGTCGTAGGCGAAACCGACACCGCGGAACTCGATTTCGCCCGCGAGCCGGTCGACGATGCGGGCATCGGGCGCGTCCGGCGTGGTAACGGGTTCGCGCATCAGGACGCCGATGCGCTCCACACCGACGACCGCCTGCTGATAGCTGTCGAAAACCTGCGACAGCTGCTGGATCGGCGCGAACAGCAGATCGATATAGAGCAGAAATGCGATCAAAGTGCCTGCGGTGAGCGCGTTCTCGCGGACCTGATGCACACCGACGGCGAGCACGGCGGCCGTGGCTATCACCGACATGATCTCGATGAACGGGAAGAACAGTGCCATCAATGTCTGGCTGTGCAGCCGCGCATTGCGGTACCCCCAGGAGCGACGCTCGAATTCGCGCCGGTTGATCGCCTCCCTGCGGTAGGCCTGCGTCACCGCGATGGTGTCGACATTCTCTTGCAGATAGGCGTTCGCCGCGCTGACCTGTTCGCGCGCAAGGTTATACGCGGGCACCGAGGCTCGGCGGAACGCAACCGTGGCGGCCACCAGCACCGGCAGCAGCGCGAGCACCACCAGCGCCAGCTCGGCGTCGATCACGATCAGCGCGACCACCACACCGCCGATGGTGAGTGTGCTCGTCAGCGCGACCGTCAGGCCGGTCTGGAGGAAGGTGGACAGCCCATCCACGTCGGTGATCATCCGGGTCATGATGCGGCCGGCCAGTTCTCGCTCATAGAACTGCAGACCCAGCCGTTGCAGTTGCGCGAAGACCTTCACGCGCAGGCCGTACAGCAACCGTTCCCCGGCGCGCCCGGTCACCCGCACCTGCGCGACGGTGATCGCCCAGTCCACGACCACCAGCACCAGCGCCGAGGCCGCGGCGAGTAGCAGGACATCGCGGGCACCTACCAGCACACCGCGGTCGATGCCGTAGCGCACCAGGAACGGAATGAGCGTCTGCGCCAACGCGTCCAGGGCCACCAGTCCCAGCCCGGCCAACAGCGGAACCGCGAACGGCCGCAGCAGCCGAGGCAGATCGAAGTTCGGCTCGGGGGTGTGCGAAAACTCCTCGGGCACATCGGGTTCACCACTCACGGCGGGCAACCGGTCGATCAGTGCGCGCACATCGCCGCTCGGTGGGGCACTCGACATCATGCCGCCCCCCAGCTGGCCGCCCATCCCTCCGGGCCCGCCCGCGGCGCGCTGGGAGAATGCCTTCGCCATCTGCTCCAGCGTGCGCGACTCGTCACCGTCGGTTTCGGTGTGCACCCACAGTCCCGCGGTGGGCACGGGGTCGGTGACCGCGGTCAGATCGGCGGCGATACTCGCCGGATCGGGCGGGGTGAACAGGGTATGGAACAGCTCACCGGAGGTCTGCAGCTCGTGCAGGGTACCGAGTTCGGCCACTCGCCCGTCGTCGAGTACCGCTACCCGGTCGGCCAGCGCCAGGGTCGAAATGCGATGTGCCACCACGATTGTGGTGCGCCGATGCACCTCTGCGGCGATGCGGGCGAAGATCTCCTCCTCCACCTGCGCGTCGATGGCGGAGGTGGCATCGTCGAGTACCAGCACCGGAGCGTCGGTGATCAGGGCGCGCGCCAACGCGAGTCGTTGCCGCTGCCCGCCGGAAAGTCGTTGTCCGCGTTCCCCGATGACGGTGTCCAGTCCCTGGGGCAGCGCGGCGACGAAATCCTCGGCGGCGGCCAGATGCAGTGCGTGCCAAACCTGTTCATCGGTGGCATCCGGGCGGCCGTAGGAGACGTTGGCTCGCACGGTATCCGCCATCAGCGAGGTGTCCTCGAAGACCATCGCCACCCGGCTCCGCAGGTCCGAGAGTTCGCGGATATCGTTGCCGTCCAACAGGATCCGTCCCGCATCGGGATCGAACAATCGGGGTAGGAGTTGGACCAGAATCGATTTGCCGGAACCCGCCGCACCGGCGATGGCGATCGTCTCCCCCGGCTCGACCGTGAGATCGAGATCGTGCAGCACTGGCGGCTGACCTTCGAATGCGAAACGCACACCGCGGAATTCGATTTGCGGCGCACCGTCCGAGGAGTCGGCGGCCTGCCCGGCGGTCGACTCGCTCGGCGGTGGCGTCTCGATCACCTCGCGTACTCGCTCCAGCGATGCCTTTCCTTGCTGGCTCACCGTCAGGAGCATGGAGAACATGCGGACCGGGGTGACGAACGACCCCAGGTAGGTCATGAACGCGAGAAATGTGCCCAGCGTGATGGACTGCCGCAATGCCAGCAGCCCACCGACGACAAGGACCAATGCCTGCCCGGCGGCGGGCACCGCCTGCATGACCGGCGTGAACCGACTGGTAATTCGCGTGACTCGCAACCGCGACCGATACAGATCACGAGCGGACGCGGCCAACTGCTCGAGCTCGTGCGACTCCTGCCCGAAACCCTTCACCACCCGCACCCCGGCCACCGCGGCCTCCACCCGCATGGCGACCTCGGCGGCCCTGGCCTGCGCATCCCAGTTGGCCGGGAACAGCTCACGCTGACTGCGCGAGGTGATCAACCACAGCGCGGGCACCACCAGCAGCGCGATCACGCTCAGCGCCGGCGACATCGACGCCATCAGCAACAGTGACGCGGCGATCAGCACAACGTTGCCCGCGACCAGCGGAACCAGTTGCAGGAACATCTGGATCAGCGTCACATCGGTAATGGCGCGGCTGACCACCTGCCCGGTGTAGAGCCCCGCGCGCTGCCGTCCGTTCAGACGCAGCAGCGCCGCGAACAGGTCGCGGCGCAGATCGTGCTGCACATCCAGCGATAGCCGCGAGGATCCGGTCCGCCGCAGATACCCCGCGACGAACCGGACGGACCCGATCGCCAACAGCACGAGCACCCACGGCAGCACCGATGCGGCCGTGGTGGTCAAGGTGTCGACAACATGCCGCACAAGCAGCGGCAGGATGGCCGTGAGTACCGCGGCCACCACCGAACCCACACACGCGACGATTACTGTCCGCCGATGTTCCGCGCAGCGCCGCAGCAGATAACGAATCCACCCGTCGGCAGCCGCGTCGCCGGAACAGCCCGAGCCCGAACTCATCCGGCGACCACGAGGGCATCCGCTTCGGCGAACTGGTTGGCGGGCCGGTCCAGGCCGTAGTGCCCGCGCAGCGTGGTTTCGGTGTACTCGGTGCGGAACAGCCCGCGCCGCTGCAGGATCGGCACCACCTCGTCGACGAATCGTTCCAGGCCCGAGGGCAGCACGGCGGGCATGATGTTGAATCCGTCCGCGGCACCGCGGATGAACCACTCCTCGATGGTGTCGGCGACCTGTTCCGCGGTGCCCGCGAAGGTGTGGTGGCCGCGTCCGCCGCCGAGCCGTCCGATCAGCTGGCGCAGCGTAAGCCGTTCGCGTCGAGCCAGATTCACGATGAGGGTGAATCGGCTCTTGGCACCCTGGATCTCGTCCTCGGTGGGCAGATTGTCGGGCAGTTCGCTGTCCAGGTCGAGGTCCTCCACCGGAATTCCCCAGGTGCGGGCCAGCTGACGCTTGGCGTATTCGGGCGAGATCAGCCGCTCCAGTTCGGCGTCCAGTTCGCGGGCGTGCTCCTCGGTGTCGCCGATGACGGGCACGATGCCGGGAAGGATCTTGATGGTCTCCGGATCGCGGCCGAGTGCGATGGCGCGGCGCTTCAGGTCGGTGTAGAACTCGAGGCCGTCCTCGATCGTCTGCTGGGCGGTGAACACCGCCTCGGCGTAGCGGGCGGCGAATTCCTTACCGTCCTCGGAGGATCCGGCCTGCACCAGCACCGGGTACGCCTGCGGCGAGCGCGGCACGTTCAGCGGACCCGCGACCTTGAAGAAGTGGCCCTCGTGTTCGATCTTGCGGACCTTGTCCGGATCGGTGTGGAGCCCGGATTCCTTATCGGCGAGTACGGCGTCGTCCTGCCAGCTGTCCCACAATTTCGTTGCCACATCGACGAATTCGGCGGCCTTCTCGTAGCGCAACTTGTGGTCCGGGACATCGTCGAGCCCGAAATTTCGCGCCGCGTCCGCACCCGCGGTCGTGACGATATTCCAGCCGACGCGCCCGTTCGACACCCAGTCCACCGACGCGAACCGGCGCGCCAGATTGAACGGCGAGTTGTAGCTGGTGGACGCCGTGGCGATGAGCCCGATCCGCGAGGTCTGCACGGCGATCGCGGTGAGCAGAACGGTCGGCTCCAGCTTGCCGCTTGGGCGGCGACCGGTATCGCCGAAGAGCACCGGGCTGTCGGCGAAGAAGATGGAATCCAGCTTCCCGCGTTCGGCGATGCGAGCGAGGTTCACGTAGTGCTCGATTTTGGTGTTCGAGTGCGGATCGGATTCCGGCAGCCGCCACGAGGCCTCGTGGTGGCCGGTGGACATGAGAAATGCGTTGAGGTGCAACTGTTTCGACATGATATTCCTTTCAGACTCCGGCCGGAACGACGCCGAGCGCGGTCAGTAGGGTGCGGCGGATGCGCTGGAATTCCGGTTGGCCCGGATCGCGCTCGGCCGGCAGTTCGATGGGTAGGTCGACGGTGAGACGCCCGGCGTCGAGCACCAGGACCCGCTGTGCGAGCGTGATCGCTTCGTCCACGTCATGGGTGACCAGCAGAACGGTCGGGGTGTGCCGCTGGATCAGGTCGCGCAGTAATTCGTGCATCTTGATGCGGGTCAGCGCGTCCAGCGCGCCGAACGGCTCATCGGCCAGCAGTAGATCGGGTGCGCCGACCAGCGCTCGGGCCAGCGCCACCCGCTGCTGTTCACCGCCGGACAACTCCGACGGCCAGGCGCGTTCCCGTCCGGCCAGCCCGACCTCCGACAGCAGGGACTTTCCGGCTTCGCGGTGGTTGCGCGGCTGCCCGTACAGCACATTGGTCAACACCCGCTGCCACGGCAACAATCGCGAATCCTGAAATACCACAGCGGTTTTCGCGGGTACGCGCAGTGACCCGGAACCTTGGACATCGTGATCGAGCCCGGCCAAGGCTCGCAGCAGTGTGCTCTTACCGGAACCGCTGCGACCGAGCAGGGCGACGAATTGGCCCGGCGGGATGGTCAGCGTGATCTCCTCCAGGATGGTCCGATCCCCGAAGGATCGGACCAGGTCCCGGGTCCGGACGCCTAGGTCGCGATCGTGCGACGCCATGACAGCACCTTGCCTTCGAGCAGACGGATACCGGCATCGGAGATCAGTCCGAATACGCCGTAGATGAGCAGGCAGAACAGGATTACATCGGCCTGTCCGTAGTTCTGGGCGCTGCTCATGAGCTTGCCCAATCCGTCTGTGGCAATTGACGGATTCGACGACGACCAGGGCCAGCCAGGAGCCGGTGACCGACAGTCGCAGCCCGAGGAAGAACCCGGGCAACGAGCCGGGGATGACCACCCTGCGGATGAAATCCCAGCGCGAAACTCCCTGCACCTCCGACAGTTCCACGAATCGCTTGTCGATGGTGGTGAGCGAGGCGTGGGTCTGCAGGTACATGGTGACGAGCACGCCGAAGGTGATCAGCATGATCTTGAACGTCTCACCGATGCCGAGCCACAGGATCATCAGCGGAATCAGGCCCAGGGTGGGGATGGCTCGCTTGACCTGCAGGGGGCCGTCGATCAGCGACTCACCCAGGCGGGAAAGGCCCGACAGTAGCGCCAGCGCCGTGCCGACGAGTACACCGACGCCGAGGCCGAAGGCCGCACGGCGCAGCGAGGCGGCGACATTCTC
The DNA here is from genome assembly GCF_000308835.1 of Nocardia vinacea NBRC 16497. Lineage (GTDB taxonomy): Bacteria > Actinomycetota > Actinomycetes > Mycobacteriales > Mycobacteriaceae > Nocardia > Nocardia vinacea. The sequence continues at coordinate 73,946 of NZ_BAGN01000078.1, read as the reverse complement.
GCCGAGTGTGCCGTCGCGGAACAGGTCCCAGCCGGTCTCGAGCACGGTCCACGGCGCGGACAGTTTGCGTTCGTCCAGCAGACCGAAATGGATGCCCGCCGTCCATGCGGCCAGCACCAGGGCCACACCGAGCAGTCGGGCGAACGGCACCGGTTTGCGCAGTCCGAGTCGGCGCAGGCGACGTCGATCCACGAACCCCTCATCGGCCCTCGGTATCGACACCGCGGTACGCGGCAATGCGAGTGTCATCGCGACTCCTTGGTCCGGTACTGCGCGGGCACCGCCTCGTTGGCGATATGTTCGAAGCGCCGGTCGAATAACTCGGCGGCGTCGAAACTCTTACCGAAGTAACCGGAGCGGGTGACCAGATCGATGGTTTCCTGTTCCCACTCGAGCGCGTCATCCCAATTCGATGGATAGTAGGGCTTTTCGACAGTGCTCAGAATCCGCCTGCCGTCCTCGGCCGAAACCTTCTGATCCTTCACGTAATACGCGTCGAGCCATTGATCCTGATGCTCCCAGGCCCAGATATCGGCGCGCGCCCAGATTTTCACGAATTCGGTGACGGCGGCGAGTTTCGCAGCGTCCTGCAGCACCGCCGTCGGCGTCCACAGGATAGTGAGTGCGTCCACTGCGGGAGTAGCGATGGCGCGTGCGCCCTGAGCACCGTACTGGGCGAGATATTTTGTCGTCGAGGGCTCCGCGAGCGGTGCGACGTCGATTTGCTTGCCCTGCAATGCGGTCAGGAATTGCGGACTGTTCAATTCCACCAGCTTGACTTCGTTCAACCCGATGCCCGCGGCCTGCAGCGTGCGTAGCACCACCACGCCCTGCGCTTGCCCGGGTGAGAAGCCGATTCGCTTGCCACGCAGGTCGGTGAGGCTGTTGATACCCGAATTCGGCGCGGTCGCCAGCTGATACATCGGGGTGGAGCGCACCTTGACGCCGACGATCTTCGCGTCCACACCGGTGGCATGGGCGTGGATCGGCGGGATTCCCGCATTGCTCGCCACATCCAGCGCACCACCGCGAAAGGCCTGAATCACATCCGGTCCCGCGGACACCACGGGCCATTCGGAAACGGTGAACGGCAATGTATTCGACTGACCGGACGCCTCGAGGGCGACACGGGTGGTATTCACCGAAATCGATAGTTTCGCGCCCGGTGGCACACTGGTCGGCAGCTCGGCCGAAAGAGCGGTATCCCCGCCGCCGCGGGTAGCGCAGCCGCCGATGAAAAGCGCTGTCGCTACCACGAGCCCTAATCCGTATATGGCGGATCGCATCGCTCGCTCCTGATTCGTCTGTATTGGAACGCATTGATGGAATCCGAGGGACGACGACAGGCGAGGCATTCGAACCGGATCGCGTTTGCGTGATCTTCCATGTACCGACTTTGACGGAAGACATTGCGATAGGGCAACATTCGTTCGACTTAAAATAAATGCGAATCAAAGTCGGGCGTCCGACGGCGGCAACACCTCCCCCGGCACGGCGGCGGTGACCACCGCGATTGGATCGGTGAACAGCTGCTGGAGCACCACGGTGCCGGCGGCGGTCTCCAGCGCATGTCCGAGGAACGACGATCCGGTGACGACCTCCTCGGGACGCTCACACGCCGAGTATCGGCGCACCGCATCGAGATAGGTGGCGCGCACGCCCGGCACCCGAACCAAGGCCGGATCGACGATCACCACGGCGTCCGGATCCAGCAGATCGATCACGACCGCGATCACCCGCCCCAGCACCGTCGCCCGCTCCACGAACAGCGCCTGCGCCGTCTCGTCCCAGCCCGCGACCTCGATGAGATCCCGCAGACCGCGTACCGGCAACGACGCCCGCTGCGCACGCGCCACCAGCGCACGATCGGCGCAATCCGCCAGCGCCGACTCCGCGGACTCACCGGCGACCAGCCGAGTGATCGCGCCCGCGGCCGAACGCGGGCCGTAGTGCACCCGCCCGTGCACCGCGAACGCCACATCGATCACATTGCCCGCGAACAGCACCACCGTCGCCGCCGCATCGCGCGCATGTCCGAACAACTGCTCGGCGTGCACGAGGGCGCGCGTGTGACTGTCCAAGGTCACCGGAAAGCCGGTTGCATCCGAAAGATACTGTCGCACAGCGACATTTCGCCAAGGCAGGGTTCCGTGGCCGACGACCGCCCCGGCCGAGGTGTCGACCCAGCCGCCGATCGCGACCCCCAGACCGAGTATGCGTTCGGTCAATTCACCCCGCAGGCGACACACTTCGGCGGCGGCAGCGGCCAGAATCGCATCCGGATCCAGGCTGATATGCGGCACCCGATGCGAAAGCCGCACCGCCCCGGCAATATCCAGCACGGCGACCGTGGTGTGCTCGGCGGCGATATGCACCCCGATCACCACATTGCCCGCGACATCCAACATCAGCGGCGAATGCGGACGGCCCATCCCGGCCGGCCCTGCCGTCTCCGGCAGTTCGGTCAGCAAACCCGCCGTCCGCAACGCACGAACCTGCGCCGTTACCGTCGCAGGCGACAACCCCGCCAGCCGAGCGATCTCACTGCGCGGCGCCGTCCCCTGCTCGAGCACCGCACGCAAGACCGCCCCCGCACTATTACCCCCAGCCACCACCGTCATCTCGCCCTCGGTCAACCGACCCGGACATCATCAACCTGGCCACGCTTACAGCGACACCGTTGCGCTCGAGCCGATTCTGAGGACCCAAAGCCCCACTGTGTTCGGCCGTCGCTGACGTCCCGGGGGGGGCGGCGGTGCTGCTATGCGCACGCGCCGTGGCCTCGGCGCTGTCCGCTGCGGCATCCTTCGCGCACGATTTCCACGCCGGCGCGGACACCACTCCAATGGAGCCGCCACTGTCCGAACTGCCACACTGAGTGCCGCCCTCAGCACGCAATACCAAGGGCGGCAGCCGAATTCAGGCCGACACCGTGGACCGGATATTCGGCAGACCGAGGTTGTCGCGCAGCGTGGTCCCGGTGTATTCGGTGCGCAACACGCCGCGGTCCTGCAGCAGCGGCACCACCTGGTCGACGAATTCATCGATGCCCCATGGCACCAGGTGCGAGCCGAGGATGAAGCCGTCGGAGCCGTTGTGCTGGACGAAGGTATCGATCTGCTCGGCGACCTGGGCGGGAGTGCCGACCAGGGGCCCGCGCTCGAACTGATCGATCACGACCTCGCGCAGGGTGAGTTTCTTCGCCTCGGCCACCTGGCGCAGGCGCTCGACCGTGGCGAACCGGTCCTGATGCACGAAGGCACGTCCCTGGATGATCGGCGCCGCATCGGGATCCGGATCGATATCGGGCACCGGCCCCTCCGGGTCGTAGCCGGACAGGTCGCGGTTCCAGATCTGTTCCAGCAGGATCAGCGCGGTCTGTCCGGTGACCTGCTCGTTGCGCACGGCGTGGAACTTCTCGATCGCCTCGGCCTCGGTATCGCCGAGCACGAAACTCGCCGAAGGCAGGATCTTGATGTCGTCGGCCGCCCGTCCCGCCGCGACCGCGCGCGCCTTGATATCGCGGTAGAAGTCCGCGGCCTCCGGCAGCTTGCCGTACGGGGAGAAGATGGCATCGGCATTGGCGGCCGCGAAGGCGCGGCCCTGCGGTGAGACACCCGCCTGCAGGATCACCGGCCGACCCTGCGGGCTGCGCGGCACGGTGAACCGCCCGGAGATATCGAATTGGTTGCCCTGGAAGGCGAATGCCCCGGCATCCGGTCGGGCCAGGAATCGGCCGGACTCTTTGTCGGCGACGATATCGGCGGCGTTCCACGAATCCCACAGGGCACGAACGGCATTCAGCGTCTCCTCGGCCCGCACATAGCGGTCCGCCGGATCGAGGAAGCCGCCGCGGCGGAAGTTCTGGCCGGTGAAGGCGTCGAAGGAGGTCACCACATTCCAGGCGGCGCGACCGCCGGACAGGTGGTCCAGGCTCGCGAGCTGGCGGGCCAACTCGTAGGGCTCGTTGAAGGTTGCGTTGATCGTGCCCGCGAGCCCCAGATGTTCGGTGACCGCGGCGATCGAGGCGAGCACGGTGAAGGTATCGGGGCGGCCGATGATGTCCTGATCGAAGATCTTGCCCGCGCGTTCGCGCAGGATAAGGCCTTCGGCGAGGAAGAAGAAGTCGAATTTGCCGCGTTCGGCGGTGCGCGCGGTGTGTTCGAAACTGCTGAAATCGATCTGGCTGCCCGCCTCGGGATGCCACCAGGCGGTGTGGTGGTTGACGCCGCCGAGGTAGGCGCCCAGGATGACCTGCTTACGTGGAGTACTCATGCTGACCTCGCTCAGGCAGTCGCGTAACGGTTGGGAACGTCGGTGGGCAAGCCGAGCAGCGCGCGCAGCGAACCATCCGGATAGCCGGTGCGGAATACACCGCGGCGTTGCAGGGCGGGAACGAGCCGGTCGGCGATGGCGGCCAGATCATCGACCGCGACGCCCGGCCGCAACCGGAAGCCGTCGATCCCCTGCTCGCTCCATTCGGCGAGCAGTTCGGCGAGTTCCTCGGCGCTGCCCGCGAAAACCCCGGCATCCGAGACGAATTCGGCACCGCCGAGCTCGTTCAACCGCGCCAGTCGCCGCGGACCGGTCGCTTCGTCGGTATCGAGGAATACGACGATATCGGCATAGACCCGTAGCGATTCGCCCGCGCGATCCACTCGCGCCGCGGCAGCCGCGACCTGCTCCAGAATCGCGCCGGGACCGGCCTCGCGACTCGGCGTGACGAAGGCCAGATCCGCTGAGCGAGCGGCGAATTCGTAGATCAGCGGACCATGCGCCAGCGCCGCGACCACCGGCTGTCCCTGGGGCGGACGCGGTGTGATGGACGGCCCACGGACACTGAAGAAGCGGCCCTCGAAATCGATGTAGTGCAGTTTGTCGCGATCGATGAAGCGGCGGGCGGCCACATCGCGGATCTCCGCATCGTCCTCCCAGCTGTCCCACAGCCGCCGCGCCACCTCGACCGCATCGGCGGCTTCGGCGAACAGATCGTGCACCTGGCTCGGAAAGACGCCCGACGCAACAGCTTCCGCGATATCTGCGGCGGTGAGTTCGCGCACTTCGCGACGGCCGAAGTGCGCGGCCTCCTCGGCGCTGCTGGATACTCGCACCTGCCAGCCCGCCCGGCCGCGCGAGGTGTAGTCGAGGGTGGCGATCGACTTGGAGACGTGGAACGGTTCGGTATGGGTGACCGTCACGGTCGGAATGAGCCCGATGTGCCGGGTGACCGGCGCGACCCGCGCGGCGATCAGATTGGCATCGATCCTTGCCCGGACCCGGTCGACGGCGTCATCGGACGGCTCGTGGGGCGCGGCCGGAATCCGCAAGGTGTCCTCGATGCTGACGAAATCGAGCAGGCCGCGCTCCGCGGTGGCGACCAGATCCGTCCAGTAGCCGGGACTGAACAGTTCGGCGGGTCGGGAATTCGGCTCCCGCCACGCGGCCGGATGCCAGCCCGCTCCATCGAGCGCGACGCCGAGATGTAGTTGTTTCGGTGCCATCGTCTCCCGTTCCTGTGCATGCGCGAATGTCATGTGCTGCAACGCGCGCAATCACTGATGCGTCGGGCGGTACACGACTTCGACCGAACGCTGTGCTGCCGGATCTGACTCCTCGTCGACCTCATATGGCGTGGCCAGGTGATATTCGTGGCGGGACCGACCTAGTGGTGTCAACGATTGAGATCAGCTCGAGCGCGGGGAAATACGCCGCGAACGAACGAAATCGACGGCAGCCACCGGATAGAAATTCCGCTGAGCACAACCGGTGCCGACACTCGTGCGCCTCGCTAACGTTCTCCGGTCGGACCCTGTTGCGGAGGAGTGTGCGATGACCACCGAGTCGACCATCGACGTCGATACCCCACTGCACCCGCTCGACGATCCGGTGCGGGCATCGCTGCGCGGCGAGCACCGCCGCTTCGCCGGCTGGGTGGGCCGCATCGGCCGCTACGACCCGGACGTCGCCAGGTTCATCGGCCATCCACCCGTACTGGACGAACAGGACTGGGCCGATCTGGCCACCCTGCTCGGACCGGGTGGCAGCACCGCACTGCGCGGCTACGGCCATGTGCCGCCGGAGGGCTGGACCGTCCTGAACGAATTCGGTTCGGTGCAAATGGACGGCACCGCGCTACGCGTTGCCCACGATCCGGAGCTCGAGGTACTCACCGCCGCCGATGTGCCGGAGATTCTGGAGCTGATCGCCCGCACCGAACCCGGCCCGTATGCGCCTCGGACCATCGAAATGGGCACCTACCTAGGGATTCGGGTGGACGGCAGGCTGGTCGCGATGGCGGGTGAGCGCCTGCACCCGCCGGGCTGGACCGAGATCAGCGCGGTGTGCACCGATGCCGAATTCCGCGGCCGCGGCTTCGCCTCCCGGCTGACCCGTGCGGTCGGCGCGAGGATCCGGGCGCGCGGCGAGACACCGTTCCTGCACGCCGTCGCGCACAACGCGACGGCGATCAGTTTGTACGAGACGTTGGGATTCACCCTGCGCAAGCGTTCGTTGTTGACGATCGTGCAGGCACCATCGTCCACCGGCTCCGCATCGACGCCGAACTAGCCGCCGAAATCAGTCCGTGCAGTCAGCGCTCGGGTAGCGGAGGAAGTTCCAGGTTTTCGCGGAAAGTGCCACCGACATAGTCGTTTCCGACGATTCCCCGGCGGCGCAATTCGGGCAGCAGTCCATTGGTGACAAAGTCCCGAGTTCGGGAATCGGCCAGACCACCCAACGAAATGACGTCGAGAACCCCTGCGCGATAACGCTCTTCGATAGCATCGGCCAATCGTTCCGGCGTGCCGGCAGCCGCCCAGTGCCCGGTATCCTTCGCAGCGACGATCAGCTCACGCAGCGTGCGACCCGATGCCGCCAGCTTGGTGAAGATCTCCACCCGCCCGCGACGGCGGTTCACCGAATTGAGCTCGGGCAGTATCGTTTCCGGTAGAGGCCGATCCAGCGGCAGTTCCGAGAGATCGATACCGCCGCCGAACATATCCGCCAATTGGATTCGGCCCGCCTCGAAGTCGGTCGCTTCGGCCGCCTCGCGGACCAACCGGCTCGCCTCCTCCTCCGTCGCCCCATAAGTCGCATGGAACGAACTCATGATCAGCGGTAGGCATTGTGCGCGACCGAGTTCCGCCGCGCGGGCGCGAATCGTCTTGGTATATGTCACCGCATCTTCGAGCGTCGGCAGCGAGGTGAAGACCACCTCGGCGAACCGTGCGCCGAGCTCGATACCGCCCGCCGATTGACCGGCCTGGAATTGGACCGGGCGACGCTGGGGCAACGGCGGGATATTGAGCGGCCCCCGCACCGTGAAGTATTGCCCCGCATACTCGATCGGGCGCACCTTGGTCGCGTCGAGGACCGCCCCGCCGTTTCCGTCGGGGGTCAGCGCCCCCGGTTCCCAGCTGTCGAACAGCGCGTTGACGACCTCGAGTGATTCGGTCGCTCGCGCATACCGCTCCTCCGGGCTCGGCAGATCCTGATCGCCGTAGTTCTCCTCACCCACCGAGGACGTGACGACATTCCAGGCGGCGCGGCCATTGCTCACATGGTCGAGCGTTCCGAACAGCCGGGCGAGATTGTACGGGTGGTGGAAGGTGCTGGTCACGGTGGCGATCAAGCCGACGTGCGAGGTCACCGCACTCAATGCGGACAGGAAGATCAGCGGCTCCTGCGCGCCGATCGCACCCTGCGCGCCGAAGCTCAGCAGGTCGGCGGCGAACAGTGCGTCGAACTTATTGGCCTCGGCGATCTTCGCAATCTCGATCGAGGACGCGACCGTCGATTCGTGCGGATCGATCGCGGCCGCATAGACACTCACCGCGCCGCTGACTCCGGTAACTGTTTTCAACGCCCGACGTCGTGCAGAGCTCATTTGCTCGAGACAACCGTATCCCGCTCCCGCAGAACAGGTTTGCGATCAGCTCGAATGGAATCGGTCAGAGTTCGGGAAGATCAGGCAGTGGCGCGCCGACTATCTGTCGCGCCTCCTCGCGCGGCACCCCCAGCGCGCACAGCACCAGTTCGGCCGCACCGGCGCCGGCATCGCGCCAGGCCTGATGCCCTTCGAGCACCATCCACATCGCGCTGACCACCGCACCCGTGACCATCGCGGCCACGCTCAGCGCCATACCCGGTGAGACGGTGTAGCGGTCGCTCTCGATGCCCTTCTCGATATCGCGCATCGGCGGACCGCCGAGCACCTCGCGCAGGGATTCGTCGGTCATGCCGAACCGGACCAGGAAGCGTCCCATCGCTGGATTCTCGTGGGCCCGGCGCACCAGCAGGCGGATCCCGGTGGCCATCCGGAGCGGCGGATCGATGTCACAGTGGGCGTCCATGACCCGAGCGTTCGCATCGTGGATATCGAATGCGAGTTGCGCCCGCACCCGATCGAAGAGCTGCTCGATGGATTCGACATTGCGATACAGCGTGCCGCGGGCGACGCCCGCCTCAGTGGCCAGCTCGCTGATCGTCAGATCCGCGCTGCCCCGCGCAGCGAACAGCCGCATCGCAGCCGCATTGATCCGCTTCTCGGTCGCATTCACCCGGCATCTCCTTCCTGGAGTTCCACACCAAGCTACGAGCACGTTTCGAATGAGTCAATAGCGATCCAAACAGATCATTGTTGACACAAATTGAACAGAAGTGTTCAATGTGGTGCGTGGCACATCGGAGTGGCTGGAGAGATCCGGAAAGGACGGCGCGATGACCCCCGCCGAAACAACCTCAGTACTGGTGGTCGGCGCCGGTCCGGTAGGTCTGACGCTCGCGCTCGAACTGGATCGCCACGGTGTCGACACCGTCGTCGTGGAACGCAATGCCACCAGCACCCGGCATCCGAAAATGGACATCACCAATGGCCGCAGCATGGAGTTGTACCGGCGGTTGGGTGTCGCCGACGAACTGCGCAAGGTCGCGATTCCGGACGACTCCAGGACCAGGGTCACCTGGGTCACCAATGCGGTCGGCTGGGAGCTGGCGCGCTTCGAATATGCCAGCGTCGCCGAACAATTCCGGCTCATCCGCGAGCGCAATGACGGCAGCCTCCCGCTGGAACCCGCCATGCGCGTATCCCAGGTGATCCTCGAACCCGCGCTGCGCGAACAGCTCGACACCCGAGTCAACGCACACATCCACTACGGCTGGGCACTGAACAGTTTCACCGAGGACGCCGACGGTGTCACCGCGCGTCTGGTATCCGGGGAGACCGGGCAATCGCGCACCGTCCGCGCGCAATATCTCGTGGGCTGCGACGGCGCAGGCAGCCGCACCCGGAGGCAACTCGGTATCGGACTCGACGAGATCGATCTCCGCAAACTCCTCGTCAAAGAGCTCGGCCCGGGACGAACCATCAAGAGCTCGATCCGCGCATTCCGCGCCACCGGACAGCGCCCCATGGACGGCCGGTTCTACCTCGTGCACTTCACGACCACCGATACCGAGATCCGCACCCGCTTCGGCACCGTCTGGCACCTCCAGTCCCCCGAAGGCTGGACCATCATCTCGCAGAACGACCGCGACACCTTCACCCTGCAGGCGCCCCTCGGCATCGGCACCGACGCCGACAAGATCGACCCGCGCGAGTTCGTCTTCGAACGATTCGGCCGACGCTTCGACATCGAAATCCTGGTCGCCAATTTCTGGACCCCACGCCTGACCGTCGCCGATTCCTTCGGACGCGGACGGGTCTGGCTCGCCGGCGATGCCGTCCACCAAGTCGTGCCCACCGGGGGCTACGGCATGAATACCGGAGTCGGCGACGCGGTAGGACTCGGCTGGGTCCTCGCCGCACAGCTGCACGGCTGGGGTGGCCCCGGCCTGCTCACGGCCTACGAGCACGAGCGACGCGCCGTAGCGCTGCGCAACCGCGCGGCCTCGGCCAGGCACAGCGCGGTCCGGGGCGCCATCATGACCAGCGACTGGACCAACATGCACAGCGAACGCTGGTTCGGCGAACGCACCCGGCGCGAACTCGGCCGCGAGATCAGCGACCTGGGCAACCTGGAGAACGAAGCCCTCGGCATCGAACTCGACTACCGCTACGAAGACTCCCCCATCGTCTGCCGGGATCCCGAGGGGCACGCGCCGCCGCAGCGGATGGACGAATACGTACCGAGCACTTGGCCCGGCACCAGACCACCGAGTGTGTACCTCGCGGACGACCGCGCGATCTTCGACCTGCTGGGCCACGGCTTCACCCTGCTGCGCTTCGCCGAACACGATGTCACCGGACTCGTGGACGCCGCAGCTGCGCGCGGCGTTTCCCCTCGACGTGGTCGATATCCGCGACGACCACGCCCGTGCGCTCTACGAGCGCGACCTCGTGCTGATCAGGCCCGACCAACACGTCGCGTGGCGCGGCAACGCCGCCCCGACCGACCCGCTTCCCATCGTCGACCGCATCCGCGGCGCGCACGCCTGACTTTCAGAACCGGCTGTCGATCAATTTCGTTTCCGCGATGGCGAATACGGTGTCGCTGATCTTGCCGAGCAAGGCCAGCAGCACGATGGCCAGCAGCATGATGTCGGTGCGGCCGCTGTTCTGGCTGTCGATCAGCAGGAATCCGAGTCCCTTCGACGAGGCGATCAGCTCGGCCGCTACCAGGAACAGCCAGCCGTTCGCCAGGCCGAGGCGCAGACCGTTGACGACCGCCGGTGCCACCGCGGGCAATTGGATCGAGAACAACAGCGCGGCCCGGCGAAGTCCATACGCCCGGCCGAGTTCGGTCAGGTGCGGATCGACCTGTGCCAGAGCCGAAGCCGTCGTCGTACAGATCGGGAAGAACGCACCGATGGCCACCAGCACGATCTTCGGCTCCTCGCCGATGCCGAGCCACAACAGCAGCAGCGGTACCCACGCCAGCGACGGCACCGTGCGAAACAATCCGACGGTCGGCGCCAGCAGCACGCGGGCGATATCGAACAGTCCGACCACCGCGCCGAGCACCAGTGCGATGAGTGCCCCACTGGCGAATCCGAGCAGTACCCGCTGGATGCTGATCGCCAGATGGCTCCACAGTTCGTCGCGCTGTAGCAATTCCCGCAGTGCGGCAAGCACATCCGCGGGCGGCGCGAGCTGACTCGACGAATACAGTCCGGCCGAGGTCACCCCTTGCCACAGCAATAGCAGCAGCACGGGCACGACCAGTCCGAGCGCCACTCGGTCCCAACGAATCCGGCGCACAGCACGCGGCGGCGCGGTCGGGGTCACCGTCACCGAAGGGCCTGCTGTGCGAATTTCGGCTCGAAGAGTGCGCCGAGTGCGGTCTCGGCGGCTTCCTTCGATCGCACGTCACCGTCGGCCACGATAATCGGCACGATCGGGGTGAGCACCGCACGCTGGGCCTCGCCCGGCACCGGATCGACCTTCAGCACGGTGCGCTCGAGCGTCTCCTTGGCGACATCGAGGGAGGTCTTCGACTCCGTCGCCAGCAGCTGCGCGAGTTCGTTCGGATGATCCAGCGCCCAAACCCTCGCCTGCTCGTAGGCATTGACCACGGCCTGGACCCGATCAGGATGCTGTGCGATGAAATCCGCGCGGGCATTGAGTACGCCGTAGGTCTGGAAGTTGGCGTTGCGGTACAGCAATCGCGAACCCTGCTCCTGACGGGTCTGCGCCATATAGGGATCCAAACCCGCCCATGCGTCGACATCACCGCGTTCGAGTGCGGTCTTGCCGTCGGCGTGCTGCAGGTTGGTCACTTCCACATCCTTGGCGGTGAGACCGGCCGTCTGAAGTGCTTGCAGCAGTGTGAAATAAGCGTCGGTGCCCTTCGTCGCCGCGATCTTCTTCCCCTTCAGCTCGGCCACCGAGGTGATGGGCGAATCCTTCGCGACGACCAGTGCGGTCCACTCCGGCTTGCTGTAGACCGAAATGCTTTGCAGCGGTGTGCCATTGGCCTTCGCCTGCAGCGCGGCCGAACCTGCGGTCGAATTCACATCGATCGCATTGGCGCGCAGGCTTTCATTGGCCTTATTGCTGCCCGCGGAGAACACCCAGGTCACCTTGGCACCGGACTTCTCCAGCAGATGCTGGTCCCGGATGACCAGGCTCAGCGGGTTGTAGTAGGCGTAGTCCAGCCGCACCTCATCCGCCCCGGCCGCGCCGGACTTTTCGCCCTCCGCGCAACCCGAAAGCAGCGTCACCACAGTCGCCGCGACTGCTGCCAGGACGATGATCGGTCGTCGCATCAGAGTGTCTCCTTGACGGGGGCGCGGCGTGCAACGCCGAGTCGTTCGAGTAGGTCGAGCCGCAGTGCGGCCAACTGTGGGTCGGTATCGTCACGAGGCCGATCGGCGGATACCTCCAGCGCCGCGCCGATTGTGAAACCCGTTTCACCACTGATGGTTTCGAGTACGACAACACGGTCGGCCAGGCGCAACGCCTCGTCCACATCATGGGTGACGAGTACAACCGTGATGCCCGCGGCGCGCTGCACCTCGTCGAGCAGGTCCTGCATTCGCAGCCTGGTCAGCGCATCCAGCGCCGCGAACGGCTCGTCGAGCAGCAGCACACCCGGATGCCGAACCAGCGCACGGGCCAATGCCGTTCGCTGCGCCATCCCCCCGGACACCTGTCGCGGCCGATGTCCCTCGAATCCGGCCAGGCCGACGATCTCGAGCCCGCGCCGCACCTCGGCCTCGCCTTCGGCCCGCGAGATGGTCGGTGGCAGACCCAATGCGACGTTGCCCGCGAGGTTGCGCCACGGCAGCAACCGCGGCTCCTGGAAAACCACCGCGCAGCGCGGGTCGATGCCGCGCATCGGCCGACCGTCCAGCACGACCTCGCCCTCGGTCGGCTCGTCCAACCCGGCGATGACCCGCAGCAGTGTCGATTTCCCACTGCCGGACGGACCGACCAGCGCGATCACCTCACCCGGCGCGATCTGCAAGTCGATATCGCGCAGGACGGTATGGGCGCCGAAACTGCGGCCGAGGCCGCGCAATGCGACCCCGGCGGCACGACTGGCAGTGGGTGACACGTCGACTACTGCGCGGCAGTGAATCCGGTGCGGAGATCGGCGAGGATATCGTCGATCCCCTCGATGCCGACCGCGAGACGGACCAGGCCCGGGGTGACACCGGCCGCCAATTGCTCTTCCGGAGTCAGCTGGGAATGGGTGGTCGAGGCCGGATGGATTACCAGCGAACGCACATCGCCGATATTGGCGACGTGGCTGTGCAGCGTGAGCGCCTCGACGAAACGCTTACCCGCATCGACCCCACCGGCCAATTCGAAGCCGATCACCGCGCCGACGCCCTTGGGCGCGAGGGTGCGCCCGCGTTCGTACCACGGGGAGGACTGCAGCCCGGCGTAGGACACCGAGGTCACCTCCGGACGGGCCGCGAGGAAGTCCGCCACTGCCTTGGCATTCTGCACATGCCGTTCGATCCGCAGACTCAGCGTCTCCAGACCCTGGCTGATCAGGAAGGCATTGAACGGCGAGACGGCCGAGCCGAGATCGCGCAGCAGTTGCACCCTGGCCTTGAGGGCATAGGCGGGAGCACCGAGATCGGCGTACACCACACCGTGGTAGCTCGGGTCCGGCGTGGTGAAGCCAGGAAAGCGGCCGCCGGTCCAATCGAAGGTGCCGCCGTCGACGATCACGCCCGCGATGGCCGCACCGTGGCCGCCCAGATACTTTGTCGCCGAATGCACCACGATATCGGCGCCGTGGGCGAGCGGCTGGATCAGATACGGCGTCGCGACGGTGTTGTCGAGGATCAGCGGAACGCCTGCGGCATGGGCGATTTCAGCGATGCCGGGAATGTCGAAGATGTGGTTCTGCGGGTTGGAGATCGTTTCGCCGTACAGCGCCTTGGTATTCGGCCGGATCGCCGCGCGCCACTGGTCCAGATCATCTGGATCGTCGACGAAGCTGACCTCGATGCCCAGTTTGGGCAGCGAGTAGCGAAACAGGTTATAGGTGCCGCCGTACAGCCGCGGGCTGGACACGATGTGATCGCCCGCACCGGCGATATTGAGGATCGCGAAGGTCTCCGCGGCCTGTCCGGAGGCCAGCAGCAGCGCCGCGACACCGCCCTCCAACGCCGCGATGCGCTGCTCCACGGCATCCTGGGTCGGGTTCATGATGCGGGTGTAGATATTGCCCGGCTCGGCGAGACCGAACAGCGCCGCAGCGTGCGCGGTATCCCGGAAGGTGTAGGAGGTGGTCTGGTAGATCGGCAGGGCGCGGGCATTGGTCGTGCCGTCCGGCGCCTGTCCGACATGGATCTGCTTGGTCTCGAAGCTCCAGTCGGCGCTCGGGTCGGCCTGGGTCTGGTCGCTGGTGGTCACATCAACGGACACTAGGAAGCACCCGGCACGGCGTCGAGAGTTACATTCAGCCGGAACCGAATCCGGGCCCGATCAGCACCGGAAACCAGGTTCGCAATCGACTCTGATCCTTTTATCAGATACGATTCCGATAACGGAATCGAGGGAAAGAGGACACGGTGACGGGTGTGGTGGGCAACCGCATCGACAGGCGGCGCGAGCGGACGCGCAATGCGCTGATCGGGGCGGCGCGGAAGTTCCTGTCGGAGGGACGATCCGCGGTCAGCATCCAGGAGATCACCGATGCCGCCGATGTCGGATTCGGCTCGTTCTACAACCATTTCCAGTCCAAGGAGCAGTTGTTCGACGAGGCCGTGCGGTCGGTACTGCAGATCTACAGCGAGATGCGCGACGAGATCGTCGCCATGTACGACGATCCGGCCGAGGTATTCGCGGTGAGCTTCCGGATGACCGGGCGGTTGCAGCGCCAGATCCCGGAGGGCGTGCGGGTGATCCTGAATTCCGGTACATCGGTGCTGCTGCGCGACGAGGGCCTGGGCCCGCGGGCACGCCGCGACATCACGGCCGCCCAGGAGGCGGGCCGGTTCGAGCCGATGGACCCGGATATGGCGCTGATGGCCGCGGGCGGGGCGCTGCTGGGACTGCTGCAACTATTGGACGCCCGGCCCGAGGCCGACGCCGGGGCGCTCACCGACGAGATGACCCTGCATGTGCTGCGGATGTTCGGTATGAACAAGCGCTCGGCGCAGAAACTGGTATCCAGCGAATTACCGCCGCAGCCCCAGCTGTGATCAGCCGTTGACCGCTGCGGCCAGTCGCGGCAGTTGCCGCAGTGGATTGTGGTGTTCGACCTCCATGCGCTGATCGGCATCGAAGATCTCGCTGAGTCCGGGCGCGGGATCGTGCGAACCGCTCTGCGGGAGCGTGAGCGCGCTGAAGGGCCAATCGGAACCGAAGACGATATGGTCACGGTTTGTCACGGCGAGTGTGCCGGCCATGGCGGCGGCCGAACCACTGAGCGCGGTGTCGTAGTAGAACCGCGAGATCTGGTTCTTCATATCCAGCACCGACGGTTTCGGCAGATCCTGCGGCCACAGCTCGCCGAGCACCGTCTGCGAGGCGACGCTGACACGGTGGGACAAGAACGGCAGCACACCACCCGCGTGGGCGAGTTGGAAGCGAATGTTGGGATAGCGCTGGGTCATTCCGGTGACCATCATCATGGTCGCCGCGCGCGTGGTGTCGAAGGTGAACTCCTCCAGGAAGTCCGGCAGCGGCAGCTTCGGCTTCGCGGTCTCGGGAATGGCGGCCGGATGCACGAAGACGTAGGCATTGCGCTGGTTCAACGCGATCATCAGCGGTTCGAAGCGCGGATCACCCAGGTAGACACCGTCATAGGCCGACAGCAGGATCACACCGTCGAGGTGCAGTTCATCCAGTGCGTAGATCGCCTCGGTGATCGAGGCCGCGATATCGGGCATCGGCAACACGGCGAACGCGCCGAACCGCGTGGGATTGGATCGGAACAGCCCGGCGGCATAGGTATTGCAGTAGCGGGCCATATCGCTGGCTTCTTTACCAGCCAGGAACGACACCCCCGGATCCGATACCGACAGCGCTTGGGCTTGGATGCCGTAATAGTCCATGAAGGCCACCGCCGCCTCCGGCGACCACTGCGGTGTCGGATAGCCGCCGATGGTGAGGTGACCGTGCTCCAGCAGGGCGGCATGGTAATCCGGCGGCAGGAAGTGCGCGTGCAGGTCGATGCGGTAGGTGCCCGACGGCGGGGGCTGCTGGGCACGGGCCGGGGCCGCCTGGGCATTCGGCATCGACGCCACCGCAGCCGCACCGAACGTGCCGGCAACAACGCTACCGAGTGCGCGTCGACGACTGACCGCCCGCGGGGCCTCGGCACGAGGATCGTTCACAGAACTTCGCCTTTCATGTTCATGCCAGCAGTCCCTCGTCATCTCGCCACAGCGGTCAGATCGAGTGCGATATCGACGATCATGTCTTCCTGCCCACCGACCAGACCGCGGCGTCCAGCCTCGGTCAACAGCGTCCGCACGTCGATTCCATATGTGGCGGAGGCCTTTTCGGCGTGGCGCAGGAAGCTCGAGTACACACCCGCGTAGCCGAGGGTCAGCGTTTCCCGGTCCACCTGCACCGGTCGCTCCATCAGCGGTCGGATCAGATCGTCGGCGGCATCGGTGAGCCGGTTCAGGTCCGCACCGTGCTTCCAGCCTTGCAGGTCGGCGACCGCGACGAATGCCTCGAGCGGCGTATTGCCCGCACCCGCGCCGAGCCCGGCCAGCGAGGCGTCCACGCGCGTCACGCCTTCCTCGACGGCGACAACACTATTGGCGACCGACAGCGACAAATTCTGATGCGCGTGGATGCCGATCTCGGTGTCCGCGTCCAGCACGGCCCGGTAGGCGCGCACACGTTTGCGGACACCGCCCATGGTGAGCCGTCCACCGGAGTCGGTGACGTAAACACAGTGTGCGCCATAGGCTTCCATGAGCTTGGCCTGTGCGGCGAGCCCGGCGGGGGTGTTCATATGGCTCATCATCAGGAAGCCGGAGACGTCCATGCCGATTTCGCGGGCGAAGGCGATGTGCTGAGCGGCGATATCGGCCTCGGTGCAGTGCGTGGCCACCCGCACCGAGCGCACGCCGAGGTCGTAGGCGCGACGCAGATCGTCGATGGTGCCGATGCCGGGGAGCAGCAACGTGGTCAGCCGAGCGTGGCGCAATGCGCCCGCGGCGGCTTCGATCCACTCCCAATCGGTGTGGCTGCCCGGCCCGTAGGTGAGGCTGCCGCCGTGCAGACCGTCGCCGTGCGCGACCTCCACCGCGTCGACGCCCGCGGCATCGAGCGCCGCGGCAACTGCGGCAACGTTTTTCGGGGTGATTCGGTGGCGCAGCGCATGCATGCCGTCGCGCAGCGTCACGTCCTGCAAGAATACTTCTGTCATTACACACTCTCCCGGATTGGCACCGAAACGGGTGCTGCGGCAAGGCGTTCGGCGACGCGCAACGCGGCCGAGGTCATGATGTCGAGATTTCCGGCGTAGGACGGCAGGTAGTGCGCCGCGCCTTCGACTTCGAGGAATACCGAGACCTGATGGGTGACAACGGTATCGCCGACAAGAGTCTCCGACTGCGTGGCCGGAGTGATCTGGATGTCCTGCTTGAGCCGGTAGCCGGGCACATAGGCGGCGACCTCGGCGATCATCGACTCGATCGATTCCCGCACGGCCGCATGGGTTTCCGGACTCGGATCGCTGATCAGCGCGAGTACGGTGTCGCGCATGATCAGCGGCGGCTCGGCCGGATTGAGGATGATGATCGCCCGGCCGCGGGTAGCGCCGCCGACCACTTCGATCGCCTGCGCGGTCGTCTCGGTGAATTCGTCGATATTGGCGCGGGTGCCGGGTCCAGCGGATTTCGATGCGATCGAGGCGACGATCTCGGCGTAGGGCACCTCGGTGACCCGGGAGATCGCCGCGACGATCGGGATGGTGGCCTGGCCGCCACAGGTCACCATATTCACGTTGGGGGCGGCGAGGTGCTGGTCCAGGTTGACCGCAGGCACGACAAAGGGGCCGATCGCGGCCGGGGTCAGGTCGATCAGGCGTTTCCCGTGCGGCTCCAGCGCGGCGGCATTGGCGCGGTGCGCGCCGGCGGAGGTGGCGTCGAAAACGATGTCGATCTCGTCGAAATGCGGCATGGCGATGAGTCCGTCGACACCGCTCGCGGTGGTCGGTACGCCGAGCCGGTCGGCACGGGCCAGTCCGTCGGAGTCCGGGTCGATGCCGACCATAGCGGCCACCTCGAGGGTTTCCGATAGCCGTAGCACCTTGAACATCAGGTCGGTGCCGATATTGCCCGAGCCGATGACGGCAACTTTGGTGCGGCTCATATTTCCTCCAGCATGAAGTCGACGGAACCGAGTGTCTGTGTGCCACTGAATAATTCGGACCGGACCCGGGCACCCGGATGCAACGGGGCCATCGGGCCGAGCGCACCGGACAGGACGATCTCGCCGGCGCGCAGTGGGTCGCCGAAGTCACGGGCGATGCGGGCCAGCCAGACCAGTGCGTTGAGCGGATCGCCGAGGCACGCGGAACCTGTTCCGGTGGAGACGATTTCACCGTCGATCGCCATATTCATCGCGATCTCACGCGGTTCGAACTCGGCCAGTGACAGCCGCTCGGTGCCGAGAACGAACCAGCCGCTGGACGCGTTGTCGGCGACGGTATCGGCGAAGCTGATATCCCAGTCGGCGATGCGGCTGTCGACGATCTCCAATGCGGCGACCGCGTAGTCCACCGCCCCGCGGACGCTGATCGCGTCCAACTGCTCGTCATCGAGGTCGGCGCACAGGACAAAGGCGAGTTCGGCCTCGATCTTCGGTTGCAGTAGCGGCGGCCGTTGTGCCGCAGGCGTCTCGGTGACATTCATATCGTCGAACAGCACGCCGAAGTCGGGCTGATCCACCCCGAGCTGCTGCTGGACCGCCGGAGAGGTGAGTCCGATCTTGCGTCCGACGAGCTCGGCACCGGCGGCCACCCGGTGCTGGACACCGATGCGCTGCACCGCATATGCCAGTTCGACATCGTCGGGGCCGATGAGGTCCCGGACCGGCGCGATCGGCGCTCCGGTCGTCGTGGCGCCGGCCAGACGTTCGGCCGCGGCACGCACTGCCGGGGAATCGGTCACAGGGCCGCCCGTCGCCCGGCCACCACCCCTCATCGAATCGCTTCGCGATGCTGTCGTGTTCATCGAGCCTCCTCGAGGTGGCGGGTCGGGACCGAATCCGATTGCGGCGGTGCCGGAAGCGACCCGGTGAGCTGTCGGAAGAGTTCGGCGATCAAGGACGCGCCGCGCCCGGCACCGGCGGTGCCGAAGACGAACTTGTCCGGCCGCAGCAGCACCACGCCGCCGGTCCGGACGCTCGCCTTGGCGAACCAGCAAGTCAAAGCGCCGGTGTGGTCTTCGATATCGGCATAGTCGTCGCCGGCGGCGCGGCCGTCACCGGGTACCCCCTGTGGTCGCCCGCCGAGCGGATACACGGTGACGAAACGAGCGCCCAAGACCCGCAACCTCGCCAGGTCGTCGGCACCGAGCACGGCGCGCGGGTCGACCCCATTACCGACCACCGCGAACCCGAGGCCGAGCACATCGTCGAGCCGCCGATGCCGTCCGTCGTAGGTTCGTACATCCGGTTGTGGGGCGATCGTGCCCTCGACTCCACGCAGCCCGCGCCGAGGTAGGCCCAGGTAGGCGCCGCGACGGAAGCGCGGTGCCGGTTTCATCTTCGCGGCGCGAATCCAGCCACCCAGCCCGGGCACTCGTAGCGCGGTGGTGAGTGCGATATCCCGGGCCGCCGCGACCAGTTTGTTGTCGAAGGAGACGATGTTCTTGTTCAGGACCGAGAAATCGATCATCGCCTTGGCGTGCGGCCGCCGCTCGGACTCGTAGCTGTCCAGAATCCGCAGGTCCGCACCCTGTTCGAGGATTGCGGTGAGCTTCCACGACAGGTTGTCCGCATCGCGCACCCCGGAGTTCATGCCCTGCCCGACGAACTGCGGCGTCATATGCGCGGCGTCACCGGCGATGAGGATCCGCCCATCCCGCCACCGGTCGGCGACCACGGCGTTGAAGGTGTAGACCAGCTTGCGCAACACCTCGACCTCATCCGGATCGACATAGCGAGCAATGTGGCGACGGACGTTGTCCGGATCTTCCATCTCCTCTTTGGTCTGCGATTCGGTCAGCATGAACTCGAAGCGGTGATGCCCACCCGGTTGTGGGCAGGACACGACCGGCATTGCCGGATCGCAGACGAAGTTGAAATACGGCAGATGCCGGAATGCGTCGATACCGTCCTTGGCCTTCAGGTCCACCACGAGCCAACGCTCGGGAAAGCTGGTCCCGCTCATATCAATACCGAGCTCGGTGCGAACCACACTGCGGCCGCCGTCGCAGCCGACCAGGAATTTCGCGCGCACTCGCTCGGCGGTCCTCGGATTGGTATCCGGTGCGCGGTTGCCGTATCCGGTGCCCCGGCACTCGCCATGTTCGACGCTCACCCCGGATTCGTCCTGGTCGAAATCGACGACCTCACGTCCGCGGCGGACGGTGACATGCGGATAACGCCCGAGCGCACTTTCGAGGGTGTTCTCCAGGTAGGGCTGGTACAGGAAATTGACCACCGGCCACCCCAGCGGACGGTCTGTCTGATGGAATTGCACCAGCACCCGGCCATCCGCGCGCACCCACTGCACGGTGGAGTCCACATTCATATCGGTCGCGAGTTCGTCTGCCGCACCGGCGGTTTGGAAGATGCGCATACCTTCGTCGTCGGTGTAGACCGCCCGCGCGAGTCCGTAGTACTCCGGTTCCCGTTCCAGGACGAGCACGCGCACGCCGCGCCGCCCCAACAGGTTGGCCAGCGTCAGGCCGGTCGGGCCGAGGCCGACGACCACCACGTCGTAGTCGGTGGTACTCATCGTGAATGTCCTCCTGCCAGTTGCGGAACGGTGATCTCCGGTGTTGTCGAGGTCCGCAGCGCCTGGCGGAACTGGGCGAATTTGTCCAGCACCGTCTCCCCGACGGTGGTGTGACCCCAAACGCTGATGCCCTGGTAAGTCGTCGGCTCCCAGGTGGATTCGAGTTCCGGTCCGATCACGACCGGGTTCCAGCCGACCTCCAGTTCGAAGCCGGACGGGGTCACGCAGTAGAAGGACAATTCGCGGTCATTGGTGTGCTGACCGACCGACCACGCCATGCGGAAGCCGAGCTCGGTGACCCGCCCGAATGCGGCGAGCATATCGTCGAGCGTCGCAGACTGAATATTGATGTGCTGCACCCGAGTTCGAATCGGATCGATCTTCACACCGCGAATATTGGCGATGGCGATCGAATGGTGGCGCTCGTTGACCCGCAGGAATCGGATCTTCATCTTCAACCCGGAGACGTTCTCATCGATGTAGTCGCTCAGCCGGGAGTCGAAAACCGTTTGGTAGTAACCGCGCATCGCTTCCGGTTCACGCGAAACGATCGCGACATGCCCCATTCCGGCCTCCCCCGTCACCCATCCGGAGCTGAGCATGCACAGTGGTTCGGGTGTGGTGATCGGGGCCGTAAAGATCTCCTGCGCAATACCTTTCGGGCCCGGAAAGCGCCACAGTCGCTCGACCCCACGCAGCGCGGCTTCTTCCGAGGTGCCCTCGACGACCGGGACACCGCGATCGGTAACCCGGGCGATGATGCGGTCGAAGGTCTCGTGGTCGTCGATGTGCCAGCCCAGTGCGGTGACATCCTCGGCCGGCCCACGCTCGATGAGGAATCGGCACGTGTGCTCGTCCAGCCGCATGCGCAGCGCATTGCGATCGACCTCGTCCACGTGCATGCCGATCGCCTCGGCACCGAAGCGACGCCAGTCCGGCAGCCGATCCGATTGCACCGCAACGTATCCCATGTGCACTGAGCCGAACACCGAGGCATCGGCATCGGGGCGCAGAAAACCGTTCATCGCTAAGCCTCCAGGTATGCGGTGGCCAGTGCGTTGAACAACTCGGCGCGTTCCCACTGCACCCAGTGACCGGTATCGGCCGCCAGGTACAGGTCGCAGTTCGGCATCGCATCGGCCAGCATCCGGCCGCCCGCGGGACGGTTGACCTTGTCATCGGCGCCCCAGATGACCAGGGTCGGATGGGCCACCTCGCGCAGCCGGGAGTCCCGGGTGAAATCCATCCGCCACAGCGTCCGCAGGGCCAGCGGTCCGGAGGGACGGCGCAGCGGCGGATTCGCGATCACCTCGGGATCGATGCTGGCCTGGAATCGCAGCTCGATGAGCTCGTCGGGCACAGCGGCGCCGTCGAATACCAGGTACTCGCGGATGAACCGGGTGATCTTCTCCCGGCTCGGTCCGCCGCCCGGATAGTAGGCGAGCAACTCCTGCAGGCCCTTGGTCGGCAGTGCGCGCGTGGAACCGATACCGCCGGGCCCCATCAGGATCATCCGGCCCACCTTTTCCGGCCGATCCATCGCCAACCGCAGCGCCGCGGCACCGCCGTAGGAGTTGCCGACCAGGTGCGCCGAGTCCAGGCCGAGTTCGTCCAGCAGACCTCCGATCGCCCGCGCGAGGTCGCCGAACGGGTCGGACTGATCGACAACCTTCGAGGAGCGGCCGTAGCCCGGCATATCCGGCACGATCACGCGAAATCGCTGTGCCAGCGCCTCGATATTGCGCGAATAGTTCGACAGTCCGTTCGCACCCGGCCCGCCACCGTGCAGCAGCACCACCGCGGGACCGGATCCGGCCTCGCCGAAGAAGACCTCACGCTGGTCGACCCGGACCGTCCGTCCGGCGCCGACCCCCTTGTCGATGCTTGTCACAGCTACCTCCACGACGTTATTGATGAAATCATCAGTCACGATCGCGGTCTCTGTCAAGAGTAAATGATGAAAACATCATAATGACGCATGTCCAGATTTGACGAGCACTCTCAGAGATGATGAAATCATCATCAGATTGAGCAGCCTCGGCTCCGGATGCAGCCGGATCACGAGGGCCTACGACCCCGATCATGCGCCGTCGATGTCGCGCCGAAATTCTTTATCGAGCGCCCCGGCGCACGAAGGGGGAATACCGTGAGTCGCCCGAAACGACGCAAGCACCTCACCTTCGATGATTCGTTCTGGATGTGGCTCGAATCGCCCGAAACTCCCATGCAGGTCGCGGCCCTGGCGATCTTCGCAGCGCAGGACGAACCGGCCACCGCGGTCGTCGAGCGAATCGTGACCGCATTCCGGTGTCACCGCGATGTCGATCCGCGATTCCGGTCGTTGCTCCGCAATCGCCGCTTCCCGCGCCGTACCCGACTCGAGGCGACCGGCCACATCGATATCGACTACCACCTGCGACACCACGTCTTGTCCGCACCTGGTGGTGAACACAAACTGGCACAACTCATTTCACGCATGCACTCGAGTCGACTCGATGCTCGGCGACCGATGTGGGAGGTGCACGTCATCGATGGACTCGATGACAATCGGTTCGCCATCTATCTGAAGGCACATCACGCTTTGATCAACGGTGTCGACGCGGTACGCCTCTTCGGCCGATCCCTCGCCACCGAAGCCGACGCCCCGATCACCGCCCCGGTGTGGGCGACCGTTCGCCGATCACCGACCAAAGCCACTGCAGGCCGACGTCGACCGAGTCGAGTCGAATTGCTGACCGCCATTGCGCGTGCCACCAGAACCCTGTGGCGTGCCGGATGCACGGACTCGCCTCTGGTCGGACCGTTCGCGGCACCGCGATCGCCGGTCAACGTCGACGAGGTCGGACCGCATCGCCGGATCGGCACGGCCGCAATCGAATTGGACCGCATCAAGCGGTTGTCGAAGCGCAGCGATACCACCGTCAACGACATCGTGCTCACCGCCTGTGCCACAGCGCTGCGCCGGTACATGATCGAGATCGCCGATCTACCCGACAAGCCGTTGGTGCTCGGCTGCCCGGTCTCCATCGCACCCGAGGGATCCGCGACCGCCAGCTCGATCGGCATCATGTTCGTCGACACGGCCACGGACGAACCCGACGCCGGGACTCGGCTGTCGCGGATCTCCGCCTCGACGCGGGCGGCGAAGCAACATCAGTCGGCCTTGCCGCATGCGGCACTGGTCGGCTACGCGATTGTCGCCATGGCGCCGCACACACTGCGTCAACTCGTACCCGGCGCCGTGACCCACATGCGGCCGACGTTCAACCTGATCGTGTCGAACGTGCCGGGGCCCGACCGGCCGCTCTATCTCGCCGGAGCGCGGATGGTCGAGATGTATCCCCTGTCGCTGCTGTTCAAGGGAGAAGCACTCAATATCACCGCGGTGTCCTACGACGGTCGGCTGCACTTCGGCTTCACCACATGCCGCACCGCCCTCCCCGATGTCGCCCGCCTCACCCGCTACCTCGGTGCCGCCTTCGACGAACTCGAAGGCCACTACGCCACGGAGCTGCCCGATCTGGCGCTGGGGACGGCCGGATAGGCGTGAGCTGCGGTTATGACACATATGACGGGTTCGATCGGCCTACCCTGGGTAGTGGATTCACGAGACCGAAGGGAAGGCGAAATGAACCGCGGAGGTGACCCATTCGCCCACACCGAACAGACAGCGCGAATCTGGCTCGACACCGTAATGGAGTGCCTGGGGACCAGTGATCGCCGCTACGCATACCGCGTGCTCCGCGCGTGGTTGCATACGGTGCGTGACCGTCTGACGGTGGATGCGGCAGCGCATCTCGGCGCGCAGCTCCCGGAGCTGTTGCGCGGCATTTACTACGAAGGCTGGCGTCCGAGCGACGTCCCGAAACGCTACGACCAAACCGAATTCGTCCAGCTCTTCGCCGCGGAGGCCACGATCTCCGACGGCGATGTGCCGTTTACGGTGACCTGTTTGAGCGCTGCGCTGCGGGACCGGTTCTCCCCCGGCACGCTGGAGCACGCCCTCGAACAACTGCCACCCACACTGCGCGAGCTCTTGTTGTCCGCCGAAACGGCACCACCCAAGACAGCCAGGTACGGCACGGCCGACCGGTTGGATCGACTGGAACGGTCGGTCGAGTCACTCTCGGATACGCTCGCGCGCATCGATCAGCGGCTGGCCGGTATGCCATCGGATCAGACCGGTAAATACGAGACCGTCTATTAGCCACGGTTTAACAGGTAGTCCAGCGGTAACCCGCACATTGACGCTGCTCGGCGAGTACGAGATCAGCGCGAACCTCTCCGATTCCGAGGCAGCTTCGAACCATCGATCGACCGGAGGAAACTATGGCGAATCCCACCAGCCAGCGATCTGACGTGCGACGGACGCCGGCACGCGCGGACCTGCACAGTGCCGCGTTCACCGACCACGCGACGATTCCGGACCGCTACTCCTACGACGGCGGAAACGTTGCCCCGCCGCTCGAGTGGAGTGGTATACCCGACGACGCCGTAGAGCTCGTCCTGCTTTGCGAGGACGAGGACGCACCGGGCAGGCCGTTCACCCACTGGCTGATGACCGGCATCGCGCCGAACGCGACAAGTATCCGGCCGGACGCGCCACCGCCGATGGCCGTCGCGGGTCCCAATGACTTCGGTGAAATCGGCTGGAGCGGTCCGCGACCGCCGGTCGGCGACCAGCCGCACCGGTATTTCTTCCGCCTCTACGCCCTGGACCAAAAGCCGGGATTCACCAAGGAAACCACGGCCGACGTGGTCCGATCTGCCATCACGGACCACGTCGTCGCGAGCGGAACCCTGGTCGGCCTCTTCGCCGCCTGATCCGCCCGCACCGCGCATCTCTACGCCGCGATCGCCTCGGCGCGCAGGCGCGAGTAGTCCTCGCGTGACAGCGGGGCCGCATCCGGTTCGCCGAGGTCTTCGAGCGGGATGCGGAATGTCTCGCGCGCGGAGAATGCGGCGCCCGCGGCTATCACAGCGCAGCCGAAGGTGAAGGCGCCGACAATGAGCGGAACGTTCGATTCGGGCGGCGCGACGACCGCGTAGACGGTCGGCAGGAAGGCGGTGATGGCGGTGCCGATGTTCTGCGAGACCGCGAAGCCGGTGACGCGGGTGCGGGTGGGGAACATTTCCTGATAGAACACCGGGAAGACGGCGTTGTAGCCCTGGTAGACGATGCCCCACATCAGGATGGCGAGTACGAATGTCAGGGCGACGCTGCCGTGCGAGATGGCGGCCAGGTAGGCGAACGACAGGACGCCGGAACCTAGTGAGCCGACGATGATGCAGGGTCGGCGGCCGATGCGGTCGCTGAGGCTGCCGACGAACGGAATCAGCAGGACCGCGACGACATTGCCGAGCACGGAGATCCACAGGAACGTCGTCTTGCTGATGCCGATTCCGTAGCTGTGATTGGTGGCGTAGGTGGCGCCGAAGATGGTGGTGGCCGTCGGGATGGCGTTCATCAACGCCATGCAGATCACGCGCAGCATATTCGACCCGTTCTCCCGCACGACCTGCACGATCGGCGAGGCGACGACCTCCTGCTGCGCCTGCTCGGCCTGGAATGCGGGAGTTTCGTCCGCCCGACGGCGGATCAGATAACCGGCGAACAGCACAACGACGCTGAGCAGGAACGGAATTCGCCAACCCCAGGATTGGAACGCATCATCGGGCAACAGTGCCGACATCGGCAAAAACGCTGCGGCGGCAAGGATTTGACCGGCCTGCACACCTTGCAGCGCGAAGCTGGCGAAGAATCCGCGGCGCCCGAACGGGGCGTGCTCGACGATCATGTTACTTCTCCTTCGACACGGCATCGGCGCCGCAATTCTTTTCTCGGATTCAGGGGACGTCAGTGGTGCGCCAGGCGGCGCGCGCGATGCGCGCTCATGCGGACCGGTGCGTTGACCGCGCCGAAACCGGCGTATCCGCGCACGCGCTGAACCACCTCGAAAAACACTCGGCTGCCCAGGATTTCGGTGTAGAGGTGGTAGAACTCACCGCGCTCGTCGCGGTCGTACATGATGCCGAGCCGCCGCATGCGGTCGAGGCGGGTGGCCGGAACCGCGATCCGGGCGTCGAGGTCGGCGTAGTAGTTGGCCGGGATGGTCAGTACCGGGGCGCCGCGGCGGCGCAGTTCTTTCGGCGGTGGCAAAGATGTCGTCGGTACCGAAGGCGACGTGCTGGGGGTCCGAGACGCCCGGCGCCCAGCTTCCGCGGCGCAGCAGGGTGGTGCTGAGCACGATGCGCACCGTGTCGTCGTCATTGCCGACGGCGCGGTCGCGGACCAGTCCGTAGGGTGCGGCGAATTCGGTGTCGTGATGTGCGTGCAGACCGAGAGCGGCACGGTAGAACAGCGACGCCTCGTCGAAGTAGTCGAACGGCTGTGCCAGGGCGATGTGGTCGATCCCGGTTATGGCGGTCGATGCCACGTCTACCGTCACCGATTCCGCAGCGGTGGGGTCGAAATCACCGAGCCAGCCGTCGGATGTCGTGCGGCAGAAGAAGACCGAGGACCCATCGGGCGCGGCGACGGCGGCGAGATCGGCCTCCGCCGGACCGTGTTCGCGCGGCAGGACCGGGGCCAGCATCGCCTCGGCGCGCGCGGCTGAGCGAGCCGGGTCACTGCTCTCCACGGCGAATGCGCTGATCTCGGCCAGATCCGCCTGGTGGTGTGCGGTGACGGTGCTGTTCAACAGAACTCGCGCGCGGCCCTGCTGCCACAGCTGAACCGGTTTGCTCCGATGCTGTCCGGTGCGGCTGAAACCCATGGCGGACAACGTCTCCCCGATGCGCGCCGCGGCCGCACTGCCGACGCTGAGCTCGGTGAAGGCGTGGCCGTGCAGCGGGGGCGCGGCGGTATCGGCCGCGGTCGCACCGTATTGCTCCTGCAGCCACAGCAGCGAACGCATCGCGTCACGGGCGGTGCGCGCCGGATCGGCTTGGCGGAAAACATCATTGAACACTTCGAGCGACAGCGGCCCGGTGTATCCGGCATCGAGGACATAGCCGAGGAATGCGGGCAGATCGAAGGCCCCTTGGCCGGGAAACAGCCGGTAGTGGCGGCTCCACTGCAGCACATCCATGGTCAGGTGCGGTGCGTCGGCGAGCTGCAGGAAGAACAGCTTCTCCCCCGGCACATCGGCGATGCCCGCGGGATCGCTCGCGCGCGAAAGGATGTGGAAGCTGTCCAGGCACAACCCCAGCGCTGGATGGCCCGCCTTCTGCACGATGCGCCACGAGTGGTCCCAGGTGTTCACGTGCGCACCCCAGGCCAGGGCTTCGTAGGCGATGCGGAAACCGCGTTCGCTCGCATGCTCGGCAAGCACGCGCAGCTGATCGGCGGCGAGATCATCGTCATCGATGGTGCCGGGCGCGACCGAGGAGCACACCAGCACGGTGTCGACGCCGAGCGCCGCCATCACGTCGAATTTGTGTTCCGCCCGCCGCAGATTCGCCTCGAACACCTCCGGCGGTGCGCCCTCGAAGTCGCGGAAGGGCTGATAGAGGTCGATCGACAGACCGAGCTCGGCACAGCGCTCCCGCACCTGCTCCGGGCTGAGCTGACTGGCAATCAGATCGTTTTCGAACAGTTCGATGCCGTCGAAGCCCGCGGCGGCGGCCGCGCCGAGTTTGTCCTCGAGGGTTCCGGACAGGCACACGGTGGCGATGGATCGCCGGGCGGTCCTCGGATATCGCGTCGAAGCGGGCACGGTGGTTCCTAAATTTCGATCATGTTCGCATCGCGAACATCTGTGCGTAATGTGAATTGAGGGTAGAGGTGATCCGAGTCACTGCCAACAAGTCGCCCTTGCTGGGGAAATGCCAGTTCGAAGCGGTTCCACCATGCCATCGATCGATATATGGGACTTGAGTCACCATCGGATTGGACCTACGATGTTCGCATATCAACCAGTTGTACGGATTGCGCACAAGGAGAATCATGAAGGCGGCTACCTTGGTTGCGCCCGAGCGGATCGCGGTCGCGGAGCTGCCGGATCCGGTTTGCGGGCCGGGTGATGTCCTGGTGCGGATGCTCGGCGTCGGCCTGTGCGGTTCGGATCTGTCCGTCTACCACGGCCATCGGCCGGTTCCAGAGCTGCCGTGGATCGTCGGCCACGAAGGGGTCGGCGAGATCGTGGCCGTCGGCACCGATGTCGACGCGGGACGGATCGGCCAGCGGGTCGCGATCGAGCCGAACTATTGCTGTATGGCATGCGCGGCCTGCCGTTCCGGCTTCACCTCGGCCTGCCCGAACCGGATCATCCTCGGTATCAATACGCCCGGCGTCATCGCCGAATTGGTAGCGGTACCAGCCGAATTCACCTTTCCGGTCGCGCCCGCCGTGCCGCTGGAGGATCTGGTGTGCACCGAGCCGCTGACCGTCGCGCGCGCGGCCATTCGTCGCTCGGGAATCACGGTGGGCGATAGCTGCCTGGTGGTCGGCACGGGTTCACAGGGTCTGTTCCTGTGCGAACTGCTGGTCGCGGCGGGGATCAAACCCGCAGTCATCGAGCCGCATGAGGGCCGACGCGCGCTCGCCGAATCGCTCGGCGCGGTAGCGGCCGACGAATCGGCATCCGGTTTCGACTATCTCTTCGAGACATCCGGTGTGCCCGCCGCACTTCCCCCGGCATTGGATCGGCTCGTCGCCGGCGGCACCGCGGTGCTCATCGGGATCAATGCCGAACCGCTGGCGCTGTCGAGCTTCGATCTCGTCTATCGGCAGCTGCGGCTGATCGGCTCGCTGATCTACGACCACCCGAGCGATTTCGCCGACACCACGGTCCTGCTCGATTCCGGCGCGATCGCGCCGAGCCGGGTGCTGCAGGCCGAGTTCGCACTCGACGACGCCGATCGGGCCTTCACCGCGGTGCGATCCACCCCGGGCAAGTGCTGGATTCGGCTCGGCCGCGTTTCCACGATTTCGAATGAGGAGTGATATGGCCAGGATTACCTCCTTGGCAGCTGCGGTCGACGAACTCGTCCGCGACGGCGATACGGTCGCGCTGGAGGGGTTCACGCATCTGATCCCGGTGGCCGCCGGGCAAGAGATCATCCGCCAGCGCAAGCGGGATCTGACGCTGGTGCGGATGACGCCGGACATCGTCTACGACCAGCTGATCGGGGCCGGTTGTGCACGCAAGCTGATCTTTTCCTGGGGCGGCAATCCCGGCGTCGGCTCACTGCACCGGTTCCGCGACGCGGTACAGCATGCCTGGCCCGCGGCGTTGGATATCGAGGAGCACAGCCACGCCGGTATGGCGAATCGCTATGTCGCGGGAGCGTCCGGATTGCCGTTCGCCGTGCTGCGCGGATACGTCGGCACCGATCTGCCGACGGTCACCGACACCATCAAACCGATCACCTGCCCGTTCACCGGGGAACAGCTGACCGCGGTTCCCGCGATCAATCCCGATGTCACGGTCATCCACGCCCAGCGCGCCGATCGGTCCGGAAATGTGCAGCTGTGGGGACTGCTCGGAGTGCAGAAGGAGGCGGTCCTGGCCGCGCGTCGCAGCCTGGTCACGGTCGAGGAAATCGTCGACGAGCTGACTCCGGTGCCCGGCGCGATCGTGCTGCCCGCGTGGGCGGTGACCGCCGTCGCGGAGGTGCCCGGCGGCGCGCATCCGTCCTACGCACAGGGCTATTCCGAACGCGACAACGACTACTACAAGACCTGGGACGCGATCAGCCGAGACCGTGACCACTTCACCCGCTGGCTCGACGAAAACGTGTACACCGCCACCACGGAGACAGTATGACCATCGCCGAAACCCGCACCGCCACAATGGAAACGACATACACCGCCGACGAGATGATGACGATCGCCGCCGCCAGGGCACTCGGCGCGGGCAAACGGTGCTTCGTCGGGATCGGACTGCCGTCGACGGCCGCCAATCTCGCACGCAACACCCACGCGCCCGATCTGGTCCTCATCTACGAATCCGGAACATTGGGTTCGAAGCCGGATCGGCTGCCCGCTTCCATCGGTGACGGTGTGCTCGCCGAGACCGCCGACGCAGTGATCGGCGTGCCGGAGATTTTCAACTATTGGCTGCAGCCGGGTCGCATCGATATCGGGTTCCTCGGGGCCGCGCAGCTCGACAAGTACGGCAATATCAACACCACCGTCATCGGCGGTGACTACACCCATCCCGAGGTCCGCTTGCCAGGAGCCGGTGGCGCGCCCGAGATTGCCGCCTCCTGTGGCGAGGTGTTCGTCGTTGTGCGTCAGTCGCGCCGCTCCTTCGTCGACAAAGTCGACTTCATCACCTCTTTCGGGCACGGTCGCGGTACCGGCGAGCGCGCGAAACTCGGCCTGCGCGGCGCGGGCCCGACCCTGGTGATCACCGACCTCGGGGTGATGCGGCCCGACGACACCGGCGAGTTGATCCTCGTCGCGGTGCATCCGGGCGTGACCGTCGAGCAGGTCCGCGCTGCCACCGGCTGGCAGCTGCGGGTCGCGCCGGATCTCGAAATCGGCGAGCCGCCGACTGCCATCGAACTCGAGACCCTGCGAGCGCTGAAGGCCGCCTCATGACCAGCGCATTTCTCTACGACGGTATTCGCACCCCGTTCGGCAGGTACGGCGGTGCGCTGAGCGGCATCCGGCCCGATGACCTCGCCGCCACCGTGCTGCGGTCGCTCGCGGACCGCAACGATCTGGACCCCGCGACGGTGGACGAGATCGTCTTCGGAGCGGCCAACCAGGCGGGCGAGGATAATCGCAATGTGGCACGCATGGCAGCGCTGCTCGCGGATTGGCCGACCTCGGTGCCCGGCACGACCGTGAACCGGCTGTGCGGGTCGAGTATGGACGCCGCGATGCAGGCCGCCCGTATGATCGAAACCGATGATGCGGCAACGGTTGTCGTCGGCGGCGTCGAATCGATGAGCCGCGCGCCCATGGTTATGCCCAAGCCCGCCAAGGGATTTCCCGTCGGCAACGAAACACTGCACTCCACGACATTGGGCTGGCGGCTGGTGAATCCGGCAATGCCCGGGCGGTGGACGGTGTCCTTGGGTGAGAGCACCGAAATCCTCGCGGGCCGTTACGGAATCGAGCGTGCGGCGCAGGACGAATTCGCCGCACGCAGCCATCAGCTCGCCGCGAAGGCCTGGGACAACGGCTTCTACGACGATCATGTCGTCGCCGTGCCCGGCACCGAACTGGCTCGCGACGAGTCGCTGCGGGCGGAAACGACCGTCGAGCGGTTGGCGGGATTGAAACCGTCGTTCCGGCCTGATGGCACCGTCACCGCCGGAAATGCCTCACCGCTGAACGACGGCGCCTCCGCCCTGCTGCTCGGAGACGAAGCCCTGGCCGATCGGCTCGGCCGGACACCCCTGGCGCGGATCGCGGGACGCGGTGCGGCGGGCGTCGATCCGGATGTCTTCGGTATCGGTCCGGTCGAAGCGGCGCGCGTCGCCCTGCGGCGCGCGGGAATCGACTGGGGCGATCTCGGCGTGGTCGAATTGAACGAAGCATTCGCCGCGCAATCGCTCGCCTGCCTCGCGGATTGGCCGGAGTTGAATCCGGACATCGTCAATGTCAACGGCGGCGCGATCGCGATCGGCCACCCGCTCGGCGCGTCCGGAGGACGCGTCATCAACCAACTCGCCCGCGAAATGCGGCGTAGCGGCAGCCGGTGGGGACTGGCCGCACTGTGTATCGGAGTCGGCCAGGGGCTGGCCGTTGTTCTGGAGGCGACATCATGAAAACCCGTGCGCTGCAAGGCTATCGAAGAGATCCGGCGGGCACCCACCCGCCGCTGGACTCCCCGGAGTACAAGTCCACCGCCCTTCGGCATCCGAAAGAGCCGCTGGTCCTGCTGCCGCAACGGCTGACCGAACTCACCGCTCCGGTGCTCGGCGCGGACCGGCTCGCCGAGACCGATAACGACCTGACCGCGCAGCACCGCGCGGAACCGCTCGGACAGCGCATCATCGTGCACGGCCGGCTACTCGACGGTGACGGCAAGCCGATCCCGAACTCGCTGATCGAGATCTGGCAGGCCAATGCCGGTGGCCGGTACCGCCATGACCGGGGCGCGTGGGACTGCCCGCTCGATCCCAACTTCGATGGCGCCGGGCGCACGCTCACCGATGGCGCGGGCCGCTACGAGTTCACCACGATCAAGCCCGGCGCCTATCCATGGCGCAACCACCACAATGCCTGGCGACCCGCGCACATCCACTTCTCGCTGTTCGGGCGCGCCTTCACCCAGCGACTGGTCACCCAGATGTATTTTCCGGACGATCCGTTGTTCGCCCAGGACCCCATCTTCAACTCGGTGCCCGAGGCCGCTCGCCCACTGCTGATCAGCCGCTTCGATCTCGACCGCAGCGAACCCGAGCGGGCGCTGGCCTTCGAGTTCGACATCGTATTGCGTGGCCGGGACGCCACGCCTTTCGAGGACGACGAGGACGATGACTAATCTGCCCACCACGCCTTCGCAGACTGTCGGCCCCTATCTGCACATCGGACTGACCTGGGACGACGGCCCGTACGCTGTGCCGCTGGGGACACCAGGGGCCGTGTGGATTCGCGGCCGGGTGCTCGACGCCGTCGGCGAGCCGATCGATGACGCCATGATCGAGATCTGGCAGGCCGACCCGGACGGGCATATCGCGCATCCCGACGACGGTCGCGGTGTCCGCGAATATTTCCGCGGATTCGCACGCAGCGACACCCGAGCGGGCGAATTCGCGGTCTACACCGTCGTTCCCGGCGCGCTCGGCGATGGGCAGGCCCCGCATATCGATGTCTCGGTATTCGCCCGTGGTCTGCTGCATCGAGTGGTCACCCGCATCTACTTCCCCGAGCACGCCGATCAGCACGCGAGTGATCCGGTGTTGGCCACGGTGCCGCCGGAGCGGCGCGGCACCTTGGTCGCCGGGAACGGTTCCGATGGCTATGTTTTCGACGTGTACCTCCAGGGTGAGCGCGAGACGGTGTTCTTCGATGTCTGACGGTCTGTTCGACGCTGTGCTCGCGGCCGGTCCGGTCGCGGCGCAGGTCGGCGACCGGGCATGGGTGCAGGCCATGCTCGACTTCGAGGGCGCGCTGGCGGCCGCCTCGGCCGCGGCCGGAGTCGTTCCACCCGAGGCCGCCGCCGCAATCCAAAGCTGTTGCGACGCAGATGATTACGACATCACCGAACTCGGCGGGCAGGCGGTCGGCATCGGCAATCCGGCCGGGCCGCTGGTGCGGGCGCTCACCGCACGTGTCGCGGGTGATGCGGCCGGATATGTGCACCTCGGCGCGACCAGCCAGGACGTGGGCGATACCGCCGCCATGCTGGTGACACATCGGGCGCTGGCAGTGCTCGATGACGACTTGCGCGCATGCGCGGCCCAGCTGGCGCACCTCGCCGAAATCCACACCGACACTGTGCAGGCCGGGCGCAGCCTGCTCCAGCAGGGACCGCCGGTCACCTTCGGTCTCACCGCGGCGGGCTGGCTCGGTGGTCTCGCCGCGGCGCGGGACCGGCTCGACGACATCCGGCGGCACCGCCTGGCGGTGCAGTTCGGCGGAGCGGTCGGCACGCTGGCTTCCCTGGGCGACAACGGGATTGCCGTCCTGAGCGAGCTCGCGCGGCAGCTCGGATTGGCCGAACCGGCCCTGCCGTGGCATACCGAGCGCGGCCGCATCGCCGAGATCGCCGGGGCACTCGGTCAGACCTGCGCGGCGGTGGCCAAGATCGCCCGCGATATCACGCTGCTGGCGCAGACCGAGGTCGCGGAAGTCCACGAGGAGGGCCCTGCGGGTACGGGCGGCTCCTCGACCATGCCGCACAAACGCAATCCCGTCGCCGCCGTTCTTGCCGCCGGATCCGCCGTGCAGGCACCGGGATTGGTCGCCGCACTGCTCGGTGCGGCCGCACACGAACATCAGCGCGCGGCAGGCTCGTGGCATGCGGAATGGCGGCCGTATATCGAATTGCTGCGGACCACCGGTTCCGCGGTGCATTGGCTGCGTATCAGCCTGGAGCGACTTCGAGTCGATCCACAGCGCATGCGTGCCAACCTCGACCTCACCGGCGGCCTCGTGCTCGCGGAAAACGTGGTGACCGAGTTGGTTTCGACATCCAACGGCGAGATCGGCAGGCATACCGCGGGCGATGCCGTCGCGCAGTGCTGCCAAGCGGCCCTCGCCGGTGCAGGCTCACTCGCCGATCTGCTCGCCGCCGATCCGGTGGTCGGGAAGTATCTGGAACGCGAACAGATCGAAAGACTGCTCGATCCGGCGCGGTACCTCGGGTCGACGCCCGAGTTCATCGACAGAGCACTCAACGACTGGCAGGACCGATCATGAGCGACCGATCAGTCGTCAGCTGGGCCACCCAAAAGCCAAGCGCCAGGGAGGCGGAGTCATGAGCGTGGTAGAGATGTACGAACCGGTCGCGCTGACGCCCAGTGGCAGCCTGCGGATTCGGCAGGCTGAGTCGTGAGCGCCGTCGAAGTGAACTGCCTCGTGGCCGGTCCCGACGACGGCGAACCCGTCGTACTGAGCGGATCACTGGGCAGCGACCTACGGATGTGGGATCCACAGATCACCGCCCTGACCGCCGCCGGGTATCGGGTATTGCGCTACGACCACCGCGGACATGGCGCATCCCCGGTACCCCCTGGCCCGTACACGCTGACGGACCTGGGCTCCGATGTGATCGGGCTGCTCGACCGATTCGGGGCCCGACGAGCGCATTTCGTCGGACTCTCACTCGGCGGCATGGTCGGCATGTGGCTCGGCGAGCACGCACCGGACCGGCTGCGTACGCTCACCCTGTGCTGCACCTCCGCCGAACTGGGTCCGCCCAGCGGTTGGGCCGAGCGCGCCGCGCTGGTCAGAGCCGAAGGGACACAGGCAGTTTCAAATGCTGTGGTGCAACGCTGGTTCACCCCGCAATGGCGCGCGGACCATCCGGAGCGCACCCATTACTACGCGGAAATGGTCGCGGCCACCGACGCCGACGGCTACGCATCCTGTTGCGCGGCAATCGAAACGATGAATATCGCAGCCCGGCTGTCATCGATCACCGCACCCACACTCGTGATCGCCGGCGCCCAGGATCCGGCCATCCCACCTGAGCACGGACAGCGCATTGCGCGCACGGTCCCGAACGCGCGCCTCGAAATCGTCAGCCCCGGCGCACATCTGGCCAGCGCCGAGGCGTCGGAAGCGGTCAACGATCTGATTCTCGCTCATCTGAAGGAGGACGCGTGAACGAACGAGCCGATAGCGGCATGGCGGTCCGGCGCGAAGTGCTCGGCGACGATCACGTCGATCGCGCCGTCGCCAGGACCACCGAATTCACCAGGCCGTTCCAGGAATACATCACCGAATCGGTGTGGGGCTCGATCTGGACCCGCGAGGGCCTGGACCGGCGCACCCGCAGCTGCGTTACCCTTGCGGTGCTCACCGCCCTCGGGCGGCACGAGGAGATCGCGATGCATGTCCGCGCCGCGATCACCAACGGTCTCACCGCCGCCGAGATCGCCGAAGTATTGCTGCACACCGGCGCCTACGCGGGTGTGCCGGCGGCCAACGCGGCCTTCGCGATCGGGCAGCAGGTATTGGCCGAACTCGGGGACGATACCGCCCTGTAGCACCCTGTCGAGGAGGACGACGATGACGACCGGCGGTAACGACGACGACGCCCAGCGCGGCACCCACTATGTGCAGTCGCTCGAACGCGGCCTCGCGGTCATCAAGGCATTCGACGCCGAGAACCCGCAGCTGACGCTCTCCGATGTCGCGCGCCTGACCGGACTCACCCGCGCGGCGGCGCGCCGGTTCCTGTTGACCCTCACCGATCTCGGCTACGTCCGCACCGACGGCAAACGCTTCTCGCTCACCGCCAAGGTGCTGGAACTGGGCTATTCGTATCTGTCCAGCATGAGCCTGTCCGAGGTGGCGCAGCCGCACCTCGAACAGCTCTCCGCCGACGTGCACGAATCCAGCTCGGTATCGGTGCTCGACGGTCCGGATGTCGTGTACGTCGCCCGGGTCGCCGCATCCCGGATCATGACCGTCAGCATCAATATCGGCACGCGTTTCCCGGCCTACGCCACCTCCATGGGCCATGTCCTGCTGGCCGGACTCCCAGCGGCCGAACTCGACGCCTATCTGACGCGCACGCCACTGGCCCGGCTGACCGCCAACACCATCACCGATCAGGTCGCTTTGCGCGCCGCCTTGGAAACGGTTCGCGCACAGGGCTATTCCATCGTCGACCAGGAATTGGAGGAGGGTCTGCGGTCGGTCGCGGCCCCCATCCGCGACCGGTCCGGGGTGATCGCCGCGATCAATATTTCGACGCACGCCTCCCGCCGCAGCATCGAATCCATTCAGGCCGAACTGATTCCACGCCTGCAGACGGCCGCCCATCGAATCGAAGCGGATCTCACCGCCGCGAAACCGATTACGCGGCTGGGCTGACCGACGGCAGATTCTGTAGCGCCGCCCGAACCACGTCCAGGAACCACCCCTGAGCCGCGGCGCGACCGGGTGCGCGCCGGGTATATGCCGCTACCTCCACCGGCTCGATCGGCCACGGGAGGGTGAATACGCGCACGGGATGGGTGCGCGCCAAAGCGTGTGCCACCCGTTCGGGAACGATGGCGACCAGCTCACTGTCCTGAACCACATACGGCAGGGTGGCGAATCGGGTGACGCGCACAGCGACGCGGTCTTCGAGATGGTGCTCGCGCAACGCCTTGCGCGGGCCGGGGTGGCCCGTCACGCCCTCGACGACGATATGTCGCTCACGCTCCAGTTCGGCTTGCGTGGGCGTCGCAGCGCGCAGCCGAGGGTGGCGCGCCGCGACCAGTCCGGCATAGCCCTCGCTGAACAGCGGCGTCCGAGTCAGCCGAGGTGAATCGAGTATCGGACTGGCCACCATCGCGTCGACCTCGCCGCGGGCCAGCCGGTCGGTCGCGG
This sequence comes from Nocardia vinacea NBRC 16497, assembly GCF_000308835.1. Lineage (GTDB taxonomy): Bacteria > Actinomycetota > Actinomycetes > Mycobacteriales > Mycobacteriaceae > Nocardia > Nocardia vinacea. Next base: position 36,167 of record NZ_BAGN01000078.1, on the reverse strand, counting down.
TATCGACATCGAAGGCCTCGACCTGCAGGGTCACCTGCGGTGCCCGGACCGCCAGTTCCGCGAGCACCAGCGGCAGCACCGTCACCTCGCCGAGGTCGGAGAGTCCGAGCGCGAAGCGGGCCGGTCGGGTTGGGTCGAATTCGGTTGCCGCGCTGAGTGTTTCGTCGACACCCGCGATAGCCGCACGCAGCGGCGGATACAGCCGCTCGGCCTCCGCGCTCGGTACGAGACCACCCGGGCCGCGCACGAACAGTTCATCGCGCAGCCGCCGCCGCAACTTGCCGAGCCCATAGCTGACCGTCGGCTGGGTGACCCCGAGCAGGTCGGCGGCGGCCGTGACACTCCTGGTTTCGTACAGCAGCACAAAGGTGCGCACCAGGTTCAGATCGAACTCGGCTGCCATAGATCTCCTCTATATGAATCGAGAAAAATATCAATTGGATTTCTGATTGCCGGTCATTCTAGCGTGAGAGCCATCACAATCAGGGCCCGCTATGACCGGCCCGAATCTGCAGAAACGAATCATCATGAACAAGCTGTCGTCGTGGCCGGCCATGCTGTGCTGGCTCATCGTTCTGCTCGAGGGCTACGACCTGGTCGTGCTCGGCGCCGTCATTCCCACCCTCATCGAGCAGCACCACATCGGATTCACCGCGGCGCGCGCGACATTCGCCGCGACGATCTCGCTGGTCGGTGTCGCCATCGGCGCCGCGTTGGTCGGGCCGATCGCCGACCGCTACGGCCGCCGCAAGGTGCTACTCGCCTCGATCGCATTGTTCTCGGCATTCACCGCGGCCGTCCCGGCGGCCGGATCCGTCACCGTTTTCGGCGTATTCCGCCTGCTGGCCGGGATCGGGCTCGGCGCCTGTCTGCCGACGGCGCTGACCTTCATGGCCGAGCAGGTACCCGCCACCCGCCGTGCCCTCGCCGGCACCATCACGATGACCGGCTATCACGTCGGCGCGGTGATCACCTCGCTCCTTGCGCTACAGCTTGTTCCGCACTGGCAGCCGCTGTTCCTTCTCGGCGGCATCGCGGGATTCCTACTGCTGCCGCTGATCTGGGCCAAACTGCCCGAATCCGAGGCGTACCTGGCCGCCAAGGCCGCTCCTGAACGGGTTCGGCCGACCGTGCTGCTCGCGCCACGCTATCTGCGCACGACACTCGGGGTGTGGGTCGGTTCGTTCATGGGCCTGCTGCTGGTCTACGGACTCAACACCTGGTTGCCGAAGCTGATGCGTGACGCCGGGTACAACATGTCGACGTCGTTGACACTGCTGCTGGTGCTGAATGTCGGTGCGATCGTCGGGCTGCTGATCGCCGGTCCGCTCGCGGACCGTCGCGGCACGAAACCGACTGTCCTCGTTTGGTTTGCGGCCGCCGCCGTATTGCTGGCCATGTTGAGCGTCAAAGTCTCCAGCACCGTGCTCCTCAATGCGCTGGTACTGGTCACCGGCATCTTCGTGTTCTCGGCCCAGGCGCTCATCTACGCCTACGTCACGCAGGTATATCCCGCCGAGGTGCGGGCTACCGCGCTCGGCCTCACCTCGAGTGTGGGTCGACTCGGCGCGATATTCGGTCCGAGTATTACCGGCTGGCTCATCGTCGCCGGATCCGCATACCCGTGGGGCTTCTACTTTTTCGCCGCGGTGGCGGGCGTCGGCATGCTCGCGATGACGGCGGTGTCCCGGTTCAGCACTCGGCCGGTGGAACCGGCCACCACCCTCGACACTTCGAAGGGGTTCGCCCTATGAGGAATACGCGCACACAGGTCGCCATCGTCGGCGCGGGTCCGGCGGGTCTGCTGCTGTCACATCTGTTGCACCGCTCCGGAATCGAATCCGTCGTCATCGATATCCGCACGCACGAGGACATCGCGACCACCATTCGTGCGGGCATCCTGGAGGCGGGTTCGGTGCGCATGCTGGTGGATTCCGGCGTCTCCGATCGCGTACTCACCGAAGGCGACCGGCACGACGGTGTGGTGCTGCGCTTCGACGGTGACAACCATCGGATCGATTTCCGGGAACTGGTCGGTGAATCCGTGTGGCTGTATCCGCAGACCGATGTGTTCACCGACCTCGCCGACCGCCGCAAGACCGATGGCGGCGATGTCCGCTATGGCATCCGGGATACCGCGGTCTCCATCGATCCTCCGGTGGTGACGTTCACCGAGGCGGACGGCCGCCCGGCCCGGCTGGCGGCCGATCTGATCGTCGGGGCCGATGGTTCACGTTCGATCTGCCGTCACGCCTTTCCGGATGGCGTGCGCACCGAATGGTTCCGCGAATACCCCTTCGCCTGGTTCGGCTTCCTCGCCGAGGCGCCGCCGTCGCATCCGGAACTGATCTACGCGCGCTCCGAACACGGCTTCGCCCTGGTCAGCCAGCGCACGTCGACGATGCAGCGCATGTATTTCCAGTGCGCACCCACCGAGCGCCCCGAAGACTGGGACGACGAACGAATCTGGGCCGAAATGCGCAAACGCGTCAACGGCAACGGTTTCACACTGCAAGAGGGGCCGATCAGCGGAAAGACGGTGCTGCCGTTCCGCTCGTTCGTCACCGCACCGATGCGCCACGACAGACTCCTGCTGGCAGGCGATGCCGCCCACACCGTCCCGCCCACCGGCGCGAAGGGTTTGAATCTCGCGCTCGCGGATGTGCGCGTGCTGCACGAGGTTATCGACGAATACTTCGCCGGCGGCTCTGACGAATCATTGCGTCGCTACACCGACCGTACGCTCGATCGAGTGTGGAAGGCTCAGCATTTCTCCTACTGGGCGACGACCCTCCTGCACTCGATCGACGGCGCGTCCCCCTTCGATCTCGAACGCCAACGTGGTGAACTCGCGATGCTCACCGAATCCCGGCGCGGCGCGGCGTACTTCGCCGAGGGGTACACCGGAAGCTGGGGCCCGCCGTAAACACATCTGGAGGCATCGCGTGACCCGTCAACCCACCACCGACGACAAGTTCTCCTTCGGCCTGTGGACGGTCGGCTGGACGGGTACCGACCCGTTCGGACTGCCGACCCGACCGGCACTCGCACCGTGGGAGTACGCCGAACGCCTGGCCGAACTCGGCGTCTGGGGAATCACCTTCCACGACAACGATGTATTCCCCTTCGATGCCGACGACGCCACCAAGGAGCGCAACCTCGCGCGACTCGAAGAAGCGACCGCTCGCTGCGGTCTCACCATCGAGATGGTCACCACCAACACCTTCACCCATCCGGTCTTCAAGGACGGCGGACTGACCGCCAACGACCGCTCGATCCGCCGCTTCGGTCTGCGCAAGATCCTGCGCGCGGTGGATCTGGCAGCGCAGGTCGGCGCCACCACCTTCGTGATGTGGGGCGGCCGCGAGGGCAGCGAGTACGACGGATCCAAGGACATCTTCGCCGCGTTCGAGCGCTACAAAGAGGGTTTGGATACGGTCGCCGGTTATATCAAGTCACAGGGTTACGACCTGCGAATCGCGTTGGAGCCCAAGCCCAATGAGCCACGCGGCGATATCTTCCTGCCCACCGTCGGGCACGCACTCGCCCTCATCGCCGAATTGGAGCACGGCGACATAATCGGCCTCAACCCGGAAACCGGCCACGAACAGATGTCCAACCTCAACTACACGCACGCCCTCGGCCAGGCATTGTGGAGCGGCAAGCTGTTCCACATCGATCTCAATGGCCAGCGCGGTCTCAAATACGACCAAGACCTGGTCTTCGGACACGGCGATCTGGTCTCCGCATTCTTCACCGTCGACCTGCTCGAAAACGGTTTCCCCGGCTATCCGGACGGCCCGCGCTACACCGGACCAAGGCACTTCGACTACAAGCCCTCACGCACCGAGCACCTCACCGGCGTATGGGAATCGGCCAAGGCCTGTATGGCGACCTATCTGATGCTGGCGGACAAGGCGCGCGCGTTCCGCGCCGATTCCCGCGTCCAGGAGGCGATGGCCTACTCCGGCGTCCTCGACCTGGCGCAACCCACCCTCGACGAGGGTGAATCGATCGAGGCATTCCTGCACATCGACGACGGTTTCGACCCGGACGAGGCCGCCGAACGGGACTTCGGTTTCGTCCGACTGCAACAACTCGCACTCGAGCACCTGATCGGCTGAGACCTTGAAAGAGTGACCGATCAGCCGACGTCGCGGCGCAGCCAGGTCACCTCGGCGCCGGATTCTGTGCCGTAGCGGTAGATCTCGAGATCTTCGTCCCAGGGGGTACCGAGGGCGCGGTCGAGTTCGGTTGCCAGGTCATAGCCGGTGTAGTTGCCGAGTTCACGGTTGGCCTGCAGCATGGCGCGCAGACGCATTTCGCCGATGGTGACATCCCCGTTGGCGGAGGTGGAGCCGTGCCAGAGGCCGAGGGTGGGCACGAAGCTGTAGCGCTCACCGTCGACGCCGTCGCTGGGGTCCTCGGTGACCTCGAAGCGCAGCACCGGCCAGGACCGCAAGGATTGGGCAATTCGGGATGCGGTGCCGACCGGACCGATCCAGTCGGTGGTCGCACGCAACTGTCCGTCGGCGGGTTGTGCGGTCCAGCGCAATTTCGCGGGTGAGCCGAGGGCCGAGGTGAGTGCCCATTCGATATGTGGGCACAGCGCAGCCGGCGATGAGTGGATATAGACCACACCCGCCGTCGCGTCCGCGAACTGACTCGATGCGCGCACCACTGACACCTCCAGCTTCGACGAGAAACGTCTTCCCCAACGATCCGTCGTACTGGCGTTGCCCGAGTGTACTGGAGTGCCCCGAGTTACACATGTTACTTCGGAGGCGTGTCCGACCTGTTACTTCGCAACCGAGTTCCGAGCGAGGATCACCTCGGCGATCACCGCATCGGAAAAGACGGGCCATGCCTCCCGTGCCCAGTCGCCGAAATTCTCGTCGCTCAAAGCGATACTCGCCACTCCTAATTCGGGATCGACCCACAGAAATGTGCCGGACTGCCCGAAATGGCCATAGGTACCTGCGGAATTCGATCCGCCGGTCCAGTGCGGTGATTTCCCGTCGCGAATCTCGAATCCGAGTCCCCAGTCGTTGGGACGCTGCGATCCGTAACCCGGCAGCACACCGTTGAGTCCCGGAAACTCGACCGTGGTCGCCTCGGCGTGGGTCTGTGCCGAAATCAGCTGGGGATCCAGCAGTTCCGCACCGAAGCGCACCAGATCCGCCGCGGTGGACCGGCCCGCATGTCCGGCCGGACCGGCCAGCACCGAGGCCGTCATGCCGAGTGGCTCGAATACAGCCTCGCGCAGGTACTCCGGGAACGCGATCCCGGTCTGCTCCGCGACGAAGGCCGCGAGAATTTCGAATCCGGCGCTGGAGTAGATGCGCCGCGTGCCGGGTGCGGCGATCACCTCGGTGGTATCGAAGGCGATGCCGGAAGTGTGCGCGAGCAGATGCCGGACGGTAGCTCCCGGTGGACCGGCGGGCTGATCGAGTTCGATCGCACCCTCCTCCACCGCGACGAGTACCGCGTAGGCGACCAGCGGCTTGGTCACCGAGGCGAGCGGGAATACGCGCTCGGTATCACCCGCCGTCTGCGCACCGTCGCCGGTGACGACGCCCGCCGCCGCATGCCGAACCGGCCAGTTCTTGATCTGCTCGAATGCACGCACGAAATGAGCGTACGAGACGCCCGTTCCCGGCGTGTCCGCACCGTCTGCATGAGAAGTCGGTACCGCCGGTACCATCAACTGATCATGAGCGCACCCACCATCCACGGCGATGTGGCGGCCGGTTTCGGTCCCGTTGCCGACGCCTTCCGCCGCAACTTCGCCCAGCACGGCGAAATCGGCGCTGCCGTGGCCGTTTACGCGGGCGATCGCCCGGTGGTCGACCTGTGGGCGGGGCATCGTGACCGCCGCCGGACCCTGCCGTGGGAACGCGACACGATCGTGCCGGTCTTCTCCTCGACCAAGGGTATGGCCGCGTTCGTGGTCGCCACGATGGTGTCGAAGGGACTGCTGGACTACGAGGAGCCGGTCGCGAAGTACTGGCCGGAGTTCGCCGCGCAGGGCAAGAGCACGGTCACGGTGCGTCAGCTGATCGACCATCAGGCCGGACTGTCCGGACTGGACACCGTGGTACGCCTGCGGCAGATCGCCGATCTCGACGGTCTCGCAACGATTCTCGCGGCGCAGCGGCCCGCGTGGCGGCCGGGCACGCGACACGGCTATCACGCCATCACCCTGGGCCTGTATCAAGGCGAACTCGTGCGCCGCGCCGATCCGGAACACCGCACACTCGGCCGGATCTTCGCCGAGGAAATCGCGAAACCGCTCGACCTGGACTTCTTCATCGGCCTGCCCGCCGAACAGAGTATGGAGCGGATCGCCACCCTGGCCGCCACCGAGGGCGTGGACATCCTGCGCTACGAGCGCGATATTCCGGTGCGCATCGGTGCGGAGATCTTCGCCAAGCGCGGGCTTTCCCATGCGGCACTGACCAATCCGCGCATCGGCGCGCCGGTGCGGGCAAGCCGACGCGAACTGCTCGAGTTGGAGATGCCGGGTTCCAACGGCGTCGGCAATGCCAGGTCGCTGGCCAAGACCTACGGCGCTGCGGCGGGTCGCACCGGTGCGCTGCCGATCGAGGACACGGTGCTCGATCGGCTCACCGCCGCGGCCGCGGATGATGTGCCCGCCGATGATCTGGTGTTGCACACCAAGTCTCGCTATCACCTGGGCTTCCGCAAATCCCGCGGCTCGTTCCGCTTCGGCTCGGATAAACGCGCCTACGGCACGACGGGCCTCGGCGGCTCGTTCGGATTCGCCGATCCGGCAACCGGTCTCGGCTTCGGCTACTCGATGAACCGCCTAGGCCTGGCCGTCCTCGACGATGTCCGCAGCCGCAACCTCCGCAATGCCCTGCTCCGCTGCCCCGTATAGCCGAAATTTCCGCTCGGCAAGCCGGTTCGTCGCGACCGAGCTCGCCGAGCGGTGACCCGGCGGTTTACCAGTCGGCCTCGGTGTACTTGATGATGCCGCGAATGTTCTTGCCGTCCAACATGTCCTGGTAGCCCTCGTTGATCTGCTCCAGGGAGTACTGGCGGGTCACCATATCGTCGAGGTTCAGTTGGCCCGACTTGTACAGCGACAGCAGGTGCGGCGCGTCCTGGCGGGCGTTGCCACCGCCGAAGATGCAGCCCTTGACGGTCTTCTGCAGCATGGACAGCAGGAAGCTGTTCAGCTTGACATCGTTCTCGTCCATGCGGCCCATGGAGGTGACGACCAGGGTGCCTGCCTTGGCGGTGAGGATGAGGCCCTCTTCGATGTATTCGCCGTGCATCTCACCCATGGTCAGGATGACCTTCTGCGCCATCCGGCCCTCGGTGGCCTCCATCAGCGGCATGATCGCGGCGGCCATGCTCTCGTAGGTATGCGTCGCGCCGAACTTCTGCGCCTGCTCGCGCTTCCACGGGTTCGGGTCGATGGCAACGACTTTGGACGCGCCGGAGAGCACCGCGCCCTGCAGCGCGCTCATACCGACGCCGCCGATACCCGCGATCACCACGGTCTCGCCGGGTGCGACCTGGGCGACGTGGGTGGAAGAACCGAAGCCGGTGGGGACGCCGCAGCCGACGAGGCAGGCGACCTCGAACGGAATGCTCGGATCGATCTTGACCACCGAGGTGTGGTGCACCGTCATATACGGCGCGAAGGTGCCGAGCAGGCACATCGGGATGACATTCTCACCGCGCGCCTGGATCCGGTAGGTGCCGTCGCTGATGGCCTGACCCATCAGCAGGCCCGCGCCCAGATCACACAGCGCCATATTGCCGCTCACACACGCCGGACAGCGACCGCAGGCCGGGATGAACGACAGGATCACGTGGTCGCCGACCTGCAGATCGGCGGGGCAGTTCGGCCCGAGCTTGGTGATCACGCCCGCGCCCTCGTGGCCGCCCATGACCGGGAATGCGGGCATCGGCGTCGCGCCGGTCACGATGTGGTGGTCCGAGTGGCACATACCGGCGGTTTCCATCCGGATCTGCACCTCACCGGATACCGGATCGCCGACCTCGATCTCCTCGACCGACCACTGCTGGTCGGTCCCCCACAGGATCGCGCCTTTCGTCTTCATTCGTGTCGACCTCTCGCATGCACGGGCTTCTATGTGACTGCACCCACACTACGAGAAAACTGGAACGCGTTCTAGTACTCGATCGAAAATTCGTCGACACGGATTGACAGAACCCCCGAACGAGTTCCAGTTCCATCCCACCGCAAACCCGTCCCGGAGCGATACTGCCCGACTTCAGCCACTCACGTCGTGCACATGGTGGATTACGTCGTGCAGGAAGTAGGCGGCCAGGGATTCGACCGTGAAGACCGAGCCGTCGCTGCGGCGCGCCCGGCTGCCGAGGGCGGCCGCGGGGACCGATCCGAAGGCGCGCGCGACAGCGTCGGCTGCGTCGGTCAACTCCGCGGCGACCTTTCGCGGATCCTGCTTGTCGTATTGATCGGCGATGGCGGTGACGTCCTGATCCCAGTTCGAGAACACCGGGATACCGTCCTCGGACTCGAGGCCTTCGGCCTCGAACCCGGGAACCCTCGGATCCACTGCCTCGATACGGGCCGCGACGGCCGTGCGGTAGGTGAAGATTCGGCAGACATCGCGAACGTGAGCGGCATATTCGAGCGCCGACCAGGTGGAGTCGTCCGGGCGAGCGGTGGCGTCATGTCGCGTGAGCGTTGCCGACAGACGGCCCGCGTATTCCCGAGTCAGATCGGGCACCGCCGCGTAGGTGATCGACTCCGGGTCGAATCCGCATTCGTGACAGGAACGTTCGAGGACCCAGGTCCAGTTCTTGACGTCGGGAACGATCGGCATGCGCCTACCCTAGATTGGCTGAATATCTTCAGCGATACATATTCAGCCAGCTAGCGACAAGATCCCGACAAGCCGTTCACTCCATCAGACGATGCGCCCGTTCGAAGAGCTCGAGTGTGATGGCATGCAGGAAGTCACCGACCTGCTCGGGTGCCTTGCCCGCGAATGCGCGAGCATGCGTGCCCTCCAGCACAATTCCCAGCTTGAAGCAGGCGAGCACCGTGTACCAGGTGACATTGCTCAGGTCGCGGTCGGAGAATTTGCCGTAGTGCTCGACCATCTCCTCCGGCGTCGGCAGACCGCCGACGGCGCCGAGCTTGCCGATCAGCGCCGCGCCCGTGGCACCCGGCTCCGGACGGGTCGCGATCTGCCAGCCGAGGTCGAGCAGCGGGTCGCCGATGGTCGACATCTCCCAGTCCACCATCGCGGCCACCTCCGGGCCGTCGTAGGAGAACATCATGTTGGCCAGGTGACAGTCGCCGTGCAGGATGCCGGGCGTCCACCGCGCGGGCCGATTCCGATCCAGCCATTCCCCGACCTGCTGCACACCGGGAATCTCCGGGCCCGGATACCCCGCATTGGCCGAATAGGACTCGAGTTCGCCGAGCCAGCGCGGCACCTGACGCTCCAGAAAGCCGTCCGGTTTGCCGTAGTCCTGCAGGCCGAGCGCCTGATGGTCGAGCGAGCCGAGGCGGGCGATGGCCTCCACCGCGGACAGGCCCATCTGCCGCCGGATCTGCGGATCGCTCGCGTGCAACTGCGGCAATTCGTTCTGCGGATTGAATCCGGTAATGGGCTCCATCAGGTAGAACACCGCACCGAGGACGGATTCGTCCGGGCAGGCCGCGATCACCTTCGGCGCGCGCACGCCGGTTCCGTCGAGCGCGCCGAGGAGCCGGGCCTCGCGGCGGATGACGTCATTGCTCTTGGCGCGCAAATGTTTCGGGCCACGGCGCAGCACGTAGTCCCGACCGCCGCGCGCGAAGCGCAGCATGATGTTCTGGGTTCCGCCGCCGAGGGCGGTCACATCCTCGAACTCACCGGCAGGCAGGCCCTGCTCGTCCATCCATTTACCGACGACGGCAAAGTCGACGATCTCGCGATCCACCTCTGACATGTCCCACATTGTGCACCACGCGCCGAACCTAACTGAAGGCATATGACAACAGTTCGCTTCGCCCGGCGCGGCGTAGGGTTCGGAGCACGATGCGCACGCTCTTGATCGACAATTACGACTCGTTCACCTACAACCTCTATCAGCTGATCAGCGAGGTGAACGGGGAAGAACCCACGGTCGTGCGCAATGACGAGGTGGACGATATCGCACGGCTGAGGCTGGAGCGCTTCGACAATGTCGTCATCTCCCCCGGGCCGGGTCGCCCGGATGTCGGCCGGGATATCGGCATTTCGGCCGCGGTGATCCGCGAGACCGAACTGCCCCTGCTCGGCGTCTGTCTCGGACATCAGGCCATCGTCGTCGCGGCGGGCGGCATCGTCACGACCGCGCCCACCGCACGGCACGGCTATCTCGATCACATCGAGCACGACGGCGACGAACTGTTCGCCGGGCTGCCCGAGGGGTTCACCGCGGTGCGCTACCACTCGCTGTGCGCACAGCGGCCGTTGCCGGACAGCCTCGAGATCACCGCCGTCGCGGCCGATGGGGTGATCATGGGTGTGCGGCACCGGAGCAGACCGCAGTGGGGGGTGCAATTCCATCCCGAATCGATTGCCAGCGAGTACGGTGCGGCATTGCTCGGCAATTTCGCGAAACTTACCGCGGGCCAGCGGATTCGGTCGAGCATCATCGCGCCGTTCGAGAATGCCGAGCCGCTGATGGGTAGACACGAATTCCGCGAATCCCGGCGTTCCTGGCAGCTGCGGCATGCGGTGATCGAGCGGGCGATCGATACCGAGGCCGCGTTCCTCCGGCTATACGGCAACTCCCCCACCGCATTCTGGCTCGACAGCGAACATGTCGAACCCGGATTGGATCGGTTCTCCTTCCTCGGCGATGCGAGCGGTCCGCTGGCCGAAGTGATCCGCTACCGGGTCGGTGAGAACAAGGTGACGGTCGAATCCTCGGACGGGAATCGGCGGACCGTACCCGGCGGAATTCTCGACTATCTCGCCGGGCAGCTACACCTGAGACATACCGAACTACCCGATCTGCCTTTCGATTTCGCATGTGGTTACGTCGGATACCTGGGCTATGAGGTGAAGGCCGATTGCGGTGCGAATGCCGCGCATCGCGCCTCGACACCGGACGCACAGTGGATTTTCGCCGATCGGATCGTGGTCGTCGACCACGTCGGCGGGCGCACCCATCTGCTCGCACTCACCGATCCCACGCCGGAAGCCCTTCGGGCGGGCGCGGATTGGTTGCGCGATACCCGCGAGATCCTGGAATCCCTACCGACGTGGGCGAATCCGCCGACACTCGAGGTACGCTCCGATACCACTGCCGTCGCACCGCTGTTCACCCGCGGGCGGGAGCGGTATCTCGCCGATATCGCCGTCTGCCAGGAGCGGCTGCATGCGGGCGAGTCCTACGAAATCTGCCTGACCGACACCGCATCCATGGCGGCCGCCGAAGCGGATGGACTCGACTTCTACCGCACACTGCGCCGCTGTAATCCCGCGCCGTACGCGGCGTATCTGCGCTTCGACGATCTCGAAATCGCCTGCTCCTCACCAGAGCGCTTCCTCAAGGTGGACCGCGCCCGCACCGTGGAGAGCAAGCCGATCAAGGGCACCGCGCCGCGCGGGACCACGGCCGCCGAGGACGAGTGGCTGCGGCGCGAACTGGCCGACAGTCCGAAGACCAGGGCCGAAAACCTGATGATCGTCGACCTCCTGCGCAATGACCTGGGCCGGGTCTGCCAGGTCGGCAGTGTGCACGTGCCGAAATTGATGGCCACCGAGACGTATACGACCATGCACCAACTGGTTTCCACCGTGCGCGGCACGCTGCGACCGAATGTCGACGTGATCGATTGTCTGCGTGCGTGTTTCCCGGGCGGCTCGATGACCGGGGCGCCCAAGTTGCGGACGATGGAGATCATCGACGAGCTGGAAACCGAAGCGCGCGGCATCTATTCGGGCACCATCGGTTTCCTCGGACTGGCGGGCACCGCAGACCTCAATATCGTCATCCGCACCGCGGTCCGCCACGACGGCCACTGGCGTATCGGCGCGGGCGGCGCCATCGTCCTCGACTCGGACCCCGCGGACGAGTATCGCGAAACCCTGCTCAAGGCCGCCGCCACCCACCGCGCCACGCCGCGCTGAGCCTGCTATTTGCGGCGGCCGCGTTTTGGGGGTTCGGGAGGCGCGGGCGGTTCGGCGGGCTTGCCGGTGAAGCGGCCGAGGAGGGAGACGCCGGGGAGTTTGGCGAGGGCCGCGAAGAGGTCTTCGCCGAGGCCGATCATCGCCTCCAGGCGGGGCAGCAGTCGGTCGTAGGCGGCGAAGGCCGGATCCGCCAGCGCCAGGGTGCGGTCCAGGCGATCGATGGTGGAGTTGAGCCGGTCGATGGCGATCGAGAGGCTCTCGATCAGATCCGGGAGCTGAGCCGCCAGCTGAGCCGAGGCCGGTGGCAGGCGCACCGCCGCATCGAAGGCCTGACCGGCCGTAAGTTGTGCGGCATCCAATACCTGACTCGCCGCCGACTGCGCCGCCTCCACCGCCGATTGCGCGGCCGCCAGAACATCGCCGGGACTCGGCACCCGCCCACCCGGCGCCTTCGCAGTCGCGCCCTTGCGGCCCGCTCCCTTCGGGGTAGTCATCCCTTCACTCTGCCGCACCCATGGCACTCGAGGCCGGATATCCCCGACCGACCGGTTTGTGTCGCGTCGGTGCGCACTCGCTCGCACCGCCGAAGGTACGGACCGCAGAAGTCGGCGTGTCGGTGGTTCGTGGCATAGTTCGAGCACGATGAAACTCAGTAAAGGGGCCAATGCGGCGGTGCCGACTTCCCTTCTTGCCGTGGTTGTTTCATGGCGGTCGGGGCATGCGGTGGATGCGCACGCGCTGTTGCTGGCGGAGGCGGGGACGGTGCGCACCGACCGGGATCTGGTGTTCTTCAATGCACCGCGACATATGTCGCAGGCGGTGACGCTCGACCAGGAACCCGCACCGGGGACGGCGCGCCTGAGCGTGTCGCTACCGCGCACCGAATCGGATGTGGCGCGCATCGTGGTCGCCGGATCGATCGACGACGGCACCTTCGGCGATATCGCGGATCTGACCATCACCATCGAGGCCGCCCACGGGCCGATCGCCCGGTTCGAGATCACCGATCCCGATGCGGTATCGGCGATGATGTTCGGCGAGTTCTACCGCCGCGACGGCCAGTGGCGCTTCCGCGCCATCGGCCAGGGTTGGGCCAGTGGGCTTCCCGGTCTCGTCACCGAGTTCGGCGTCACCATCGACGGCCCCGCCGAGCCGACACCTGATCGCCCGCACGCGGCACACCCGGCTCGGATACCCACTTACCCAATGCAGCAACGTGTCTCGGCTGGCACAGCGCCGGCCGGGTCGCCCGGTCCCCAGCAGCTCGACACCGCACCCTCGGACCAGGACGACGCCCGCCGAACCCATACCGACCCGACTGGACAGCATGATCGGCCCGATGAAGCACCGGCCCGACCATGGACGCTCGGCGCACACCGTGGAGATCAGGCTGGGCACCACACCGCCGCCACCGGGCCCCGGGACCGAGCCGACCATCGCGCCGACTCGGCCGACGAACGGCCTGCCCGCCCGCGACCAGGCAGGCCGGTCGACCTTCGGCGGCAGCGGCACGAGGTCGAACCGCCGATACCACCACCGCCGAATCCCGAACGCGCGGACTGGCATTCGGATCCCGAGCATCCCTCGCGGCTACGTTGGTGGGATGGGTCCGAATGGACCAGCGCCACATACCAACGGCGGCAGCCCGGCCCACGCAGCTGTGAGCGGTGCGGAAATCCCCGGCGCCGCAAGCTGTTCGGCGGTCTCGCGCCGTGCCCGAGTTGCGAGCGTGAAATCGGGGAATTCCTGACGCACTGGCATACCCAGGCCTGGCGGGCGCTGACCGCAGCCGGACCGCGCGGCGCGGAGTGGGATGCGCTGTGGGCGTCGTTGCGGTATCAGCGAATCGATGAGGGCCTGGGCCGGGCGGCACTGCGGGATGTGGCGCTCACCTACGTCGAGCGACTGGTCGCCTTCGCATTCGCGGATGGCGAGATCGAGCAGACCGAGTTCGAGGCGTTCGAGTACGCGATCGAAGAGCTGGCGCTCAGCGGACCGCTGGTCGAGGATCTGCGCAGGCGGATGTATCGCGGGCGCACCCTGTCGCGGTTGCGCGGCGGGGATCTGCCGGTGGTGCGAACGCCCGGCCTGCATCTGGATCCGGAGGAGAAGGTGCACGTGGATCTGCCCGCCGTGCACGTCCGCCGGCTCGCCAAAGGGCCGAAGTTCACCGACGGCAGGCTGATCGCCAGCAATAAGAAGCTGCGGTTCGTCGGTACCGATACCGGCACCGAATTGCCGTGGAACCGGGTGGTTTCGGTGCATATCGAGCAGCGTTCGGTGGTCGTCGCGGCGACCTCGTCGCGCGGTGGCGCCACCTTCGATGTCGACGATCCGGATTACGTCGCGGCCGCACTGGAAGGTGCGCTGCGGGTCGCCAAACGCCTGGTGCTCACGCCCGGCCAGCGCGACACGCGCAGCATCCCGCAGGAAGTCAAGGCCGAGGTGTGGCAACGTGATGGCGGTAAATGCGTCGAATGCGGCGACGGCCACTACCTGGAATTCGATCACATCATCCCGCTCAGCCGCGGCGGTGCGACGAGTGCGACCAATCTGCAGATCCTCTGCCGCGCCTGCAACCGCGCCAAGGGTGCCCGGATCTGATCCAGATACCGCACGCGGTCGCGCGCACCGGAACACCGATGTGGCGAACCAGGCATATGTGATGAAGCACGTTGAGCCGCGTGGCGCGCCGCCGTAGCGTGCGACATACCGAACAGGGCCGTTTGGAGGGAGTGGGATCATGCAGGTTGCGGTAATCGGCGGGACCGGGCTACTGGGCGCCGCGGTGGTACGAGAGCTGAGCGCACGCGGACATCAGGTTCGGGTGGTGAGCCGTACCGCCCCGGCAGAGCAAGCGGTAGCGCACCGCTCCGCGGATCTCGCCACCGGTTCCGGCCTGGAATCCGCACTGGACGGCTGCGACACCGTCGTCGACGCGGTGAGCGCCCGCAGCCGGACCCGATCGGTCATGGTGGACGGCGTGCGCCGACTACTGGCGGCCGAAAAGCAGGCGGGTATCGGCCATCATGTCGAAATCTCCATCGTCGGTTGCGATCTCGTCCCCTTCGGCTATTACAACGCGAAGGTGGACCAGGAACAGGTGGTCACCACCGGCGAGATCCCCTGGACACTGTTGCGCGCCAGCCAATTCTACGAACTCGTCACCGAAATCCTGGCCCTGTCGGCGCGCTGGCGGCTCACACCGCGCTCGACGGCGAAGATGCAGCCCATCGACGTCGACGCCGTCGCGACAAGGCTCGCCGACGCGGTGGACAATGGTCCGGCCGGGCGCATCCCGGATATCGCCGGACCGACCGTGCACACCCTCACCGAACTGGCCGATATCTACCGCGAACACATCGGCCGCAAGCTGCTTCCGCTTCCGGTACCCATCCCGGGCCGCGCCGGACGTGCCCTACGGTCAGGCGCTCTCTGCCTGGACGGAAACGGCGACGCAATCGGCATCGGCTACGCCGAATGGCTGTCCCGCCGAATCACTCGCTGATCAACCCGGCCGTTCGCCCCAGATCGGCCAGCATCGCATCGAACAGGATCTCCGGATTCGACAGCGGGATCGGATAATTCCCGAACACCTCGAGCGTGACGTGCCCGTAGAGCCGGGCCCAGATCTGGATCATCAGATACGTGACGCCGAGGTCGAGCTTCTCGGCCGGAAATTTCTGTCCGGACTCCGAAAGCGCTGCCAGCAGCTCGGTTTGGAACAGCACGAGGTCTTCGCGCAGCTCCGCCGGAATCACATCGGTCGGCGGAGTCACGACATCATAGGTGGCCAGCAGTCGCCCGGCCGCGGCGAGGAAGATCCGGCCGAATGGTTCGTCGAACCGGCGCAGCATGCGCGCGCGGCCCGCGCCCGGCGAGGCGAACACCAGGGTGAATTCCCCGGTGTGCGCCAGCGCCCAGCGTCGAAATCCCTTGCAGATGGCGAAGAACTGCACCGCGCCGTCATCGGGCAGCGTGGCGATCTGCTCGGACAGCTCGGCGCCGAGGTCCGCACAGAACTCCAGGCGCAGACTCTCGAGCAGGTCCTCGCGCGAGTTGTAATACCGGTACAGCGCGGGCGCGGTAATGCCGAGCTCGCGCGCGATCGCCCGCAGGGTGACCGCATCGGGACCGTGCTCGACCAGCAGTGCGCGGGCAACCCGGCGGATATCCGCATCCGAAACCACCGGTGCCCGCCCCCGCGGCTTGGCGCTGTTCATAGTGGAATTCAAGCGTATTCGACTTCCCAGCGCTTGATGCCGTTCAACCAACCCGAGCGCAGCCGCACCGGATCGGCGACCTGACGCAGGTTCGGCATCACATCGGCGATGGCATTGAACATCAGATCGATCTGCAGCCGGGCCAGGTTGGCGCCCACGCAGTAGTGCGTGCCGGTGCCGCCGAAGCCGACGTGCGGATTGGGGTTGCGCAGCACATCGAAGGTGAACGGATCCTCGAATCCGTCCTCGTCGAAGTTGGCCGAGCTGTAGAACAGCCCGAGGCGCTGTCCCTTCTTGATCTCCTGCCCGCCGACCTCGGTGTCCTGGGTCGCGGTGCGCTGGAAAGCCGTCACCGGCGTGGCCCAGCGCACGATCTCATCGGGCGCGGTGCGCGGGCGCTGCTGCTTGTAGAGCTCCCATTGCTCCGGATTGTCGACGAAGGCCTTCATGCCGTGAGTGATCGAATTGCGAGTGGTCTCGTTGCCCGCGACCGACAGCAGGATCACGAAGAACGCGAATTCGTCCGAGCCCAGGTTCTCGCCGTTGATATCGGCATTGATCAGCTGGGTGACGATGTCGTCGGCCGGACATTTGCGCCGCTCCTCGGCCATATTCCAGGCGTAGCCCATGACCTCGGCGGTGGCGGTGTGGTGATTGCCGTCGAACTCCGGATCGTCATAGGAGATCATCTGGTTGGTCCAGTCGAACAGCTTCTTGCGGTCGTTCTGCGGCACTCCGAGCAGTTCGGCGATGGCCTGCAGCGGCAGTTCGCAGGCGACCTGTTCGACGAAGTCGCCGCGACCGGTCTGCTTGGCCTCGTGCACAATTCGAGCCGCACGCTCGGTGAGCGCCGCACGTAAGCTCTCCACCGCGCGCGGGGTGAATCCCTTGGAGATGATGCGGCGGGTCTTGGTGTGCTGCGGCGGATCCTGATTGAGCATCAGCATATTGCCGAGCATGTCGATCTGCTCGCGGGTGGTTTCCTCGTTGAACCGGATGATCGCGGTGTTCTCGTGCGAGGAGAACACCTCCGGATTCTTCGAGATCTCCTTGATGTGATCGAGCTTGGAGATGACCCAGTAGCCGCCGTCATCGAAGCCGCTGGCCCGCCCGGTCTGCGCGCACCACCAGACCGGGGCGGTCCGGCGCAGCTCGGCGAATTCCTGGATGGGCAGGCGGGTGGACAGCAGATCTGGGTCGGTGAAGTCGAATCCCGCGGGAATCGACGGCGTGGTCACGGTCACGGCTATCTCCTACCGGTCTGACTTGGGCTGCAGACCTCACGACGTTGGGGATGGCGGCCGGCGGTGCCGGCGGGGCGGGTAAGAACTGTGTAGACACGTTCCGAAGCCGATGAAACCACACAGCCAGGGTTTTGTGAATAGTGTTTAGTAAACCCCGTTAACTTCAGGGGTGATAGCCACTCGATCGCCCGTATTCAATAGCTATCAGCTATAAATGGTGAGCTTGATCGCTTATCGCGAAACCGCGCACGCGACCGAGCGGACCAGCCTGTAATGGGACGCAACAGGTCACTGTTCGGAGGTCCCCCATGCCCAGCCTGTACGAGCACGCCGGTGGCGACGAAGCATTGCATCGCGTCGAAGAAGCTTTCTACGACAAGGTGCTCGCCGATCCGGTGCTGAAAACCCAATTCACCGAACGCCGCCCGACGCACGTCGACCATCTCACCTGGTTCACCGCCGAATCCTTCGGCGGCCCGGACCGTTTCACCCACAACCTCGGCTTCGACTACATCATCGCCGTACATCGTGGCCTCGAAATCACCGACGAACAGCGTGAGCGCTTCGCCCAGCTGTATCTGGAGGCGTTCGACGAGGCGGGCCTATTCGACGATCCCGCCTTCCGTGCCGCGGTGCGCGAACATGCCGAATTCGGCGCCCAAGTGGCACAACAGAATTCGCATGCCAAGTCCGACGACGAACTGCACCCGATCCGCGCGGTGCCGCACTGGACCTGGGACGGCGAGGACTGACCGCCGCCTATCCCGTCACGCGCGCGACCAGGGCCAGTAGCAAGAACGGCACGGTGGCGCCGACATCGGCCGTCTGATCCTCGGGTGTGCCGCGGGTATGCGCCGCGACCGCGAAACTCTGGCCGAACGATGCCGAGGCCACCTCCAGCGGCCCGCTGTCGGACCAGCCCCACTTGGTGCCCTCGACGCCCGGCAGCCGCGCGGTCCCCCAATCCTGGGCGGTGCCGTCGGCCGCCTGGTCGCCCGCCGCGGCCATCCAGCCGAAGATCGGCGACCAGGGTTCGGTTCGCTTCTTGGTCGCCAGGAAGGTGGCCACATCCGCGGTGCTGGTGTACGACATGCCCCAGGCCGGGCCCGATTTGGTAGCGGTCAGGCCGTACTCCGCGGCAATCGCGTCGATCGCCTGCGGATACTTCGCGCCGAGTTCGTCGGCCGCGGAGTCGTCGGAATAGCGGATCATCCGCTCCGCCAACGCCATATCCGCCGCCGACCCGTCGCCTCGATGCAGTGCGTAGTCGACCATATAGAGCTTGACCAATGACAATCCGGTACGCATCTCGTGTTCGTTGCTGGTGCCCCACTGGACGCCGGGCAGCACCGAACGGAAGGAGAACGCGGTTCGCGACGGCACACCGTCCTCATCACCCACCTCGGCGGCGGCGACGGGCGCGGCGAATACCAGCACCACGGCGGCGGCGACCGCAATCGGGAAAGTCAAGCGGCTCATAGTTTCTCGCTTCCTATCGCACTACGGTCAGGATGGGCGGCTGCCAAAGCCCGTCGATGGCAACGTCTTTCGGCGCGTACAGCCGCATGGTCAGCGAGAACTGCCCCGACGCCGGGATCGGCAGCCAATTGCCCTCCGGCACGCTCGCGCCCGGATCCTCGTGCTGCACAGCGAGTTCGACCGAACCGTCCGAATTGGCGACCACGGGCACCTGATGTCCGATCGCATAGATATTCGCGGTATTCGGCACCAGATAGCTGTCCGCGTCATAGGCGGTCAGCGACCAGAAGGCATCGACCGGTGGCAGGCGGCCGGGCGGGAAGTGCAGGCGGAACTTTGCGGATTCGCCGCCGAGGTCGGCATTGCCGAACATGGTCGGGTAGATCGCATCCTCAGCCAGGTTGGCGCCCAGGCCGACCCACGCGGTATTGGCCCGCAACGGATAGTCGGTGCCGTAGGTGCCGACCTTGGGATTGAAGCGCCAGCCGTTCTCGTTCACCATATTCGGGTCGGCGTAGGCCGGAATTTCCTTCTTCGCCTCATCGGCCGCGGCGGTCAGATCGTCGTTGGAAATGCCCTGGACGCTGCCGCCGGGACGAATCCCGATGGTGGCGAAGCGTTTCATGGCCGGTTCGTCCTCGGGGAGCGGCGGATTCACCGCCAGCACCGCGCACATCCGCTTGAAGAAGGTCGCCGCATCCATCTCGAGCACCTGCTTCGGCGGCGGCACCGCGGCCGTGCCCGTCGGTGTCGGGGCCGACGGTGGCGGTCGACCCGCCGCCCATGCGCCGAGCGGTGCGAGTTTCAGCTGCTCCTGTAGCGCCGTGACGTCCGGAATATCGTCGGGTCCGTTGACCTGGATGCGACCGAGCAACCACACCGTCGGCGTCGGTACCGACAGTTGGGTCATGCCATCGGGCACGGTGCCCGACCACTTCGGTCCGGTGACGAGATAGGTGAACGGCGGACCACCCAAATTCACCTGTGGCCGAACGCTACTGGGATTGTGTACGGTATTCGTCCAGGCATCGAGCAACTGCATCAGCCAGAAGCGGCCCGGATCCATTGCGGGTACCTGCAAGACGACCGGCTCGGCCGAGACATCGAGCCATGCGGCCGAATACAGGGTGTCCAGATTCAACCGCACCACATCGCGGCGCTCCGGTGTCGGCAGCGCCCCGGCGTGCTGGAAGGTATTGACCGGGGTCACCGCCTCGGCCGCGGCCCGGGTGAGGTCCATCAGCACCAGCGGATAACCGAAGACGTAGGCATCCTTGGCGATGTCGCGCGCCTCATCAGAAGCCACGGTCGAATTCGACGGCGTGTTGTCCGAGGATTTCCCGCAGGCGGCCAGTCCGATGCCGGTCACGGCGAGCCCGAGTGCGGTTCTGCGCGAGACGTTCATGCATCTCCTTCATCCGACTCGGTTCAGACTCGGCGGTCGCCAGTGACCATCGAGCGCCCGCTCCTCGGGCACATACAGGCGCAGCGCGAGCCGAAAGGTGCCCGTATCCGGTATCGGCAACCAATTGCCGTCTGGCACATCACTTCCCGGGTCCGCCGCCTGGATGGCGAGTTCCAGCGAGCCGTCCGGCAGCGGTACGACGGGACGCTGATGACCGACCGAGAAGATGCCCGCCGGGTTCGGCACCAGAAATCGCTCCGCGGTATAGGCGGTCAGCGACCAGAAGGCCCGCGCGGGCGGCGTCTGGCCCGGGGGGAAATGCAGCCGGTAGGAGCGCGGCGCACCTTGCTCCCCCGCATTCGCGCTGATCTCCGGATAGACCGTATCCTCCGGCAGATTCGCACCGAGTGCGGTCCACGCAGTCGAGGCACGCAGTGAGTAATCGGTGCCGTAGGTGCCGAGGTTCGTCGCGAAACCCCAGCCGTTCTCACGCCTGGCTTTGGGATTGGCGTAGTCCGGGATGCGCATCTGGCCCGCCGCCACCGCGGCGTTGAGGTCGGCGACCGGCGCACCGTCCACCGTGCCGCCCGGCCGAATGCCGATCTTCGAAAACCGCTCCAGCGCGGGGGCATCGTCGCGGGCGGGCGGGTTGGTGAGCATAAGTGTGCAGAGCCGGTCGAAGAAGGTGCGCCCGTCCATCCGCGCAACCTGCTGTGGAGGTGCGATCGGGGCGGCCATAACGGGATTGATCACCGGGTTCGGCCGTTCACCGCGCAACCAGTCGCTCAGCGGTGCGAGCAGCACCTGCTGCTGCACGCTCTCGGCGGCGGCGAGATCGCCCTCGCCGCGCAACTCGATGCGACCGATCAGCCACGCGGTCGCGGTGGGCATCGCCAATCTGGTCAGGTTATCCGGCAGCGCACCAGACCAGTTCGGGCCGGTGATCACGTAGCCGTACGGCGGGTCCTGACCGGCGCGCACCCGTGGTGCGACACTGCTGGGATTGTGGGTGGTATTGGTCCAGGCATCCATGATCTGCATGAGCCAGTACCGGTCGCCGTCCATCGGCGGAACCTGCAGCACCACCGGTTCGGCACCCACGTCGAGCCAGGCCGTGGCATAAAGGGTGTCGATATTCGGCATGACCACCGTATTCATCGCGGGATTCACCGGACTGACGGCCCAGATCCGATTGGCGGGTACGGCGGCGGTATTCGACTGCAGCGTGACATCCATCAGCACCAGCGGATACCCATAGATATAGGCGTCGGTCGCGACCGAACGCGGATCGCTCGGCGGCACACTGCCGGAACTCGCCACGTTATCGGAATCCGTCGATTTGCCGCACGCGACCAGGCCCGCACCCGTAACGGCACCGGCCAGCAGCACAGATCGCCGCGACATACTCATACCTTCTCCCTACTTTCCCGATCAGGTCGGACAGCTTCGAGAGAGATCAGCCGGAGTATAGCCAAATGTTTGCCGTAATTCGGGCAAGCGGCGATGCGGCCGGGTTTTCAGGGTCAGCCGGTGCCGAGAATCGAATTCATAATCGTGCCCGCACTGGTGGCGACGACACCGCCTATCATGGCTCCCGCCACCATCTTCGGCGATTGCATCGCACCGCCGCTCCATTTCTCCCAGGCGAACCGGCCGCCCGCATAGATGATGCTGATTATTCCGGACAGCAGGGCAAACCAGGTCAGATAGCGCACCATCTGCAGCAGCTTGTCCGATCGCGGCGGAGCTTGCGGCGTCGGATTCTGGATCTGCGCCAACGTCGCAGAGGCATCGCCGATCGACATCAGATAGATGTTCATCGTCTACTCCTCGACTATCACGCCCTTTCCATGATCCGCACAGCGAGTGGTCTCGCAAGCGCGCAGGCATCGTGACTGCAAGGTCGCCGAGAAACCGATACCATCTCTCGGAGAGCGCGTTAACCCCCTGTCCCGCATCCAGAATGAGCAATACGAGATGATCCTGGCCGCCGTTTACGACACTTGGGCACAGATCGGCAATCCCACTCCCGAGGCCCCTCCGGTGTCCGACAAGATTCTTCAACTGGTCCGCTACTTCACCTGGTTCGTGCTGCTCGCCGGCATAGTCGCCATCATCTACGCAGGTGGCCGCTTCGCCTGGGAGAAATGGAGCGGCGGCGGTCTGGAATCCCCGAAGATGGTGGCCGGAGCCATGATCGGCGGTGTCGTGGCCACCAGTGCGGGCACCATCATGAACGCCGTCATCGGCTGAGTCCGCGACTTCGACTGCGGACCGGCACGATTCAGCGCAGGATGCCCGCTTGGCCGGCCGCGCGTAGCCAGTCCGGGAATTCGCCCAGCAACCGGGCATACAGCTGTGCGTCGTCCATCTGGTCTATGTCATCGAGGGCGAAGAAGCCCGCGTTGTCCACGACCCGATCCGACATCTCGTCGAGGGTGCGCAGCAGGCCGTAGTTGGCTCTGCCGAGGCCGACGAACTGCCAGAAGGCAGGCAGTCGGGACGCTTCGCGCATGAGTGCCGCGATCTCGCGCTTCTTCGCGAAGCCGCCGTCGGTGAAGAACAGCACCAGAGTCGGCGCATCGCCGGGTCGTAGCGAGGCGATGATGTCGCGCATGATCGGCAGTTCGTCATTGCGGCCGCCGATCCTGGCGTAGTCGATGCCCTGGTGAGTGCCGGTGAGGTGCAGGAAGGTCTGGGCCCATGCCTCGCCGTGCTCGACGGTGATATCGGGCAGTTTCGCGAAGGACAGCGCGTAGAGGTAGGCCTCCAGGGTGCCGTCCTCGTCGAGCTGGGTCGCCACCGGGATCATCCGCTGCACAACGCGATGCACGACCTGTTTGCTGTATTGCCTGCTCATGCTCAGGGTTTTGTCGATCACCAGGATGACGCGGGCGCGAATTCCGAAGGCGTTCTTGTTGATCAGGACCTTGGCGACTTCGCGTTTGCGCAGGTCGAGCTTGGCGCGCTTCTCGAAGGATAGTGCGGCTTCGCCGGGGACGGTGCGAACCTGCGGAGTGGCGGGAGGAGTGACCGGCGCGGGCTCGTCGTCAACGCTTACGCCGTGATCGGTGACCAGCGCGGCGAATCCGCCCGCATAACCCTGCCCGACCGCGCGGACCTTCCATTCGGAATTACGCCGATACAATTCCAGTGCGATGACGACGGACTCGCTGTCGAGTCCATCGATTACATACTCGTAGAGCGTATTTCCGGATCCGTCGGCAACGATCGCAATCGGCGGCGCGAATTGCCCGAAAGTTGCCCCAGACTCGTCCAAAGTAATGACCACCCGTATTTGGGCGATATCGACGGGTACGTGGGCCGCGGAAACGGCCAGCGCAGCAGGTGTTCCCGACCGCAACTCGACACCAGGTGCCTGCGGCTGATTGAAGAAGACGAAATCGGCGTCGGTACGAACGCGGCCCGCTTCGGTCACCAATAATGCCGAGACATCGGCTGCGGCGGTGGATCGCACCGAGACAACGACATTCGAAGTCGCAAGCGGACCGTTCTGTCCCTTGACGAGTGATATGCCCACCGCGACTCCTTGCCGTACCCGACCGAACCATACAGACTAGGCGTCTCACAGACCCCTGAGCAGTGTCAATACATCCAATGCTGTTTCGACGGAATCGCTGAGCAGCCGGATCTCCGTCGCGGTCGCGTCGTGCAGTCCGGGATCCTGTAGCGCCAGGCCATTGCCGTAGACCACCACGTTGTATCCGAGATCGGCGGCCCGCAGCAGCGGACCGGTCGCAACGCCCGCACCGAGCAGCAGGTCCAGACCCTCGCCGACGAAATAGAACCGCCACAGCGGACCGAGATCGCCGTGGTAGATCTCCTCGGTCCGATCGATGATCACCTGACCGGAGGCCGCAATCGCGTCGACGATCTTGAAGTAGTCGGGTGCGTTCTCCGGCTTACTCACCACCGTCGCTACGGAATACGCGAGATCCACGCTCAAATGCGCGTTGTAGCCCGCCATGGCGACGCGGGCGGGCGATACCTCACACCGGCGAGCGAGCTCGAAGTACCGCGCCCACTGCGGCTCGACCGGCGCGCCGGTGAAGGCCGCGTGCACATTGACCAGGAACCGCCGCAGCAATTCCAGGCTGATCGCATGCGCGTACTCCGGATCAACGAACGCGCCGGGAGCACGCTGCAACGGCATTACCGCCGACTGCTCCACACCGTCGAGCCCGAGCGGAAACAGCCCGCGCCGATCCCGGCGCGCGACCAGGATTTCGGTGATCTCATGGTGGCGCGCTACCGCGGTCTCCAAGCGCTGCAACGGATCTCCGGTCAGTGTGCTGATATCGGACAGCCGCGCGATGGTGTCCAGTTCGTCCGCCGACAGCGGCGTTCCGCAGAACGCCGGATCAGCCGGCTCCGCGACGGCCACCGGCGCCGGCCCGACGGCCATCGCGATTACCACGGTGATCAGCCCGAGGACGGCCGTTCGCAAGGAAGCTCGCACCGCCGAAGTCTAAAGTGCGATTCAGGTTTTCGCCGAACGTGACACGTCAGCCCACGAATTCGCGGTCACCGTAGCGGACGGTATCCGGATTCCAGGTGCCACCGATGCCGGTGACGAAGCGCTGGGTCAGAGCGTAGTCCGCGAGATCGGCGACCAGGATGAGACTGCCGGATTCGGTGACGGACCCGCCGACCAGATGCTCGCGTGCCTCTCGATCGGCGACGAGCGCGTCACGGAACCGGCGCACATCGACACCGGCGACCTCGACCGTGAAAGCGTCGACCTCCGGCGCGGAATTCGGCAGGTGTCGGAAGGTCAGCACCGATTCCTGATCGAATCGAGTCCGCACCTGATCGCCGATGCGATGCAAATCGGCGGCATCGACACAGGCGAGATGGAATTCGCGCGAACGCTCATAGGTCGCCTGCTGCCGCTCATCCGACCAGAACACCCCACTGACCAAGGTGGACCCCACCGGCAACCCGACATTCTCGAGCGCGATCCCGTCGACCTGAAGTTCGAACGCCGCCAACCCATTCCGCAACCGCTGGTCATCCGGATCGGTAATCGTCGCCGTGTTATCGGTCGCGAACAGTTCCGCGGTGGGCTGCAACGGATTTCCCACCGCACAGGCATTCGGCGCCGACTCCGCAGGCCCCCCGACCAACACGGTACCGACGAGCAAGGCAACTACAACACCGACAACGCGTGACACGATCATCTGGATCCTCTCCATCCCGGACGAGCCCCGCAAAGATCACCACACCCTAGCGCTTCGACCGAGACCAGCCGAAGGTCAGGGCTACGGCGCGTTTCCAGTTGTCGTATTCGTCTTGGCGGTGGGTGGGGTCCATTCGGGGGATCCATTGTCCGGCCAGGCGCCAGTTGCTGCGCAGGCCTTCGAGGTCGGGCCAGTAGCCGACGGCCAGACCGGCGGCGTAAGCGGCTCCGAGAGAGACGGTTTCGGCGACGAAGGGGCGCATGACGGGGATGTCGAGGACGTCGGCGACGATCTGCATGAGCAGGTTGTCGGAGGTCATACCGCCGTCGACGCGCAGGGTGCGGGCCTGGAGACCGGAGTCGGCGTTCATGGCGTCGACGACTTCGCGGGTCTGCCATGCGGTCGCCTCCAGGACGGCGCGGGCGAGATGGCCCTTGTTGATGTATGAGGTCAGACCGATGACGAGACCCCTTGCGTCACTGCGCCAATGCGGCGCGTACAGGCCGGAGAAGGCAGGCACGATATAGCAGCCACCATTGTCTTCGACTGTGCGAGCGAGGGTTTCGATCTCAGGCGCACTCGACACCAGGCCGATATTGTCGCGCACCCACTGCACCAGCGAGCCGGTGACCGCGATCGGCCCCTCCAGCGCGTACACCGGTTCGGGCTCGATCTGATAGCCGATGGTGGTGAGCAGACCGTGCGAGGACTGCACCAGCTCGCGCCCCGTATTCATCATCAGGAAGCCGCCGGTGCCGTAGGTGCATTTGGTTTCGCCACGGGCGAAACAGGTTTGGCCGAACAGTGCGGCATGCTGGTCGCCGAGCGCGGCAGCGATCCGGATGCCGGGCACCACTCGGCTGGTCGTCCCATAGGATGCGGTCGACGGCTGAATGCTCGGCAGCATCGCGGCGGGAATCCCGAAGAACTCCAACAGTTCTCGATCCCAGGCGAGTGAGGCGATATTCATCAACAGCGTGCGACTGGCATTGGTGACATCGGTGCGATGCACACCGCCGTCCGGTCCACCGGTGAGATTCCAGATCAGCCAGGTCTCCATGGTACCGAACAGCACTTCCCCGCGCTCGGCCCGATCCCGCAGTCCGGGAATGGTATCCAGCAGCCAGCGCAGCCGCGGCGCGGCGAAATAACCGGCCAGCGGCAGGCCGCACAGTTCGCGGATTCGTTCCGCCCCAGGCCTGCTCTCGAATTCGCGCACCAGTTCATCGGTGCGCACGTCCTGCCAGACGACCGCCCGCCGGATCGGCACACCGGTATGGCGATCCCACACCACCGTGGTCTCGCGCTGGTTCGCGATGCCAAGGGCCACAACCTGTTCCGCCGCGATGCCGGAATCCCGCAGCGCCTGCGGCACGATCCGCTCGACATTGCGCCAGATCTCCAGCGCATCCTGCTCGACCCAGCCGGGCCGCGGATAGTGCTGCTGATGTTCACGCTGTGCGACGCCGACCAGGCGTGCGCGCTGATCGAACAGGATGCACCTGGTGGAGGTGGTGCCCTGATCGATCGCCAGCACATAGCGTTGCGCCATCGGCTACTTCCTGTCGGACGAGAATTGATGCCACATGATGTACGAAACTCATTGTCCGGCAACGAGATCACGCGATACCGCATGCGCGGCGTCGCGGACGTGCTCGACCAGCGTCGGCCGGTGCCGCAGTTGCGGATCGCAGAGCCGGTCGACCGGACCGCTGATCCCGATCGCACCGACCACGAGTCCACCGTGTGTCCGGATCGGCGCCGCTATACCGGCCACCCCGGACCGGAACTCCTCGGTCTCCCCGGCCCATCCGGCCTGTCGGACCGCGGTAAGCGCCCGGGTGAGCGCCGCCCGATCGGCAATGGTGCGCCGGGTGAGCGGCGCCAATTCACTACCGCGAACAGCGACGGCCAGCTCGGCGTCATAGGCGAGCAGCACCTTGCCGAGCGCGGTCGCGTGCGCCGGTAGCAGTTCGCCGACTTCGAGCGCCTGTTCGGTGTTGTCCGGCCGGAAGACGTGGTGCACGACCACCACGCATTCGTCCGCCGCGGCACCGATTCGCACCGACTCCCCTGTCCGCGCGGCCAGGGCATCGGCCCAGTTGATCGCCCGCGAGCGCAGTTCGTTGTTGTCGAGATAACTTGTGCCGAGATGCAGTACCGCCGCGCCGAGCTGGTACTTGCCACTCGCCTGATCCTGTTCGACGAATCCCACGCCCTGCAATGTGCGCAGGATGCCGTGCGCGGTCGGCTTGGCCAACCCGAGCGCACCCGCGATTTCGCCGACCCCGAGGCGGCCGGAACCCCGAGCGAGCAGCTGCAGGACGGCGGCCGCTCGTTCGATCGATTGGATCGGACCGGGCATACGCCGAAACCTATCCCGGCGATTCGACAATGTCGAACACGCCATCACAACCGTTCGGCATTGTCGAACGCACGCTATGTCCGTTTCGGCAATCCGGTCGTAACGTCGGCCCCAACGGCCGCAACCGCGGCAGTCTTGGCAGACGGAGGCTCAACGATGAACTTCGGCTCGTACGTCGGTGCCATCGATCAGGGCACCACGAGCACCCGCTTCATGGTGTTCGACCACGGCGGCAACGAGATCGCCCGGCACCAGCTCGAGCACGAGCAGATCCTGCCGCGCGCGGGGTGGGTGGAGCACAACCCGACCGAGATCTGGGAGCGCACCCGTTCGGTCATCGTGTCCACCCTGAACAAGGCGAATCTCGTCGCGACCGATCTGGCCGCGGTCGGTGTGACCAATCAGCGCGAAACCACCGTGGTGTGGAATCGCCGGACCGGGCGGCCGTATTGCAATGCCATCGTCTGGCAGGACACCCGCACCGACAAGATCGCGGCCGAGTTGGAGCGCGCCGGCCACGGCGAAATCATCCGCCGCAAAGCGGGTTTGCCGCCCGCCACCTACTTCTCCGGCGGCAAGCTGCGCTGGATCCTGGACAATGTGCCCGGCATCGCCGCCGATGCGGACAGGGGCGAGGCCGTCTTCGGCACCACCGACACCTGGCTGCTGTGGAATCTCACCGGCGGCGTCGACGGCGGCGTGCACGTCACCGATCCGACCAATGCCAGTCGCACCATGCTGATGAACCTGGAGACCTGCGACTGGGACGACGAATTGTTGTCCCTCTTCGGAATTCCGCGCGCCATGCTGCCCACCATCGCGCCCTCGTCGAATCCGGAACTGTTCGGCAGGACCCGCCGCGACGGACCGTTCGGCGGCGAGGTGCCGCTGGCCGGTGTGCTCGGCGATCAGCAGGCGGCCACCGTCGGTCAGGTGTGCTTCCGCCCCGGCGAGGCCAAGAACACCTACGGCACCGGAAACTTCCTGCTGCTCAATACCGGAACCGAACTCGTGCGATCCCAGCACGGACTGCTCACCACCGTCGCCTACCAGTTCGGCGACGAGAAGCCGGTGTACGCACTGGAGGGTTCGATCGCGGTCACCGGCTCGGCCGTACAGTGGTTGCGCGATCAGCTCGGCATCATTTCCGGTGCGGCACAAAGCGAATCGCTGGCCAGGCAGGCCGAGGACAACGGCGGGGTGTACTTCGTGCCCGCATTCTCCGGCCTGTTCGCACCGTATTGGCGATCGGACGCGCGCGGGGTGATCGTCGGGCTGTCGCGCTACAGCACCAATGCCCATCTCGCACGGGCCACGCTGGAGTCGATCTGCTATCAGACCCGTGATGTCGTCGAGGCCATGGAGGCCGATTCCGGTGTGCGCCTGGACACCTTGCGCGTGGACGGTGGCGTCACGGCCAACGAACTGTGCATGCAGTTGCAGGCCGACTTCCTCGATGTGCCGGTCTCGCGGCCGGTGGTCGCGGAGACCACCGCACTCGGCGCGGCCTATGCGGCCGGGCTGGCAGTCGGATTCTGGAGCGACACCGACGAACTCGTGGAGAACTGGCACGAGGACAAGCGCTGGACACCCACCTGGACCGCGGAGCAGCGCGAACGCGGTTACGCCCGTTGGAAAAAGGCGGTCTCGCACACGCTCGACTGGATCGACGTCGACGACTGACCAACCCATCTCGAAGACGCAGCAGCACCGAAACAAGGAGACGTACCGTGTCCGCACGTTTGGACTCGAACTACCGCGCCCATGCATTGAACACACTGGGCGACAATGAAATCGACGTACTGGTTATCGGCGGCGGCGTGGTCGGCGCCGGCGCCGCCCTCGATGCCGCCGCCCGCGGCCTGACCGTAACCCTGGTCGAGGCGAGGGATTTCGCGGCCGGCACCTCGAGCCGTTCCAGCAAGCTCATCCACGGCGGCCTGCGCTATCTGGAGCAGCTCGACTTCTGGCTGGTGCGTGAGGCTTTGAAGGAGCGCGGCCTGCTGCTGCACCGGCTCGCCCCGCATCTGGTTCGGCCGGTGTCGTTCCTGCTGCCGCTGCAGCACCGGGTCTGGGAGCGCGCCTACATCGGCGCGGGCGTCGCGCTGTACGACACCATCGGCGGAGCCAGGGCGCTGCCCATGCACCGGCACCTGTCGCACACGCGCGCAATGGAATTGGCGCCCGCACTGCGCGATGACGCGATGATCGGCGCGATCCGCTACTTCGACGCACAGGTCGACGACGCGCGCCACACCATGACCATCGCCCGCACCGCCGCCCAACACGGCGCGACGGTACTTACCCGTACCAAGGTTACCGGACTGTTGCGCGACGGCGAGCGGGTGATCGGCGCGCATGTCACCGATGTGGAGACCGGTCGCGAATACACCGTGCGCGCCCGCCGGGTGATCAGCGCGACCGGCGTCTGGACCGACGAGATGAACAAGATGACCGGCGTGGAATTCCCGTTCCACGTGCGCATGTCGAAGGGCGTGCACATCCTGGTTCCGCGCGAGCGGCTCGACCTGGATACCGGTCTGATCATGCGGACCGAGAAGAGTGTGCTGTTCGTGATCCCGTGGGCCCGGCACTGGATCATCGGCACCACCGATACCGATTGGGCGCTGGACAAGAACCATCCGGTGGCCAGCGATGCCGATGTGCAGTACATCCTCGATCATATGAACGCGGTGCTGCGAGAGCCGCTGACCCGCAACGATATTGTCGGCACCTATGCGGGTCTGCGCCCGCTGCTGTCCGGCGCGTCCGCCGATACCGCGACGCTCTCGCGGGAACACGCTGTCGCGGAACCGGTTCCGGGTCTGTTCGTGATCGCGGGCGGTAAGTACACCACCTACCGCGTGATGGCGGCCGATGTGGTGGACGCGGCCGTCGAGGGGCTCGGTCGCGCGGTCGCACCCTCGGTGACCGAACACCTGCCGCTGCTCGGTGCCGTCGGCTACCAGGAGTTGGCGGCCGATGTGAACAGCGTCGCGCAGCGGGCCGGTCTGCCCGTCGCGACTGTCGAGCACCTGCTCGGCCGCTATGGTTCGGGCGTATCCGAGCTGTTCGATCTGATCGCGGCCGAACCGGAGTTGGCCGAGCCGCTGCCCGGTGCCGGTGAGTACATCGGTGCCGAGGTCGTCTACGCGGTGACCCATGAGGGCGCACTGCATCTCGACGATGTCCTCACCCGCCGCACCCGCATCTCGATCGAGACCGCAGACCGCGGCCTGACCGCCGCACCCGCGATCGCCTTCCTCATGGGCACGCGACTCGGCTGGGATGCCGCCACCACGGATCGTGAGATCACCCGATACCGCGAGCGGGTGGAGGCGGAGTTGGCCGCGAACCAGGCCTCCGACGACGAATCGGCCAACGCCGCGCGGTTGGTCGCCGTCGCCTGAGTCCCCGGCGCGGGATGGCAGTGCGGTTGGCCTGGGATGCAACGGCCGATCGGGATCGGTGCCTGGCGGGTCGACAGCGGCGAGCCGGTCGACCTGTGAGCGCGTGATGTGCCCGAAGGTGTGGCGGTGGTGTTGGGAGCGGCGGGTTCGGATGCGGCGCACTAGCAGCGGACTCCGAATTTCCCTAACGCGTATTCATCCGAAAGATCCGCTGTTCCGAATGTAGGTAAGTAAGCATCGATATTCGGAATGAGGAGACTTATGGGCATACATCAATCGACACCGCGGACTCGCCCGATTTGTCGGCGAACCGCCGCACTCGCCTTGGCCAGTGCGGTTCCGCTGTCGGTCATCCTGATCAGCGCCGCACCCGCGACCGCTGAATCGCAACCATTGGGCAATCCCACTCCCTATGGATTCGTCGTCGAGCCATCGGCTCCGGTCGACGGCAACATCGCATTCGCCCCCTTGGCGCTGCGGAGCGCCGCCGCACTGGTGGCCGATCCCGACTCCGCCGCGCCCGCCCCCACCGACAGTGTGGACGCGCCACAACCCGACCAGAGCGCACAGCCGTCCGTCGCCCCGGTCAATCGCATTCGCATCGGCAATCTCCAGGTCGATCGCCCGGACTGGCTGGCGCCCGAACAGGCCGCCCAGATCAATGACGCGTCTGCGGGGACCGGAGCCGCACTGTCCCAAGGCATTCAGTCGATGGGCGTCGACCGCGCTCGCTCCGACCACATGGCCGATGTGATAATCGGTGACGCGATCATCGGTGCGAGCGTGGGCAGCACTGTAGCGTCCCCACTCGCCGCCACCAGTGCGATCGTCGGCGCGGGAGCGGGTCTGATCGCCGGAATCCCCTTCCTCCCCGCAGGACTGATTGTCGTCCCCATCATCGGCGCGGCCATCGGCTACGGGGTGATCGCCGCACCAGCCGCGGCAGCCGGCGCGGCCGTCGGCGCGGCGGTCGGCGCGATCGACGGTGCCGTGTCCCCGATACCGCCCCAGGAGCAACTGGCAACCGCATAACGCACGTTGCGCGGCAATTGCCGGATGTGACCGGTGCCGCGGGTGGACAATCCTCGCGTGAGCCCGTTTCGCCATATCAGCGGAGCGATGCTGGCATTCCTACTGGTAGTGCTGGCCGGCACCGTCGGCTACCTGATTCTCGGATTCGGGTTGCTCGATGTGCTCTACCAGACGGTGACGACCATATCCACCGTCGGCTTTCGCGAGGTCCACTCGCTCACCGGTGCGGGTCAAGGCGACGGATGGACCGCCGGATCGATCGGATGTCCGGTCATGTCATTGTGTGTGGCTGGGGCCGCGTCGGCCGCTCGTGCGTGCAGTACCTGGTCGGACTCGGCAAGCAGATCGTCGTCATCGATCGCGATCCGGCGCGGCTGAAGGACCTCGAATATCCGAATGTGGTCGGCGATGTCACTCGATTCGATACACGGCCTCGGCGATGATTAGTCGGTGGCTCCGATTCGGTGACCCTCGCGAATGACCGACCCATGCGTCATGGCGAAGACGATGGAGGTGGCGAGGAGGGCTTCGAATACGGCAGCGCCGAGCGTAACGGCTTGCAACGGGTCGAGTGGGCCGTTCGAGGGTGCGATACCGCCGTGATGTCTGTGCCCGACCGACGTCGACATGGAGAAATGCACCGCGACCAGCACCAGGTTCAGCAGTGCCGTCAGACCGAAAACCTTGGTGCACGGGCGAATCCAGAGGGCCGGAACACAGCGCAGACAGGCCAGCGCCATGATGAGCGCGACCATGCCGTGCAGCAACCCGTTCCCGGCGACACCGGCGACGTGCAAACCCGAGGTGGCGATGCCGCAGACGGCCAGCAGGCGGCCCAGGATGCTGGTCCCGGACCACCTGCGGGGTGAATCAGTCGCCATGGCAATGGGATTCGTGCGCGGGACCACAGTGGTCACTGGTTGTCGCCGGGACATTCATGACCGGGTTGGCGGCGAAGAACCCGTAGGGCTTCAGGGTGAATCCACAATAGTCGGTGGGCATGACAGGCCAATCCTCGGTGCGGGGAAAGTGCGTGAGTCCGAAGGTGTGCCAGACCACGATGTCGGTGCCGTCGAGGGATCGGTTCGCGGCCATGTAAGCGGGTAAGCCGTCACCGCCCGGATTCTGATTGACGAGATCACCAGCGGGGTAACGCTCCTCGGGGGCGTAGCGGGTCACCCAGAGCTGTTTGGTTGTATAGGCCGCGCGGGCCGCGATCGAGGAGGACGCGTCGGCGAGCAGCGTGGGTGTTTGCTCCGGGTACAGGACGTAGGCGGTCGGTGCACCCATGCGGTTGGTCTTTTCGGTATTGACGATGTGCCATACCCGACCGACGGAGGCATCGGCGTCGCGCGCCCCCTCGGATTCGCTGGTGATACGGGTGGATTTCGCGGTGAACGCATTGCCGAACGGGTTCGTCTCGCCGACCGGCACCCGTTGCACCTGCACCTCGTCCACCGCATTGGCCAGACCATCGACCATCATGTCCAAACGCGCGCTGAACAGGTGCTGGTGATACGGCAGCCCGAGACCGGGCGCGACTTCGCTTTGGTAGGGCGAACCTTCGGGCGGGTAGGCCGCAGTGAACGCGACGCCGGTCAGCTTGGCCTCGCATTCGATGGTGCCGTCCAGGTAGAGGTACCAGTAGAACCCGTAGTCGTAGTTTCCGACCGTGGTGAAGAAGCTGATGACCAGGCGACGCTGCCGCCGAACCTCACTGACTCCGGTGAACAGATCGGTGTGCTTCCAGAGCGTGCCATAATCCTCCTCGTGCATGCATATTGCGTTCTCGATGGTGCGTGGCATGCCGAGCTCGTCGCTGAGAGTGGCGTCGAAGTAATGGATTTCGCCGAGACAGTCGCAGCCGAGGCGCAACGAGTTGGCGAATCGGCCGAATAGATATTCACCGGTGTCGAAGTAGTTCTGCCAGTAGCGATTCGGGGACGGATCGGCATAGGGCACCACCATTTCCGCGATGGAAGCCCGGTAGAGCACGGGCCGATATTGCTCGGCATCCCGGAATGCCAACTGCCGCAGGATCAATCCCTCGCGCGCATCGAATCCGATACTCAGTCGCCAGTTGGCCCATTCGATCCGATCACCATCGACAGTGAAGCTGGGTCCCTGCGGCTGGCTGATTTCGATGGGACGCAACCCTTCCAGCGGCGGACCGGCTTGCGCCGGGTCCTGGAAGTTGCCCGGTTCCGCGGGCACATCGAAGGTCCGGAAATCGATCAGATCGACCAACTCGCGCGCGATGATGTCGACATAGGCGCACAGGCCGTCGACCGGATGCGCCCACGGGTGATCCTGCGGATGATCCTGCCGGAAGGCGAATACGCGAATTATGCGCCGCCCCTGCTCATTCGGAATATCGTAGTGTCCGGCGGACAGCGGCACACAGACGACGGACTCCGGATCGACGCCCCGCTGCCGCAAAGCGGCGCACCAGCGCTCGTTATCGGCGAGCACCGTCCCGACCGCCGCGAACTCCTCCTCGAGGATCGGTACTTGGCCCCGCGTACCGTCGATCGGCCTATCCGAGCGGATCACGCCCGCGGTCAACGACACCGAGACATCGCGAGCCGCGCCGGATGCGAGGTCCAACAGCAGCACTCGCACCAACCGTTCCGGCGCGGGCCCGGTTCCGGCCTGGTAGGCCAGCACCTGCGCCTTATCTGGTTCGTCCAGTCCGACGTAGACGAATCGGCCGGTCGCCGTGAGCGACCCCGTATCGGCGACGATGTCACGCACCATGGTGATCTCGTCGGCGGAGAGGCTTTCGAGCACTCGCACATCGGTTGCGCGCGTATCGAATTCGATGATGGACATGGGCAGGTCTCCTCCGAGGGTCAGGCGGCGATCGCGTCTGCGATGCCGTCGTAGGCAGTGCGGTTCGTACGGCGCATGGCATACGCTTGCGCGATCCCGGCCAGCGGAAACACCGCCGTGACGAGCAGCAGGATCACGGCGAGCGTGGTCGAACCACCGATCAAGGTCGGAAAGTTCGCGATGATGATGCCCGCGGCCACCAGCAGCCCGATCAGGCCGAGCGTCGGGGCGATACGTGTCTGCCACACCCGGGTATCCGCGCGGGTGCGCGCGAAGTAGATGATGACGGCGAGGCAGGTCGTCGCCATGAGCACCGCGACGCCCAGCGTCGCGACTCCCGAGAACCAGGTGAAGACCTCGAGTTCGGGATCCAGCCGGCACAGTGCGAACACGGCCACCAGCGTTGTCGCGGTGACAGTCTGCACCAGCGACGAGTTGTGCGGCGACAGATGCTTGCTGTGCACGCCCGCCAGCGAACCCGGCAGCACACCCGTCGACGCCATCGAATGCTGGTACCGCGCAACGACATTGTGGAACGAAAGAACACACGCGAACAGGCTCGTCAGCAACAGCACATTGATCGCGACGGCGCCCACCGAGCCGAGATAGTCCGATGCGGTCCGCACGATCATGCCCGCCGGATCCTCGGCAGCGACCGCGACCACCTGTGCCGGCCCCCACGCCATGACCAGCGCCCAGGTCCCGAAGGTGTAAAACACCCCGATCGCGATCACCGCCGCATAGGTGGCCCGCGGAATCGTCCGGTGCGGATCGCGCGCCTCGTCTCGGAAGATGGCGGTCGCCTCGAACCCGATGAATCCGGCCAACGCCATCATCAA
>NZ_BAGN01000079.1 GCF_000308835.1 Nocardia vinacea NBRC 16497 | reverse complement strand
GATCATCGAAACGGCCCAGATACTCCAGGGTGCCATCGGCCAGCCAACGCGCCAGGTCACCGGTGCGGTAGCGGCGACGGCCGGGCACGGTCAGATCGTCGACGAATGCGGCCGCGGTCAGGTCGGGGCGGCCGCGGTAGCCGCGCGCGAGGCCGACTCCGGCGATATTGAGCTCGCCGGGAACGCCGATGGGCATGCGGCGACCGGATTCGTCGAGCACCAGCAAGTCGATATTGTCGATCGGACGGCCGATGGGCACCAGATCCAGCGAATCCCTTTGCGGGCACTCGAAATACGAGACGTCCACGGTGGCCTCGGTGGGACCGTAGAGATTCACCAATTGGGGCGGCCGCTGAGCGACCGTGGCGAACGCGGCATGGAAGCGGCGGACCAGCGCGGGCGGCAGTGCCTCACCACTGCAGAACACCCGGCGCAGGCCCGCGATGCGCGGCACGATCGTACGATCGGCCTCCAGTTCGTCGACGAAGGCCGCCAGCATGGACGGCACGAAGTGCACGACGGTCACCGCATTCGTCTCGATGGCCTCGGCGATGCGGCGTGGATCGCGCTCACCGCCGACCTCGAGCAGCGCGACCTTGGCGCCGGTGATGGCCCACCAGAACAACTCCCACACCGAAACGTCGAAGGTGACGGGCGTCTTCTGCAGGATCACGTCATCGGCGAACAGCGGGTAGCGGCGCTGCATCCAGGTCAGCCGGTTGACCACCGAGCGGTGCTCGACCATCACACCCTTGGGCACACCGGTGGAACCCGAGGTGTAGATGAGATAGCTCAAATCGTGTGGGTGCGAGACGTTTTCGACGCTGCCCGGCACAGTGTCGGCCGCCGTGATACGGGTGATGCCGAGGGCTTGGTAGACCCGCGCATGCTCACTTCCAGCGACCACGAACCGCGCGTCGCAGTCCGCGAGAACCGTTTCGATACGCGCCGCCGGGTAATCCGGATCGAGCGGCACGTAAGCGCATCCGGCGCGCAGGATGCCGAGCACCGCGATGAGCATGTCGGTCGAACGGGGCAGAATCACCGGAATGCACTCGTTGCAGGTGGCACCGAGCTCATGCAGCCGGGCTGCGAAGCCGTCGACCAGACCGGCCAATCGGGCGTAGGTCAGTTCATTGGAGTCGGCGGGTACGACCGCCACCCGGTCCGGATGGGCGGCGGCCTTTTCGGTGAAGAGCCGATCAATGGTGGTGTAGGGGAATTCGATACGCGGACCAGCCTCGAACGCCGCGACTTCGGCACGCGCCTGCGCCGAAAGCAGCGGCAGCGCACCCACCGGGGTCTCCGGATTGTCCAGCGACGCGGTGACCATCTCGCCGACGCTGCGCAGCGCCGATCCGATCGGGAAGCTCGCGTCGAAAATGTCTGTGTCGTAGAACAACTGGAGGCTGAACGAGCCGTCCCGGCCATTTTCGGCAGTGACGATAGTGAGCGCGTTGGTCACCGAACCCGGATTGTGCACCGTCCATTTCGAGATCAGCTCGTGAACGTAATCGGCATCCGGCAGCTTCGTGTGGGAGAAGGCGACGTCGTACAGCGGCGGCGCGGCCGGATCCGGATTCAGCGCGCGGGTCAGTTCGCCGTACGGGAAGCGCTGATGCTTCTTGAGCTTTCGAATCTGCTGGGTCACCTGCTCCGCGATACGCGCGAGCGGCACGTCGCGATCGACGCGCACCGGCAGCGGAACGACATTGGCGCGGTGGCCCTGCGTGCGATAGGTCTCCGCCGAGTGCCGGTTCAGCATCGGTACGCCGATCACCACCTGATCGGTGCGGTGGATCGACGTGAGATACGAAGCCACCGCAGCGGTCAGATACGCGAAGACGGTGACACCTGTGGCGCGGACGCGGTCGAGGTACTTCCCCGAGATCATCGTGTTGTAGTGTCCGCGGGCGATTCTCGGCGAGCTGGTCCGGTTGGGGAACAAGGCGGGTTCGACGCCGTCGAGCGCGGCGAGCAGACCGTCGCGGTCCGCCGTGTACTGCTCGGAGGTCCGGTATGCCTCGTCGTCCTCGATGATCCGCCGATAGGTGGCCACGGAACGGTCGGTGTGCTCGTTGGCGGGCTCGGGCACCGCAAGCTGTTCGAGCGGAACGTCTTTCATCTTGTAGCTGGTATCGAGCGTGGCGATGACCGGATTCATGCCGTAGCCGTCGGCCAGCGCGTGATGGAACGATATGAACAGGAAGAACCGGTCCGGCCGGTCCACCACCGCGGCCAGCCGCGCGGGCCGATCCGGCCGCTCCGGCGCGCCGACCTCGCGCCACAGCCACTCCTGGGTCGCGACCTCGGGGTCCGGTACTCCGGTCAGGTCGACGACCTCGACCGGCGGAATCTCATTCGAAATCCATTGGCGGAATTCGCCGTTCTCGAAGGCGAAGCGCAATCGCAATGCCTCATCGCTCATCAGCGCGCGCTGCCAGCAGGCCTGCAGCCGCTCGATGTCCAGCGGCTCATCCATGCGCAGGCTATAGGTCTGCTGCGCAACGGGTTCCGGCGCCAGCCGGAATGCCAGGCCGAGTACGTCGCGCTGATATGCGCTGACCGGCCACGCTTCGATTGGTCTTGCGGGATTTGCGCTGGTTTCCGACGTCACAGTCACTCCTATCGCGACAGTCGCGGCACAGACCGTGCGCGAACTGTCCAGGACCCACCCCTGACGACGCCGAAACGCATAGCTGTTACCACTTGTATCCAGTTTTCGGATAGCGCGAATTACCGGCATCGACCTCGATGCCGGGATTCGCCCTCGTTTATGGGTGCTGACCATTTCGAGCGACCTGCACGCAGTCGCTACGGCCAGCCGCTGTCAGATCACCGACAGCAGTGCGCGCACACTCTCGTCGGCAAGACGTTGGGCACGCGCACGCGACACCGCGGGCTCGACATAGCCGATGTTGAACGACAATTCGCCATGCGTGGCATTGGCGGTGGCCATGATGAAGCCGCTCACCGACATGCCCGAGACGAATTGCGCGCCCGCGAGCTGCCACGCGCCGATCTTGTCCGGGAACGCATAGCGCCCCAGATATGTCATACACAGGTGACCTGGACCGCGGGTGTCCATCAGCTTGACCGTGGATGCACTGGCGGCCACCGATTTCGGTGCGGCCACCTTCAGCAGGCTCATGGCCGCGAGATGGTCGCGGCGGTCCATTCTTGCGCCGTACTCGCGCTCGATTTCGCCGGCGATCTGCCACAGCGAGGACCACGGTGCGTACTTCGCCGGGGTCGCGATCATGCCCTGGTAGGTCCCGACCTCGGTATCACCGACCGCGCCGTCGAGGTGGCCGCGGAAGTTCACCGAACTGCCGACGGTGTACCAGGATTCGGTGTAGGTGTCCGACTCGCGGGCCGCCGCGATGAGCAGCGCCGCCGAGAGCGCGGCCTGCAGGCCGACGCCTCTGCGCGCACAGCCTGCGGTCAATGCGTCGAGTTGATCGGCATCCAGGCTGCGGTGCACGACCCGGCTGCGTCGCCGTGACGGCGCTGCGAGTTCGGTCGGTTCGAGTCGGCGCGGCCGCTTCAGCTGCGACTTCTGGTCGCGCAGCAGCGATCCCACGGTGCGGCCGAAGCCCTTGGCGCCCTGGAACTTCGCCGGGAACAGTTCCTCTGGACCCGGCCGGACCGGTGCGGGCTCGAGATCACTGCCCTCGCCCGCGGCGACCTGCAGCACCTGCTTGGCCACCGACATCGCGCTCTCGCCGTCGGCGATCGCATAGTGCAGGGTGACGATCAGATCGCTGCTCTCACCGGTCGCATCCGTGATGAGCACGGCGCGCGCGAGCGGACCGGAGTGCCAGTCGAATGGTTCGCGCAATTCGACCTCGTCGACCTCGGTCAACCAGGCATCCGGATCGGCGGATTCGACCACACGCAGCGGAATCGGCGTTGGCACCGGCACGAAACGCGGTGCGATGCCGTCGGGTTCGGCTGCCACCGCGACACCGAGCAGCGGATGTCGGTGCTGCACTTCGTCCAAGCCGGTACGCACCTGCTCCGCGGTAATCGAGCCGTGCACCCGCACCCGGGCCAGAATATGCAGCGGCGCAAGCTGATCCGCGATCCAATGCCAGCGCTCCACCGGAGACAGCTGGCGCGGCAGCCGCGCGGTCGGCCCCTCCAGCGGTGGGAACGACATCGGCTTGCCCAACTCGCGCAGGAAGAATTCAGTGGGTGCGTGCCGGAAGTAGGTGTCACGCACCTTCACCAGCTTGGGATCGGTCGTCTGCTCGATCTTGCCGAGCGACCACGAGCCGTTCACGAACATGGCGGTGCGCTCGGCGCGCACCTGCTCGTAACGCCGCAGGCCCGCAACAGGATCCAGCGAAGTCTTCAGCGTGTGGGCGAGTACGACCGCGTCCTCGATGGCAGAGTTGGCGCCCTGGCCCAGGCTGGGCAGCATGGGATGTGCGGCATCACCGAGCAGGGTGACCCGGCCGCGGCCCCAGCCGTCCAGCGGCGGACGGTCCTGGCAGGGCACGGCGAGCACATCGGCCCATTCGGTCTGATCGATGCAGGCGCGCACCTCCGGCGCCCAGTCGGCATAGAGCCGCCGCAGATCTTCCTTGGTGCCCTGCCAATCGGCGGCCTCGTCGCCCGGCATGGTCATCGTCCCCCACCAGTACACCCGGCCGTGGCCGATGTCGTGGATGCCGAAACGCATTCCGGTGCCCCAATAGTGGGCCGAGTAGCCGCGCGGCACGGCGGGATGTTCGAACGGGATACAAGCCAACCAGGCGACAAAATTGCCGGGGCGCGGTTCGGCGCGGCCGTGCAATTGGGCGCGCACCACGGAGTGGATGCCGTCGGCGCCGATCAGCAGATCGCCCTCGGCGATGCGGCCGTCGGCGAATTCGACGCGCACGTGCTCACCGTCGTCTACGAACCGAGTCGCTTGTGCGCCAACATGAGTCGGGGTGTCGCCGATCGCGCGCAGCAAGATCGCGTGCAGATCCCTGCGGTGCAGGGCAACGCTCGATGCGCCGAGCCGGTCGTCTTGGCGGTGTACCGGAAGCACTCGGATGGGCGTGCCGTCCGGATTGTTGAAGCGGAAGGTCTCGACCTTGCCGCCGCGCTCGAACAGTTCCTCCTCGATGCCGAGGCCGATTGCACGCAGCGCCTTGATCCCATTGGCCTGCACCGAAAGTCCGAATCCCTGGCCACGCAGCTCGGGAGCGGCCTCATAGAGTTCGACCGCGAAGCCCGCCTGTCGCAATGCGGCGGCGGTGGTGAGCCCTCCGATCCCCGCACCGAGCACGATAACCTTGATCGGACTACTCATTCGAACCTGCGCTTCCATCGAATCACTCGACCGCACAGGACTACTTCATCGTTCGAAGCGACCACCGAGCAACGCTGCTCGTCAGCTCTCATCCCCCCGAGCAGCACTGTTCGAAGACCTTCGTTATCCCCGACCAGACAGGCGGGGCGGGATGCCTGTGCCTGACCGACCCGAAGCCTACCGCTATAACCGTGTCTGAAACGTTACCGTGTGAGATTCAACCCAAAGGGGTCGTTTCGACAGGCCGAATCCATTGCGATGCGCCATAATTCGCGGTTCGCGGAAAATCTACGGGTTGGTCCGATGCCCAATTCCTCAGAGGTAGGACGTGTCGTTGACCAACCGAACCGACGAGCCACCGTCCGGATAGAACTCCGCGATCGAGAGCGACGCCAGATCCAAATGCAGGCGATACAGCAGCGACGGACCGACGCCGAGCGCCAACTGCAGCAAGGTCTTGATGGGGGTCACATGGCTGACCACCACGATGTTCTGGCCGGGATACCGGGCGAGCAGATCGCGCCGTGCCGCCTCGACTCGTTCGCGCACCTGATCGAAACTCTCGCCGTTCGGCGCGGGAGTCGAGGGATCACCGAGCCAGCGGGCGTGCAGTTGCGGATCTCGTTGTGCTGCTTCCTGGAAGGTGAGACCCTCCCATTCGCCGAAGTCGGTTTCGGTGAGGCCGTCGAGCACGCGCACCGGAATATCGAGTGCGGTCGCGGCGGCTTCGGCGGTCTCCCGGGCGCGGCCGAGCGGGGAGGTGATAACCGCGGCGATGCCCCCCTTCGCGGCGAGCATTTTCGCGGCGCGGGCGGCCTGTTCACGGCCGAGGTCGGTCAGGGGTGGGTTGCCGCGGCCGGAATAGCGGCGCTCTATCGAGAGGGCGGTTTGGCCGTGGCGCAGCAGAAGCAAGCGAGTCGGACGGCCGGTCGCACCGGTCCAGGCGGGTGCATTTTCGGCGGCGGTCGGCGGCTTGCGTTCGGCGGCTTCGGTATTCGATGCGGTCGACTGCGTATCCCGGACCTCGTCGATCCAACTCGGCAGGTGCTCTTCGACGCCGCGCGCTGAGGTCTGCGGTTCGTCGGTCCAGCCGAGCAACTGTTCTTCGGCCTCACGCGCCTCTTCCGCCAAGGTGGCCGCGGCCGCGCCCGCATCGAGTAACTGCCGCTCGGCGGCGTGCACCTCGCCGATCAGCGTGGCGTCATCCATCGCCTCGTTCGCCAGCCG
The DNA here is from genome assembly GCF_000308835.1 of Nocardia vinacea NBRC 16497. Lineage (GTDB taxonomy): Bacteria > Actinomycetota > Actinomycetes > Mycobacteriales > Mycobacteriaceae > Nocardia > Nocardia vinacea. The sequence continues at coordinate 33,945 of NZ_BAGN01000079.1, read as the reverse complement.
GTCGGCATGTGAGTTCTCGGCGCGCGGAATCCAGGTGAACGTCACGCTGTCGAATCCGGCGACGAGCCTGCGTGCCCGGTCGGCCAGCGGAATCATGGACGCGTGCTTGACCTTCCAGCGTCCGGACATCTGCTCGACCACGAGCTTGGAATCCATGCGCACCGACACCACGCGCGCGCCCAACTCCGCCGCTGCCTCCAAACCCGCGATGAGCCCGCGGTATTCAGCGACATTATTGGTGGTGATACCGACGTATTCCCTGCGCTCGGCGAGAATTCGGATGTGATCGGCATCGAAGACGACCGCGCCGTAACCGGCCGGGCCCGGATTGCCCCGGGAACCGCCATCGGCTTCGACGATCACCTCGCGCTCGGTCATTGTTCCCCTCGTCCTCTTCGACAGCCGACCATCCGTCGCTGGGAGCGGACCGACGCGAGTACTGATACCCGCACCGGAAACCTCACAAACCCGACTCTTTGGTGCGCACCAGGATCGCACCGCATTCCGGACACCGCATGATCACATCCGGCGCGCTCTTGGCGATCCGCGCGATCTCACCGCGGTCCAGTTCGATCCGGCAGGCGCCGCACCGGCGGGCCTGCAGCAGCGCGGCACCGACCCCGTGCTGGGTGCGCTGCCGGTCATAGATGCTCAGCAGATCATCCGGGAACAGCGCGAGCAGATCCTTGCGATCGGAATCGCAACGGCCCTGTGCCACATCGAGATCCGCCAGCGCCTCATCGCGCAGGCGCTGCGCATCGGCCAGTTCCTGCTCGGTCTTGCTGAGCCGGGCACCCGCGTGATCATGATCGGATGCCGACGCCTCGCGACGCTCCATCACCTCGAGCAGCTCGTCCTCCAGCACCGAACGGCGGCGCTCCAGGCTGCCCAGCTCGTGCTGGATTTCCGAAAGCTGTTTGGCGCCCACCGAACCGGCGGTCAACATGCCGCGGTCGCGCTCCTCGCGTTTGCGCACCGCGTCGACCTCGCCCTCCAGCTTGCGGATATCGCGGTCGAGATCGTCGAGCATGATCTCGACCGCCACCGCCGCATCCTTGTGCGCATTCCGCTCGCCCTCGAGCCGCGCGACCTCCTGCTGCTCGGGCAGCACGGTGCGCCGATGCGCGATCCGCGTCAGTTCGGCGTCGACGGCGGCGAGCTGGAGCAGCTTGGCCTGGACAGGTGGTTCGACATTCAACGCGGACAAACTCCTGGACGCTGTGGACGGATGGGGGCACGCGAGGTGGCGATGCCAGTCTTCAACCGTACCCCGGATGGTTGGTGATCCGGTCCGGGCCACGGCTGATAGCTGGGAAGTGCGTAGAACCGAGGCGGGGATCGGAGCGTCATACAGTAGCGGCGGGGAGGATTCCGACGCCTATTCGCCGAACGCCCATACGCCGAGAACTGTGCGAGCGTGCTCGCTGAGCAGGGCATGTTCGAGGCCTGGCTCGGTTCGGGCGTCACCGACGACATCGACCAGTACTGGACGGGCAGGGCCGCCAATTCCGCGATGGCGGCCACCCTGTCCTATCGACCGTCGACGGCCACATCCCCGGCAACAGTGTGCTGAAGCTCGGCAAACACCGCGCCAACGGGCCGCCGCGCACGCTCGGAACCTGATGACCGAGATCTACCAGCCGGGTGTGACCGCGGTCGACCAGCGCACCACGATCCTGCCGGAGCCGTCAACCCGGTCTTCAAGGACGAGCCCGCCGTCCCCGGCATCGAAGAATGGCCCTACCGGCGGAGGCGGCGGCTGCAATCTCGTATCGACGCGATCAGCCGATCGCGACGGTGGTAGCTCGAACAATCAGCTGCCGGGGGCGCGGGTTTTGATGGCGTCGCGGGAGATGAAGACGTCGTAGGTGCCGGGGGTGGCGATCACGGCGTTGCCGTAGGCGGAGCGCACGAAGGGGTCGGTCCACCATTTGTGGTTGCGCATATCGTTGAAGAAGTCCTGGTCGTCGCCGTTGACGAAGATCTGGTTCTGGGTGGTGGCGACGCCGTCGAGACGTTGGCCGTACAGGCGGGTGACCTTGTAGCCGGAGTGGAAGCCGAGGGCATTCACCCAGGGCTCCAATTCGACGATATTGGCCTGCAGCACCCACAGGTCACCCTCGACCTGATATTTCTCGTGCTTGTCGGGATGGTGCTCGTCGCCGTAGAGGGTGAGGTCGACCTCGAGCCGGTGGTCTTGGCCCGCAACCTGATTTACCACCACGTGCGCGGCCTTGACCTCCCCGCTCAGTCCGAGGAATGTCTGCACGAGCGTGATCACCCACAGCAGCAGTACCGCGACAACCAGCAGCGCCAGTCCGCCCGCGCCGCGCCCGAGCAAAACCCGCAATCCGACCTTGCGCACCATGACGAGCGCCGATATCAGCAACGCGACCGCGACCAGGATGATCAGCATCAGACCGATCTGCACGATCCCGAAGTCCACCGGGTAGTTCATGCGGTAGTTGTACCCCGAGCGGGCACGTCAACTCACCTGAACCACATACCAAGTCCGGCAACACGCCCCGAACACGCCGTCGCACTGGCTGGTTCGGTATCGGATTACGGGGCGGCGATCGTCCAGGGGTCGGTGCGCAGGGTGGAGATGCGGGTTTCGAGGTCGGGCAGGGCGGTTCGAACTGCTGTCTGCGCCTGTGCGCACCAAGGGAATTCGGTGGCCCAGTGGGCGGCATCGATCACTGCGGGGCCGCCGCTGCGCAGGTGTTCGTCGACCGGATGGTGGCGCAGGTCGGAGGTGACGTAGGCGTCGACACCGAGGCGGGCGACCGTATTCAGATAGGAGTCGCCCGCGCCGCCGCACACTGCGACGGTCTGGATCATGCGGTCCGGGTCACCGGCCGCACGGACGCCCCAGGCGGTAACGGGCAACGCGGCGGCAACCCGAGAGGTGAACTCGCGCAAGGACTCCGGTTCGAGCAGGGTGCCGACTCGACCGATGCCGAGCCCGGATGGCAACGCCGCACGCTCGGTGACGTGATAGGCGGGATCCTCGTACGGATGGGCCGACCGCAGCGCTGCCAGCACGGCGGTGCGCGCCGCGGGCGGTGCGATCACTTCGAGGCGGTCCTCGTCGACCTGCTGCAACTCCCCGATCGCGCCGATCGCCGGATTCGCCCCTGCCACCGGACGAAACTGCCCGACTCCCGGCACCCGCAAAGCGCAGTCCCGATAGGCTCCGCTGCCACCGGCACCGGCCGCGAACAGCGCCGCCAGCACGGCATCGGCATGCGAACGCGGCACCTGGACCACCCAATTGTCCACGGCGGCTCGCGGTTTCGAATCCAAAGGTCCGGTGACGGTGAGTCCGATCGCGTCGGCCAGCGCATCGGAAACTCCCGGATCAGCGGAGTCCGCATTTGTATGCGCCGCGAACAACGCACACCCGGACCGGATGAGCCGATGTAGCAGCGCACCTTTGGGCGTATCGGCCGCGATCGTGTCGACGCCGCGCAACAGCAGCGGATGGTGCACCACCAAAGCCTGCGCCCGCCAATCGATCGCCTCATCCACCACGGCGGCAGTGGCATCCACCGCGAACAGCACCCGAGTCACCTCATCACCCGGGTCACCGCACACCAACCCCACCGAATCCCACGACTCCGCCAACTTCGGCGGATATGCCGTGTCGAGCACCCCGATGAGATCCGCCAGCGTCGTCACCATCCGCCTACCTCCATATCCCGATTTCCGCCCGCACCAAGATCACCTGCCGATATCTGACGGCCCGGGACCAGCACCCGATCCGGTCCGCTCGCACCGCGCCCGCACGGGGCGGACATACCGAAGGACAACCCGTCCGGGCGACATCAAACCCCTGCCGCACGGATTCCGGCTACCAACCGATCGACCTCGGCGCGACCGCGGACCGCGACGCGCAGATAATCCGCTCCGAGGCCCGGGAAGGTGTCTGCGCGGCGGACCGCAATTCCCTGGTCTGCCATGTGCTTTCGCAGGAGCTCACCGTCCGGCACGCGCAGCAGCAGGAATGGCCCGGCGGCCGGTGTGTGGACGTGTATGCCGACAGCGGTCAGTCGTTCGATCATCGAGTCGCGTTCGGCGGCGATCGTGTGTGCGCGCTGTTGTGCCGCGGCGACCGCATCCGGCGCGGCGGTCGCGATGATCGCTTCCAGTTGCAGCGTGCCGAGCGGCCAGTGTGCGCGGCCGCGATTCAGGCGGCCAAGCAGTTGGGGTGCGCCGAGGAAGTAGCCGCAGCGCAGACCTGCCAGGGCCCAGGTTTTGGTGAGGCTGCGCAAGACGAGGATGTCCGGTCCGGCCGCAGCGGCCAGTGACTGCGGTTCGCCGGGAATCGCATCGGCGAAGGCCTCGTCGACGACGATGATGCGCCCCGGTCGGCGCAGCGCACGGATGGTGTCGGCGGGGTGCAGGACCGAGGTCGGATTGGTCGGGTTGCCGAGCACTACCAGGTCGGCCGCGGTGGGGACGAGCGCCGGATCGAGGGTGTACGGCGGCTCGAGTACGACGCGGGTCACCGGGATACCGGCCTCGCGCAGCGCCAGTTCGGGCTCGGTGAACGAGGGGTGCAGCACCGCGGCCAGTCGCGGTGCGAGTCGGGGCAGCATCGCGAAACCCTCGGCCGCGCCCGTCAGCAGCAACACTTCGTCGGTGCTGCGGCCGTGGCGGGCCGCCACCGCGGCGCGTGCGGCGAGTTCGTCGGCCACGCTCGGGTATCTGCCGAGGTCGTCGAGTCGCGCGGCCAGTCGGTTTCGCAGCCAGCCCGGCGGCGCACTGCCCTGCACATTCACCGCGAAATCGAGCATGCCGGGACGCGCATCGACGTCACCGTGATGACGCAATCTCGCGTGATCGACACTGTCCGCTGACACGAGAAAACACCCTACGTGGCGGTCCATCGGGACGACCGGCCAGAATGGCTGTCGTGGGTGAGTTGCACGTGTCGTTCGTCTGTACCGGCAACATTTGTCGATCGCCGATGGCGGAGAAGATGTTCGCGGTACACCTGTACCGCGAGGGGCTCGCCGACCGCGTGCGGGTCAGCAGCGCGGGCACCGACGGCTGGCATGCCGGACAGGACGCCGACGCCCGCACCAATGCCACCCTGCGCCGCCACGGCTATCCGACCGGCCACGTCGCCGCGAAATTCGGCAGCCAACACCGCGATGCCGACCTGCTGGTCGCCCTCGACTCCGGCCACGAACGCCGCCTCGCCACCCTCGGCATCCCATCCGATCGCCGCCGCCTACTCCGCAGCTTCGACCCCGCTGCCGACGCCATCGACGTCCCCGACCCGTACTACGGCGACACCGCCGACTTCGACCTGGTCCACGACCAGATCGCGGCCGCCATCCCTGGGCTGTTGGACTGGGTTCGTGCCACCCTCGCCACACGCACCGGCGACACGGGCCAAGCCGCGGACCCTGGCGATGCCAGCCGCGCGGCCCACACTGACGCATCCGCCCGCGGCCTGACAGTCGACGCATCCCGAGACGTCGTCGCATCCACGGACGACTCCCTCGCTGTCGAAGTACCCGGCCACAAATCGGACCAATCAGTCTCTTACGAACCTGTCCCCGACGGACGCCTGTGATGCGCCGACTGACCTTCCTGCTGCGCCCGAGCTGGCTGATCCTGGCTGTGCTCGTGGCGGCCTTCGCCTACCTGTGCTTCACCGTGCTCGCACCGTGGCAGCTCGGCAAGAACACCACCACCTCGCACCGCAACCAACTGATCGCCGATTCGGTGGACGCCGCCCCGATCGATATCGCCACCGTCGTGGACAACCAGAGCACCGATTCGCACGCCGAATGGCGACGTGTCACGGCGACCGGCAGTTATATGCCGAACTCGACCGTGCTGGTTCGTCTGCGCCACCTCGACGGCGCGCCCGGCTACTCGGTGCTGGCCACCTTCAAACTCGACGACGGCCGCATCCTGCTCATCGATCGCGGTCTCGTCGCGGCCGTAGACGGTTCCCGCCCACCGCAGATTCCGGACCCGCCCGCCGGGCCGCAGAAGATCGAGGCGCGAATCCGGATGTCCGAGGGCGTCACCCCCGGTAAGGACCCGATGGTCCAGGACGGCTACCGCCAGGTGTATTCGGTGGACACCACACAGGAGATGACCGTCCTGCAGGAGCCCCTGACCGCCATTCCCACCGGCGAACGCGGCGGCTACCTGCAGCTCAGCGAAAACCAGCCCGGCGCTTTCACCCCCACCCCCCTCCCACAACTCGACGCGGGCCCCTACCTCTCCTACGGCCTGCAATGGCTGGCCTTCGGCATCATGGCTCCCCTCGGCCTCGGCTACTTCATCTACGCCGAGATCCGCGAGCGCCGCAAGGAAAAGGCCAAGGCCACCCCGCAGCCGACCCCGGCCGAAACGCCAACTCCCGCACCCGTATCCACCAACGAGCAGCGCCTTGCCGACCGCTACGGCGGAAATCGCTGACACCCAGCGCTCACGAGGTTGCCGCACGCACGCGGATCCTCACACTGCCGGACGAGTGAACTGCGCGGGCCCACCGAAGCGTGAATATCGGCCTGGAATCTGTTCATCCGATAACGGGTCCGAGCATGCAATTTCATATCCGTGCCAGATGTTTGTGGAAGTGCACGCCCAACCGTGAGCGGAGTCAGCGGCGCAGGACAGACCAGAGCGCGGCGGTCACGACTGCGCCCAACTGGACCGCCTCCGACATGCGTACGGCGCGACGGAGATCCGCGACCTGAGGTGCCGGGCCGTCCCCCAGGGTAGGACGCAGTTCGGTGCCGTAACGGTACTGGGTCCGGCCGCCGAGGCGGACGCCGAGCGCGCCGGCCATGGTGGCCTCGACGACACCGGCATTCGGGCTGGGATGTTCGGCCGCGTCTCGACGCCAGGCGCGCAGTGCGTCGGCTGGGTGACCGCCTATCGCAGGGGCCAAAGCAGCGGTGAGCATGCCGGTGATGCGCGCCGGTACCAGATTGGCCAGATCGTCGACGCGAGCCGCGGCCCAGCCGAAGCGGAGGTACCGCTCGTTGCGGTAGCCGATCATCGCGTCCAATGTGTTGATCGCGCGATACCCGAGCAATCCGGGTGTCCCGGCGACCGCGCCCCACAGCAGCGGCGCGACCGTCGCGTCCGAGGTGTTCTCGGCAATGGATTCCAATGCGGCACGAGCCAATCCGTCCGCATCGAGCACCTCCGGATCCCGCCCGCACAGCGAAGGCAGCAGCGCCCGTGCACCCGCCACATCACCGGACTCGAGCCGGTCGGCCATCTCCCGTCCGGCGCGCACCAGACTGCGCCCGCCGAGCACCGTCCACGTCGCCAGCGCGGTCGCGACTACCCCACCCCGCCGCAGCCCGAACCCGAACGCCGTTGTCGCACCGACCAACACCAGTTCGTGCACCGCCCCCGCCGAACGCCGATCGGCATAGGTCACCCGCTCGAGCGCACTTGCCGCCGCACCGAATCCGGCCACCGGATGCCACCGCCGTGGATCACCGAAAACGCGGTCGAGCGCGAACCCGAGCACCAGCCCGACCGCCGTGGAAGTCCCCGTTTGCACCCGGCGAGGGTAGCCGGTTGCCTTAACGGCTGCTCACGCTGGCGCGTTCCCTGCCCGAGCAACCCGCCGGCGCACCCAAGGAATCCGAAATGTCACACTCGCTAACCCTGCGTCGTCATCAGGATGACGACGCATAAACTCGCCCCTGACGGGGCCGTACGACCGAACGGCGAGACCAGTGACTGCAGACCAGCCTTCCTCCGAACCCATCGACCAGGCCGAGTTGGCTCGGCGTTTCGAGGAGCACCGGCCGTATCTGCGCAGGCTCGCCTACAGCACGCTCGGCAGTCTGACCGATGCCGACGATGTGGTGCAGGAGGCATGGCTGCGGCTGCAGCGTCAGTACGAGGCCGGGACCGCAGGCGAGATCGAGAATCTGCGGGCCTGGCTCTCCACGGTCACCGGGCGGCTGGCCCTCGATCAGCTCGGTTCGGCGCGCGCCCGGCGCGAGCAGTATGTCGGTGAATGGTTACCGGAGCCCGAGGTCACCACCTGGGACGATCCGGCCGACCGGATCACGCAGGACGAGCGCGTCACCACGGCGCTGCTGGTCGTACTGGAATCCCTCTCGCCCGCCGAGCGCACCGCATTCGTGCTGCAGGATGTGTTCGGTATGAGCGGTCCCGAGGTCGCCGAGGTCGTCGGGCGTACACCTGCGGCCGTGCGGCAGCTCGCCTCGCGCGCACGCAAGCGCGTCGAGGACGGCACTCCCCGCTTCCCCGCCTCGCCCGACGAACAGGAGAAGGTCGTCTCGGCCTTCGCGGTCGCCTGGCGCTCGGGTGATCTGAGCGCGCTGCTCGGCGTGCTCGATACCAATGTCAGCCTGACCGCCGACGGCGGCGGCAAGGTGCCCGCCATCCGCCAGCCCGTGCGCGGCGCCGAACTCATCGCGAAGATGCTGCTCGGCTGGTACCACGCGCCGTCCGCGGCGGGCGCATGGGGCCGCGCGGTCCTGGTCAACGGCGCGCCCGGTCTGGTCGTCTTCGACGGCACCCACACCGGCGTCTTCTCCTTCACCATCGACAACGGCCGCATCGTCGCCATCAATGTCGTCCGCAACCCGGACAAGTTGCACGACCTCCCCACCGAAGGCGCCCCCGACTGGTACCTCGGCCCGAACGCCGAATAACCCACGCGGCCCGCACATTTCGATGTGCGGGCCGCTGCCGGCTAGGCGGGCGCTCGGTCCACGGGCGCTTCTCGCTCGACATCGGTCCCGGATCGATTGCGCCGCGATATGACGAGCCACACACCGCGAGCGAGAAGGACACCCGCGCCCGCCAACGCGGCAATGCCGAGAAATACCACGAGACCAGGCCAAACGTAGGTCACCTGGAGGAAAGTCGGGGCCCGGCCGCGGAAGACCAGACCCGCGAGCTGTGGTAGCGCGAAGAGGATCGGGATCGGGGCGAGATACGGCAGTTGGCGCAGGGCGATCAGCCAGCTGGACCGGGTGCTCTGCCTGGTGCGATCGACCCAGCGGCGCGATCGCACCAGGCAGAGCACACCGAGAGCGAGAGTCGCGAGCGTCAGCAGTGCCATACCCCAGTCGGCGTAGATGCCCCACGGGCGGTGCACATCCGGTGACTCGCCCCGGGTCAGCTCGACCAAGCCTTGCGCGATGACTCTGGGATCGTCCTCGAGCGCCAAGCCGGTATCGGCTATGACAGCGATCCCGTAGCCGGTGTCGGGCACCAGGACCTGCGCGGCGGTGTAGGTGAACCAGTCACCGTAGTGCACGATCTGATCGGATTGTTCGCGCTGCCAACCCATTCCGTATTCGTCGTCACCGACTCCCGAGGGTGTGTGCATCTCGGTCACCGCCGCCGCGGACACCACCCGGTGCCCGTCCGGTGCCACGCCACCGTTGTTCTGGGTGATCAGCCACGCGGCCAGATCGGCGGCCGTGGTGATAACACCGTGGCTACCGCCGACGAACCAATCAGGCTCGGCAACCGGTATCGCGAGGCCGTATACCCGAATGTATCCGTGCGTCACATCCTCGGCGGCGCGCGGCGAATTCACCGTCGTGCTGTCGCGCATCCCGATGGGCCCGAATACATTTCGCCGCATATATTCCGCGAACGGTTCCCCGCTGACCACCTCTACCAGCCGAGCGGCCACCTGGTAGTTCGGGTTGTGATAATGGAATTCCGTCCCCGGATCGGCGGCAAGTTTCGCCGCATGTAGTCGAGCGACCGCCCCGGCCAGCGAATCCGCCTGTGGCCGCCGCAGGTCGGGAAATGCGGTATCCGACATTCCGGACGTCTGATTCAACAACTCCCGCACGGTGATCCGATCACCGCGCGAATCGGCCAACCGAAAGTCGTCGAGGTACTCACGCACCGGCGCGTCGAGCCGCACCCTGCCCGCATCGACCAACTGCATCACGGCCAACGCCGTCATGGACTTGCTCACCGAGGCGATCGGCATGCGCGACGTCGCGCTGATCGCCGCACCGCTCGAATCGTGACCGTACCCCGCGACATACACCACCCGATCCCCATGGGTAATGGCGATCGAAGCCCCCGGCAACCGTGTCCGGGAAAGGTATTCGGACATATACCGATCCACCGCCGCCGGATCGACGCCCTCCGCCGCCGGTGCCGCAACCGCAGTGCCGACCGAAGGCAACAGCACCAGCAGCAATGCGATCACCACTACCCGCCGGAGGTATTCCGCAGTCACCGCTTTCGCCCTTCTCATCGCGCGTCCGCGGAACCACCATCGCACCACGTCAGCCCGCCAACCCAACCGGCTCGGGCATCGAATATCCGTGCGCCGCCGCAACCTCTGCCGAAAACAACCGCCCTTTATCCGCGGTGACCCCGTGCGCGAGATCGGGATGCACCGTGCACGCCTCCCGCCACCCGTGGTCGGCGATCGCCCGCACATACGGCAGAGTGGCATTGGTGAGCGCCACGGTCGCGGTGTGCGGGACCGCACCCGGCATATTCGCCACACAGTAGTACAGCGAATCAGCCACGCGGAATGTGGGATTCGCATGCGTCGTCGGATGTGAACCGGCGAAGCACCCGCCCTGATCGATGGCGATATCCACCAGCACCGATCCTGGCCGCATACCGCGAACCAGTTCCTCGGACACCAGCTTCGGCGCCCGCGCGCCAGGCACCAGCACCGAACCGATGACGAGATCCGCCGCCAGCACAGCCCGTTCGACCTCGACCGTATTCGAGGCCACCGTCGAGATGCGCCCTTCGAACCGCGCGTCGAGCTCGCGCAGTCGCGTCAAATTCGTATCCAGCACAGTGACTTTCGCGCCCATCCCGGCCGCGACGGTGGCCGCGTTCGTCCCCGCGACACCGCCGCCGAGCACCACCACATCGGCCGGAAGCACACCAGGTACCCCACCGAGCAATAGCCCGGCACCGCCGAGCGGCGCCATCAGGTGATACGCGCCGACCTGTGGGCCGAGCTTGCCCGCGACCTCGCTCATCGGCGCGAGCAGCGGTAGCGACCCGTCCGCCGCCCGCACCGTCTCATAGGCGATCGCGGTGATTCCGGACCGCAGAATCGCATCGGTGCACTCGCGCGACGCGGCCAGATGCAGATAGGTGAACAGCACCTGCTCCCGCCGCAGCCGCGGATACTCCAGGGCCATCGGCTCCTTGACCTTCAGAACCAACTCGCCCTCCCACCACACCTGCTCGGCGGCGGGCACCATCCGAGCACCGGCGGCGACATAATCCGCATCCGAAAATCCGGACCCCACCCCCGCACCGGCCTGGATCAGCACTTCGTGCCCGTGCCGCACCAGTTCCCCGGCACCGGCCGGGGTCAGTGCCACTCGAAACTCCTGCTCCTTGACCTCCCGCGGAACTGCGATCCTCATATCGCCATCGTGGACCACCAATGGTCCCGGCGCCATCAACGCCGCGCTGAGCGCCCGCCGGTTTTCCGAGGGCACTCACACAGTGAACGTCTCACCCAGCTTCGGAATGCGAAGCTGCTCGCCCCGCCCGGCGTACCCGAAATTCCGCTCCAAGCGCTCGAGCGTCTCACTGAAATGCGCCCATCCCTCGGCATGCACCGGCACGATCACCGCATCACCCAACGCCTCGGCGGCCTGCACCGCGGTACGGGCGTTCAGGGTGAGATCGATATCGCCGAACCGGCCGACATTCGCGGCACCGGCGAACAGAATCGCGATATCGATCCGGCCGATCCGCGCCACGATCTGCTCGACGACCTCGACCGAGGCATTGTCACCCGATACGTACACGGTCGGCAGCCCCTCGGCCTGCAATACGAACCCGGTGACCACGCCGGTCTGCGACTCACACCCCTCGGGCCCGTGCAGTGCGGGCACCGCCGTCACGCGCACCTCACCCAACGTGACGGTCTCCCAATTCGCCAGTCCCCGAACACCTTCGATGCGATCGGCGGCATCCGGCGTCGACAAGACGGTCGGTACTGTCGAGAGGAATTCACGGCCGGAGTGATCCAAATTGTCGTCGTGCTGGTCGTGCGACAGCAACACGACGTCCACCGGACCCACCTGGTCCACCGAAACAGCAGGGCCGGTGAGCTTGTGCAGCGTGATCGGGCCGGGGTAGTCACCCGGAGCGTCGAAGGTGGGATCGGTCAGCCACGTCAGGGTGCCGTACCGGAAGCGCAGGGTGGGCCCGCCGATATGCAGGGCTTCGATGGTGGTGCGTGCAATCGTCTCGGTCATGGGATCAATATTTGTCGCCCCGATATTCGATCAATAGTGGCCCGCGAGCCGCTTAGCGATAAGATCGGGCCATGCGTTCCGTCGCCGCTCTGGCCTTCGACGGGGTTATCCCCTTCCATCTGTCGGTACCGACGCTGGTCTTCGGCCGGGTCGGCACCGAGGGCACACCCGACTATCGCGTCGAGGTATGCGCTGAAAATCCCGGCACCCTACGGACCCCGGCTGGTTTCGACATCGTCGTGAAGACCGGACTCGACGCCTTCGAGCGCGCCGACATGGTGGTGATCCCGAGCTGGCAGCGCGATATGAGCATCTCGGCGGAACTGCGCGACGCACTGCATCGAGCTCACGCCAGGGGTGCCAGGATCGTCGGCCTGTGTCTGGGCTCCTTCGCGGTGGCCGCGAGCGGTCTGGCGGACGGTCGGGAAATCACCACCCACTGGGCCGCGGCCGCCGATTTGGCCGCGACCTATCCGAAGGTCCGGGTCCGCGCCGATACCCTCTGGACCGACCTCGGGGATATCGTCACTTCCGCGGGCGTCGCCGCCGCACTCGACTGCTGCCTGCACCTGGTCCGCGACGACCTCGGCAGCCGGGCCGCCACCGAACTGGCCAGGTCGCTGGTGACCGCCCCGCATCGCAGCGGCTCCCAGGCCCAGTACATACCGGTCGCCGTACCCGAAGCCGCCGACGATGATCCGATCGAACGCGCAATGGTCTGGGCGCGAACGAATCTCGGCGAACCGATCGACCTGGACAATTGGGCTCGCATCGCGCTCATGTCGCGACGCACCTTCACCCGCCGCTTCCGCGAACGCACCGGAAACAGTCCGCAGCAATGGTTGCTGCAACAACGCGCCGACCGCGCGCGGCTGCTGCTGGAATCCACCACCGACACCATGGATCGGATTGCCGCCGAGACCGGCTTCGGCACCGCGGTCAGCCTGCGCCACCACTTCCACCGCATCCTCGGCACCAGCCCGGCCGCGCACCGCGCGCTGTTCTCGGGCACACCGGTCCCGGCGGAGTAGCAGCTCCGGCTGTGTTCGCCCACCCCGCAGACTCCGCCGCTTTCCGTCCCCCTATGTTTTCGGCATGAGGATCGAGGTAAGCGGACATACGCCCGAAATCGACGAGACCGCGTGGATCGCACCGAACGCCACCGTAATCGGACGCGTGCAACTCGCCGCCGAGGTGAGCATCTGGTACAGCGCCGTACTGCGCGGCGACCTCGAGGCGATCAGCGTCGGCGCGCGCACCAACATCCAGGACGGCTGCGTACTGCACGCCGACCCCGGCTTCCCGCTCACCGTCGGCACCGGAGTTTCGGTAGGACACAATGCGATCCTGCACGGCTGCACCGTCGGCGACGATGTGCTCGTCGGCATGGGCGCCACGGTGCTCAATGGCGCGTTCATCGGCGCGGGCAGTCTGATCGCCGCCAATGCGCTGATTCCGGAGGGCGCGCAGATTCCGCCCGGCTCGCTGGTCGCGGGTGTGCCCGGCAAGGTGCGTCGCGAGTTGAACGAGGCCGAGCAGGACGGCATCCGATTGAATAGCGCTGTCTACCTACACAACATGGCCAACCACCGAGACGCGAAACAGGTGTGAGACAGAGCACACTGATCAATTGACCAAACTAAATCGCTGATAGCATTCTGCCAGCGTGCCCGGTATCCCGGGGTCTCCCGCCGACACAGCTGTCGAGTGGTCTGCAGCGCGGAGGGCGAGCCCACCGGGATGGCGGCCGCGGAGCGTGCAGGCAGGAGGTAACACGGTGGCGTACGTGCAGCAAAGTATGCACCAGCCGTCGGGGCGGATCAGCGTGGCCGATATCGCGGCCCAGCCGGGTGGGATCGAGGCGCTACAGCGGCGAGTACACGAGTTGCGCTCCAGTGGAGTGGATTTCGCCGCCAATGCGATCGAAAAGGAGATGGCGGAACTGGATCTGCCGCGCACATAGTCGCGCATCCGCCTGTCGTCGGTCGAGCTCTGGTGCCGATCCGCGGTCGAACCGCCGCGACCCGGTGAAATAATGAACGGCACTCACCCGCACCGTCGTGACGCCAAGACACCATCGGCGTCCCGAGCCGATTCGACTGGAGCTTCGATGCCGACCGTTCCGCCCATCCTCCAGCGCATCTTGGAAAAGCCCGTCAGCGATGGTGAGAAGCTGCTGGAGAGCGCGCTGTCGGCGTTCCTGGACTTCGGCATCAAACGCACCAGCATGGGCGAGATCGCCCGGCGCGCCGGCATCAGCCCGGCCACCCTGTATCGCCGCTTCGAATCGAAGAACGATCTGGTCGAGGCGGTCAGCGTGCGCGAGGCGCAGCGTTTCGTCGCCGAGATCGATAAGCGGGTGCAGAAGGTCGACGGCGTCGAGGAACAACTGATCGAGATCTTCGTCGCGGTCATCACCGCGATCGCGGGCAACGAGCTGTTGCGGCGGCTGTTGCGCACCGAACCCGATCTCATCCTGCCCCGATTGACCACCGAGGCCGGACCGATCATCGCGGTCGGGCGCACCTATCTGGCGGAGAAACTGCGCGAACTCCGCAGCGGTGCGGATGACGATTTCGACTTCGAACTCGTCGCCGAGATCATGGCGCGGCTGGCACTGTCGCTGGCATTGACGCCCGATGGGCTCATCCCGATCGATGATGTGGCGGCGGGTCGGAATTTCGCGCGACGCACGTTGCTGCCGATGGTCGGTGTCCGGGCCACCGCATAACTCAACGCATCTCGAACATCCGGGTGCCGAAGGCGGCCGCCACCCATTCATCGAGCAAGCGGAGCGAATTCGCGTCGGGCTCCCTGCCGTCTTCGATGAATTCCCGTACCAGTTCGACGACGCCACCCGCCCGCATCGTGGTCGGATCCGGCAGCGGCAGCCGCGACACATACTGGGTGATCCACCGCCGCCTACCCGAATACAGCCGATTCCCGCACACCGCATCGTAGAACCGCAGGCCCAGCGCCGAATTCGCGACGCCCATCAGCAAATACGCCAACCGCTCCGCGGCGCCGTCCACCCCGAGATCGGCCAGCGACATCCAATAGCAATCCCCGTTCACCACCGCCCCGGACCGATCCAAGGCGAATCGCGGCCGCTCGCTGATATCGGGAAAGACCACCTTGGGCACCCGCCACAGATGCGGTCGCTGCGGCACCCAGATCTCGAACCACTCCCTGCCGCTGTCGGTCAGATACTTCCGGCCGGCCAACGTCTCCCGATGTGACTCCAAATATGCCGCGGTCCCGGGAAATTCTCGCAGGTCAACCGGCATCCGCGCAGGCTGAGCCGTGTCGTACGGATATAGCACCTGTACGTTGCGCTCCCGCGAGATCCGCCACGGATCGACATCTTGATGGGTGATCAAATCGAATAACAACTCTCCCTCGGGCCGCGGCCGAACCTCCCCCCACCGATCGGATATGAATACCCGATCCGCAGTTGTCTTGATCCCCACCCGAATCCGCCCGACGGCGCCGAATGTCCGCCAAGTCCCCGCCTCCACCTCGGCCAACCACCTGTCGACCTCCGGCCGGGACATCCGCCACGCGCCGCTGTGCCCGTCCGCGTCACCAGCAACGGTTTTCGGTGCGTCCACATCGTCACCACGATCGGAAGCGGCGACCCGCCAGGCAACTCCCGGGCCCGATACCACCGGATCGCTGCGGTTTGCTCGATCACCCGTTATCTGATCGCCGGGTGCCCCACGGATCACAGCCCGATCGCCCGTCGCCAACGTACCGACCTCGACCGCGAAAGTGCGCCCGCAGTGCTCGATACAGTGACTGTGTTCGGCCGCCAGCGCCTCGAAAAGATCTGTTCCGCCGACGATTTCGGCGGCATCGACCTCGTAGGCCGAAACATAGCGGCAGACCGCGCGGGCTGCCGTCCGGGTGGCGATGGTGACCGCGGGCAGCACCGCCGCCTCGAACAACTTCGTATCGCCGAGGTCATACAGTTCGACCGGAGCCAACTCGGTGCGCAGCAGGCTCCGAATATTCGCACCGGCCTTGGTGGTGAGAAACCGATTGGCACACAGCAACCCGAGTACCCCACCCGACCGCAGCAGCCGTGGCGCGACCGCGACGAACGGGTGGGTGAGATCGATCCGCCCCTGCAACCCGAACTGCTTGCTCAGCAACTGCGCGGTCGGCCCACCCAACTGCTGAGTCCGCACATAGGGCGGATTGGTGATGATCGCATCGAACGACCCCGCCGCGATCCCCGCCGATTCGGTCAGGAAATCCCCGATATGCCACTCGATCGCGACCCCCGCGGCCACCGCCCGCTCCCGCGCCACCGCCACC
The DNA here is from genome assembly GCF_000308835.1 of Nocardia vinacea NBRC 16497. Taxonomy (GTDB): domain Bacteria; phylum Actinomycetota; class Actinomycetes; order Mycobacteriales; family Mycobacteriaceae; genus Nocardia; species Nocardia vinacea. Next base: position 17,380 of record NZ_BAGN01000079.1, on the reverse strand, counting down.
CCGGCCGCATCCAGGTCGTACCCCACCAATTCCACCCGCACCCCCGGCACCAACTCCCCCGCAACCTGATCCAGCGCGAGCAGCAGCTCACCGTCCCCACAGGCCGGATCGAGCACCTGTAGCACCCCTCCGCTCGGCGCACTGACCCCGGCCTCCCGCGCTCCAGCGCCCAGTGCTGCCGTGTCCCGCACCTCTCCATCAGGCGTCCCGGTCCCGGATAGCGCGGCCCGTCGCGCCTGCTGACCAGGTCCCGGCACTGCCGCCCGCACGTCCGGCGCCACAGCACGAGCGGCTCCCGACAACCCGACATCGGCTGGCAGCGGCGCATGTTCGAGCAGCCGCTGCGCGAGAAAGCGCGCCAGGGCGGGTGGCGTGTAGTGCCTACCGTGCCGTTTGCGGTCGCGCGCGGCCGGCTCGCCGGGAGTCATGCCTGGGATTCTGCCTCGTCACGGCGCAACCGAGGCGGTAACGCGGTCGACCGGATCTCGCGGCGTCGCGGGCGGAGGCACGACGCGGCGGCCGGCGAAGCGACGCATCAGCGGTTCGTCCACCCACCGGTAGATCGCGGCCGCCGCCGCGATTCCGACGATCAGGCTCAGCCCGGCGAACCCCAGCCAGCCGAGTGGGCCGAACTGTCGACCGCCGATGAACAGCCGGGTGATCAGCACCATGACCGGGAACTGGATCAGATAGAAGGCGAAGGAAATATTGCCGAGCCACACCATCCTGGGCGAGGCGTTCAGGCCGCGCAGACCAGCCAGATCCCGCGCTGCGAGCGTCGCGACCACCGCGGTCATCGGTGCGAGCAGCAGCGCCGACATCTTGTAGTTCACCGGCACCACCCAGGTGGCCGCGAAGGCGACGGCCAAGGCCAGCAGCGGCCGATCCAGCCGGGTATTGCGCCAGCGCCCCTCCAGCACCAGCCGCGCGGCGAGCACCCCGAGGAAGAACTCGGGCAGCCGCGATGCCGGAAACGTATAGCTGAGCCAATAGGACGGCGCCACTGGGATATCCGGCTGTGCGAACCAGACCGGTGACGCGTGCAGCTCGAAGTACGGCGACACATCGCCCGGAACGAGCCGTGGCGCAAAGGCATTCGCGATACCCTTCGGACCGGGCACCCACAGGAAGTACGCCGTATGCAGCGCGAGAATCAGCACGAGCAAACCTGCGATCACCCACCACACCCGCTCCCCGCGAATGCGCCGCACCAGCGGCAAGGCGAGCGGAAAGCTCAGGTAGAACAGCATTTCCGCACCCAGCGACCAGGACGGCACATTGAGCCCGCCGACCGTCGTCCACTTCGGCACCCAGGTGTGGATCAGCAGCGCATTCGGCACCCACACCACCAGCCGTGACAGTGGCACACTCGCGACCACGATGAAGGCCACCGTCGCAACCAGATGCGTCGGATAGATCTTCAACACCCGCCGCCAATAGAAGCGCGGCACCGAATTTCCGGGCCGGAACGACCAATAGATGATGAACCCGGACAGTACGAAGAAGAAGGTGACCCCGGCCGCGCCCAATTGCATCGGCATCACCTGGTGGATCTGCCGGAACAACTCGGACTTCTGAAACGGATAGACCGGCAGAAATACCAAGGCGTGCAACAGGAATACCGCGAACGCTGCCCACCACCGCGCCCCGGTCAGCGAGGGCAGTGCGGGCCGCGCCTCGGCGGGATCCGCCGTGGGCTCGGTCGTCACTTGCCGTACCGGTCGTACAGCGCTCCAGCGATCACCGAATCCCCGTGCGCCGAGGGATGAAACGGAATCCCGACCGGATCCGCGCGCGGATCGAGCACACCGTTCAACCACGGCTGCGCCGAACACAACCCGTGCCCGGCCGTCAGCGCCCTGGAGTCGAAGAACTCGATGCCGAGTTGCGCCGCCGCGTCCCGCTGCGCCGCATCGATGCGATCCAGATATTCGACCAGCCCGGCACCACGCGGCTGTACGTACTGCCCGACGCCGAGCACGCTGAGACAGGTGAAACTCTGCCCGGCCGGGAACAATTCCGGATAGCCGACCAGCACTACCTTCGCCTGCGGCGCGTAGTACCGCAGATATTCGACCACCGCGCGGATGCGTTCGGCATACTGCGCACCCGATACGCCCCGATAGTCGGTGATCCGCCCCTGTGCGGCGGCCTCCAAACCACACCCCTCGGCGACATTGAAGACGCACGGAACCAGCGAGGTCCACAGTGTGGCCGGATTCGCTCCCCAGATGTCGTTGAGCCCGAACTGCACTGCGATCAACTTGGTTCGCGGCCCGAATGCCCCCGCCTTATCGGCGTTGATCGCCTCCTGAACCAGCGAATAACCCCGTTCGGCCTCGATCGCCGCGCCGGAACACGACACGTCCACGAAGTCGGAGCCGCCCGCGACACCCATCAATCGACTCAGCTGCGTCGGCCACGAAGTCGGTCCGCGCAGACACTCCCTCGCATCGGCTTCCCATCGAAAACCATTGGCGGCGAAGGAATCCCCGAGCACCACCAGGGCACTACCCGGCGCGGCGGCCGGCGCCGCCTCCGCCGCGGGCACTGCGGCCACCGCCGCCACGGTCGCCGTCACCACCCCGAGCCACCGGGCGCAACGACGAGAGAGCTTGCTGGTCACGGTGTTTCCTCCGCTGTCAGTAGCCCGCGCGTGGTTCGAATCCGGGGGCGGTCAATGTCGGTGCGGGTTTGGCGGGCTCGGGCTGCGGCGCCTGCACGGCCGGTGGCGCTTGCGGTTCCGGTGCCGCGGCGGGCGGCGGCGCTACCGATGTCGCTTCCGGCGCGGGCGGAGCCGGGGCTTCGGATGCGATGGTCGACTGGACCGCGGCGCTGGTCGGCGCCGGCGCACTGGTCTCAACCGGCACGCTGGTGGAAGTGTGATCGCCATGCGATTCGGACCCCTCGCTGCACCCGGTGACACCGAGAAGTACTGCACCGCAAGCGAACACGGTCGCAAGACAAACCTTCAACACAATCCCCGTTCCAGTAAATCAGGAGCATTTGCTTTCAGTCCAGTCGGGAGGCTACGGGCCGATTCGGACCCGCGCGGCAACTTTCACCGAATTACTCCGACCGCCCGAACCTCACTTCCAGCGCTCGGCGCGCCGCATATCCCGAAGCGGGCCAGGCATTTTCGCTATCGAGCCCGGTCAATGTGTATGCACCCCAACCGGTTTCACGAATGTAACCGCCACATTAACTTCGGCATGCAACACCATACGCCCGATGATCCCACCTCGCCCGTTCCAAAACGAGACCACAGATGCTAGCGTTCAGTCTCGAAATAAGACCAACTTGAAGAGGGGCCCATGAACCCGACCAGCCTGCAGACCGACGAGTTCACGGCATTGAGCCACATCCTCGACAACAGATGGACTTGCCGTCAGTTCAAATCCGACCGGATCCCCCGCGACACCATCGAGGCCCTGCTGCGGCTGGCACAGCGCACCCCGTCCTGGTGCAATACCCAGCCCTGGCAGGTCGTCCTCACCGAGGGCGCGGGCACCGACCGATTCCGCAAAGAACTCCTCGAACACGTCGCAATCGCCGAGCCGGAACCGGATTTCGCATTTCCCGCGCAGTACGCCGGCGCCTACCGCGATCGTCGACGCGCATGCGGCCTGCAGCTCTACGACAGCGTCGGCATCGTGAAGGGCGATCTGGCAGGCACCATGCGCCAAGCCATGCGCAACTTCGAACTCTTCGACGCCCCGCACGTCGCGATCGTCACCACCGAGGCCGACCTCGGCGTGTACGGCGCCATCGACTGCGGCCTCTACATCGGCACCTTCCTCCTCGCGGCCCAGAGCCTTGGACTCGGCGCCGCACCCCAAGCCGCCCTCGCCTCCTACTCACCCTTCCTGCACACCTACTTCGACCTGCCCGAAAACCGCCGAGTCGTCGCCGCGATCTCCTTCGGCTATCCGGACCCGGACCACCCGGTCAATACCTTCCGCACCGCCCGCGAAGACCTGGACCAGGTCGCAACCTGGCACACCGACTGACACCGCGATCCTGACCCACACCGCGCATCCCCACCAGACCCGCGCACCCATCGATCGGCAGCCAATCGGGGCCCTCCGACCGCACTGCGCCACCCGAGCTGTACCCCGATCGGCACGCCGACGGAACATCGCCTGTGCGCCGGCCCACCGCGCTAGGGTGGCGAAACGAATCGGGGGTGGGTTCGGCAACCCCTGCCGTTGATTGCACAACGAGGAGGTCGGCTTTTATGCGTTCCATCAGTGCACTCTCGACAGTCGTGGCGGCCGCGGTTCTCGTGCTCGGCCTGGCGTCCTGCGACAAGGAGGACAACGGCGCCAAGGCCACGAGCACCACCGCGCGCGCGACAACCACACACCCCACCACCACCTATGCGGCGGCAACCCCGACCACCGAGCCGCCGACCACGCTAACCACCCCGCCGCCGATCACCCCACCGGTCGCGGAGCCCACCACGATCTTCTGTGGCGCGGGCCCCTTCGACCTGGCCGTCTCGGCGGTCACCACCAAGGGCGACGCCGCCTGCCCCACCGCCATCGCGGTGACCAATTCCTATGCCGTGCAATCGGATCTGTGGGACGTCGGCTTCGTCATCCCCGTCACGGTCGGCACCACCACCTGGGACTGCCAGGAACACATCGGCACCCCGAATCCGTACCAGGAGTGCGTCAGCCGCGACAACCCCACCGAAAAGGCCCGCCTCAGTTCATGATAAGCGGGAACCCCGGGGGTCAGCCGGCCTGACGTCCGTTTTCGGAGGTGAGGCCGGGACCGGGCTCGGCGGAGATGTCGCGTGCGGTGAGTTCGGTTCCGCACGAGTCGCATTCGAGTTTGATGTGCCCTTCGCCGGTGCAGTCCAAATGGCGGTAGTGCACGGGCGGACCTTCGGGTGCCATGTATGTATCGCCCCAATCCCGGATCGCCATCAGGATCGGATAGATATCGTGTCCCTTCGGCGTCAGCCGGTACTCCTCGTGCGCACCGACAGCAGCCTTCTGTTTGACCAGAATCCCATGTTCGATCAGCCGATCGAGCCGATCCTGCAATCGGCTCCGGGAGATGCCGAGCGCGCTCTGGAATGCGTTGAACCGCCGGACGCCCGCGAACGAATATTTCAGGATCACCAGGGTCCAGCGGTCGCCCAAGATCACCAGCGGCCGTGTGATCGAACACGGCTCATCAGCAAGTTCCTCGTAGCGCACCTGTCGATGCTACCGAGCCCGGGGTGCCCGGCGGCGGCTTTACCCGCCGGGCACCAATGCTCGAGCTTCCTCAGCGGTGTACGCGACCATCGGGTCTTTGTCTTCCAACGGCGGCACCTCTTCCCCATCCAGCACCTTGCGCATCCGCTCCGAATCCAACTGCCCCTCCCACCTCGCGACCACGAAGGTCGCGACGCAATTGCCGAGCAGATTCACCGTGACCCGCATCGAATCCATCAGCCGATCCGCCCCGAGCAACAGCGCGACCGCCGCCACCGGAATCGAACCGTGCCCGATCGCGGTGATCGTCGCCGACAGCGCCAGGAATGACGAACCTGGTACGCCCGCCATACCTTTCGAGGTCAACATCAGCACGCCGACGGCCGTGATCTGCTCGCCGAGACTCAGATCCACCCCGAGCGCCTGCGCCAAGAACAGCACGCAGATGGACAGATACAGCGTGGCACCGTCGAGATTGAACGAATACCCGGTCGGTATCACCAGCCCGGTGGTGGCTCGTGAGCAACCGGCTTCGGTCAGCTTGATCATGATCCGCGGCAGCACCACCTCGGTCGACGCGGTGCCGAGCGCGAGGAACAGCTCATCCTTGATGTATTTGACGAGCTTCCACAGACTCACCCCGGCGAAGATACGCACGACCACCGCGAGCACCAGCAGGAACAACACCGCCGCCCCATAACAACAGGCGATCAGCTTGCCGTAGCTGCTGAGCGCGGAGAGTCCGTACTGCCCAACGATGTAGGCCATCGCGCCGAAGGCACCCAGCGGCGCCAATTTCATGATCCAGCCGATGATCGTGAAGAAGATCTTCCCGATGTGATCGACCGCCTCCAGAATCACCGGAGGGCCGTGCTCGCCGAACTTCGCCAGCGCCAAGCCGAACAGCACCGCGAAGAACAACACCTGCAGCAGCGCATTCTCCGCGAATGCCGAAATCACCGATGCCGGAATGATATTCAGCAAAAAGTCGACGGTATGCGGTAGCTCGCCGTTCTTGGTGGTCTTGGCGATCTTCTCGGCACCGGTCGCCAGGGTCTGCGCGTCGACATGAAAGCCCGCACCCGGCTTCACCAGGTTGCCGACCAGCAAACCGAAGAGCAGCGCGAAAGTGGTGATCACCTCGAAGTAGATCAGCGCCTTCACACCGATCCGGCCGACCGCCTTCATATCGCCGACATGGGCGATGCCGAGCACCACCGTGCAGAAGATGATCGGCGCGATCACCATTTTGATCAGCTTGATGAACCCGTCGGCCAGCGGTTTGAGATCCGCGCCGAAGTCGGGCCACAGCTTGCCGACCAGAATTCCGGCCACGATCGCCACCAGCAGTTGCAGGAATAGCGAGCGGTACCAGGGCGGTTTGCGCACCGGGTCCGTTGCTGCGGTGGTTTCGATCGTCACGCTCATGCGCGCAACGTACGAGCTATTCATATCGCCGAAGTTTCAACTACATTGCCGCGCGGAAACCCGATCGATATATGCCAGTCACCCCAGGTCCGATACCGAGAACAATACGAACGAAAAGCGGGCCCCGGAAATCCCGAAGCCCGCTTTCGCCACTGGATTTACAGCGGAATGTTCTTGTGGTGACTCTTGCGCGCCGGTGCCGCCGCCAATGCCGCGGCAATGGTGCTGCGGGTCTTGGCCGGGTCGATGACCTCGTCCACGACACCGATCGCGATGGCCCGCTCGACACCACCGGCGATGCGCTCGTGCTCGACCGTCAGACGCTCGTGCAGCGCCTCACGCTCTTCCTCCGGTGCCGCCGCGAGGGCCTTCTTGTGCAGGATGCCGACAGCGGCCTTGGCGCCCATGACGGCGACCTCGGAACCGGGCCAGGCATACACCGCGGTCGCGCCGAGCGAACGAGCGTTCATCGCGATGTAGGCGCCACCGTAGATCTTGCGGGTAACCAGCGTGACCCGCGGCACCCGGGCCTCGGCGAATGCGTGCAGCAGCTTCGCACCGCGCCGAACCACACCTTCCCACTCCATGCTGACACCGGGCAGGTACCCGGGCACATCGGTGAGGACCACCAGCGGAATGCCGAACGCGTCGCACAACCGCACGAAACGCGCGGCCTTCTCGGCACTTTCGGAGTTCAGGCAGCCCCCGAGGCGGATCGGGTTATTGGCGAGCACACCCACGGTGCGCCCGCCGAGCCGTCCGAGACCGGTGACGATGCTGCGCGCGTAACCGGCCTGTAGTTCCTCGAAAGAGGACTCACCGTCGACGTTGTCGAGCAATTCGTGAACGATCGGCTTCACGTCGTAGGCACGCTTGGCCGATTCCGGCATCATCGCCTTCAGATCGACATCACCGTGCGCGGCCGCGACCAGATCGAATTCGCCCTGCTCGGCGAACATCGACACCAGGCGCCGACCACGGTGCAGCGCGTCGGCCTCGTCGTTGGCGACGATGTGCGTGACACCGGACTTCTTGCCGTGCGTCTCCGGACCACCCAGGGTGGCCATATCGACCTGCTCACCGGTCACACTGCGCACCACGTCGGGACCGGTCACGAAGACCCGGCCCTCCGGCGCCATGATCACGATGTCGGTCAGCGCCGGACCGTAGGCGGCGCCACCGGCCGCGAAGCCGAGCACCACCGAAATCTGCGGCACCAGGCCGGACGCGCGAACCATGGCCTCGAAGACCAGACCGACCGCGTGCAGCGCCTCGACACCCTCAGCCAGGCGCGCGCCGCCGGAATGCCAGATGCCGACCACCGGAATGGCGGAATCGATGGCCGTGTCGATCGCGTCGACGATGTGCTTGCAGCCCTCCACGCCCATCGCGCCGCCCATGACGGTGGCGTCGGAGCAGTAGGCAACGGTGCGGACACCATCCACCTCGCCGATCGCGGCGAGCACACCGGACTTGTCGCGCGGGTGCAGCGGTAGCACGGTTCCGGGGTCGAAGAAGCGTTGGAGCCGACCGAGTGGATCACGCGGATCGGTGGCAGTTTCTGGTCGGAACGCGGGAGCCACAATTGTCATCGCGTTTTCTCCTCACCTCAAGGAAGTGCGCCGCTACCGCGGCTGCGTATGTCGAACACCGGTGGGGTCGACCGACTTTGGCATCGGTCGACCCCACCGGCGATCGTTGTGCAGTCAGCCAGTCTGTGCGGTCAAGCCCGCGGAGGCGGCAGCTTGCGTAACCGTGTAGGGGCTCCGCACAGACTGAATCGGTTATCGAGCGGCTACGCCCGACCGAAGGCGAGCGCGACGTTGTGCCCACCGAAACCGAACGAGTTGTTGATGGCGTACTCGATCTCCTGACGGCGGGCCTCGCCGTGCACCACATCCAGATCGATCTCCGGATCCTGGTTCTCCAGGTTCAGCGTCGGCGGGACGATGCCGTCGCGGATGCTGAGCACGGTGAGCACCGATTCGAGCGCACCGACGGCGCCGATCGAGTGACCGAGTGCCGACTTCGGCGCGTACACCGAAGCGTGGTTGCCCACGGCCTTGTTGATCGCATTCGCCTCGGCGGTGTCGCCGATCGGGGTAGCGGTCGCGTGCGCGTTGATGTGGGTGATGTCCTTGGGCGTCAGACCCGCGGTCTGCATCGCCCTGGCCATCGCCCGGGCGGCACCGTCACCTGTGGGATCGGGTGCGACCAGGTGGAAGCCATCGGAGGTGATACCGGCGCCGAGCAGGCGCGCGTGGATCGTCGCGCCACGAGCCTTGGCGTGTTCCTCGGTCTCGATGACCATCAGCGCGCCGGCCTCGCCGAAGACGAAACCGTCGCGATCCTTGTCGAAGGGACGCGAGGCGCCCTTCGGGTCGTCATTGCGGGTACTCATCGCGCGCATCATGGTGAATGCCGCAATCGGCACCGCGTCGATGAAACCCTCAACGCCACCGGTGACGACTATATCGGCGTCACCCATGACGATCATTCGCCACGCATTGGCGATGGCCTCGGAGCCCGATGAGCATGCCGAGACCGGAGTGACCACTCCTGCCCTGGCCTTCAATTCGAGACCGACGACGGCCGACGGACCATTCGGCATGACCATCTGAACAGCCAGCGGCGAAATCTTGCGATAGCCACCGTTCTTCAGCTTGTCGACCGAGTCGATGAGCGCATCACCACCACCGAGCCCGGTACCGATCGCCACACCCAGACGCTCCGGGTCGACCTCGGGGCTGCCTGCGTTCTGCCAGACCTCACGACCGAGTACGGTCGCGAGCTGCTCGACGTAGGCCATGCGCCGACATTCGACACGGCTCAGCAGGGTCTCTGGCCGGACCTTCAGGTGACCGCCGATGCGGACCGGAAGGTCGTACTCCTCGACGAAGGGGTCCTCGAGAACGTCGATGCCGCTCTCGCCGTTGAGGAGTCCCTTCCACGTCGCATCGACATCACCAGCGATCGACGTGGTCGCCGCCATACTCGTGACGACGACATTGGGGAAATTCCCGTTCAAGGTGGAAGGAGTGGTCACGGTGTCGGCCCTACTCGGCGTCGAACTTGGCCTTGAGCTCCGCGGCCGCCTCAGCGTTCTCGGCCTCGAGCTTCTGGATGTAGGCGACAGCGTCGCCGACCGTCTTCAGGCTGGCCAGATCCTCGTCCGGGATCTTCACGCCGTACTTGTCCTCGGTCTGAACCGCGATCTCGACCATGGACAGCGAGTCGATGTCCAGGTCATCGACAAAGGACTTCTCGATCGTCACCTCGGAGGGCTCGATACCGGTCACCTCTTCGATGATCTTGCCGAGTTCCTCGACGATTTGTTCCTGGGTCAGAGCGGCCACTTCGTGGCTCCCTTCTTATCTACTTTGTAGGGCTTCACTGTTGTTTTTCGAATCGAGCGAGCCGATGGTTACCGTCCGCTCGGTCACGATCGTGTTATTGGGTTACACGGTCGCGGGGGGAAAGCTAGCCGGAAGTGGTGAGCCCGGCCAACGCGGGGAGGTCTTCGGGGGTCTTCAGGGCCAGTGTTGGCGTGCCCTTCAGTTCCCTTTTTGCGATGCCGACGAGCGTGCCCGCCGGCGGCAGCTCCGCCACTGCCGAGACCGCCGCCTGTCGGACGGTCTCAGTGCACAGATCCCACCGGACGGGCCGGGTGACCTGCGCCGCGAGCTTAGCGACAGCATCGGCTCCGGAGGTAACCGGCTTGCCGTCGAAGTTCGAAAGCAGGGTCCTGGTCGGCTCGTTCGGCGTGATCTTGGATATGGCGTCCGTCACAGCGTCCTGGGCCGGGGCCATGAACGCGGTGTGGAACGCACCCGCGACGGGCAGCGCACGCACCCGCGCCTTCTCGGGCGCATCGGCGGCGAGTTCCGCCAGGGCAGTCAAACGTCCAGCGGCCACGATCTGACCCGCGGCATTGCGGTTGGCCGGGACGAGTTCGAGCTCTTCGAGCCGAGCGAGCACGGCGGCCTCATCGCCACCGAGCACCGCGGACATGCCGGTCGGCTCGAGAGCGCATGCCTTGGCCATCTCCGCACCGCGGATGGCGGCCAGCCGCACCGCATCGTCGGCGGAGATTACTCCGGCGACCGCGGCGGCGGCGAGTTCACCGACCGAATGTCCGGCGACAATGGTATCGGCTGGAAGTGCATCCGGCTCGATTTCCGCGAAGGCCAGCAGTGCGGCAGCGACGACAAGCGGCTGGGTAACGGCAGTATCGGTGATCTCCTCCGCCGTTGCGGTGGTGCCGAGCCGAACCAGATCCAGGCCGGAGGCTTTGGACCAGATGGCGAGGCGATCAGTCGCGCCGGGAAGGTCGAGCCAAGGCGCGAGCATGCCGGGTGTCTGGGACCCCTGTCCAGGGGCGAACAACGCGATCACACCTCTAAGACAACACTGTGAGGTACGCCGCAGGTGATGTCGACGCGAATGAACCTTGCGGAGCGCTTTTGTGGGGGTCCCACAAAAGCGCATGTGGGTTGACCCGATCGACCGCTTCGCTGGATCCGTTACATGCCCTCGTGACCCACTGGGAATTGAGTGACTTCTGGGGTAGGAGTCGACGATTCGTTACGGGTTCGTGTCAAACGACCTACTGTGGCGGCGATCCGGAGCACGTAGGCATCCCGTGGATTCATCGGATCACGGCCCGTTATCTCCGCTATCCGCTTGAGGCGATAGCGAACGGTATTTGGATGAACGTACAGCTGACGCGCGCACGTCTCGACCGCGCCACCGCAATCCAGATAGGCCTCGAGAGTGTCGGCCAACGCGGATCCGGCGGCGGCCAACGGTAGGACAAGATACTCGTTCAACGCGTCGATTGCAGCCCGGTCACCCAAAAGAGCTCGCTCGGGTAACAATTCCGCAGCGTGCACCGGTCGCGGGGCCCCGCGCCAGCCGACGACGGCCTCCATTCCGGCCAATGCCTCCACCGCGCTGGCATGCGCCGCGCCCAGGGTGCGCATGGTCGGTCCGATCACCACCGGACCGTCGGAGAACACCTCGACCAGCAGATCCGCGAGAAAAGGGGAGGCATACGAGGTATCGCCCAGATTCCCGCTGACCACCATCACCAACCGTGAACCTTGAACCACGGCCAGCGCCGCGCGACCGTGCCGCGCGGCGATCGTGTGCACCGAGCCGACCATCGAGACGCCCTGGTCCCCCGGCGGCGTGCCGACCAGCACCGTCGCCGGTGCGGTGGCGTCCCAGTTCAGCGTCGCGGCCCGCGACAGCATGTCCGGACCGGTATCGCCGCGGACGACGGCGTCCACGACCAGCGCCTCGAGGCGGGTATCCCATGCGCCGCGGGACTCCGCGGCACTCGCGTACACCGAGGCGGCGGCGAATCCGAGCTCACGCCCGTAGCGCAGCACCGCCTCGGTGAGTGCGACCAGCTGCCGGTCGTTGCGCGCGAGCGCCGGCAACCACTGTTCGAAGAACTCCATGGCCACACGGACCATGTCCACGGTCTGGCGCAGCGTCAGCCGCCGCGCCAGATCCTGCGGGATCACTTGGAAGGCGTCCAGGCTGAACCGGATATCGCTATCGGGATCCTGTAGCCATTCCAGGAAGTTCACCACCGCGGTCTGCACCAGCATCTGCACGCCGGCGCGTTGCGCGGCGTCCAGATCGGCGAAGAACGGCAACCGATCCTGCATCGACCCGACCGCCTCGGTGGAGAGGCGTCCGGAGAACTGCTTCACGCGTTTGAGCAGCGTGTCCGGCAGCGGGTCACGGGTTTGCCGATTCGGGGAGAGCGCGCCCGTCGGCAGATACACCTCATGCTCGGAGGAGCCTTCGGAGATCCGACGCGGCCGCGGCGGTTTACGTTCCACCATCCAATCGTCCGCTATGCGAGTTCGTCTTCGGTGCCGGGCGCCGACTTCGGCGCGGCGGCGACATCATCGATGCGGTATTTGGCCGCAGCCTCGACGGCCTTGGCCGGATCGATCTTGCCGGTGCGCCCGAGTGCGGCCAGGGCCGCGACCACGATCGACTGCGCGTCGACGTTGTAGACGCGGCGCGCCGCAGGACGGGTATCGGAGAAGCCGAAACCGTCCGTACCGAGCGTGGTGAAGTCGCCGGGCACCCACTTGCGCACCTGATCCGGCACCGCGCGCATCCAATCCGTCGCGGCCACATACGGCCCCTCGACCCGGGCCAGCGCCTGGGTGACGTACGGAACGCCCACATCGGTGCCCGGGTTGCGCAGCTGAGCGACCTCCTTGTCGAGCGCCTCCTTGCGAAGCTCACCCCACGACGTCACCGACCAGACATCGGCCTGCACACCCCACTCCTCGGCGAGCAGCGCCTGGGCACGCACGCCGTCGGGCACCGTGACGCCCGAGACCAGGACCTGGGCGCGCACATCGCCCTCGCCGCCCCGCTTGTACAGATAGAGGCCCTTGAGCAGTCCGGCGATATCGAGATCGTCGGGCTCGGCGGGCTGTACATACGGCTCGTTGTAGAGGGTGATGTAGTAGAAGATGTCCTCGCCGCCGAAGCCGCCCGCGGATCCGTGCGGATGCGTGCCGGGCAGTGCGCCGGGACCGGGCTGCGGTGTGCCGCCGCCATACATGCGACGCAGACCATCCCGCACGATGTGCGCGATCTCGAAGGAGAACGCCGGATCGTAGGTGACCACGGCCGGGTTGGTCGAAGCCAGCAGCAGCGAGTGGCCGTCGTTGTGCTGCAGCCCCTCACCGGTCAGCGTGGTTCGCCCGGCAGTTGCCCCGAGCACGAAGCCGCGCGCCAATTGGTCCGCCGCCGCCCACAATCCGTCGCCGGTGCGCTGGAAGCCGAACATCGAATAGAAGATGTACAGCGGGATCATCGGCTCGCCGTGCGTGGCGTACGAGGTGCCCGCCGCGGTGAACGATGCGGTCGATCCGGCCTCATTGATGCCCTCGTGCAGAATCTGCCCGACGGCACTCTCTTTGTAGGCAAGCATCAATTCCGCGTCGACGGATGTGTACAACTGCCCGAGGCGGTTGTAGATCTTCAACGAAGGGAACCACGAGTCCATACCGAAGGTACGGGCCTCGTCCGGAATGATCGGCACGATCCGCTTGCCGATCTCCTTATCCCGCAGCAGCTCCTTCATGAGCCGAACCAGAGCCATGGTGGTTGCCACGTTCTGTTTGCCGGAACCCTTGCGCACGGACTTGTACGCCTCGTCCCCGGGCAGTTGCAGCGGCTTTGCCGCAGCGCGCCGTTCGGGCAGGAAACCGCCGAGCGCCTTGCGGCGATCGAGCATGTACTGGATTTCGCGCGCCTGCATGCCCGGGTGGTAGTACGGGGGCAGGTAGGGATCCTTCTCCAGTTCGGCGTCGGAGATCGGAATCCGCTGCAGGTCACGGAAGTCCTTGAGATCCTGCAGGGTCAGCTTCTTCATCTGGTGCGTGGCATTGCGGCCCTCGAAGTGCTTGCCGAGGGTGTAGCCCTTGATGGTCTTGGCCAAGATCACCGTCGGCTGGCCCTTGTGCGCCATCGCGGCCGCGTAGGCGGCGTAGACCTTGCGGTAGTCGTGACCGCCGCGCTTGAGGTTCCAGATCTCTTGATCCGAGAGGTCCTGTACCAGGGCCTTGGTGCGCGGGTCGCGACCGAAGAAGTGGTCGCGGACGTAGGCGCCGTCATTGGCCTTGTAGGTCTGGTAGTCGCCGTCAGCGGTGGTGTTCATCAGGTTCACCAGCGCGCCGTCGCGATCGGCGCCGAGCAGCGCGTCCCACTCCCGGCCCCAGATGACCTTGATGACGTTCCAGCCCGCACCACGGAAGAACGACTCCAGTTCCTGGATGATCTTGCCGTTACCGCGCACCGGGCCGTCGAGACGCTGCAGGTTGCAGTTGATCACGAAGGTCAGGTTGTCCAGCCCCTCGTTGGCGGCAACCTGGATCAGTCCACGCGATTCCGGCTCGTCCATCTCGCCGTCGCCCAGGAAAGCCCAGACATGCTGATCGGAGGTGTCCTTGATGCCACGGTCGTGCAGGTAGTGATTGAACCGCGCCTGGTAGATGGCGTTCATCGGGCCCAGGCCCATGGACACCGTCGGGAACTCCCAGAAGTCGTTCATCAACCGCGGATGCGGATACGACGGCAGACCGTGGCCCGGGCCGCCATGGCTGTACTCCTGCCGGAAACCGTCCATCCGGTCGGTGCTCAACCGGCCCTCGAGGAATGCACGGGCGTAGATGCCGGGCGAGGCGTGACCCTGGATGAAGATCGAATCGCCGCCGCCGGAATGGTCCTTACCGCGGAAGAAGTGGTTGAAGCCGACCTCGTAGAGCGCCGCCGAGGACGCGTAGGTGGAGATATGGCCGCCGACACCGATACCGGGACGCTGCGCCCGGTGCACCATGATCGCCGCGTTCCAGCGGATCCAGGCACGGAAGCGCCGCTCCACCTCTTCGTCGCCGGGGAACCACGGCTCGTTCTCGGTGGGGATGGTGTTGACGTAGTCGGTGGAGGTCAGGGATGGAATGGCGACCCTACGCTCTCCGGCGCGTTCCAACAGCCGGAGCATGAGGTAACGCGCGCGGCCCGGACCTTCCCGGTCGAGCATGTCATCGAACGATTCGAGCCATTCGGAGGTTTCCTCCGGGTCGATGTCCGGTAGATAGGACGCCACCCCTTCGCGGATAACCCGCACCCGCCCGCCCGTAGGCGGCACCTGCGATCCGTTCGGATCACGCGGCGCGGAGTCGGTGCCGGCGGATTTCGCTGGCGCGGAAGAGTGGATCAGGTCGGTCAAATCTGCTCCTCGTACAGGGGTGGACAAGCTGATAGGCGTCTGTTTCCCCGGGCGGCACACTTGGTTGGCGGACCACCCGTTTTACGAAAGGTTCGGGCGCACCTCCATCCTTGCGGAAGATGTGGCCCAGGTCATCATGTCAGGGGTATCTGCAGTACGGTTCCGCAGGGAACGTGAGTCGAGGACCGCCGGTGAAACAGAGAGGCACGGAGGACAATGAAGGTGCTGGACCCACGCGGGTTCGCAGCGGTGTGCGCGGCAACGGCGGTCGTGGTCGGCCTGACCATCGCGGGTTGCGCGAAACATGTTGACGGCGTTGCCAATCCGAATGCGTCGGAGCTAGCCGCCTACAAGACCGAGGCGGCCTCCTCCTCCGCGGCGGCGACCTCATCGCGCAAGGCCGCGGCACAGGCCCAGGCGATCAGCGACAACTGCGGTCAATTCCCCACAACCACAGGTGTCGGCGTTTCGAAGTACAACGAATTCGTAGATGCCCACGATGCGAATGCCGCTGACTACAACGCCAAGCGCGATACCGCCGCCAAAACCCTCGAAGACGCCGCGACCAAGGTCGAGACGGGGGTGAACAACGCCAACGGCGCGCTGCCCGCGGACCTGCAGGCCAAGTTCGCCGAATACGTCGCTGCCGCACGACAGCTCGCCGCCGAGACCCGCAAGATGACCTACACCGCCCCGGTCGGCGCACTCAACGATGCGAGTAAGCGGGTCAACGACGCGCGCAATGCGGTCAAGGACGCCTGCCCGAAACGCTGAATTCGTCCCACGAACCGGGGTTCGGTGGCGAAAATCGGCCAACGACACGAGGTTGTCACGCGACATTCCATGGGTATTTCGTCCGATCAGCTTGCGCTCGAGGCGATAACCATGTTCGCTTGCAACTACCTATTGTCTGGAGTTGAGGAGGACACCACCGTGGTCGCCGCGGCGGACGCGCAGAACTACGCTCAGAAGCTTGGCATTACACACGGCATGGTTGTCCAGGAGCTGGGCTGGGACGAGGACACCGACGACGACCTGCGGGCCGATGTCGAAGAGGCCAGCGGTGGGGAGATGGTCGACGAAGACTCCGACGAGGTTGTCGACGCTGTCCTGCTGTGGTGGCGAGAAGGCGACGGCGATCTAGCGGATGAACTGATGGAAGTCATCAGTCCGCTGGCCGACGAAGGCTTCATCTGGGTGCTCACCCCCAAGACCGGGCAACCTGGTCATGTCGACCCGAGCGATATCGCCGAAGCGGCACCCACCGCGGGTTTGACGCAAACCTCGGCGATCAGCCTCGGTGCCTGGTCCGGCAGCCGCCTCGTGCAGCCCAAGGCACCCTCGAAACAGCGCTGACCGCTTTCGCTATGGTTTCGCCGGGCGGTGTTTCACCGCCCGGTGAAGCCCGACACGATGGAGGATCAGTGATGCCAGTCGAGCTCGGCCCGCTGGAAGTCGGCACGCTCGCGCCGGATTTCACACTCAAGGATCAGAACAACCAGGACGTCACGCTGTCGGATTACCGCGGCAAGAAAAACGTGCTGATCGTGTTCTATCCGCTTGCCTTCACCGGCATCTGCCAGGGTGAGCTGTGCAAGGTCCGCGACGAGTTACCCAAATTCCAGAACGACGCCGCGGAAATCCTCGCCATCTCGGTCGGCCCGCCGCCCACCCACAAGATCTGGGCCGCCGAACAGGGCTACGTCTTCCCGCTGCTGTCCGACTTCTGGCCGCACGGCGCCGTCGCCCAGTCCTTCGGCGTCTTCAACCAGAAATCCGGCTACCCCAACCGCGGCACCTTCGTCGTAGACCGCGACGGCGTCATCCGCTTCGCCGAGATGAACGGCCCCGGAGAGCCCCGTGACCAGGCGGCTTGGGAGAAAGCGCTCGCCGCGCTAGAGTCCTAGACCGGCCCGTCGGTCACCCACCGACGGATCCCGGGCGTATAGCTCAGTGGTAGAGCTCTGGTTTT
>NZ_BAGN01000080.1 GCF_000308835.1 Nocardia vinacea NBRC 16497 | reverse complement strand
TAGCCCGCACCACGCAGCAGCCCGGTTGCCTCGGACATCAGCACCAACGTCGCCGGCGCATTCGGATCGAGCCCGGCAAGCATCCGCCCTACGGATTGTTCCGCAGGCCAGGCAACCCCCAACGCCGCAGCGGTCCTGCGCATCGAATCGATCGCCGAATCAATGGGCGGCGGCATCGTCCGCAGCAATGCGATGCGCTCACCGACACTGGGCGCACCATCGGATCCACTGCCGTTCAACATGATTCGTGCCGCACATATCCCGGTCAGCAGGGAAATCTGTTCGTTCCAGTCATCGGCGGCGGTACGCGGTTCCACCACCAGACGCCAGTGGCCGACGGCCTTGTCGTCACGGATGACGCTCTGGGCGGGCAGGCGCAGCCCGATCGCGCCGCGTGCCAGCCCGGCCTCGATGCGCCGCGTGCCGAATTCCGGCAGGGCCGCGATCGAGGGATGCAGGCGGTTCGCGTCGGCGTCGGCCTGGACGCTCGCGTAGTCGAGTCGGGCGCGCGAGCGCACGGTGGCTCGGATCACCGAGAATCGTTGCGGTTCCGCGTTCTCATCGCATTCGATGGTCCAGAGGGCGGCCGGCCTGGTCTGGTCGGGCAGCAGGCTCGCGGAATTCTCCGACAGGATCGGCGGGTGCAGCGGCACGGTGCCGTCCGGGAGATAGAAGGTCTGCCCGCGCGCGCCCGCTTCCTGGGCCAGCGGGCCGGCGGGGTCTACTACGGCGCCGACATCGGCGATCGCGTAATGGACGGTGAAACCGGAAGAGGTGCGTTCGATATGCACCGCCTGATCCAGATCCATGGCGCCGGGCGGGTCGATCGTGACGAATGGAATATCTGTGCGATCGGCGCGAGTGCCCGCGAACGCGTCGATCGCGTCGCGGGCCGCCGCGGTTGCCTCGGCGGGATACGCCGAGGCCAATCCGAATTCGGATCGAATGGCGCCGAAATCGACCGGCGCCGACACGATCCGCTGGTGGAGTTCCACGCTGTCGCAGTCGGTCTCTACTGCAGTGCCAACATGGTGCCGTTCAATTCATTGAGCGGGCCGTATACGGTAAAGGTCACCCGCCCACCCGGGACGCTGGTGGAAACGTCCGCCGCGGCGTCCAGCGCCTGGCCGAACGACGCCGCCGACGGATGCGGCAGACCGGCGATGGCCTGCCCGATGTGGTTCTGGTGCACCCAGGCGGTGTCGGCCGGGTTGAGGTCGACCTGGACCCCACCCGCCAGCGGGGTGACCGCGACCGCCGAGGCGGATCCGGTGCCCAGCATGGCGAAAACCGATGCGGCCCCGGCGATCAGCGCACCGGCGACCAGTGAACGAACAATCCGCATAGAGTTGTGACCTGCTTCCATGATCGAAGAATGAGTTTCGTGGCGGACCGGCAACGGGTCTTACCAACGGCGCCTACTCTATGACGTCGCTCACGTTCTAGGCCAGTTCCAACTGAATCGCCATGCCGGACACACCGAGCCCGGCGAGGTCACACCCCGACTGCTAGGGTTCCCCGGCGTGGCGGGATCGAGCTTTTCCCGCACATTCGCAAGTGACCCGTACGTCGACAATTGGGAGTTATCCACTGATGTCAACGATTCTTTTCGATTACCTGATGCCTCTGCTCGGTCCCGAGCAGGCGGCGTATTGGGCTCAGGTGTTCATGGTCAACCCGCTCTGACCTCACCGTCAACGATGCGGTTTTCGTCGCCTTCCGTTAACCACACGGGAGGCGACGTTTCCCAACTGCCGCTAGCATCCCGCTGCGTGACCAGAACTACCGCCGCTATCGCGGCCAGCTCCGCCGTCTTCGCCCTGCTCCTTGCCGGTTGCAATGATGACAACAGCTCTTCCGCCGCTCCCGCTTCCGCGACGACTTCGGCGGCCAAGGCCGCGGGCGGGGAAACATTGGACAACGTCAAGGCGGGGACGTTCGTTGTCAGCTACCGCAGCGCTTTCCCCAAGCTCGCCGAGGGCGCAGACGACGCCAAAATCCGCGACATCCTGGTCGAAACCTGCAAGGACATCAAGGGCGGCAAGGGCGAGGACGAAGTCGTCCCGAACGTCATCAAGCGCACGAAGGGCGCCTCCGAGGCCTCCAAGGAAGAGGCCCAGGCCATCTATCAGATGGCGAAGATGCTCTGCTGAGCTGAAATCGTCATTCCTTCAGCCACGGCAAGTAATTGGGCAGGTATTTCAACACATACCCGACGGTGATCATGACGATGATCGCGATCACGGGAATCAGTATGGACATCGGCCCGGTTTCCTTACGTTGTGCTACCGATGCGGTCGTACGGCGCAATCGGCCGTAGTGACTGTTTGCGGGTCGCTCGAAACGGTCGGCCGTACCCGTATCGGTATACGCCCGTTGTGTTACGAGCGCATTCCATCTTGTTCTGCCGCCGGCGTGTTGCCCTGACCGAGTGCCGGTGTCGGCTCGGGCGGAGTGATCTCCGGTGTGGGCTCGGGTGCGGTCGGGGTGGACTCGGCGGTGCTCGCCACGGACGGCGTACCGCGTTCCAGGAACCGCAGTAACTCCACCGGAAACGGCAGCACCAATGTCGAATTCTTTTCCGCCGCAACCTGAACCACGGTCTCCAGCAGTCGTAGTTGCAGTGCCGCCGGCGATTCCGACATTTGCGCACCCGCCTGGGCCAACTTCTTCGACGCCTGTAATTCGCCCTCGGCGGAAATCACCCGCGCCCGCCGTTCCCGCTCCGCCTCGGCCTGCCGCGACATCGAGCGCTTCAGTGAATCCGGTATCGATACATCCTTGATCTCCACCCGATCGATATGGATTCCCCAGCCGAGAGCCGGGCTGTCGATCATGATCTCCAGCCCCTTGTTCAGCTCCTCACGATTGGACAACAGGCTATCCAGGTCACTCTTTCCGATAATCGAACGCAAGGACGTCTGCGCCACCTGGCCTACCGCGAACAGATAGTTCTGTACCTCCACCACCGCGCAGACCGGATCGATCACCCGGAAATAGACCACGGCGTCGACGCGCACGGTCACGTTGTCACGGGTGATGCCGTCCTGCGCGGGCACCGGCATGGTGACGATCTGCGTGGAGACCTTGCGCATCCGGTCGACGAATGGAATCAGCATGCGCAGTCCGGGATCTCGGGTCCCGACCACCCGGCCGAACCGGAACACCAACCCCTTCTCGTATTGGGTGACAATGCGCGCGCTCATCGCGGTGACTATCCCGCCCGCGATCGCCCCCACCCCGAAAATCGCCCCGATAACGGCAAGAATATCCATGGTTACACCCCGTGCGAAGTGCCTGACCGCACCGAATTCCGGCTCAGCGGTCCACTTCCATCATGGCACCGGCGAGCACCGGATTGCAGGGGGCGGACGAGTTGGCCTGTAAGCCGGATCCTGTCCCCGGTTCACACCGGGTGACGGCCATCCATCTGGACACACCGTTGCCGGGTGCCTCGAGCGGTCCACCCGCAGGCTCGGGCGAGCAACCCTCGAACACCTGCGCAGCCGCACCGCGAACGGTGCGACCTTCGACCTTGCTCCGGGCGGGGTTTACCTAGCCGCCCCGGTCACCCGGGGCGCTGGTGCGCTCTTACCGCACCGTTTCACCCTCACCGCACGATCCCGAGGGATCGTGGGCGGTCTGTTTTCTGTGGCACTTTCCCGCGGGTCACCCCGGGTTGCCGTTAGCAACCGCCCTGCTCTGTGGAGTCCGGACTTTCCTCGGCGACGGGCGGCGGCACTCGCGTGCCCGTTCCCGTCACCGCGGCCGCCCGGCCAACTCGTCCGCAGCGTTCAGCCTACTTTGATCAAGGGGTACGTTGTTCAGTGGCCTGACCTGCCAACCGGTCGGAGCGCAAAAGTTCGGACCGAAACAGTACGGTGAGGTGCCATGGAACGTGTCGAGGTCAGTTTTCCCTCGGGTAGCGAGCACTGCGCTGCCTGGCTGTATCCCCCCGCCGGCATCCCCAAGCCCCGCCCACTTGTGGTGATGGGGCACGGACTCGGCGCAAACCGGGAGATGGGGCTTGATAGGTACGCCCGGCGCTTCGCCGCTGCCGGAATGGGTGTGCTGGTATTCGATTACCGGCATTTCGGGGCCAGTCAGGGTGCGCCGCGGCAGCTACTACATATCGCTCGGCAGCGCGAGGACTGGCGCTCGGCCATCTCCTACGCGCGCACGCTGCGCGGCTTCGACGCGACCCGAATCGCGCTGTGGGGCACCTCTTTCGGCGGCGGCCATGTGCTGTCGGTCGCGCCCGACGACGACTACATCGCGGCCGTAGTCGCCCAGGTCCCGTTCACCAGTGGATGGGCCTCGGCACTGGCGAAGGGCCCGACCAGCCTGACCAAGGTGGCCACCATCGCGGCCACCGATCTGCTCGTCGGTCCGATCCGGCGCAAGCCCGTTCGCGTTCGGTTGGCCGGTCGCAAGCGTTCGGCGGCGCTGATGAGCGCGCCGGATGCGCCGGAAGGTTATGGCAGGCTCGCCGACGAGAGCGAGACCTACGAACCGAAAGTCGCTGCCCGCGTGGCATTCTCGACACTGTTCGATTCACCCGGCCGCCGCGCCAAGGCCTTGAAGATGCCGGTCTTCTACGCGGTGGCCGACAACGACACGATCGCACCGCCGAAGCCGACACTGCGCGCGGCCGAACGCACCAAACACGCGATCGTAAAGCGCTATCCGGTAGGGCATTTCGATGTCTACTTCGACGATGTCTTCGAGCAGACGGTATACGACCAGACCGAGTTCCTGGTGTCGGTACTGCGGCCCTAGCTGCCTGTTCGGTCGCACCGACGGTATGCTGGGACGAGACGGCCGGTCGTCAGGATGACCGGCCACGTCGATGGCCCGGATGCGCCGCGAAGCATCATTGTGATGGAATTCATTGTCTGCCAAGACTTCCGCTCCCTCGGGAAGGGTATTCCCGCGCGCCGGTGACGGCCGCGCGGGTGCGCACCCGCCCCGAACTCCGCCGCCAACGCCGTCCGCGTTCGCATGGCTGTTGGAATCATCTACTCGCGGCACCGCTTTGGCCCAAGCACGGTGTCAATCTCGGCACGCTGCTTCGCACATGTGATGCGGTCGGTGCGTGCATGGCGGTGCCGCGACGGCCCTGGGTGCCCGATGCGCTCAACCACGGCAATACGCTGCGCCACCGCCAGTGCGTGCATTGGATCGACGGGCGGGTCGATCGATGGCTGCAGCGTCAGCGGGACGGGGGTTCGGCGATCCTGGGCGTGGAACTCACCGACGAATCCATCCGACTCGCCGATCTACCCGTCACCCGCAAACGCACCGTCATCGTGCTCGGCCACGAGTCCACCGGCATCCCACCGGAAGGGCTCGAACTACTGGATCTGGCAGTCGAGATCCCGATGCTCGGCACCGGACACAGTCTCAATGTGGCCGTCGCCGGATCGCTGGTGCTCTACAAACTCGCGGGACTGTGCTGAGCTCACCAGCCCGAAACCACCGCTGGAGTTCGAGCCGTCGACGTAGGTCGCGGTAGATTGCGGTGGAATTCACGTCGGAAGTGGGAGCGTGCGATGACCGATCCATTGGCACTGGAGATTCGGCGGCAGCAGCTGTTTCATCGGCTTCGGGAACTGCGCGGGGAGCTGGCCGAGCTCGATGCCGACTACGGTTCGTTGCAGGTCTCGGGAATGTTGGTCGATACCGACGGGATCGGGGCGCTCACCACCCCGGCCTACTGCATTGCCGGGGCACGAGAAGTCTTCGAGGAGACCACGATCGAACTCGACGCCGCCGCAGATGCGCTCGATCGCGCCGGGGTGTACACCACCCGGCTGCGTCCGGTCGCCCTCGACTAGTAAACCTGTCGGTGCCTGCGGCTACAGTCACCTGCCATGAACCTCGCGACCGCGGCCGTCGCCGATATCGTCGACGCGATAACGCCACTCGATGCGCTCGAGCGGCAGCATATCGAGGACACCAGGGCCTGGCTGGCCTCGACCGACGATGTGTTCCGTCGCGTCAAACCCGATACTCCCCCACGGCATCTGGTCTCGTATGTGGTGCTCGTCGACCCGCGAGCCCGCAGCGTGCTGCTCGGCCGACATCTCCTCGCCGGACTGTGGCTGCCGACCGGCGGTCACATCTCGCCGGGAGAACATCCACTGGCCGCCGCCGGACGCGAGGCCGCGGAGGAGTTGAGCATCGATCCCGAATTCACCGTCATCGGGACCGAACCGCTGTTCCTCACCATCACGACGACGATCGGCACGCACAGCGGACACCAGGATGTCAGCCTCTGGTACGTCATCCGCGGCGACCGCACCCGCGAATACACCTTGGACCCGGGCGAATTCGCGGAAGCACGCTGGTGGGAAGTCGACACCTTCGACGGCACCGACGCCGATCCACATTTCGCGCGCTTCCTCACGAAACTCGAACCGCTACTCCCTGAAAGGATTCCGAACCTTTGAACGATTACCGATCAGCGTCTTCCAGCCCTACGTACTCGACTCCGGTGACAATATCGGGCAGGATTCTGGTCACTCGATCACCAGAACCGACCGTGCGAGCGGGCAAGAACCGTTGGTAGTGCACGATTTCGTGTTGATCGCGCACGGTATCGGCGATGCCGGTCACGATCACGCACCAGCCGAGCGAGGTCCGGTGGTCGATCGCGTCCACCTCGTAGGCCACCACCTGACGATCGAGCGAACCGGTAATCGCGGCGTCGGCATAGATGACCAGGTGGTCCTCGACCAAAGCATGGCTGACCGGACGAATCGCGGGTAAGGCGTAACGCGAGAACGCGACACGCCCGAATCCGATCGTGCCCAGCAGGTGCAGTGCGGTATCGACCGACAGTTCGCGCGACTCCCGCACACCGTCTGCTGCCATACCCCATTGTCCACCAGTTCGTGACGAGAAGCAGCCCATATCGGTCACCTCACTTCGGAGGAGCAGTGATCATGTTGCCTACCAAGCAATTACACGGTACGAAGGATAAACAGGTATCGGTTTTCCGAAGGAGCCGTTCGTCAGCGCCGAAATCGGGCGCAGTAGAATAGCCGCGTCTCCGGGGTCCCGAAACGTGGCCACTGAATACGAATCAAACGACTCAGGAGGATTTCGATGCCCGACGATGTGCGGTCGAGCTCTCGGACCGGCGCCCGCGTGGGCAGCAGCCGAGGCACGTGGCGTAGGCCGCGACGATCATTCGGCCCCACCAAGGAGCTATCCGGAACAGCCACCGCGTTCGCCGATACCAGCGATCGGCTGGTGCGCCGCCTCTTCGACACCGGGCTGCGGCTGCACAAACTCCGTATGGTCTTCGATCGGCCCGATCCGAGCGCCGCCGAATTGCGGACGGCCGGCGATGCGATCGCCGCGATGCTCGACGACCTGGATGGGCTGATCCGCGAAACCGGACTCGCCATGCTGGATCTCGCCCATGAACGGGATACCGAGACGATCGAATCGCTGCGCAACCAAGCCATACACGACGGGCGACTGACGAATCGTCGCGGACGACTACGCTGAGCCGACGAGTCAGCGCATATCGTTCAGGATCGGCAGGGAATCCAAGACGGCCGAACACCCATGCAGAGTCGCGGCCTCCGCGGCAGACGTCCATGGACCGGGTATCCAGTGGAAGCTTTCGTTCCGCGGGTGCACCCGACTGACCCAGGTGCGGCTCGCCGTCTCGGCATTGACAGCGGATGCGATGAGGTAATAGCCACTGGCGCGTGCGTGACGCAGCGGTGTCGGTGCACGATAGCCGGATGAGGGTGCGGCAGTTGGGCGGGGACGAATGGACGGTCGCCCGAGAGATTCGGCTCGACGCACTAGCGGGATCCCCACCGGGGACGTTCGGTTCGACGTTCGAGGTTGCATCGCAGTGGGATGAACCGCAATGGCGGCAGTGGATGGGTACACGGCTGCTGTTCGTCGCCGAGCGCGACGGCGGAGTCGTCGGCTCGGCGGGCATCGTGACCAAGACCGATGGCAGTCCGCCGGTCGTGGCGTCGGTCTGGGTGAATCCGAGCGCACGCGGCACCGGAGCATCGGATCTACTGCTGGCCGCAACCATCGACTGGACCAGGGCACATGGTCACGAGGAACTTCGGCTCTGGGTCGTCGAAGGCAACCATCATGCCGAGTCCCTGTACCTGCGAACAGGTTTCGTTTTCACCGGATGCAAACAGCGGTGCGCAGCGGATGATCCTCGCCTTGAAAGTGAAATGTTCATTGCGGTGATGTCCGATATCGTGCCGACTCGACCTTCCGGATGACATCTCGACGGGCGCGTGCGTCACGAGAGCTGACAGCACCGAGGTTCACAACCCGGCCCGCCGCACCCCACTCGCCTCCAACGCCGCGAACACCGCAACCCATACTGCGCCGATCAGCAGGAACGCGACCCCGAGCCCGGTCAAGTCGAGCAGACCCGAGAACGGCAGCACCACCAGCGCCAGCGCCGAGACCACATTGACCCTGATAACAGCGACCGTATGGCCTGGCACGAGGTCCGGGTACCCGGCAATGAGCAATAGCGCGAGTCCGCCGCCGACCATCGCGACGCCGAACGGAATGGACCAGGCGGTCGGCAGCCCCAACGGCCCACTCAGCGCAGCCGCCCCGGCCAGCATGACGACGCCGAACACCCCGGTGCCCCAGCCGTCCAAGCGCAGTACGGTGCGCAGGTAATCGGGACGCGCGACGAGTGTGCCCATCTTCTTCTCCTTTGTCGATCCGGCAGCCGATCGGCTCCCGAAACCGACCATGCCGGGCCTGAGGTGAAGGTCTCAATAACCTCTGAGGTCATGGCCGAGCGCACGCGGCGCTGATTAACCTGCCCAGGTGGCGGTAAAACAGGCGCAATCGCGGGTCGGCGCCCTGCTGCGCGACTGGCGGCAGCGGCGCAGGCTCAGCCAGCTCGACCTGGCGCTGGCCGCGGACAGCTCCTCGCGCCACATCTCCTATCTGGAGACCGGACGGGCCAAACCCAGCCGAGCCATGATTCTGCGGCTCTGCGATGCGCTGGAGGTGCCGCTGCGCGAGCGCAACACCCTGCTGCTGGCCGCCGACTACGCACCGGCCTACCGGGAGAGCAGTCTCGACGATGCGAGCCTTGCCTCGGTCCGCTCCGCACTGGACATCATGCTGACCGCGCACGAGCCCTATCCGGCGGTCGTGGTGGACCGCCTGTGGAATGTGGTCACCGGCAATAACGCCATGGGCCTGTTCATGGCCGATATCCCCGAAGCGCTGATGCTGCCGCAACCGAATGTCTACCGGCTGGTGCTGCACCCCGACGGCCTCGCGGCCCGCCTCGCCAACCTGACCCAGGTCCGAGAGTTGTTCCTGGAGCGACTGTCCCGCCAGGTCAATGCCACCGGTGACGCCGAGCTCCGAACACTCTATGACGAGGTCGCCGCCTATCCCTTACCACCGGATTCCATCGATGAACCCGATGACGATGCGGCACAACCCAATCCATTCGAGGTGCCGCTGCGCATCCGAACTCCGTTCGGGGAACTACGCATGTTCAGCACCATGGCCACCTTCGGCGCACCCGCCGATGTCACGCTGTCCGAACTCGCGATCGAATTGTTCTACCCGCTCGACGAATTCACCACCGCAGCCCTGCGCGGGCTCGCGGCGGCACACAACTTGTCGACGGATCAGATGGGCTGGAATCCGCTACCGACCCCACCGGTGGCGTCCACGGCCTGAAGTATCTGATCGATCGGCGCGAAAAATGCCGGTGAGTGAATGGGTAACGCCGGGAAGATGCATGGAATATTGAATCCGACGCCGTTGATTCCGGTCAGCCGCCCCTGATTCATGCCGACCAGTCGATCACCGACGGTGACCGGACCACCGGAATCGCCCGGCTTGGAACAGGATTGGTTGATGGTGGTGCCCTCCAGCGAACCCCAGACCACACCGCAGTCGAATGCGCTGCTGCGCCCGCTCGTGCACACCGGTCCACCGGGCGCGGGCGCCGCACCGAATCCGGTGATGGTGGTCGGCCCGACATTGCGCACGGGCGTGACCTTGTCCGGATCGAATTGCAGCACAGCGAAATCGAGGCCTTCGCCGTCATCGGAGTATGCGACCGTGCCGATCACACCCGCATCCAGGAAGCGCTCGGCGCCGAATCGCGCACCGGTCGGTGCGCAGTGCCCCGCGGTCAGCCCGACCAGGCGCCCGTCGCTGTCGTAGCCGATCGTGGTCAGCGAGCACACGGCGTTGTTATTGAAGACCAGGCCGGAACTGCCGCCGATCACGGCATTTCCGGCCGCGTGAGCAGTACCGGCCCCCACGAGTCCCACAGCTGCCGAGCACAGCGCGATCATTCCCAACTTCACGGCAACTACTCTCCTTCTCGAAAAGCGCTGGCCGACATCAGAATCGACTCAGGCGTCGGCCGATCGCACACACGACGGAGAGCCGCCCCCGACAGCTGCGGCCACTCCGGAACTCTAGTTCACACTCCGTGTTATCCGCTCCCATCGGGGGCAAACCGATCAAGCGTCGAGCATTTCGGCACCGAGCTCCCGGTCCGGATCCGGATCGGCCGCCGCGAGCGCCGAGTCCAACTGCACCGCGACCTCCCGAACGTGCGGTTCGGTCATCATGTGCAGGTGGTCGCCGGGCACCGGGACCAGCGTGAAGCGCCGGGCCGCGTACTGCTGCCACCCGTTGTTCGCGCTGTCGAACATGCTCCCGACGGCCTGGTGCGCGAGATCCACACCCGGTGGCAGGCCATCCTCGGCGCGCAGCAGGGTGATATCGCGGTCGTAGGGTTCGAGCTGGTATTCGAGCAACGCCGTGTAGTTGGCGTAGAACACCTCGTAGAGTCGCCGGATCGCCTGCGGTGAACTGTCGGCGGGCAGAATTCCCGACCGGATCGCCTCGGCGAGCATCGCATCGAAGAGCTCCTCGGATCCGTGCACGTCGGGTTCGAAATCGACGAGCGCGGCCTTATTTCCGCGTGCGTACCAGAGCAATTCGAGGAAGAACCAGCGAATGAGCTGTTCCTCGGCAATGGGTTCGCGAGCCTGCTGCCGCAATGCCATGGTGTCCAGCAGCGTCACACTGGCCACCTCCCGCTCGGGCAGTTGCCGCGCCATCTCGAGCGCGACATTGCCACCGAAAGACCAGCCGGCCAGGTGGTAGGGCCCCTCCGGATACACGCGACGCACCGCCGCCAGATAGGACTCGGCCATCCCGACGATGGTCTTCTCCGGTGTGCTGCCCGCATCCGCGCCCGCGGCCTGCAGGCCGTAGATCGCGCGATCCGGATCGAGGTAGCGGGCAAGCGTCAAGTAGCACAGCACATTTCCGCCGATCGGATGCACCAGGAACAGCGGCGGCTTATGCCCGCCGACGGTGATCGGCACCAGCGGGTCGAAGGTGCGCCGGGTATTTCCGGACCGGATCAGCGCCGCGAGTTGGGCGGCCGTCGGCGCGCCGATGAACAAATCCAGCGGTATTTCGGCGCCGAAGCGCCGGGACAACCCCATCACCACGCGCATGGCGCCGATGGAGGTGCCGCCCGCGGCGAAGAAATCGTCGTCGAGGCCGATGGAACGTAGACCCGCGTATTCGGCAAGTAGCTCGACTGCGGAGTGCTCGTATTCGTCGGCCGGCTCTCGTTGTGCGGTAACCGATTCCGGTGCGGATTCGACGATCGAACGCAAAGCGCCGTCGTCGCGCTTACCGCTGGGGGTGCGGGGCAGTTCGTCGAGGAAGACGAATCGCGAGGGCACCATATGCGCGGGCAGTACGCCGCGCAGATCGTGGCGCAACGCGCCCAGATCGGTCTGCTCGGCATCACCGACCAGGAAGGCGATCAACGCGCCGTCGATGCCGCCGAATCCCCGTGCCACCACGGCCGCCTCGGTGATGGTCGGATACTTCTCGACCAGTCCGAGAATGCACAGCTCCACCTCGGCGGGCTCGACCCGGAAACCGCGGATCTTCACCTGACTGTCACTGCGGCCGAGGCAGACGAGATCGCCGGAGGCCAGCCGCACGCCGAGATCGCCCGTGCGATAGAGAATTCCGCCGCCGTGGGTGGCCACGAACCGCTGTGCGGTCAGTGCCGCCCGGCCCTGGTAGCCGCGGGCGAGGGAACGGCCGCCGAGGTAGATCTCACCGATCACACCATCGGTCACCGGACGCAGTGCGCTGTCGAGCAATTCGACGGTATCGCCGTCGACCGGGCGTCCGATCGGCGGCAGCGCCGGGTAGTCGTCGGGTGCGCCCGCGAGCGTGAATACCGTCGCGACGTGTGATTCCGTTGGACCGTATTGGTTTTCCAGCAATAGCCCAGGGACCACTTTGCACAGCGCGCGGATCTCGTCGGTGACGCGCAACTGCTCACCGGAGGACGCGAGCACTTTGAGGTCGACCGGGAACTTTCGCCGGGCGACAACGGCCTCCGCGAAGGCCTGCAGTGCGACATAGGGCAGGAACAGCCGCTCTATGCCTTCATCGACAACGGTGTTGAGCAATTCCTCGGCATTGGCGCGCAAGTCCGCCGAACTCACCCGCAGTGTGGACCCCGCGGCCAGGGTCGTGAAGATCTCCTGGAACGACACGTCGAAGCTCAACGGCGCCAACTGCAATGTGCTGGCCAGATTCATGCCCGATGGGCTGCGGTTCTGCCAGTCCACCAGCGTGCTCAGGCCGCGGTGTGGCATGGCGACGCCCTTGGGCTCGCCGGTGGAGCCGGAGGTGAACAACACGTAGGCGAGTGCGTCGGGCGAAATGTAGTCCGGGACAGCGAAATCTATGTCACTCTCTGCCATCGAATCGAACACCTCCGCCGTGTCCAGCACCAGTCGGACACTGTCGACGATCTCGGCATAGGCGGCGTCTGCGATCACCCGGTGCGGACGAGCGCGGTCGATCATGAGATTCAGCCGGGCCCGCGGGTAGCTGACATCGAGCGGCACGCAGGCCGCACCCATTCGCATGAGTGCCAGCACCAGCAGCACCAACTCCGGGCGACGGCTCATCAGGATGCCGATCCGGTCGCCGGGCCCGACCCCCAAACCGTTGAGCCACCGGGCGAGTCGATCGCTGCGCTCGATCAGTTCGTCGTAGGTGAGGCTGGATTCGTCGCCTTGGACGGCGATGGTGTGCGGATTGAGCGCGGCCGCGTCGGCGACAAGTGTGCCGACATCGCGCGCGGTCGCCGGACCGCTGCCGCGATCGACCGCCGCATCCGGATCCGCGACGATCGCCGCCAACATGCGCAGCTGAGTCACCGCGACGGTCTCGCATTGGTCCTTGGTCAGCGTGTGATCACCGTTGACCCGCACCCACATTCGGCCGTCGCGCGGATCATGGGCGACCGTGACCAGCAGCTGGAAATTGGTGTCCTCGCGAACGTCGAAGTCGCGTAGGGTGACTCGGTCCGTGCCGAGAATCGGTGCGAAGACGTGGTAGTTGATGAAGTTGAATGCCGTCTCGAACGCGGGCCCGCCATCGGCCAGGATCGACCGCAGTGGATAGCGTCGGTGCGGGTAGGCGTCGCGATCCCGACGCGCTATCTGCTCTACGGCCGCGCGCCAGGTGGCGGCGGTATCGTCCAGCCGCATCGGCAGCGTGTTCAGGAACAGGCCCGCGATACTTTCCGCGCCCGCCCGATCCGGTCGGCCGTGGCTGACCACGCCGGTGGTGATATCGGCGCGGCCGGTCACCGTGCGCAGGGTCAGGCAGTGCGCCGCCAGGTAGACCGCCTTCTCGGGCACCTGATGCCGGGCCGCGAATGCGGTGACCCGCTCGGCGAGCCGACGGGGCACCAGGGCGGCGGCCCCCGGGTCCTGCGCATCCGCACCCTTGTGGACACCGAGGGCGGTCAACGCGGTCGGCTCGGCACCGGCCAGCGCATCGCGCCAGAACTCGCGGGCCGAATCATCGTGCACCGCGGCGATTTCGGACTGGGCGTACTCGGCGAGGATGGTGGCCGCATGCGGCGTGTCATCGATACCGGTTTCGATCAGTCCCAGCTTGTTCAGGTAATCGACCAGCAGTTCGAGCACCGAAGTCGCGACACTCCACCCGTCGAGGATGGCGTGGTGGAAGCTGAGCACCAGATCGACGGTCTGGAGGGTGCCCTCGGACGGCTGCAGGAATACCCGGACGGCATGTAGCGGGGCACGTGCGAGGTCGTACCGGGCGTGCCTGCGTTCCTGCGTGTAGTCCTCGACATCCTGATCGGCCAGCACCGGATCGAGATCGGAGACATCGACGATGTCCATCTCGTACTCGATCGCGGTATGCACGACCTGCAGCGGGACCGAATACTTGCTCAGCTCGAACGAGGAGCGCAGTGCGGGCTGACGGCCTACCAGCCGGTCGAATGCGGCGCGGAACTGCGCGGCGTCCCAAGGCATTTCGAACCGATAGCGGAATACGTCCTTGTAGGTCACCGAATCCGTGCGCTCGATGCTGTGGAAGAGCATGCCGAGCTGCAGCGCGGTGGCCGGAAAGGCATCCTCGACCTGATGCAGTGCGGCGCGGTCGATCAGCGGCACGGTCGCCAATGGATCGGCGATGCGAATCCGGCTGCCGTCCGGGCCATCCGAGACGATCTGGGCCAATTCGGCAATGGTCGGATGCTCATAGAAGGCATCCACATCGAAGAACAGTCCGGCGCGTTCGGCTGCGGTGCGCACCGATAGCGCGAGTATGGAGTCGCCACCGTGGGTAAAGAAGTTGTCGTGTACACCGATGGAGTCGATACCGAGCACGGTCCGCCAGACCTGTGCCAGCTCGGCCTCGACCGGTGTCCGCGGTTCGATCGGCACACCGACGAAGTCCGCATGCTCCGAAACCGCCGCCGCCCGTACCAGCGCCTTGCGATCGGTCTTACCGTTGGGGGTCAACGGAATCCGGTCGACGCGCAGCAGCCGGGTCGGAATCATATAGCGGGGCAGGCGAAGCGCGATCTGTTCGGCGATCTCGTCACCGGTCACGGCATCGCCGACGAAATATCCGACCAGATGCAGCCCATGCGTTTCGGACTGCTCGTCGACGACAACCGCCGCGCGCACACCCGCACAGCCCAG
>NZ_BAGN01000081.1 GCF_000308835.1 Nocardia vinacea NBRC 16497 | reverse complement strand
TGATGGCGCATATCGGCTTCACCCCGCAGAGCGTCAATACCCTCGGTGGTTTCCGGGTGCAGGGCCGTGGCGACGGCGCCGACCAGCTCATCGCCGATGCCATCGCGGTTCAGGAGGCCGGTGCGTTCTCCGTGGTGATGGAGATGGTGCCCGCCGAACTGGCCGGCCAGGTGACCCGCAAGCTGACCATCCCGACCGTCGGCATCGGCGCCGGCGCGGAATGCGATGCGCAGGTGCTGGTCTGGCAGGATATGGCGGGCTTCACCAGCGGCAAGACCGCCAAGTTCGTCAAGCGGTTCGGCCGGATCGGCGATGAATTGCGTTCCGCCGCAGCTGCTTACGCCGACGAGGTGCGCCGAGGGACCTTCCCCGGCCCCGAGCACAGCTTCTGAGTTCACGATGACCGGCCGAGCAGTGCACGCACCAGCGGCACTGCTCGGCCAACCCGTGCAACCGATGCTCGATTGGGCCACGGGTGTTCTCACCGCTCGTGACGTGAAAATCGTTGGGCCGCCGGAGGAAACGCGACGGCGGGCGTGGTCGTTGATCGTGCGCGTCCCGACCGATGCGGGTCCGATGTGGTTGAAGGCCAATGCTCGCGCCGGTGCGCACGAGGGTCCGCTGCTACAGGCATTGGCCCGGTTGCGGCCGGGCAGT
Source organism: Nocardia vinacea NBRC 16497 (assembly GCF_000308835.1). Lineage (GTDB taxonomy): Bacteria > Actinomycetota > Actinomycetes > Mycobacteriales > Mycobacteriaceae > Nocardia > Nocardia vinacea. The sequence continues at coordinate 4,009 of NZ_BAGN01000081.1, read as the reverse complement.
GTGCTCGAACCGCTTGCGGTGCAACCGGATCACGGCTGGTTACTCAGTCCCGATGGTGGTGCCACCGCGCGGGATTCCGCGGCCGCGTGGACGGAATTGGTTCGCCGCTACGCCGAACTCCAGTTGGCGATGGGCGATCACATCGACGAGCTGCGTGCCACCGGCACACCGTATCTGCCCCCACCCCAACTGATCACGGTGTATCGGCATTTCGAGCCACGCGTGCCCGGCCTCGGCGCGGCGATCACCGAAGCCGGCGCGGCGCTCGCCGAATTCGGCAGGCTGAGCATCGAACACAATGATCTGCATCCGGGAAACGTGTTCACCGATTCGGACATGCTGTTCGACTGGGGCGATGCGGTAATCACGCATCCGCTGCTGTCCTGGCGCGTGCTGCGCGGTCCGCACCGCTCGGAATACCTGGACCGGTGGCGGCAGTCGTGCGCCGTCACCGATGCCGAAATCGCCCTCGTCGACCGGCTGGCACCACTGGTCGCCCTGCATCCGTGGCGCACCATCGACGCGTCGCCACCGCGGTTCGCGCGCTTCCTACAGGGCTTGCTCGACGATCTGCGCACGGGCTTCGGCCTGGTTTGATCGGCGGCGCCCAGCGAACTCGCGCGGGCCAGGCGCGGCAAATAATGGCAGACTCGAAGCCGACAATGCCGACACGAGCAGAGGTACCGATGCCGCAACCCCGTTGGATTTCACGCAGCACGCTAGTGGTGGCGGGCCTATTCGCCGCCGCGGCACTCACCGCCTGCGGAAGCGACTCGAGCCCGGCGCCTACCGGCAGCTCGAGCTCGACCACCGGATCGGCGACGGCCACCAGCGCGGGCAAGACCACCAGCGCGCCGACGACGACCCTGGAGATCTCCGACGCGTCGGCCACCCAGCTGTGCGACATGATTCGCCCGGAACTGTCGAACTGGCGGGTGCAGGGTCCGACGCTGGGCAAGATCGGGCTCAATGCGCTGGTGCACGAATGGGCGCTGCGCAACGGCGGCATCAACGGCCATGTGCTCGCCGATAAGGCGATGATCGACCGGATCACCACCAAGAGCTGCGCCGATGTGCACCAGCAGGCGATCGAGGCGCTGGAACTGCCCGATCTGGCTTCGGGAATCGCCTTCTGATGCGAACCCTCTACCCCGCGATCGAGCCGTACGAAACCGGCATGCTCGATGTCGGCGCGGGCCAATCCGTGTACTGGGAGGTCAGCGGCAATCCGGAGGGTAAGCCCGTGGTGTTCCTGCACGGCGGACCCGGTGGCGGCACCGAGCCGTTCCACCGGCAGTTCTTCGATCCGGCCGCCTACAAGATCGTGCTGCTGGATCAGCGCGGTTGCGGACGGTCCACCCCGCATATCGCGGACGGTGCGAGTCTGGAGACCAATACCACCGCACATCTGATCGCCGATGTCGAAGCACTGCGTATTCGTCTCGGCATCGACCGGTGGCAGGTATTCGGCGGCTCCTGGGGTTCCACGCTCGCACTCGCCTATGCGCAACAGCATCCGGAGCGGGTCACCGAACTGGTGCTGCGCGGGATCTTCCTGTTGCGGCGCAAGGAAATCGACTGGTACTACAACGGCGCCGCGGGCAACATCTACCCCGACGAGTGGGAGAAGTTCCTGGCCCCGGTACCGGTGGACGAGCGCGACAGCGATCTGGTGCAGGTGTACCACCGGCTGCTGCACTCCCCCGACGAGCGGGTCGCCGAGGCGGCCGCCATCGCCTGGTCCACCTGGGAGGGCGCGACGAGTTCGCTACTGCCGCACCCGGATCGGGTGCAGGAGAGTGCCCAGCCGCGGTTCGCGCTGGCCTTCGCCAGGATCGAGAACCACTACTTCGTCAATGGCGGATTCCTCGACGAGGGACAGCTGCTGCGCGATATCGACAAGATCGCGCACATCCCGGCCGTCATCGTGCAGGGTCGCCACGACGTCGTCTGCCCGGCGACCAGCGCTTGGGAGCTGCATCGCGCCTGGCCCGGATCGGTACTGCACATCGTGGACGATGCCGGTCACGCCGCCGCCGAACCCGGAATAACCCACCATCTCGTCGAGGCGACCGACGGATTCGCGAAAGTGAGCTGATCATGGTCACGGCCGGAACCGCCATCGTCGCGGCGCTGCGCGACGACGTCGACCGGCTGCTGGCCGCCGAACCGGATGTCCGCGCCGACGCCTGGGATTCGGTACACCAGATGCGGGTCGCGACGCGCAGGCTGCGCAGCGTGCTGCGCTCCTACCGCACACTCTTCGAGGCCACGCCGATCACCGAGATGCAGCACGAACTGAAATGGCTGGCCGACCTGCTCGGTGTGGCGCGCGATGCCGAGGTGCGGGCCGAACGGTTCGCGGCACTGCTGGCCACGCATGCACCGCAGGATGAATTCGCCCGGCTCGCAACGGAATCAGCTGTGCCAAAGGCGGCAGGCAGCGGCTATGTGCCCGGCACCACCGAGTACGTGCGCACCGAACTGGTCGACGCGGAGCGAGACCGGTACCGGAACGCGCATGGCGAGATCCTCGACGCGCTCGATCATCATCGCTATCACGCACTGCGCCACCGTCTTTCGGCCTGGCGCACCGACCCGCCCCTCGATGCCGACAAGTCGAAACAGCCCGCCGCCGAAGTCTTCGAGCGCATCCTGCGCAAAGACCGCAAGCGCTTACGGCGGTTGGTCTACGCCGAACCCGCCGTCTCACCCGCCGAACGCGTCGAGCTGCTGCACGATATCCGCAAGGGCGCCAAGCGCCTGCGCTACTCGTGCGAGGGCGCGATCGACATACTCGGCAGTGCCGCAAAGGATCTCGGCACCGAGGCGAAACGCCTACAAACCGTACTCGGCGACCACCGCGACGCCGTCGAATCCCGCGAAGCCATCCTGGCCCGCGCCGCCGAAACCCACGCAACCGGCGTCAACGCAACGATCTATGAATTGCTGGCCGACGCCGAGGAAATCGCCGCGGGCGAAGCTCTGGCCAGGTATCCGGCCGCGGCCACGTTCGTTTCTGGGGAGAGTCCCTAGGCTTTCCGGCACACCGCTTCTGCGGTTCGCTAGCGGCCCCCGGGGCTACGTCGCCGGTCCAGGGCTGCCCTGATCAGCTCGTGGGCTGATTTCCCCATCTCTGTTCGACCGGCAAGAGCCTCGAAAGCGCGCTGATACAGCATGCTGTTTCGTCCTCGGCCAGGACCAGCTGAGCCCGCGTCTCAGGATCGGTGATCGGTCGGCCGGGTGTGCCCGGTGCCGGGCATCAGACCGGGTAGCCGAAGCTGATCTTGCGGATGGCGGGGTCGGCGGCGACCAGGCGGACCTGGACTTGCTCGCCTTCCGGGGGTGCGCCGATGCAGGGGCCGACTACCGGCGGGTCGGCGATGAAGACCTCGGCGGGGCGGGTGCCGTTGGCTTCGCGTACTACTACGGCTTCGAAGATCGAGCCACTGCGTTCGGCGAGCAGGGTGGCTTCGGTGAGGTCGATGCAGGCGCGTTCGACTTTGCCTGCGATGCTGTCGCTGCGCTTCATAGACTCGGCAGTGGGGACCAGGCCATCGCGGACCCATTGCGGTACTTCGGTTCCCGCGCAGCGGGCCAGGCAGATCTCGGTGGCGAAACGGTCGGCGAGGCGGCGCAGCGGCGCGGTGACGTGCGCGTAGGGCGCGCCGATCGCGCTGTGCTGCAGGTTGTTCGCGGTCTGCGCGGTGCTCGCGGGCTTGGCACCGGTCCGCCCACCGCCCACCGAGCCCTTGCCGCCGACCGCACCCGCACTGCCCGGTGCGCCCGCGCCACCAACTGCACCGGTACTGCCTGGCGCGCCCGCGCCGCCGACGGAACCCGATCTGCCTGGCGCGCCCGCGCCGCCCGGAGAGCCCGCGCCACCCGGCGATTCGGTATCACCTGCCGCCCGCGAATCGGCCTCCAGCTCCGCACCGCCCGTCGACCGCACACCGCCTGCCGATGGCGCATCACCCGCCGACTGAGCACCGGCCCCAGAACCGTTCAC
>NZ_BAGN01000082.1 GCF_000308835.1 Nocardia vinacea NBRC 16497 | reverse complement strand
CTCGGCCTGGATTGCGGCCGGGTCGAAGGCCGTTCCGGTGTCTGGCTGGCCGCGACCGAGCTCTACTCCGAGCGCAAGGTCGCCCAGATCGGCGTGCGAGTACAGCAGGGCGTCGCGCTGCACGGCATCTCGCTCAACTGCAATTCCGCGCTCGACGGCTTCCAGGCGATCGTCCCGTGCGGTATCCGCGATGCCGGTGTCACCACGCTGACACGCGAACTCGGTCGCGAAGTCACGGTGGCCGAAGTCAAGCCGCTCGTGGCCGCTGCGATCACCCGCGCGCTCAATGGCGAACTCCCGGTGACCGCACGCGACATCGTCCGCGCCGCACCGGCCGTGGAGCCTGCGAAGGCCGAATGAGTCGGCTGCTATCGCGTTGCCCGGGACAGTGATGGACTGCATCCGACGGCGGCGCACGGCAGGCGTAAGGTCGATCGAGTGACCTCAGCTTCAGCACCGGCAGGACGCAAACTGCTACGCATCGAGGCGCGCAACGCGGAGACCCCGATCGAGCGCAAGCCTCAATGGATTCGGACCCGAGCCAAGATGGGCCCCGAGTACACCGAACTCAAGGGCCTGGTGAAACGCGAAGGCCTGCACACGGTGTGCGAGGAGGCGGGTTGTCCCAACATCTTCGAATGCTGGGAAGACCGTGAGGCCACTTTCCTCATCGGTGGCGAACAGTGCACCCGCCGCTGCGATTTCTGCCAGATCGACACCGGCAAACCGGCCGCACTCGATCGCGACGAGCCGCGCCGGGTCGCCGAAAGCGTCCAGGCGATGGGCCTGCGCTACTCCACCATCACCGGCGTCGCGCGCGACGATCTCGACGACGGCGGGGCCTGGCTCTACGCCGAAACCGTCCGCGCCATCAAGGCTTTGAACCCGAACACCGGCGTCGAACTGCTCATCCCGGACTTCAACGCGGTCCCCGAGCAGCTGGCCGAGGTCTTCTCCGCCCGCCCGGAGGTGCTCGCGCACAACCTGGAGACGGTGCCGCGCATCTTCAAGCGGATCCGTCCGGCGTTCCGCTACGAGCGCTCCCTCGCCGTGCTGACCGCCGCCCGCGAAGACGGCCTGGTCACCAAGTCGAACCTGATCCTCGGTATGGGCGAAACCCCCGAGGAAGTCACCCAGGCCATGCGCGACCTGCACGAGGCCGGCTGCGACATCCTCACCATCACCCAGTACCTGCGACCCTCCCCGCGCCACCACCCGGTGGACCGCTGGGTCAAGCCGGAGGAATTCGTCGAGCACTCCCGCATGGCCGAGGAAATCGGCTTCGCCGGTGTCATGGCCGGGCCGCTGGTCCGTTCCTCCTACCGCGCGGGCCGTCTCTACGCCCAGGCAATGGCCCACCACGGCCGCGAAATCTCCCCGGCCATGGCACATCTCGCAGCGGAGGGCACCGCATCCCAGGAGGCCAGCTCCGTGTTGGCCCGCTTCGGCAGCTGACCGTCGCTGTGGCGATCGAACCAGGTGGCTACGCTGCTGGGTTCGATCGCCAGTGGCTGCAATGATCTCGATCGAACGCGGAGCGCCGCGACTGGATTCGCGGCCTCGGGTGCGGAATTCAGGTGTTCTCGGTCGACAGGAAGCCGGCGCCCCTGAGGAATCGAGTCGAGTCTTCTCGCCCGGAGACAGCGTCGAAAGCAGCAGCCGCGCGGACGAGCCGCCGAATTCTGGCGGCGTATACGACCGCCGACTCGGATTTCACTGCCGCACTTGACTTTATCCAACCGCAGCGAGGATGCGGTGCGAGTCAGGTTGTTGCCGAGTGCGCCGACTGGACGACACCGAGTTGCTGCATCATCCCGAGCGTGTCCCAACATGCCCAGTTTTCGACGATCTTGCCGTCCTGGAAGCGATTGATCGTGATTCCCTGAACGACCGCTGATTTGCCTGTCGGGGACATGCCCATCATCTCACCGTCGTTGGTGCCTGTCCCCGTCCATCGGGTAGTGACGAAATCGCCTTCGGCGATCTGCTCGTTGACCAAGAACCGTTGATCCGAGAACGCGGCGAGATACATTTGCACGAGCTTTTTGAACCCGTCGGGGCCGTGGATATCGGCGAACGGGTTCTGTGGATCGTGGTTGACGCAGTCAGCCGCAATCACCTCGTCGAATACGTCGAGGTCTCGCATGTTCCATGCGTCGAGGATGCGCTTGGCGGTGGCCTTGTTCTGCTCTGACATGGCGCTTCCTTTCGATCGATAGTGCCGAACCGGCGGCGGCCATAGTCGATACAGGCAGCATTCGCAGTGCCCGGCATTGAGTGTGGTGTGGAGCGCGGCCGCGATGCCAGCAGCGGATCCAGGCGCCGCAACCAGTATGTGGACGCTTTCATCACGACGGATGCCCGTCCGAATGTCGTCGGCGGACATCCAGCTACCCGCCGACCACAAACCCTGAAGCCGGTGTATCGCAATCATTGTGCGCCTCTTTCGTGCCCGAGGTAAGGGGACAACGGAGACCGCTGCGAGCCTGTACCGCACTCGCACGACATCTACCTGCGCTTTGATAGTTCAGCGAGTTGGGTTGGGTCGACCGAGAGGAGCCCTCGGACAGGAACACCGTGGTGACGCCGGCGCGGGCTGCTGCACGGATCGAGCAGAACGAGCAGATAGAGCTAGTGTCTAGTTAACTCACGTTCCAGATGGCCGCGCAGCTGCTCGAACGCCCCTACAGCCAGCGGACGCGGCGGTTGAACTCGCTCTGGCACGGCAGGGCCGAGGACCATGCGTAGCACCCGGCGTGAACCCCACGTGTACGCCACCTCACGCGCACTCGAACACATCGGATCGCCCGATCCGTGCACGCGATGCGACCACTGGTGGGAAGCTCGAAGGACCGTAGGTGTCGACCGAGGAAGCGAGACACATGGTCGAGAAAGCGAGTGCGTCCGCAGGGACCAACGGTAAGGCTGTGACGGCGCAGCGGCCGGAGGACATCCGGAATGTAGTGCTGGTCGGGCACAGCGGGTCGGGTAAGACCACGTTGGTGGAGGCGTTGGCGCTCACGGCGGGCGCGGTGAATCGCGCGGGCCGGGTGGAGGACGGAACGTCGCTATCGGATTACGACGAGATCGAACACCGCCAGCACCGATCGGTGCAGCTGTCGGTGGTGCCGATGGTGTGGCACGGGATCAAGATCAATCTGCTGGATACCCCCGGATACGCCGATTTCGTCGGTGAGCTGCGCGCAGGTCTGCGGGCGGCGGATGCGGCCCTGTTCGTCATCTCCGCGGCAGAGGGCGCCGAGGCCGTGAGCGGCGCGACCCGCGCGCTGTGGGAGGAGTGCGCGGCGGTCGGGATGCCGCGGGCCATCGTGATCACCCACCTCGATACCGCACGCGCCGAATTCGACGAGATGACCGAAACCTGTCGACAGGTACTCGGCGGCGGTTCCTCGGAAAACATTCTGCCGCTGCACCTTCCGGTGTACGGACCGAAGAGTCCGGACGGTCATCGCCCGGTGACCGGACTGGTCGAGCTGCTGCCGCACTGCATCGCGGACTACTCCTCCGGCGAGGAGGTTCAGTGCGAACCGTCCGCCGATCAACTGCCGCTGCTCGAGGAGGCGCGCAACCGGCTGATCGAGGGCATCATCGCCGAGAGCGAAGACGAAACCCTGATGGAGCGCTATCTCGGCGGCGAGGAGATCGAGCTGGCGGCACTGGTCGAGGACCTCGAACGCGCGGTCGCCCGGGGCAGCTTCCATCCCGTCCTGTTCGGCGCGCCCGCCCCGGAAGGGGCCAAACAAGGCCTCGGCACGATCGAACTGCTGGAGCTGATCACCGGCGGATTTCCCACACCATCGGAACATGCGGTCTCGGCGGTCACCACCTCCGACGGCGCGGCGCCGACCACCTTGCACTGCGATCCGGATGGCGCATTGGCTGCCGAGGTGATCCGCACCGCCTCTGATCCGTACGTCGGCCGTGTCTCGCTGGTCCGCGTATTCTCCGGCACCCTGCGACCCGATGACACCGTGCATGTCTGTGGTCACGGCCTGGAGGACCGCGGCCACGAAAGCCACGATGTGGACGAGCGCATCGGCGCCATCACCGCACCGTTCGGCAAGCAGCAGCGCCCACTCGGCCAGGCCATCGCCGGTGATATCGCCTATGTCACCAAACTGAGTCACGCGGAAACCGGCGATACCCTGTCCGGCACCGCCGCACCGCTGCTGATCGAACCGTGGCAGATGCCGGATCCCCTGCTGCCCATCGCCATTCAGGCACGCAGCAAGGCAGACGAGGACAAGCTCTCCAGCGGCCTGGCCCGGCTGGCGGCCGAGGATCCCGCGATCCGGCTGGAACAGAATCCCGATACCCACCAGATCGTGCTGTGGTGTCTGGGTGAGGCACACCGCGATGTCGCGCTGGAGCGGTTGCGCACCAGGTTCGGCGTGCAGGTCGACGTGACCGATCACAAGGTCGCGCTGCGGGAAACGTTCGCGGGCAAGGCGACCGGCAAGGGCAGACACGTCAAGCAGTCGGGCGGGCACGGACAATACGCGGTCTGCGAGATCGAAGTGGAACCGCTGCCGGGTGGATCGGGTATCGAATTCGTCGACCGAGTGGTGGGCGGAGTGGTACCGCGGCAGTTCATTCCGTCAGTGGAGAAGGGGGTGCGCGCCCAGGCGCTGCGCGGAGTGGCAGCCGGGTACCCGCTGGTCGATATGCGCGTGACACTTTTCGACGGCAAGGCGCATTCGGTCGACTCCTCCGATGCCGCATTCCAGACGGCGGGCGCGCTCGCTTTACGCGAGGCCGCTGCCGCCGCGGGTGTCGACCTGCTCGAACCGATCGCCGAAGTGTGGGTGGTGGTAACCGACGACTACGTCGGTCCGGTACTCAGTGATCTGTCCGGACGCCGCGGACGCGTCCTCGGTACCGAACCGCACGGCGCCGGCCGCACCCGCATCCACGCCGAGGTGCCCGAACTCGAACTCACCCGCTACGCAATAGATCTGCGCTCCATCTCACATGGCGCGGGTGATTTCACGCGCTCGTATATCCGGCACGAACCGATGCCGAATGCGCTGGCCGGCTCGGTCCGCGAGCAGGCCAGGAAATCGGGCTGATACCCAGCGCCACAGGATGTTTCGCTAGCGTCGAAGGAGCCGGGTGAGCAGTCCAGAGCGTTTCGTCGTCGACACCGAGCATTTCGGCAAGATCGTGATCACGCGGGCCGACGAAAGAGTAGTCACCACACCGGTATTCGACGATGGCACCGCGGTGACCATCGAGCGTATCGGTCCGCGCACTCGTCAGCGCGTTCCCATCGGTACGCGAAAAGCCAAGCGGCTGCGGGCATCGATCAATGATCGCCCCATCAGGTTGACCGTCGGCCGCGGGCATTTCTACTACCGGTGGACCTATCGTGCGGTCGCCGAGGTCGATGGCAAGATTTTGCGGCTGATGCCGACGGATCTGCACTCCAGCACATTGATGCTGGGGCAGAGGGGTCACGGCGATCATGTCCTCGGCGAGTTCATGCTGACCGGAACGCATCAGATCGATGTGGTGTGGGCGCTGCCGTTCACATCGCGCGACCATAAGGTAACCGTTCTACAGCCGACTCTGGAGGACGCGCTCATCGCCTATGCCTTGGTCACGGCATTCGGCACCGGAGGCGTGTCGCTATGGGAACTGGTCGAGATGGTGCTCCCGATCTGAACTTCTGCTGTCGCACAGAGTGTGCGGAGTTCGCACAAGCAACACGCCCATTGCCAGGATGGTGGTGCGACACATCGTGTGCAGTGGGTACGTGATCGTGACTGGTTGCGCCGCAGCTCGCGGGTTCGGGCCCGCTCCCTCGGAAAGGAAAGGGCCCGAACCGTTCTCGCTAGCTCACCAGGTTCTTCCGAAGTTGTACGAGGGTGCCGCCGTCCAGACCCAAGCCCTGCGCCAGGAACTTCCCGAAATCGCCATAGGCCTGTTCCATCGCAGCGATCGCGGTATCCAAGTACTCTTCACGAACTTCTTGCAACGGAATGAGCAGATCGGGATTCTGCATCAGTCCCGCCTGCTTCACCTGCTCGCGCAACTTGGCATCCGCCGCGGCCCGATATTGATTCGACAGCAGATAATCCTGCCGCGCAGTCTGTTCCGGCACTCCGACGGCCCGCAACACCACATACGTCAGCCAACCAGTGCGATCCTTACCCGATGTGCAGTGGTACAGCGTCGCCCGATCGGTCGCCGCCAGATCCCGAATCGTCTGCCCGAACTTCGCCCGCGAATCATCGGTGAAGAAACTGCGATACACGTTCGCCATGATCTCCTCGGCCTTCCCGTTCCCGAGCAGTTCCTCCTGCTTCTGCGGATCCCGGGACTGAATGGCCGCCAACATCTGTTGGAACAACCCGGTGTCATCGATCGGCCGCGCCACCTTCTGCACCCCCGCAGGCACCTTGTCGGCGCCGGCGAACTGCACCTCCGCGGGCGTTCGCAGATCGATCACGGCTTTGAGGTTCAGGGTTCCCAGCTTCTGCACATCGGAGTCGGTCAGCTTCTCCAGCGAATCCGCCCGAATAACCTTCCCGAACTTGACTTTCGCACCGTCATACGTCCGATACCCCCCGATATCCCGAACATTGACCGCCCCTTGCAGATCGATCTTCCCGCCGACCGCGGCCGCAACACCCGGCTCGGCCATCGCCGAAGGCTGTAGCCCCGTCACGGTCAACGCCAATGCCGCCGCGGCGGCCCCAATAAGTGAAACAAGTGAAATCCTCATGGCGCGGGACAGTAGAACCCATCCGCACCTGGTGCGTCACTTCCCACCGATCCCGCCGCAGTTACCCCACTCACCGGTATCAGCATGCCGCTCAATGGGATTCAGACTTTTTCTTTGACGCAAAAGCAGCCAGCTCGCAAGCGAAATCCGAGATCGGTTGCGGCAGTATCTAAGAAGTATATGCCTACTCGAAATTGCCCGCGCGGCATAACAAGTTGCAACCCCCCAACTACGGCGTGCGGCGAAGCGGTTGCCGTGCCCAGTGCTCGAGCGGACTGCTTGCGAGTTTCAACAGAAAGCTGGGGCCGGGCCATCGCATCACAGCCACATACGCCCCTCCTGCAGCCAGTGACACTCGACTCCGCTGCACACTGCGCGGAAGAACGATGCGGTTCGGTATCGGCATGTGGTGAGCGTCGAACAAACGACGACCGCCGAAGTGATTTCGCCAGCCAAATAATGAAAACATCACTACCACCACTGGATCACGATCGGACATCGCACCGATAAGCGACCAATGGCGGTCAGAACGAGCCTGCAACCGCGCCCGGCATTGTCACCTGAAATAGGGCAGTTTGCGACCAGCCACAGACATCATCTCTTCGTACGCCTATACCAAAAGCTCTCCGCAAAACGACGGAGCCCCATCCGTCGAACGGATGGGGCTCCTTGCCTCACAACGACTTACACGTCGAAGTAGAGCTCGAACTCATACGGGTGCGGACGCAGGTTCACCGGCGCGATTTCGTTTTCGCGCTTGAGGCTGATCCAGGTCTCGATGAGGTCGGGGGTGAAGACGTTGCCTTCGGTCAGGTAGTCGTGGTCCTGCTCGAGGCGGTCGATGACCGAGGCCAGGCTGGTGGGGGCCTGCGGGATGCCCTTGGCCTCCTCCGGCGGGAGCTCGTAGAGGTCCTTGTCGACCGGGGCCTTCGGCTCGATCTTCTTCTTGATGCCGTCCAGGCCGGCCATCATCATGGCGGCGAAGGCCAGGTACGGGTTACCCGAGGAGTCGGGCGCGCGGAACTCGATGCGCTTGGCCTTCGGGTTGTTGCCCGTGACCGGGATGCGGACCGCGGCGGAGCGGTTGCGCTGCGAGTACACCAGGTTGATCGGGGCCTCGTAGCCCGGGACCAGGCGGTGGTAGGAGTTCACGGTCGGGTTGGTGAACGCCAGCAGCGACGGGGCGTGGTGCAGGATGCCGCCGATGTAGTGGCGCGCCAGGTCCGACAGGCCCGCGTAGCCGGCCTCGTCGTGGAACAGCGGCTTGCCGTCCTTCCACAGCGACTGGTGCACGTGCATGCCCGAGCCGTTGTCACCGAAGAGCGGCTTCGGCATGAAGGTGACGGTCTTGCCCTCGGCCCACGCGGTGTTCTTCACGATGTACTTGAACAGCTGCAGGTCGTCGGCAGCGCCGAGCAGGGTGCCGAACTTGTAGTTGATCTCGGCCTGACCGGCGGTGCCGACCTCGTGGTGGCCGCGCTCGAGCTCGAAGCCCGCGTTCTGCAGGTTGGTCGAGATCTTGTCGCGCAGGTCGACGTAGTGGTCGTACGGCGCGACCGGGAAGTAGCCGCCCTTGTTGCGGACCTTGTAGCCGCGGTTGGGGGTGCCGTCCGGGTTGAACTCCGCGCCGGTGTTCCAGGAGCCCGAGACCGACTCGATCTCGTAGAAGGCGCCGTTCATGGCCGAGTCGTAGCGGATCGAGTCGAAGATGTAGAACTCCGCCTCGGCACCGAAGTACGCGGTGTCTGCGATACCGGTCGAGCGCAGGTACTCCTCCGCCTTGCGCGCGACGTTACGCGGGTCGCGGCTGTAGGCCTCCCGGGTGAACGGGTCGTGCACGAAGAAGTTGAGGTTCAGCGTCTTGGCCTGACGGAACGGGTCGAGCCGAGCGGTGCTGAAGTCGGGGAGCAGTAGCATGTCCGACTCGTCGATGGACTGGAAGCCACGGACGGAGGAGCCGTCGAACGCTAGCCCTTCCTCAGCGAGGTCAGCGGTGAAAGCCTTCGCGGGGATCGAGAAGTGCTGCTGCACACCGGGAAGATCACTGAAGCGAATGTCGACGTATTCGACTTCCTCTTCCTTGATGTGCTTGATGACCTCGTCGGCCGTGCTGAACGTCACTTGTTCTCCTTACGGATCGGTTCCCAGCCAGTGTCGATTGCATGGGTTCGTCGCGTCCAGACGCTATGGACGCGATGTTTCCCAGCAATCAAGGCCGTGTTTCGCCAGTGTTACACGTGCGGCTGGACGGGTGGTGAAGGCCACCTGGGCTCGAACAGCATGGTAGTCCTGCCATTCTTTCCAGCGCCCGCCGAGGTCAACTTGGGTTGAGGCGGTGTCCTACGACCGGTCGTAGAGGCCTATCCTAGGGGTCATGGCACGCATCAGCGGATCCTGGCTCTCCGGCCCCTCGGCGGATCCGGGTGATCCGGCAACCCCGGAGTTCCCCGGTCAGCACCTGGGTCTGCCGCGCTCGGGCGCCGGGTCGCTGGTCGGCATGTTGCGGCGCATCGTCGCACTCGTGGTGGACTGGTTCATCTCGCTCGGTGTGACCGCAATCATCGTGCGGCCGAATCCGGACAAGATCATCGCCGGGATGGATATTCCGGCCGGGAAGCCGCGCCCGTCGAACTTCGAGGCGATTGTGAGTGCCCTCACTACTCCCAATCTGCTCGTCTGGTTCGTGATCGGTATCGTCGCGGTGTCGTTGTTCGGGTACACGCCGGGCCAGTACTTCCTGCGCCTGCGCGTCATCCGCGTCGATGCGCCGGTGGCCGTCGGATTCGTGCGCGCGTTGGCTCGCCAGGTACTGCTGGTCTTCGTGGTTCCGGCACTGTTCACCGACGCCGACGGTCGCGGCATGCATGACCGCGCCACCGGCACCGCGGTCGTACGCTCGCGCTAGTGCCTCAGCGCGGGGCGTCGGAACAGTACGCTCCGGCGGTGTCTCTGAATCCGGTCATGCTGGCGGTCCGCCTGTTCCTCGAACTCGCCGCCATTTCCTCATTCGCGGTCTGCGGTTGGCGCGCGTTCGATTCGCCCTGGTGCTATGTGCTGGTTGTCCTGCTGCCGCTTGCCGCCGCCGCGGCTTGGGGGACGTTCGCGGTGCCCGGCGATCCGAGCCGCAGCGGAAATGCCCCGGTCGCGGTGGACGGCTGGGTGCGTCTGCTGGTCGAGATCGTGGTGCTGTTCGGCGGCGCGGCGGCATTCTGGCTCGCGGGGCTGCCTCGCTGGGCGCTGGTCTTCACCGCGGTGCTCGTCGTCTATCACGCCATCGGCTACGACCGGATCACCTGGTTGCTCGGCATCGGGCGAACCGGAACGACTCCTTAGAAAGGCCGAGGCCCGCATCCCATGGGATGCGGGCCTCGAAAACAGGATCAGCGCCGACGGATGGTGCGCTGCACCCCGCGCATCTTCGCGCCCGCGGGCATCGGGCCCTTGGGCAGTGCGGGACCGCTGCGCGAACTCAGCGCGGCCAGGCGACCCTCGATGAGGTCCATGCGCTTGGCGTCGATATTGCGAGGCAGCTTGGTGAGGTGCTTCTGCAACTCCTTCAGCGGGATCTGGCCCTCGTCGTTGCCGATGATGATGTCGTAGATCGGGGTGTCGCCGATGAGTCGCGCGGTGCGCTTCTTCTCCTGTGCGAGTAGCGACTTCAGCCGCTGCGGGGAACCCTCACCGATCAGGATGACGCCCGGCAGACCGATCACCCGGTGCACCGCATCCAGCTGGGTGGTCGCGGCGACGCCATTGCTGACCCGCCATTTGCCCTGCAGGTTGTCCAGCACCCAGGCCGCCGCACCCGCCTGGCCCTCGGCCTTGGCGTAGACATTCCGCTGCACCCGGCGACCGAAGATGATGAACGCGACGAGCACACCCAGCAGCAGACCGAGCGGCAGTAGGAACCACTGCAGCCCGAAGATGAGGCCGACCACCAGGAAAACGACCGTGATGCCGACGACGGCGCCGATCATCAAAGGCAGCAGCAGCTTGTCTTCCTTGCGCTGCATCTGGAACGCCTGCCAGAGCTGCTGGCGGCGTTCTTTCGACTGCTGCTTGCGGGCCGCCTTCGCCGCGGCCTTCGCTTCCTTCGACGGCGTGCCGCCCTTGCCTACTGCCATATTCACAGAATAGTGGCACGTCGGGTGGGTGCCCCCACCGCGTCAGTTCACGCCGCGACGCGCGATCTCGCCCAATGCGGTGAGATCCAGATCACCCGAGGTCTCGGTCCACCCCATGGCGCGCAGCTCAGCGGGCGCGCCGACGCCGAGTGCGTCGTGGAGGCCGACGGCGACCGAGCGTGCGAGCCCGCGCAGTGTGTCCAAAGACAGTGGCCAGAGCAGCGTGCGGGTCCAGTTGTCGATTTCGCGCCGTGCGACGGGTTCGCGCCAGCCGAGATCGCGCAGCATACGTTCACTGGTCGGCGAGATGGGCTGCGCGAGATAGGAATTGCCCGCTAGTTCGACGGTCAGTTTGATGTCGTATTGCACGAATTGGACATATCGATTGCCGGGGGCGGCGATGATCAGCGTTGCGCGGGAAGGTAGTTCGAAAAGACACTGCGCCAGCGCCTGCCCGAATAAGTCCCAATCCGTGATCACCGACTCGGTCATGCCTGCGCCCCGCTAACACTCAGCTCCGGCATGACCACGCGACTCGACTGTATTTACCGTTCACTCGCCTGCGCTCGCTCACAACTCCCCCGGGGACCCGCTCTGCCCGATCATACGCCGCGCTGCCTGGGGCACCAGTCGAATCGTATTGGCCGAGCTCGACCTTCACTCGGCGATAGCAAAAGCAAATAGCCCGCCGTTCTCACGAACAGCGGGCACCTGCTTCACGCGGTCGCAGCAACCGCCCCTGACCTCATCTGCCGCATGTCGTCCGATTCCGGAACCCGGCCGCGCCAGTGGAAAACGGGCACGTCCAGCTTGCGGCTCGTGGGCCGCAATGCCCACGACGCCACCACGCACAGCGCGAAAAAGCCGGTGTAGATCAGATGATTCGCGGCGGAATGGTGCGCGATATGCGAGGCGAATCCACCGGTCAGGTCGAAAAACGCACCGGCATAGGCCCATTCCTTCACCAGCGGAAAGCGCGGGACCGCAAGTGCCATGGCGCCGAGCACTTTCCAGAATCCGAGAATGGTCATGACATAGGTCGGATAACCCAATTCCGTCATGCCAGCAGCGGTCCCGCCGCGATGCAGCAGGTCGGCGATACCGCCCGATGCCAGGACGAACACGGTCAACCCGGTAGTGGTCCAGTAGCCGATCGATCGTGCGTTGCTCATGGTGTTCTCCTGCCTCATGTGCGAGCGTTTCCCGCTACCACCCCTGACCAGCGCGGGGGCCGAGATGTGACAGGCGCGGGTCAGCCCGCCTGCAGCTCGAGTTCCATGAGTTCCACGGTCTGCGGGTCGGCGAGCAGATCGATCGCCACGATCCGACCTTCGGACACGGTGAAATCGAAGACCACGCGCGGTTGGCCGCCGACGGACCACACGAGGCCCGCCCGTCCGTCGATGAGCGCGAGATGCGCCGCCCTGGCCCGGCCGGAGAAGGTCTGCGCGACCGCATTCGCACCGGCCGCGCCCGCGGCACCGGTGGCAATGGCCGCGGCGTCGACGCGCAGGACCACATCGGGATCGAGCAGGGTCAGCAACGCCGCGAATTCACCGCTGCGCGAGGCGGCGAGGAAGGCGTCGACGACCTCACGCTGGCGATCGCGGTCGGCGGCGGCTCTGACCCCCTGCACCCGCCGCCGCGCCCGACTGGCCAATTGTCGTGCGGCCGTGGGAGTTTTGCCGACGATCGGGGCGATCTCGTCGAAGGGCACGGCAAACATATCGTGCAGGACGAACGACAGCCGTTCCGGCGGGGCGAGGGTGTCGAGTACGACGAGTAGGGCCAGGCCGATCGAATCGCCGAGCACCGCTTCCTGTTCCGGGCCGTCGACATCCGGCACCGGTTCGAATTCGTCGAGCGGTTCCTCGCGCCGTGTCTTGCGGAACTGCAGCATATTCAGGCAGACCCGGGCGACCACGGTGGTGAGCCAGCCACCCAAATTCTCGATCTCATCGCTATCGGAACGGCTCAGTCGCAGCCAGGCCTCCTGGACGGCATCATCGGCCTCGCTGCCGGAGCCGAGCATGCGATACGCCACCGCGAGCAGATGCGTGCGGTGCTCCTCGAAGCGCTCGGCGAGAAATTTCTCGTCCACTTGTCACATTCTCCCGTTCGGGCTGGTCATGTACGTGAACCGGAAACCGGAACCGCGAAAAGGAGCGAATGATGACCGCTGGACTGCAGACCATCGTGTACCCCGTCACCGACCTGGTCAAGGCGAAGAGCGTGTACGGCGCGCTGTTCGGCTCGGAGCCCACCGCCGACACCGCGTACTACGTCGGCTACCGGGTGGCGGGCCAGGACATCGGCCTGGACCCGAACGGCCACAAGAAGGGTATGACCGGTCCGATCGGCTACTGGACCGTCGATGACATCGAGAAGCAGCTGGCCACCCTGGTCGATGCCGGTGCCGAGGTGACCCAGCAGCCGACGAATGTGGGCGGCGGGAAGCTGATCGCGACGGTCAAGGACACCGCGGGAATGTCTTCGGCCTGATGCAGCCGTAGGCGAGGATCGAACCATGCCCTCCGAGACCTATGACGTGCGCCCGATCGGCCGGGTGCGCTCGCCGCTGACCGATCCGGCGGATGCGCCGAAACAAGGCGACGAAGGCGCGCCGCCCGCCGAGATGGTGCTCGATCCCGAGGTCGCGGCGGGCACGGCGGGCTTGCGGCCCGGCGCTGAGGTGTTGGTGTTCACCTGGTTGCATCGGGCGGATCGGGAGGTGCTCGCGGTGCATCCGCGCGGCGACCGCACCCGCCCGGTCACCGGGGTGTTCGCGACGCGGGCCCCGCATCGGCCGAATCCCATCGGACTGCATCGGGTCACGATCGCCGATATCGATGGGGCGACGCTCACCGTGCACGGTTTGGAAGCGATCGACGGCACACCGGTGCTGGATCTGAAGCCGGTCCTCGGTCCGACCGCTGAGCGCTGAGTGGCACCCCCGTTCCGGGGGCTGGACTATCGACCAGCAGCGGTCGATAGTTCTCGGGTGACTGTGGGTTCGGTGCTGTTGCGCGGGTTGGCCGGGGTTTTGTTGATGCTCGGCGTGCTGGCGCCGGTGACGGCGGCGGACCCGGTCGGTGTGCCGTTCCAGTGGTCACAGAGCTTCATCACCGCGCCGGACGGCACCCGGCTGCACGCCGATATCCTGCGCCCGCAGGGCATTTCCGCGGATACGCGTACGCCGGTGGTAATGACCGTCAGCCCGTATCGCTCGCATACCGCTTATCTGAGCGTGCCGCGACTCGAGGGTGGACCGTCCACCGATGACCTTCATATCGCGATGTTCCTGAACGCGGGCTATACCTACGTCATCGTGGATCTGCGCGGCTACGGCGGCTCGTCCGGATGCCCGGATTTCGGTGGGCCGGGCGAACGTTCGGATGTGGTCACCGCCGTGGAGTGGGCGGCGGGGCAGCCGTGGTCGACCGGTCGGGTCGGGATGATCGGCACCTCCTACGAGGCCTGGACCGGGATGATGGGGCTGGCCGCCGAACCCCCGGGCTTGGCCGCCGTCGCGGCGTTCGGACCGGATGTCGATCCGTACGCGTACATGTACATGCAGGGTGTCGCTTGGAAGTTCTCCGGAAAGCCGGTCACCGAAAGCGGCATTCGCCCGGCCGAAATGACGGGTTTCGAACATCTGCTCATCGCCTCCACACCGGGCCGTCCCGACGACTCCCCCGAGTACCAGTCCAACGCCGTCCAGATTTCGGCCGGGTGCTACGAGCAATTCGCGGCGAACACCACCAACCATGACGCCACCACTCCCTTTTGGCGCGAGCGGGATCTCGTGGAAGAGTTGCGCGGCAATACCATTCCGCTGTTCGTCGGCCAGGGCTTCCTCGATTACAACACCCGGGCGTATCGCATCTTCGACGTCTGGAATGCGCTCGGCCCCGGCGATCATCGCGCGTGGTTCGGCCAATGGGGCCACAGCGATTGCGATAGCAAATGCGGTGCACCGGATTTCGATACTCAATTACTTGCCTTCTTCGACAAGCATGTCGCCGACCGCGATATCGAGGTGCCCGGCCCGCGCGTGACGGTCGGCCAATTCGATGGCGGCTGGCGCTCCGAAACCGCATGGCCGCCCGCGGATTCGCACCGCATTCCGATCGACCTGCGCACCGGCACCTACACCGATCGCGGCCTGCTGCCCGGACCCGATCGCGAGATCTGGTCAATTTCCGAACCGCTGCGTACCACTCAGCACATCTCGGGAATTCCGACGGCAATGTTGCGCCTGTCCGGTCCGCCGGCCGCGACGGTCGCGGTCGAGCTGTTCGATATCGCTCCCGACGGCCGCGGCACGATCATTACCCGGGGCATCGCTCCGGTCGCCGATACCGCCGAGATCAGACTGTTGGCGCAGGACTGGCCGATCATTGCCGGGCACCGCCTCGGCGTGCGGATCACCGATGTCGTCGACGATGTCTGGTCCCATACCGCCGCCAATGCCCAGGTCACCGTCCGCTCGGCGCGCCTGGACCTGCCCCTGCTCAGCACCCCGCGTACCCCCGACCTCACCGGCGGCACCAGCGAGGCATGGGCGAAGTGGCGCGACCAGAAGGTCCGCGCGCTTGGGCCCGAGGTGTTGAATGCAGTGATGCCCATGAACTTGCCGAATGAGACCGGCCCTCGATGACAGGTAACGCCGCGCAGACCCACACCACGCCGGTTGTCGTCGATACGCACGTCGCCGAACGCCTCGCGCAGGCCTTGCGCTGCGCGACCGTTTCCTACGAGCCGTCGGATACCGCGGAGCCCACAGAACCCAGCGACGCAGAATTCGTCCGGCTGGGCGCGCACCTGGAACAGTCGTTTCCACTGGTCCACGCCGAACTGGAATTGGAGCGGTTCGGGCACAGCAGGCTGTATCGATGGCCGGGCGTCGCACCGGATCGGGTGTCGGCGATTCTGCTCGCCCATCAGGATGTGGTGCCGGTCGACGATCTGCAGCGGTGGACACATCCGCCGTTCGCGGGCGTGGTGGATGACGAATTCATCTGGGGCCGTGGGGCAATCGATGACAAGAGCCGGTTGATCGCCATTCTGGAGGCGGTCGAATCCGCACTCGCCGCGGGAATTCGCCCGCGGCACACCATCTATCTGGCATTCGGGCACGACGAGGAGGTGTTCGGGGATGACGGCGCGGTGCGCATGGCGCAGCGGCTGCGCGAATCCGGTGTGCACGCGGATCTGCTGCTCGATGAGGGCGGTGTCATTCTCGACGATATCGCCGACGGCATAGACCGGCCGGTGGCCTCGATCATGGTGGGCGAGAAGGGCTATGCGACCGTTCGCCTTTCGGTATCGGCGGTGGGCGGACATTCGTCCATGCCCGGCAAACAGACCGCGGTCGGACGGATCGCCCGCGCGGTGGGCCGAATCCAGGACCATCCGATGCCGCTGCGGTTGACGCCGGTGGTGTCCGACATGGTCACCAGGCTGCGCCACGTCATGCCCGAATATCGCCGCCGCCTGCTCCGATTCGCCGGACTGGCCACGCCGGTGATCACCCGGATACTCGCGGCCCGTCCGCAAACCGAGGCGATGGTGCGCACCACGACCGCGCCGACGGTTATCCGCGGCGGCGTCAAACCCAATGTGCTGCCACAGCAGGCCGAGGCACTGGTGAATTTCCGTATCCTGCCCGGCGATTCGGTCGAATCAGTGCTCGCCCACTGCCGCAAGGTGGTGCGCGACGCGGACGTGCGGATCGAACTCGTCGGCATGACCTCGGAACCCTCCCCCGGCAAACCGCCCGGCCCGGCATTCGACATGATCGCGGGCCTGGCCGAGTCCGTCGTCCCCGGCATTGCGGTGACCACCGGCATCGTTCCCGGCGCCACCGATTCCCGGCACTACGACGACCTCGCCGCCACCCGCTGCAACTTCGCCCCCATCCTGCTGACCAAGGCGGATGTGGAAACGATCCATGGAACCGACGAGCGCATCTCCCTGGTGAACTACGCTCGGCTCATCGAGTTCAACCGGCGGCTGATCGATCAGCTCGCGGCGCCGCCACGCACCCAAGGAGCCGATGCATGACAACCGATCCGAAGGCCGGCGAGCCGACACCGGGCACCGAGGGCGAATTCGACGGCATCGGCAGTCGAATCGCTTGGCGCGCATGGCTTCCCGACACCACCGCGCGCGCGGCGATCGTGCTCGTGCACGGCGTGGCCGAACATTCCGGCCGCTACGCACATGTCGGAAAGCGCTTGGCGGACAACGGTTTCGCGGTCTATGCGCTCGACCATCTCGGCCACGGCAAGTCGGCGGGCAATAACGCGAATATCGGTTCGATGGCCGGCTCGGCCGACAATGTCGCGGAGATGCTGAAGATCGCGAGCCGTGAACATCCGGATGTGCCGCGGTTCCTGCTCGCGCATTCGATGGGCAGCCTGATCACGTTGTATCTGGCGGTCCGAGCGCCGATCGACGTCGACGGCATCGTATTGTCGGCACCGCCGCTGGATATCGCCGTCGGCAATCCGCTGCAGCGCCTGGTCGGCCCGCTGCTGTCCCGGTTCGCGCCGAATATCGGTGTGCTGAAACTGGATTCGTCGATGATCAGCCGCGATCCCGAGGTGGTGCGCGCCTACGACAACGATCCGCTGGTCTTCCGCGGCAAGCTCCCGGCCCGAACCGGTATGGAGATGCTGAATGCCACCGAGTTCGTCAAGAGCCGTCTGGACAAGCTCACCGTGCCGCTGCTGGTATTGCACGGCACCGCCGACGTCATCGCGGCACCGTCCAGCACCGATCTGATCGAGCGGGGCGCGGGTTCGAAAGACCTGACGGTGATCCGCTACGAGGGCCTCTACCACGAGGTCTTCAACGAGCCCGAACAGGACAAGGTGCTCGCCGATGTCCTGGAGTGGCTGGCGGCCCACGTAGCGGACGAGTGAGCCGCTAGCGGTAGTTCGTCAGGCAGGTCTGCTCGCCGTCGAGGACTCCGGTGCGGAACGCCTCCAACCGCTGGAAGCCGCTCGCCACCACCTTGCCGTCCACATCGCCGGCGACCAGACCGTCGGCGAGCAGTCCGGAGACCGCCTCGTCGAGGTCGTTCGCCGAGAGCCGCGGATCGCTGCCCGGCTCGCTCAGCTTGGTCGTCACGACTCCGGTGA
The DNA here is from genome assembly GCF_000308835.1 of Nocardia vinacea NBRC 16497. Taxonomy (GTDB): domain Bacteria; phylum Actinomycetota; class Actinomycetes; order Mycobacteriales; family Mycobacteriaceae; genus Nocardia; species Nocardia vinacea. The sequence continues at coordinate 11,036 of NZ_BAGN01000082.1, read as the reverse complement.
GGCATGCGGTGCGCAGTCCGGCGGTCTCCGCTCCGGAGATCGAGAGTTTGCGTTCCTGTTGCACCGCAAGGACATAGCGGGAGATGAAGACCGCGAAGGCGTTGTAATCACCGTCCACTACCGCCGAGAGCGGTTCGTCGTCACCCTTCATCGCCCCGCCGCGTTTGGCGAGTTCGGGCACATCGGTGCCGATCTTGTTCGAACTCGGGCAGTACGAGACCGGTTCGGTGGCGGTCACCTTCGAGCAGTTCTTGATGATCCCGTTGTAGTCGTACTGCGGCGCCTGCTGCAGCGGGAAGATCTTCGCCAGTGCCTGGCTCAGGCTGGTCAGCGATGCCACGTCGACCGGGAGCTGGGCGTCCTGCTCGCCGTCGGTGTATGTCGTCGGCAGGGTTCCCCGACGCTGCTCGATTTCCTTCTTATTGATCTTCTTGCAGCCCTGCGCGCCGTCGGTGTAGCCGATCTGCACCGCCGTCGTCCGCTCGAAGGCAGAGCCGTGCACGTTCTTCGGGTTGTCCGGATCGGTATCGCGTACGGCGATGGTCGCGCCGAGGACCGCGTTGAGACCGTCGGTCATATTCAGCGTGAAGTGCGCCGAATTCCCTTCCGCCACATGCCGAAGGAAGACACCGGCCAGGCAGTCGGCCTGCTGTTCCTTCACCAGCGCCCCGCTGAAGAATCCGGCGATCTTGGCCTGCCCCTGGATGGAGTGACCGTATTCGTGCGCGAGCACCATCACGATCGCCATATCGCTGTACTTCTCCTCCAGCAACGGCAGCAGCACACCGCGGTCCCAGCCGATGGTGTGGTCCAGGCTGCAGTAGGCGGCATTGACCAGGTGATAGGTGCTGGACTTGCAGAACTTGATCGCCTGCTCCTTGGACGCCTTGGCATCCCAGGAGATGTAGCGGCTCACCGGCTTGAAGGTGCCGGGAAAGTTCTTGCCGTACTCGGTCTTCCAGAAATCTTCCAGATCGGCGATGGTGTTGAGGGCGAGTTTGTCGACCGCGCCGCCGTCGCCGTTCTCCGCGGTGAGCGGTGCGTCCGGCACACCCTTGCGCGGGCCGCTCGGCCCACTACTGGAGACCGCGCCGGTCAGCTCCCACGGATTGTCCGCGGTCACCGCGCTCGCCTCCTGCTGGCCCGCCTTGCTGTCGCAGCCGACCAGCGCCGCCCCGACCAACAGCAATACCGCGACCACCCCGAACCGCAGCCGTCTAGTCCTCATCAGGTCTTTCCTCCCCGAACTCGCTATGGGTCCGTCCTCGGCGAACCCCGCCCCGATGGGTCCACGCCTGCCCGTCGAGCGATCACATGGTAATCGCAGAAACCCCTGCGCGCGTATACGTCTGAGCGCATTCGCCCCGTCAGGCGTTCAACCGCACCTGTGCCAGTATCGCGCGATGATCCGATCCGGGAATGGTGAGCGAGCGGACATCCGCCGCCGTGCCATCGGCGACCAGAATGTGGTCGATGCCGATCACCGGACCCCAACGGCGGTCTGCGGGAAAGGTGAGCAGCGGCCCGGCCCCCGCCTGATCGGCCGCCGCGACGAACCTGCCGCGCAGCAGATCACGGAATGCCGAATGATCGCGGGTGGCATTGAAATCCGCGCCGACGATCGCGGGACCCTGTTGCGCGTCCAGTATTACGCGAATCCTGTCCAGCTCCGAACTCCACGCCGGGAAATCGACCGACGGCGGCACCGGATGAAATGCGAACACCGCGACCGGCCCGCGCTGTGGATGCTCCATCGTGGCGGTCAGATTGTTCAGCCGGAAGCCGTCATATTTCTTGGTGTCCCGCAACGGATATCGGCTGTAGATCCCGGTACCGCCACCGCCACCGGTGGCCTGTAGGAACTGATGCGGCAGCAACTCCTCGATTCCGGCCGCCGCGAGTCGCTGCGCCACCTCCGGTGTCAGCTCGTCGACGGTGAGCACCTCGACCCGGTTCTCCCGCACCGCTCGAACCACCGCCGCCGCATCCGCCTCCCCGAACAACAGATTCGACTGCATCACCGAAACTTCCGGCCCACTCGCCGCCCGACCCTCCGGAACGAACATCGGCACCTGCATCCACAACACCGACGCGACGATCACCCCGGCCGCCGCCGCACTCTTCCACCCCCGCGCGATCAGGAACAACACCAGCCCCAACACCGCCCCGAGCATCAAATACGACGCACCCGACGCCAACAGCACCAAAGCCTGCCGCCGCCACGTCCCGAAATGCAGCACGATCCCCAGAACTGCCGCCGCCAAGGCGCACCACCCCAGCCCGAGCACCACCCGGTCCACCCATTTACGCATGCCCCGACCCTAACCGGCAGCCATGCAGACCAGGTGCGGCGATTGTGGAGATCCCGTGTGGACGCAGCGCTCCTCCTACACTGGCCAGCAGAGAGTGAGGTGGTCGCGATGTATGTCGAGGAGTTCACGGCGACGGGTGCGCTCACCGCGGACGCGGCCGAAGATCTTGCCGACAACGCGGGCCGGTTCACCTCGCGGATCACGGTGACCTGCAATGGGCGCACGGTGCTGACACCGGTGCTGCCGTGGTGTTGGGACGAGTTGCGGGTGCGCGCGGGAAGCACGGTATCGGTCACCGCCGAGCGGGGGTACCGCCCGCCCGACGATGAGGACCGCATTGCGCTGCGGGAATTCGTGCGCCGTTTCCAGGTGCTGACCGCGGTCGGCCCGGCGCGGCTTCCGCTCAGTGGCGGTGCATGCGCTCGACGAGCACGGCGGCGTCCGTGGTGAGCGAACCACCGGCGAAAGCCAGTGTGGCCAAGGAACGTTCGGCCGCGGCCGAATGGCCGGCACCGCAGGCATCGGTCACCAGAATCGGGAGATAGCCCAGGTCCAGGCTGTGCCGGACGGTGGGTTCGATGCCGACCTCCAGAGCGATGCCCGCAATGGCGTAAGTGTCGATGCCCAAGTCGCGCAAGGCGATATCGAGCGGTGTCGCCGCGAAGGCGGACATGGTGATCTTATCGATGACCACCTCGTTCGGGCCGGGAGTCAGCTCGGGGACGAGCTGATACTGGGGCGACCCCTGCGGGAAGCTGGAATTCACTTCGTCAGGGTTGTCGACCCGCTGCCATTCCATCGCCGTGCGCAGTTGCGCGACACCGGCCGCGGCGGGCGGCAGTGACATATGCCGCGTGTAGAAGACGCGAAAACCGTTCTCCCGCGCCGCATCCCGCAGCTGCACACAGGTCTGGACGATCTTGTCGCCGTCCGGTATCTGCCGCACGATGCCGACCTGCATGTCGTAGACGATCAACGCCATCCTGGTCGGATCGCAGGCATCCGCGAGGGTCTGCGGAATGCTCAGACCGTAGGCGTATTGCATCAGGCCGACCCCACCTTCGTCCGGTCGTAGGGCTCGGCGACGTCGACGGCCGGATCCATCAGCGCCTCCAGCGGCAACGGCGCCTGCACCGGAACGTAGGTCCATTCCAGGTGACCGGCCTTGGTCAGCGGGAAATCGGCAACATAACGCTTGGCCTCTTCGACGCTGTCGACCTCGAATACGATCACCACGCCGGGCTCATCGGCGCGCGCGTAGTTCTCACGCACGATGCCCGCCTTCCACAGCCGCCACACATTGGCGACCTCTTCGGGGAGATAAGGGGTGATGGTCTCCATCGTCACGCCGGGCTTGAAGCTGTCGAAAACGATGACTTTCACGGGAATCGAACTCCATGTCTGCAGAATGTGATGCGGCCGCGCCGCAGTGCGAGTTCCATGTAAGTCCGATGATTACAGTGTTACAAGAACGCACTTTTTGGTGAGTACCGGGAGGCGAGCGATGCCGGAGAAGCGCTACTACTGCGCCGTGGAGGTGACCGTCGATCTCATCGACGGCAAATGGAAGCCGGTCATCCTGGCCCACCTCAAGGAGGGCGTGCGCCGCTACGGCGAATTGCGGCGCCTGATGCCGAGCACCAGCGAGAAAATGCTCGTCCAGCAACTGCGCGACCTGGAATCCGACGGCCTGATCCGCCGCACTACTTTCGATACCGTGCCACCCCAGGTCGAATACGACCTGACCGAGGAAGGCTGGAGTCTGGTCCCGGTCCTGACCGCCCTCTACGAATGGGGCCAAAAGCGCGCCGACCGCGCCGGTATCCCCCTGCCCTGAGCGAACTCGCCGGCGGTAGTCGAACGGCGGCCGCCATGCCCGCCGAGAACCACCTTTCGACTACTTTCGGCGCGTGTCAGCCGCCGAAGACGCGCTCCACCACCGCTTTTGCCCGGCGGGTGATGCGCATGTAGTTGTCCAGGAACTCGCTGCCGTCATCGTTCGGCCACCCCGCGACCCGCGCGACGGCCGATAGTAGACGGCCTGGGCCGGGTAGTTGGTCGGCGGCCTTGCCGCGCACGAGCACCAGTGCGTTGCGCGCCCTGGTCGCCGTGATCCAGGCCTCGCGCAGCAGCGAAACATCTTCGATCGCAAGCAATTTGGTCTGCTCGATGACATCGAGGGATTCCAGCGTCGAGGTGTTGTGCAGTGCGTGCACCTCGTCGGCGTAGCGCAGCTGCATCAGCTGTACGGTCCATTCGATATCGGCGAGACCACCGCGCCCGAGTTTGGTGTGGGTCGCCGGATTCGCACCGCGCGGCAGGCGTTCGGCGTCCACCCTGGCCTTGATCCGGCGGATCTCGCGCACTGCCTCCGCCGATACACCGCCCTCGGGATAGCGAACCTTATCGATGGTGCGCAGGAACCGGACACCGAGATCCTGGTCCCCGGCCACCTGATGCGCGCGCAGCAGGGCCTGCACCTCCCACGGCTGTGCCCACTGCTCGTAGTAGGCGGCATAGGCGGCCAGCGTGCGCACCAGCGCGCCATTGCGACCCTCCGGGCGCAGTCCGGCGTCGACCTGCAGCGGCGGATCGGTACTCGGCGCACCGAGCAACCGCTGCACCTTCTCCGCGATGCCGATCGCCCATTTCACAGCCTTGGTCTCGTCCTCGCCGGGACGCGGGTCGCAGACGAAGAGCACATCGGCATCAGAGCCGTAACCGAGTTCCAAACCGCCCAGTCGACCCATGCCGATCACCGCGAAATCGGCCGGTGCCTGCGCCCCGAGTTCGACCTCGCTGGCTCGAATCACCGCGCGCAGTGCGGCTTCCAGCACCGCGACCCAGACCGAGGACAGCGCTCGGCACACCTGCGGCACGTCGAGCATGCCGAGCAGATCGGCCGAAGCCACGCGCGCCAATTCGTGTCGGCGCAGTGAACGGGCCGCGGCCACAGCACGTCTCGGATCGTCGTAGCGCGCCGCCGCGGTAAGGATGCCGCGCGCAACGTCTTCCGGCTGCGGGCTGAGCAACAGCGGCCCGCCCGGCCCGTCGGCATACATCCGGATCGTGTCCGGTGCGTTGATCAGCAGATCCGGCAGATATTCCGAGGAACCGAGCACGATCATCAACCGCTGTGCGATCGCGCCCTCATCGCGCAATTCGCGCAGGAACCAGATCTGATCGTCCAGGCCCTCCGAGACCCGCCGGTAGGCGAGCAGTCCGGCATCGGGATTCGGTGTGTCCCCGAGCCATTCGAGCAGCGTCGGCAACAGCAACGCCTGAATCCGGCCCTTGCGCGACACCCCGCCGGTGAGCGCTTTCAGATGTCCCAGTGCGTTTTCCGGTGCCACATAGCCGAGTGCCGCCAACTGGCGGATCGCCGCGTCCGGACTGAGCCGAAGCGCGTCGGGATCCATCTTGACCACCGATTCGAGCAGTGGACGATAGAAGAGTTTGGCGTGTAATCGCCGCACCCGCACGGCATTTCGGCGAATCTCATTGCTCAGCACGCCGACCGCGTCCTGCCTTCCGTCCGGGCGGATATGGGCTGCGCGCGCCAGCCAGCGCATACCCTCCTCGTCATCGGCGGCGGGCAAAGTGTGGGTGCGCTTGAGCCGCTGCAACTGCAGCCGGTGTTCGAGCAGGCGCAGGAATTCATAAGAGGCAGTGAGGTTCGCGGCGTCGTCGCGACCGACGTACCCGCCCGCGGCCAACGCAGTCAGCGCTTCCACTGTGCCCTGCACATGCAGGGTCTCATCCACCCGGCCGTGCACCAATTGCAATAGCTGGACGGCGAATTCGACATCGCGCAGGCTGCCGTGGCCGAGTTTGAGTTCGCGCTCGCGCAGATCGGCGGGCACCAGATCCTCCACCCGGCGCCGCATCGCCTGCACATCGGCGACGAAGTCGGGGCGCTCGGAGGCGGTCCACACCATCGGCATCAGCGCGTCGCGGTACTGGTCCCCCAGCGCCAGATCGCCGGTCATCGGCCGCGCCTTGAGCAAGGCCTGGAACTCCCAGGTCCTGGCCCAGCGCTTGTAGTAGGCGATATGCGAGTCCAGGGTGCGCACCAGCGCACCCGCCTTGCCCTCGGGCCGCAGTGCCGCATCGACCTCGAAGAAGGCCGCGCTGCCCACGCTCATCATCTCGGCAGCCAACCGGGTGGCGGTGGCATCGGCCGGTTCGGCCACGAAGACGACATCGACATCGCTGACGTAGTTGAGTTCGCACGCACCGCTCTTACCCATGGCGACCACGGCCAGCCGCACCGGTACCGGCACGTCCTTGCAGACCCGGGCCACCGCCACCGCCAGCGCGGCGGTCAATGCGGCATCGGCGAGATCGGTGAGATGGCGACCGACCACCTGATACGGCAGCACCGGCTCGTTCTCCACGGTGGCAGCCAGATCGAGTGCGGCCAAGAGCATGAGCTGATCGCGATATCGCTTGCGCAGCAGCGGAATTGCCTCGGGACCGGACAGCTCGGCCCGGTACAGCACCGCATCCGCATGCGGACTCTCGGCCGGTACCGCCTGCACGGCCGCCAACAGATCAGCGATCAACTCCTCGCGCGCAGGCAGCTTGTCGCGCAGCAGAATTCGCCATGAAGAAGGGTCGGCGACCAGATGATCGGCGAACGCGCTCGACGATCCGATGAGCGCGAAAAGCCTGCCGCGCAAGGCGGTATCGATCCGTAGTGTCGAATCGAGCTCGGACCAGTCCTCGCCGAGTGCGGCCTGCAACCGCGTCAGAGTCAGCAGTGCGAGATCGGCATCGGGCGCGCGGGACAGCGCCCACAACACCGGAATGCTGTCGATATTGTCCCAAGCCAACTCTCGTAGGGAGGCGGCGGCGGTCGGCTCGAGCAAGCCGAGCCGACCGACACCAGGGACAGCAGAACGAGCAGACGGCGGCCGGACCATAAGTCCAACTTAGATGGCCGATCATCTCTTTCCACCCGGCCGGGGTGGAAAGAGTCGCAAACGTAGCCGATTGAGCCTGGTTTAACCGACTAGAGGCCGAGGTACTCCTTCAGCTCGTATGGCGTCACCTGACTGCGGTAGTCCGCCCATTCCCGGCGCTTGTTGCGCAGGAAGAAGTCGAAAACGTGCTCACCGAGCGTCTCGGCGACCAGCTCCGAGCGCTCCATCGCCTGCAGCGCCTCGTCGAGCGTGCCGGGCAGCTCGCGGAAGCCCATGGCGCGCCGCTCGGCGGCGGTCAGCGACCACACGTCGTCCTCGGCCTCCGGCGGCAGCGTGTAGCCCTTCTCGATGCCGCGCAGACCGGCCGCAAGCAGCACGGCGAAGGTCAGGTAGGGGTTGCAGGCCGAATCTGGGCTGCGGATCTCGACACGGCGCGAGGAGGACTTGTTCGGGGTGTACATCGGCACCCGCACCAAGGCCGAGCGGTTGGACCGGCCCCACGAGGCCGCCGTCGGCGCCTCGCCGCCATGGATGAGTCGCTTGTAGGAGTTCACCCACTGGTTGGTGATCGCGCTGATCTCCGGGGCGTGCTCGAGGATGCCCGCGATGAACGCCCGCGCGGTCTCCGAGAGGTTGATCGGGTCGTCCGGATCGTGGAAGGCGTTGGCCTCACCCTCGAACAGGCTCATATGGGTGTGCATCGCCGACCCCGGGTACTGGGCGAACGGCTTGGGCATGAAGGTCGCGCGCACGCCCTCGTCGATGGCCACTTCCTTGATCAGGTAGCGGAAGGTCATCACGTTGTCGGCCATGGACAGCGCGTCGGCGTAGCGCAGGTCGATCTCCTGCTGCCCCGGGGCGCCCTCGTGGTGGCTGAACTCCACCGAGATGCCCATCGACTCCAGCGCGTCGATGGCGTGGCGACGGAAGTTGGGGGCGGAATCGTGCACGGCCTGGTCGAAAAAGCCGCCGGAATCGGCCGGTTTCGGCATGGAGCCGTCCTGCGGGCCGTTCTCCAGCAGGAAAAATTCGATCTCCGGGTGCACATAGCAGCTGAACCCGACGTCAGCGGCCTTGTTGAGCTGACGCCGCAGCACATGGCGCGGGTCGGCCCAGGACGGCGAACCGTCGGGCATGGTGATATCGCAGAACATGCGCGCGGAGTGCTGGTGGCCCTTACTGGTCGACCACGGCAGCACCTGGAAGGTCGAGGGATCCGGCCGCGCCACCATATCGGCCTCGGACACCCGGGCGAAGCCCTCGATGGCCGAGCCGTCGAAGCCGATGCCCTCTTCGAAGGCACCCTCTAGCTCCGCCGGAGCGATGGCAACGGACTTCAGATAGCCCAACACATCGGTGAACCAGAGACGCACGAAGCGGATATCCCGCTCTTCGAGCGTCCGCAGCACGAATTCCTTCTGGCGATCCATGTCGCCGAGCGTAAGCATCCGGCGTTAAATCCGTGTTACATACACGCTTAAAGGATTGCAATCCCATCATTCGGAATGAATCGCACAGGGTGCAAGATCACCTTGTGAGCGAGCGCCGGCGAGTGAGCCGCAGGCACAGCGCGCCCCGCGCACGACGGAGCCGAGCGCCGGCGAGGCGCCGTCGTGAGCGGCGGATCAGCAGGTCAGACCGGCCTCCGGAACCTTCAGATCGGTGAGGTAGGAGATCACCGCATCGTCGAGGCACTGATCGCCGGCGACCAGTGCCGCGGTGTGTCGGGTGCCCTTGTAGGTGATCAGTGCGGCGCCCAGCTGGTTGGCCAGATCGACACCGGCCTGATACGGCGTCGCGGGATCCTCGGTTGTCGACACCACCACCGTCTTCGGCAGACCCGGTGCCGAAACCTTGTGCGGTGTGCTGGTGTTCGGTACCGGCCACACGGCGCACAGTTCCAGCGGTGCGGTCCCGGTGCCGCGGCCGTCGTCCAGGAACGGCGCCGCCTTGCGGTATTCGGTGTCCTGTCGGCCCGTCACCGCACGATCGTTGATCGGCGGATCGTCGACGCAGCGGATGGCGTTGAAGGCCTCCTGCGTGTTGTCGTAGCTGCCGTCGTCGCGGCGGCCGTCGTAGAGATCGGCGAGCTTCAGCAGCGTGTCGCCACGCCCGTCGCGCAGTTCGGACAGGCCGAGGGTGAGCACCTTCCAGAAATCATCGGAGTAGAGCGCCTGCTGCACGCCGGTGATGGCGTCGCCGTAGCTGAGTCCGCGTGGATCGGTGGCCGCGGCCGGTTTGATCTCCAGCGGATTCACCAGCGCGCGGAACTTCGCGACCGCCTGGGCCGGATCGGTGCCGACCGGGCAGTCCGCCTGCTTCGCGCATTCCGTGGCATAGGCGTCGAATGCCTGCTGGAAGCCCGCCGCCTGCCGCAGCGATTCCTGCACCGGATCCTGCGAGGAGTCCACCGCACCGTCGAGCACCAGCGCACGCACATTGTCCGGGAACTTCTCGGCGTAGGCCGAGCCGAGTTTGGTGCCGTAGGAGTAGCCGAGGTAGCTGAGTTTCGGATCGCCGAGGACGGCGCGGATCACATCCATGTCCTGCACCACCTCGCGGGTGCCGACGTGAGCCAGGAAGTCGGTGCCGGTGCGCTCGACGCAGTGACCGACGAACTGACGGTTCTCGTCCTCGGCCTTGGCGATGCCGTCCGGGGTGTTATCGGTCGGCGGTTCGGCGCGTTCGGCGTCGTTCTGCTGCGGGGTCAGACAGGCGATGGTCGGAATCGAGGAGCCGACACCGCGCGGATCGAAGCCGACCCGGTCGAAGCGCTCGGCCAGTGGCGTCTTGCCCGCGATACCCGCCATCGACAGACCCGATACGCCCGGCCCGCCCGGATTGAGCAGCAGTGAGCCGATCCGCTTGCCGCTGGCCGGAATTCGGGCCAACGCGATCTGCGCGGTCGCGCCGTCGGGCTTGGTGTAGTCGACGGGCACGGTGATCCGGGTGCATTCGGTATTGGGTGCGGGGCGGTCGTCCGGGGAGCCGAAATCGTCGCAGGAACCCCAGTTCGCGGTCTGGCTGTAGAACTTCTCGAGACCCTGAGGCGGAGTGGGTAACGCATTGCCCGGCTCATCCTTGGATGCGCTGCATCCGGCCGCCACCACCACCAATGTCACCGCGACCAGCACACCACGCGACCCACTCCGCACCACAGACATGGGGAAGATCCTGCCATTGCCGTGCGAATCCCCGCGTCCGGTCGCCCGGCGGCGGGGATACGGCTGTGACCAAATGCACCGTCATCGCCCTTAAGTCGCGATCGCACGGGTGGCAGACTGGATTCGTCACACAAACCCGGGGACCCGGACGGGCCTCGAGGCGACAACCACGAAAGGGACGATGATGTCCGTATCCGAATCGGAGACCCCTGCCTACGGCGCTGCCCCAGCCGCTGCCAAGCCGGCCAAGCGCAAGACGCGGGTACCTCATCTGCAGCAGATGAAGGCCGATGGCGAGAAGTGGTCGATGTTGACCGCCTACGACTATTCCTCCGCTCGCATCTTCGAAGAAGCCGGAATTCCGGTCCTACTGGTGGGTGATTCCGCCGCCAACGTCGTCTACGGCTACGACACCACCGTGCCGATCACCGTCGACGAGCTCATCCCGCTGGTGCGCGGTGTGGTCCGTGGTGCACCGCATGCGCTGGTGGTCGCCGATCTGCCGTTCGGCACCTACGAAACCTCGCCGCAGCAGGCGCTGGCCACCGCGACCCGGTTCATGAAGGAGGGCGGTGCGCACGCGGTCAAACTGGAAGGCGGTGAGCGGGTCGCCGAGCAGATCGCGCTGATCACCT
>NZ_BAGN01000083.1 GCF_000308835.1 Nocardia vinacea NBRC 16497 | reverse complement strand
GGAGATCACCTACCACGCCTCGGTGCACCTCGGCATCGCCGTCGACACCGAGCAGGGTCTGCTGTCCCCGGTGATCCACAACGCCAGCGACCTGTCGCTGGCCGGACTGGCCCGCGCCATCGCCGATATCGCCAACCGCGCCCGCACCGGTGGCCTCAAGCCGGACGAGCTGGCCGGTGGCACCTTCACCATCACCAATATCGGCAGCCAGGGCGCGCTGTTCGACACCCCGATCCTGCTTCCGCCGCAGGTGGGCATGCTCGGCACGGGTGCGATCGTCAAGCGTCCGGTGGTGGTCACCGATGAGACCGGTAACGAGTCCATCGGCGTTCGGTCCATGTGCTACCTGCCGCTCACCTACGATCACCGCCTCATCGACGGCGCCGACGCCGGTCGCTTCCTGACCACGATCCGGCACCGGCTCGAGGAAGCGGCGTTCGAGGCGGACCTCGGTCTGTAGTCGGAAAGGGTCGTCTGTCGCGTATGAAGGTGGTGATCGCCGGTTCGTCCGGGCTGATCGGGACGGCACTCGTCGCGGCGCTGCGCCGCGAGGGGCACGAAGTCGCCAGACTGGTACGCCGCTCACCCAACGCACCGGACGAATACCGCTGGGATCCCGCTCGCGCCGATCTGGACGAGCGGGCCCTGCGGGGTGCCGACGCGCTGGTCAACCTCTGCGGGGCGAGCATCGGCGGGCGGCGCTGGAACGGCAGCTACAAACAGGAGCTGCGTGACAGTCGGCTGACCCCGACCGATGTCCTGGCCAATGCGGTGGCCGCCGCTGGTGTGCCGGTGCTGGTGAATGCCAGCGGCGTGCACTACTACGGCGGCGCCACCGGCAACCGGGTGGTCGACGAAACCACGCCCGCGGGAACGGGTTTCCTTGCCACCCTCTGCCGGGACTGGGAGGCCGCGACCAAACCCGCCGTCGATGCGGGTGTGCGCACTGTGTTGCTGCGCAGTGCGGTGGTGCTGTCCCATCACGGCGGCATGCTCGGCATGCTGCAGCCGCTGTATTCGCTCGGACTCGGTGGCCGACTCGGCAATGGACGGCAGTACACGCCGTGGATCTCGATGGCCGATGAGATCGGCGCGATCATCTTCGCGCTTACCCACGACAGCATTGCCGGGCCGATCAATTCGGTTGGTCCGGCACCGGTCACCAATGCCGAATTCAATCGGGCACTGGGCCGCGTGCTGCACCGGCCGACCCCATTCGTGGTGCCCGCGTTCGCATTACGCGCGCTGATCGGCGAATTCGCCGAAGAGGCGATCCTGAACGGGCCGCGCGCGATCCCGACGGCGCTGGAAGATGCGGGTTATCCGTTCCAGCACCAGACGATCGGTGCCGCACTCGCGGCTGCCTTGGGCCATGATGACGACCGATGACGCCGGACCCGAGACCGGCAGTGCGTTGACCGCGCGCCGACATTCACCGGCAGCACAATGGTCCAGGCACCGGAGACCAATTGCCAAGCGTCCCCACGGAGTAGATCGATGACTGAGCTAGACACCCGGGGTGCCACCGTCATCCGCGACGCGCATGAGGGCGATCTGCCCGAGATCCTCGTCATCCACAATGCGAATATCGCCACCTCTACCGCCATCTGGGATCACGAGCAGGTCGATCTCGACGATCGGCGCGCCTGGTTCCGCGGGCGCACCGCCGCCGGGCTGCCCATTCTGGTCGCCGATATCGGCGGGGAGGTCGCCGGTTACGCCAGCTACGGCCCGTGGCGGACCCGATCGGGTTACCGCTTCACCGTGGAGAACTCGGTCTACGTCGCCGACCGTTTCCACCGCCGCGGTATTGCCAGCGCCCTGCTCACCGCGCTGATCGAGCGCGCCCGCCGAGCGGGCACCGTGCACGCCATGGTCGCCGCGATCGAATCCAGCAATACCGGTTCGATCGCGCTGCACGAGCGATTCGATTTCTGCACCGTCGGGGAGCTGCCGGAAGTGGGCCGCAAATTCGGTCGCTGGATGGATCTGACGCTGATGCAACTGACCCTGCCGGTCGAGGGCGACTAGCGACTCTCGGATCCGCTGAACTAAACCCGGCTATCCTGTGGCATCCGCCACACCGTACTGGTTCATTCGGCGCTGACACTGGGCGTACCGTCAAGGGCGTGAACGACACGCGTACCACGTGGTCCGCCCGATTCGATACGACCCCGATCGTGGTCGAGGATCTCGGACTCATCGATTACCACAGCGCCTGGGAAATTCAGC
>NZ_BAGN01000084.1 GCF_000308835.1 Nocardia vinacea NBRC 16497 | reverse complement strand
CGTGGTCGTCGCTCCCGACGACGGGCGCGCCCAACATCTGGCCGCCACCTACGGTCACTGGGTGCACAGCATTCGCAGCGGTGCGGGCGCCGCCGACTACCTCGATCCGGATACCGCCACCCCGCTGACACCGGAGCAGCGCCGACTGGTCGACGACCGCCTCGCCACCCAATTCGTCGGCAGCCCGCGCACGGTCGTCGAACGCCTGCAGGCCCTGCAGCGAGTTACCGGCGCGAACGAACTCCTCGTCACCAGCATCACGCATCGTCACGAGGACCGTCTCGAATCGCATCGACTTCTCGCCGATGCCTGGGGTCTGCGGACAGCGCGCGCCGCGTAGCCGGCATGCTGCCCCCGTCTACCGATGTCGGGGGCAGCTGGGGATTCCGCGCAACAACTGATTTCGCAAGAACATCGGTAACTCGCCGGGTACGCCCAGCACCCGACCCCGACTAACCGTCGGCCCGCGACGCCACCGGTGTGGCACCCACGACCGGCAGAAGACTCGGGGAGCCATGGGAGCTGGGTGCGGCGGTTACGCCGTAGCCGAGGTTGGTGAGGACCTCACCGGTGGCCTTGGCGAAGTTCAGCGTGATGAAGTGCAGGCAGGGCGCGCCCTCATCGATGAGGCGCTGGCCCATTTCGGTGGCGATTTCGATGCCGACCTCGCGGACCGCGGCATTGTTCTCCTCCGGCCCGTCCCCGGCGGCCTTGCGCAAGCGCTCCATGACCGCGGGCGGCAGGGAACGTCCGCACAGTTCCTCGGCGCGCGCCACCGTGCGCAGCGAGGTGATGGGCATCAGCTCCGGAATGATCGGCTTCGCGCCCTCGATCGGGTCGAAGGCTGCGATGCGGTCGCGCAGCCGCAGATAGTGCTCGACGTCGAAGAACATCTGGGTGATCGAATACTCCGCGCCCGCACGCAGTTTCGCGGCCAGGTACGCGGTGTCATGCTCCAGATCGGGAGACCGGTGGTGGCCCTGTGGGAACGAGGCGACGCCGACATGGAAGTCACCGAGGTCGCGCACGATGCGCACCAGTTCCTCGGCGTAGGCGACCCCCTCGGGATGTTTGCGCCATTCGCCGAGCGGATCACCGGGCGGGTCGCCGCGCAGCACGAGGATATTGCGGATGCCCGAATCGGCGTACGCGCCGACCAGTGAGCGCAGTTCGGCGACGCTGTGCTCGACGGCGGTCAGATGCGCGACCGGCAGCAGCGTCGTCTCCTCGGCCAGCGCGCCGGTGATCCGCACGGTGCGGTCACGAGTGGTACCGCCCGCGCCGTAGGTCATCGAGACGAAGGCCGGATGCATGCGCTCGAAGGTGCGTGCCGCACGCCACAGCCGCGCCTCGCCCGCGGCGTCACGCGGCGGATTGAACTCCACCGAGAAAGGCACCGAACCCCCGGAATGGGTCCGCAGACTCTGTACAACCGAGGGTGTTCCAGAGACGATCGGTGGCGTCGGGGACGGCCGGCCAGGGGTCGAACGTCCCCGCACGTTATCGAAAGTCACCGGTCCAGTGTAGTGGTGGGCCGTAACCGGGCCGTCGGGTCGTCGCAACCGTACGCGTATTCTGCGAGCAAGCGACACGCTCGCGATCGCCGGAACGACACGCGCGACGGTCACCGTCCGGCACCGAAGTACCTATAGCGCACACGATCCACCGCGCACCAGCACCCGCACGACCTTGGAGGCTCCCCTGTCCGCCGGAACCGGTATCCAGACGCCTCACCCCACCCCGCCCGCGAATCACACGCCGGGTACCCCCGGATTCGTCGCGGCGGTCGAGGACGCGCTCAAAGCGTTCTTCCTGACCCGACGCCCGATCGTCGAACCGCTCGGTCCGGTTTTCGTCCAGGCCGCGGACGCGCTCGAACTCTTCGTGCTGCGCGGCGGTAAGCGCACTCGCCCTGCCTTCGCCTGGACCGGCTGGCTCGGCGCGGGCGGCGATCCCACCGGCCCGCACGCCGCCGCGGTCCTGAACGCGTGTGCCGCACTGGAATTGGTGCAGGCCTGCGCACTGGTCCACGACGACATCATCGACTCCTCGCGTACCCGACGCCGCTTCCCCACCGTGCACGTCGACTTCGAACAGCGCCACCGCGACCACGGCTGGGCCGGTGATGCCGAACACTTCGGCACCTCGGTCGCCATCCTGGTCGGCGATCTGGCGCTGGCCTGGGCCGATGACATGGTGCATACCGCCGGACTGGACGCCGCCGCCCTCGGCCGCTTCGCACCGGTCTGGGCGCTGATGCGCACCGAGGTACTCGGCGGGCAACTGCTCGATATCCACGGCGAATCGGCAGGTGACGAATCCGTCGCCGCGGCGCTGCGCATCAACCGCTACAAGACCGCGGCCTACACCGTGGAGCGCCCGCTGCACCTGGGTGCGGCACTCGCCGACGCCGATCCGCACCTGATCGAGGCCTACCGGACCTTCGGTACCGATATCGGCATCGCCTTCCAGCTGCGCGACGATCTGCTCGGCGTCTTCGGTGACCCGGCGGTCACCGGAAAGCCCTCCGGCGACGACCTACGCGAGGGCAAGCGCACCGTCCTGGTCGCCGAGGCGCTGCAGCGCGCCGACGCCACCGACCCGGCCACCGCCGACCTGCTGCGCACCAGCATCGGCACCGATCTGACTACAGACCAGGTCGAGCGGTTGCGCGCAGTGATCACCGGACTCGGCGCGGTCGACGAGGTGGAGCGCCGCATCACCGAACTCACCGAACAGGGCCTGGCCGCACTGGCGTCGAGTACCGCAACGCCCGATGCCAAGGAACGGTTGCGCGCCATGGCCCTGGCCGCGACGAGTCGCACGCATTAGCCGCGGCCGCGCGAGGAGATCCACATGAAAACCGTTGCGGGACCGACCGATCGCGTCGTGGTGGTGGGCGCGGGCCTATCCGGCCTCGCCGCCGCCCTGTATCTGACCGGGGCCGGGCGCACCGTCACCCTGCTGGAACGCGCCGATCATCCCGGCGGCCGAGTCGGCATGTACCGCGGCCCCGATTACGAAATCGACTCCGGCGCAACGGTACTCACCTTGCCGGAGCTGATCGCCGATGCCCTCGCCGCCGTCGGCGCAACCCCCGAAACCTGCACTCCGCCACTGCGCATCCACCAACTCGCCCCCAGCTATCACGCCCGCTTCGCCGACGACTCCACCATTCGCGTCTACGCCGATCCCGAGGCGATGGCGATCGAAGTGGCCCGTGTCTGCGGCGCGGACGAGGCCCTGCGCTACCGACGGCTGCGCAACTGGCTCGCGGAGATCTACCAGGCCGAATTCACCGAGTTCATGGATACGAACTTCGATTCGCCGGTCGATATGGTCCGCTATCCGGCCAAGCGCCGCGCACTGGCCACCCTCGTGCGTCTGGGCGGATTCGGCAGGCTCGGCCCGCGCGTCTCCCACTTCCTGCACGATCCCCGCCTGGCCCGACTGTTCACCTTCCAGGCGCTCTACGCGGGCATGGCCCCGGCGAAGGCACTCGCTGTATACGGCGCGATCCCGCATATGGACACCTCACTGGGCGTCTACTTCCCCGAGGGCGGTATGCGCGCCATCACCGCCGCACTCGCCGATGCCTTCACCGCGGCGGGCGGCGCCCTCGAGTTGAACACCGAGGTCACCGGGATCGAATACGCGGGCGGCCGGGCCAGGCAGGTCCGCACCGCGAACGGTCGCACCTTCGACTGCGACGCCGTGGTGCTCACCACCGACCTCGGCGCTCTCGCGCGCTTCGGCGTGCGCCGCCGCCGTCGCCTGCGCGCCGCACCGTCCGCCGTCGTCGCACACGGCACCATCCCCGCCGCGATCGCCCAGACCTGGCCGATCCAGGCCCACCACACCATCGATTTCGGCGAGGCCTGGAACCGGACCTTCGACGAGATCGCCGCGCGCCCCGGCCGCGGTCGTTTGATGAGTGACCCGTCATTGCTGCTCACCCGGCCCGCGTTGACCGATCCCGCGCTCTACATCGACCGTGCCGACGGCAGGCACGAGCCGTTCTCGCTGCTCGCCCCCTGCCCCAACCTCGACGCAGCACCGTTGGACTGGGACCGGCTCGGCCCCTCATACCTGCGTGAACTCCTGAATGTGTTGCAGGAGCGCGGATACCACGGCATCGCCGAACACTTCACCGTAGATCATCTCGACACACCCGGTACCTGGCACGATCAGGGCATGCTCGCGGGCACCCCCTTCTCCGCAGCCCATCTGTTCCGGCAAACCGGTCCATTTCGTCCGCGCAATTTTTCCGGTGGCAGCGACAACGTGGTTATCGCCGGTTGTGGCACCACTCCGGGTGTCGGCGTGCCGACCACCTTGCTGTCCGGAAAACTGGCGGCAAACCGAATTATCGGCACCGCGCGAGCCGCTCGGGATGAATCCTCACGCACCAGCGGGATAGTGTTCCCGGCGAGCCGATAAACTAACGGCCGACCTATTCGCCTGCGGTTGCGACCGCCGACCACTCCGGGGGGACCGACACCACATGCATCCCCCTGAGATGACGGCCCCCGCGCCCACCGACGACGCGATCACCGCGACCGAAGACGAGGCGCGTCCATCGAGCGCCCCGGCGCGCCAGGCACCGCAGGCCGGCGACGAACACGGGTTCCGGGCCTGGGTGCGGACCACCGCCGACTTCGCCCGCAGCCCCGAGGGGCATTCGGCGCTGCTCGGTTTCTTCGGTGCGCTGATGATCACCTTCGGTGGATTCGGCGCGGGCAGCGTCCGCAAGCGCGATCCGCTGCTCGAGGCGATGCATCTGTCCTGGCTGCGATTCGGGCACGGCTATGTGCTGTCCACCATGGTCATCTGGGTCGGTGTGCTGTTGATGATCACCGCGTGGGTGCGCCTGGGCCGCACCACGATCGGATTCGGTGACCGGTCCGACGCCGGGGTCACGCTGAACGAGCTGCGCGCGATCGTCGGCATCTGGATCTTCCCGCTGCTGTTCGCGGTGCCGATGTTCAGCCGGGACGCATATTCGTATCTGGCCCAGGGCGCACTGCTACGCGACGGCTTCGATCCCTACGTCTCTCCGCCGGTCGCCAATCCCGGTGTGCTGCTGGACAACGTGAGCCCGGTCTGGACCGCCACCACCGCGCCATACGGTCCGATCTTCCTGCTGCTCGGCAACGCGATCACCGCGATCACCGGCGACAACGTGGTCGCGGGCACCATCGCCCTGCGACTGGTCATGCTGCCGGGACTGGCGCTGATGATGTGGGCGGTGCCGTATCTGACCAAACATCTCGGTGGTAAGCCGACGGTCGCGTTGTGGCTGGCGGTGCTCAACCCGCTGGTGCTGATCCACCTCATCGGCGGTGTGCACAACGAAATGCTCATGGTCGGGCTCATGTGCGCGGGTATCGCACTCGTGCTGGAGCGCCATCATGTGGCGGGCATCGTGGTCGTCGCGATCGGCGTCGCCATCAAGGCGACCGCCGGTGTCGCACTGCCGTTCCTGGTGTGGATCTGGATGCTGCACGAACGTGAACGCCGGGCGCTGCAACGCGCCGCGCAATCACCGGGTGCGACCCAGCGCATCGAAAGCGAGGCCGAACCCGCGCGACCGAGTGCGGAAGTACCGCATCCGGCGCTGATGTTCGCCAAGATCGCCGGACTCGGTTTGAGCGTGTTCGCGGTGGTCTTCGTGGCCGCCTCGGCCGTCGCCGGGGTCGGCATCGGCTGGCTGACCGCGCTGTCGGGCTCGAAGAAGATCATCAACTGGCTCTCGCTGCCGACGATCATGGCGCATATGGTCCGCTGGGTGACACCGTTCCAGATGGATCCGGTGCTCGCGGTGACCCGCGCACTCTGCGCGCTGGCGCTGATCGCCGTGCTGGCGTGGACCTGGTGGCGGTTCCGGCACAGCGAGCGCGAGGCGGTCTTCGGCATCCTCATCGCCTTCGTCGCCATTGTCATCCTCTCGCCCGCGGCACTGCCCTGGTACTACTCCTGGCCGCTGGCGCTGGCCGCTGGGTTCGCACTGTCCACCACCACGCTGATGGTGCTGGTCGGGCTGTGTACCTGGTTGATGCTGGTCTTCCAGCCGGACGGCTCGATCGGGCTCTACAGCTTCGGGCATGTGGCTGCCGCGACGTTCGCCGCCGTGGTCGCGGCCCTGTCGCTGCGGCGGGTCGACCCGTTGCGATTGCGCGCCACCCCACCGGAGAGCAATCCGGTCGCCGTCACCCGGTCATGACCGAGGTCGCGCTACCCGCCCGCGGCTCGGAACTGGCCGCGGCATACCGCGTATGCCGGGCGATCGCCGCCGTACACGGACGCACCTACTTCCTCGCCACCCGACTGCTGTCGCAACCACGAAGACCCGCGGTGCACGCGCTCTACGCCTTCGCGCGCATGGTCGACGACATCGTCGATCACCCCACGTACGACGCCGAACACGGACCCGCGGGCGAACTCGATCTGATCGAGAAGCAACTGCGCGTCGCCTTGGAGCAGGCAAAACCTCCCGTCGACCGGCGCACCCAGATACTCGCCGCACTGGCCGACACCATCGAGCGCTACGACATTGCGCCCCAGCACTTCTGGATCTTCCTGGACTCCATGCGCATGGATGTGCCGGGAACCGCGCACTTCCGTGCCGTCTACGCCACCATGGCCGAGCTGCGCGACTACATGCGCGGTTCCGCGGCCGCGATCGGTCTGCAACTGCTGCCGGTACTCGGCACGGTCGTCCCGGTAGCCGAGGCCGAACCCGCCGCCGCCGCGCTCGGCGAAGCCTTTCAGCTCACCAACTTCCTGCGCGATATCGCCGAGGATCTGGACCGGGGCCGGATCTACCTCCCCACCGACGAACTCGCGGCCTTCGGCGTGGAAGCGGACCTGCTGACCCACTGCCATCGCGTCGGCCACACCGACCAGCGGGTGCGCCGCGCACTGGCCCACCTGATCGCGATCAACCGCGACCTCTACCGTTTCGCGAACCCGGGCATCGACCTACTCGACCCCCGCGTGCGCCCCGCCATCCGCACCGCGAGCACGCTCTACTCCGGCATTCTCGATGAAATCGAACACTCCGACTACGCGGTATTCGCGCGCCGCGCCGTGGTCCCCCGCCACCGACGTCTGCGAGTTGCGGCGGCGGAATTCACCACCGCCGCGCTGCGCAGGTACTAACTCAAAAGGGCTCGGCTGCCGCGCGGCGCAGGACCTCGCGCGCGAGCGGGCCGTGCAATGCGTCGACGGGCTTACCGGGCAGGCTCTCGTCGTCGGTGAAGATCCACTCCAGGATCTCCTCATCGGTGTACTTGGCGTCTTTCATGACGGTGATCAGGCCAGGCAGCGACTTCACGATCGCGCCGGTGTCGTCGAAGAATCGCTCGGGCACGCCGGCCACGCCATCGCGGCGCAGGGCGAGCAACTGGTGGTCGCGCAGCATCTGATGCACTCGGGTCACCACGAGCCCGAGCTTGTCGGCCACCTCGGGCAGCGGGATCACCGCCTCCGACTGGGGAAGAACATCGTCACTGCAAGGAAATGCACTCACCCGGATAACGGTAGACGGTCCCGCATCGCGTGGCTCGAGACACCCTGGACCGTTCCTCCACGATTCCACACCTGTGGCCACGAACCATCAGTTTGCAGATCAACCAACCACAACGGAGCGAGCCTTACGAGCAACCCGTTCGCGGCCCGTCTCGCGTCCGAGTCGTCGAAGCCCATGCGCCCTACGCGCGGGTCTCGACCATCCGACGCGCACATCGGGTGGCCGAACGATCCACCATCAGCACCCACCACGGAGCGAGTCTTACGAACGACCCGTTCGCGGCCCGTCTCGCGTCCGAGCCGTCGAAGCGCATGCGACGAAGTCGCGAGTCTCGACGGCTCGGACGCGAGACACCAGGGGCCGCGAACACGCCGCGCCCGCGCGGCCAAAAACACAGCCGATCGACACAGCTACGATCGTGAGCGGGCCGCGCGAGGCGGTCGATCGCTTGTCGCATTCGGAGCGAGGGGTGAGAACTTTGTGAAAGCCGGAGGACATCAGTTGATCGGGCAAATCCTGGAGGGGCGCTACCGCATCGACGCGCCGATCGCGCGGGGCGGGATGTCGATGGTTTTCCGAGGGGTGGATACCCGTCTGGACCGTCCGGTCGCCATCAAGGTGATGGATCCCAAGTTCGCCGCCGATCCCCAGTTCCTGTCCCGGTTCGAATTCGAGGCGCGCGCGGTCGCCAAGCTCAAGCATCCCTCCCTGGTCGCGGTCTATGACCAGGGAGTGGACGGCGAGTATCCGTTCCTGATCATGGAGTTGGTCGAGGGCGGCACGCTGCGCGAGCTGCTGCGGGAACGCGGTCCGATGCCCCCGCATGCGGTGCGCGCGGTCGCCGAGCCGGTATTGGCCGCGATCGGCGTCGCGCATTCGGCGGGCCTGATCCATCGCGATATCAAACCGGAGAATGTGCTGATCTCCGATTCCGGCGAGGTCAAGATCGCCGATTTCGGTCTGGTGCGCGCCGTCGCGGCCGCGAACACCACCTCGGCGAGCGTAATTCTCGGCACCGCCGCATATCTGTCACCCGAACAGGTGACCGCGGGCACCGCCGATTCGCGCAGCGATGTCTACTCCTTCGGCATCCTGATCTTCGAACTGCTCACCGGCCAGGTCCCGTTCACGGGCGACACTTCGCTATCGGTGGCATACCAGCGCATCGAGAACGATGTGCCCAGCCCGAGCGAATTCATCGCCGGAGTCCCGCAGGAGTTCGACGATCTGATCGCGCGGGCCACCAACCGCGAACCCGCGCATCGCTTCGCCGATGCCAACGAGATGGCGGCCGAACTGCATTCGATCGGGGTCGCGCTGAATCTGCCGCCGTATCGGGTGCCCGCACCCAAGGAGTCGGCCGAACATCTCAGCGCCAGCTTCAAGACCGCCGCGCCGCCACCGCAGCAGGCCAGGGCCGCGGCACCGCCACCGCAGTCCGAGCAGCACACCAAGGTCGTCACCGCGGCGCGCCCGCGGGTGCCCGACTACGGTCCGCCCGACAACTACGGGCCGCCGGACACCTACCGCGATCACTACGCACCATCGCATTCGCCGCAGCCGTCCCCCTTCGACGACCGGACCAAATCGCGGCGCACGGTCCTGCTCTGGGTCGCCATCGTCGCGGTTCTCACCTTGCTGGTCGGGATCGGCGGCTGGTGGTTGGGCGTCGGGCGCTACTCGGCCGTCCCATCGGTGGCCGGGAAGGATCAGGCCAGCGCGATTTCGGCGCTGGCCGATGCCGGTTTCGACACCGAGATCAGACAGAAGACCTCCGACACCATCCCGGTCGGCGGGGTGGTCGGCACCGATCCCTCGGCCGGATCCAAGGTCACCAAGGGTTCGACGGTGGCCGTGCTGATCTCCAGCGGCAAACCCCGCGTGCCGGATATCAAAGCGGGCGACGATATTTCGAAGGTCAACCAGCTCATCCGCGATGCGGGGCTGCAACCGGTGGACGCGGGCGAAACCGGCAGCACCGCGCCCAAGGGCACCTTCGCGAAGGTGGATCCGGCTCCCGGCACCGTCCTGCCGCTGGCCGCGCAGGTAAAGGTATACCGCAGCAAGGGATCTCAGCCGGTAAAGATGCCCGATGTGCGCGGTAAGACCACCGAGGAAGCGAACAAGGTGCTCACCGCGGCCGGAATCACGGTGCGCGAAACCAGAACTCAATTCGACCGCACGATCGAGGCGGATAGCGTCATCGGCACCGAACCGGCCGCGGGCACCACGATCCAGTCTGGCGACGGCATCACCCTGATCGTCTCGAATGCCGTGAAGGTGCCGCTGCTGGTGGGCTCGAGCGTCGCCGACGCCCGCTCCAAGCTGCAGGCGCTCGGCCTGGTGGTGGCGGTGCGTCAGCTCGCCCCGTCCGACAGCTCCGTGGTGATCGGCCAAGTTCCGGGCGTGGGTTCCAATGTCGAGGCGGGCAGTACCGTCTCGCTGACGGCGCTGCCCTGACGACAAAGGAGCGCCGCATGTCGCGGCGCTCCTGTCGGAAAGCCTTGGTCAGCGCAGCATTTCGGCGACCAGGAAGGCCAGTTCCAGCGACTGCTGGGTGTTCAGCCGCGGGTCACATGCGGTCTCGTAGCGACCGGACAGATCCAGATCGGAGATGTCCTGTGCGCCGCCGAGGCATTCGGTGACATCCTCACCGGTGAGTTCGATGTGCAGACCGCCGGGATGCGTGCCGAGTGCATGGTGCACCTCGAAGAAGCCCTGCACCTCGTCGATGATCCGGTCGAAGTGCCGGGTCTTGTAGCCGGTGGAGGCCTCGTGGGTGTTGCCGTGCATGGGGTCGCACTGCCAGATGACCTGGTGTCCGGTCGCCTGCACCTTCTCGATAATGGGCGGCAGCACGTCGCGAACCTTGGTATTGCCCATGCGCGAGACGATGGTCAACCGGCCCGGCTCGTTATTGGGATCGAGCCGCTCGACGTACTCCACGGCCTGATCCGGCGTGGTGGTCGGGCCGATCTTGAGCCCGATCGGATTGGCCAGCAGTTCCGCGAAGGCGATATGCGCGCCGTCGAGCTGACGGGTGCGCTCGCCGATCCATAGGAAATGCGCGGACAGGTCATAGAGCACCGGCTCGCCCGCCGGGTTCTGGCCGAGGCGCAGCATGGCGCGCTCATAGTCCAGCACCAGCGCTTCATGGCTGGCGTAGATGCGAGCCGACTGCAAGCTCGGATCGTTCACCCGACAGGCGGTCATGAAGGCCAGACCGCGGTCGATCTCCCCGGCCATCGCCTCATAGCGCGCACCCGCGGGCGACTGGGCCACGAAATCGCGGTTCCAGTCGTGCACACGATGCAGATCCGCCATGCCCGCACCGGTCAGCGCGCGCACCAGATTCATCGCCGCGCTGGCGTTGGCGTAGGCGCGCACCAGTCGCGAAGGGTCGTGTTCGCGCACCTTCGCATCGGCGACCAGCGAGTTCACCATGTCACCGCGGTAGGACTTGAGGCCGAGCGCGTCGGTATCCGAGGAGCGGGGCTTCGCGTACTGGCCCGCGATACGCGCGACCTTGACCACCGGCAGGCTGGCACCGTAGGTGAGCACGACGGCCATCTGCAGCAGGGTGCGGATATTGCCGCGGATATGCGGTTCGGTGTTGTCGGCGAAGGTCTCCGCGCAGTCACCGCCCTGCATCAGGAAGGCCTCGCCGCGCGCGACCTCCGCGAGCTGCCCGCGCAGCTCTTCTACCTCGGCGGGTACGCAGATCGGCGGCACACTCTCCAGCACGGTCCGCATCATTGCCGCCTGCTCCGGATCCCACGCCGGCTGCTGTAGCGCAGGACGCGCCAACGCGTCGTCCAGCCGCCTTCGCAGCTCTGCGGGCAGCGGCGGCAGCTCCGGCAGGCGATCGATGGGTACGTCGACGGTCCAGTTCACCCGTTCAGAATACGGATACCCCCAACTGCGCAGGTACCCGGTATTAGGGGTGGATTCTGCACACCTAGGGTGGATAGCCGGGCACTATCGCCGCACCGTACCGATCTTTGGAGGAGAGACCGATCTCGCTTCGATATTTTTATGACTGCGAATTCATCGAGGACGGGTCGACGATCGACCTCGTATCGATCGGTGTGGTCTGCGAGGACGGCCGCGAATACTACGCGGTCTCAACCGAATTCGATCCCGAACGGGCGGGCCCGTGGGTACGCAGGTACGTGCTGCCGCAGCTGCCGCCGCCCGCCTCCCCGCGCTGGCGCAGTCGCGAACAGATCCGCAAAGACCTCTACGAATTCCTGGTCCCGCGCCCCAGCATCACCCCCGAACTCTGGGCCTGGGTGGCCGCATACGACCACGTCGCCCTGTGCCAGCTCTGGGGCTCCATGACCGAGCTGCCCAACGCCCTCCCCCGCTACACCAACGAACTGCGGCAACACTGGGAGGCCCACGGTCGTCCCGAACTGCCGCCGGTCCCCCCGGACGCCCACGACGCCCTCGCCGACGCCCGCCACAACCTGGCCAAATTCGAGGCCATCGAGGCCGCCCGCCGCCGGGTATCCCGTTAAAGCAGAAGGCCCCGAGTCGAATTCGACTCGGGGCCTTCTGCTTATCCGTCAGTGCGAGTGATTACCGTTCTGACCGTTCGCCTTCTCCTGGACCTTCTGCAGTACGGCGAGCTGCTTGTGCTCTTCCGCGTGCTCGTCCTCGAAGGCCTGCTCGATCTCGTGCGGCGGGTCGGCGCGCAGGAAGCTACCGGTGCCCGGCTTACCGGCCGAACCCAGCTTGTTCATCTTCTTGGGCACCGGCGCGCCCTGGTACTCCAGCGGGACCGGGTGGCCGTGATCGTCGACCGGGCCCAGCGGCTGGTGCACCTCGATGTACTCACCGTGCGGCAGACGCTTGATCACACCGGTCTCGATGCCGTGCTCGAGCACCGCGCGGTCACTGCGCTGCAGACCGATGCAGAACCGGTAGGCGATGAAGTAAGCCACCGGCGGCACGACCAGCAGGCCGATGCGGCCCATCCAGGTGGTGGCGTTCAACGAGATGTCGAACTTCAGCGCCAGGATGTCGTTGACGCACGAGAGCGTCAACACCACGTAGAAACCGATCGACATCGCACCGATCGCCGTGCGCACCGGCACGTCGCGCGGGCGCTGCAGCAGGTTGTGGTGCACATCGTCGCCGGTCAGGCGCTTCTCGATCCACGGGTACAGGATCAGCACCGTGAACACCAGACCCATGATCAGCGCCACCCAGAACACGGCGGGCACCGTGTAGCGACCCAGGTAGAGCTCCCACGGCGGCATCAGACGCGCCAGACCGTCGGTCCACATCATGTAGAAGTCGGGCTGCGAACCCGCCGACACCTGCGAGGGGTTGTACGGACCCATGTTCCAGATCGGGTTGATCTGCAGCACACCGGCCATGATCGCCACGATGCCGAGGGTGAAGGCGAAGAACGCGCCCTGATCCGAGGCGAACACCGGCACGATGCGCGCACCGACGACATTGTTCTCGGTGCGGCCCGGGCCGGGGAACTGCGTGTGCTTCTGGTACCAGACCAGCGCGACGTGCGCGGCGATCAGCGCCAGGATGATGCCGGGGAACAGCAGCACGTGCGCGATGTACAGGCGCGGAATGATGATGTCGCCGGGGAAGTCACCGCCGAAGATCAGCCAGTGCATCCAGGTGCCGACGATCGGGATACTCATCGTGATACCGCCGAACGCGGCCCGCAGACCGGTACCCGAGAGCAGATCGTCGGGCAGCGAGTAACCGAAGAAGCCCTCGAACATGGCCAGGATCAGCAGCAGGCAGCCGATGACCCAGTTCGCCTCGCGCGGCTTGCGGAACGCACCGGTGAAGAAGATGCGGAACAGATGCACGATGATCGAGGCCGCGAAAAGCAGTGCGGCCCAGTGGTGCACCTGGCGCACGAACAGACCGCCGCGCACCTCGAAGGAGATGTTCAGCGCCGTCTCGTAGGCCCGCGACATGGTCACACCACGCAGCGGCTGGTAGGCGCCGTTGTAGACGACCTCGCTCATCGACGGATCGAAGAACAGCGTCAGATAAACACCCGACAGCAGCAGGATGATGAAGCTGTAAAGCGCGATCTCGCCGAGCAGGAACGACCAGTGGGTCGGGAAGACCTTGTTGATCGACCGCTTCACGAACGCCGCGGCGCGATACCGCTCGTCGGCCTCGTGGGCTTGGGCTGCGACTGAAGGACTCATGCCTGCACCTCGCTAGCGCTCGGTTCCGGCATGTGCCCTGCACGCTGTGACATGATTCGCTCACTTCGTTCGCTCATGAACGACGCTCCCAGTAGGCCGGACCGAGCGGCTCGATGAAGTCGCCCGCGGCGACCAGGTAGCCCTCGGAATTGACGGTGATCGGCAGCTGCGGCAGTGCGCGAGCGGCGGGACCGAAGACCGGCTTACCCCATTCGGTCGCCAGGAACTGCGACTGGTGGCAGGGGCACAGGATCTTGTTGGTCTGCTGCTCGAACAGCGACGTCGGGCAACCGAGGTGGGTGCAGATCTTCGAGTAGGCGAAGTAGTCGCCGTAGTTGAAGCTCTCCTGCCCCTTGCGCTTGATGGCCTTCTGCGCGTCTTCGGTACGCAGCCGGATCAGCATGACGGCGTTGCGGATACCGCGCAGGGACTGCAGCGTCGCGTGCTCGTCACCGCGCCACTTCTCCTTCCACGGGAACACCGTCTCCATCGCGCCCGCGTCCAGATCCTCGGGACGCACCAGCATGACGTCCTCGGGGCGACCGGTGTCGCGACGGATGTAGATGGTCTCGCCCGGGAAGTCCGGGGTCCAGCCCGAGACCCACAGCGGCGACTTGTCGCCCTTGGCCCACGGGTTCTTGATCATGCCGCCGACGAAGACCAGCAGCGCACCGATACCGAGCACGCCGACACCGGCGCCCGCGGTCCGGGTGATCATCTTGCGGCGACCCAGTGTGGAGGTGTCCAGCGCGTCCTGCAGCTCGGCGACCAGGGTGCGGCGCTCGACCTCGGGCGAGGGCCCGTCGTGGCGCACCTGGATGGACAGCTCGGCCGGGATGAACTTCTTGCGGATCAGCACGACCGCGACGCCGATGACCAGCACGGCGATACCGAGGCTGAGGCCGACCAGCGGGGTGAACAGCGAGTAGGCGGTGTGGCCTTCCTCGTTCGAGCCCTTGAACTCCCAGGGCCAGAACAGGAAGACCCCGACCAGGACCGCGGCGGCGATACCGGAGACCGCGAACCAGAACGAGACCTGCCGCTCGGCCCGCTTCTCGGCACGGGTGCCCGGCACCGGGAACCGCTGGCGCCGGTAGGCGACGTCGACGCCGTCGCGCTCGGTACCGAGCTTGACCAGCTCGTCGCGCGACATCGCGTCGAGTTCTTCCTCGGTGGGCTCAGCCGGTGTGGTGTTCACCTGCTCGTTCGACGGCTCCGCGCCGTCGTGGCCCTCATCCGGCCGACCCATGTCAGTTGGCTCCTTGCTATCGCTCATGCCTGCGCCTCGCTAGCGCTCGGCTCCGTCATGACCGATGTATCGGCTGTGTTTGTTGTTCGCTCGCTGCGCCCGCTCATGAACGTGATCCGATCCACATCGCGGCGCCGACGACCAGCGTGATGCCGACCACCCACATGGCCAGACCCTCGGTCGCGGGACCGAACCCGCCGAGATCCCAGCCGCCGGGGCTCTTCTCTTCGGTGGCGTTCTTGACGTAGGCGACGATGTCGCGCTTCTCTTCCGGGCTCAGCTGCCGATCGGAGAACTTCGGCATGTTCTCGGGGCCGGTGAGCATCGCGGCGTAGATCTGCTGCTCACTAGCGGGCTCCAGCGGCGGCGCGTACTTACCGGAGGACAGCGCGCCGCCACGGCCGGTGAAGTTGTGGCAGGACGCGCAGTTCATCCGGAACAGCTCGGAACCGCGAGCGATGTCCGGTCCGCGCAGCGATTCCTGCGCGATCTCGCCGTTGGCGTCGCGCACCACGGAGGGGCCGCCTCCGTTGGCGGCGACGTACGCGCTGAGGGCGTCGGTCTGATGGGCATCGAACTTCGGCGGCTTGCGGGTGGCCTGAGCCTGGTTGGCGGCCAGCGGCATGCGACCCGAGGAGACCTGGAAGTAGACGGCCGCCTCGCCGACGCCGATCAGGCTCGGACCGCGGTCGGGCACGCCCTGCAGGTTGGCGCCGTGGCAGGTGATGCAGGAGGTCTCGTAGAGCTGCTTACCGTCGCGGATCAGCGCGGACTGGTCCTCGTGCGCGGTCGCGACCTGCGGGTCCGGCGTGATCGCGGTGGCGAGGAATCCGGCTCCGACGAGGCCCACCAACAGCGCAAGCCCACCCGCGATGCGACGCCGCATACGGCGTTGCTTGCGCGTCTTGCTTGCCTGGCCGTTCCCGGGGCTGGCGG
Organism: Nocardia vinacea NBRC 16497; assembly: GCF_000308835.1. Lineage (GTDB taxonomy): Bacteria > Actinomycetota > Actinomycetes > Mycobacteriales > Mycobacteriaceae > Nocardia > Nocardia vinacea. The sequence continues at coordinate 40,848 of NZ_BAGN01000084.1, read as the reverse complement.
GCTCTGGCGCTGACGGGGGAGATGAACTCATCTGTGTCCCTTTGGAGTAGACGGAACCGACTTGTGCAAAAGATTTGGGGTACTGGCCCGACTCAGCGGACGAAGTAGATCGTGGCGAACAGCCCGATCCAGACGATGTCGACGAAGTGCCAGTAGTACGAGACGACGATCGCGGCGGTGGCCTGTGCCGGGGTGAACTTACTCACCTTGGTGCGGACCAGCAGGAACACGAAGGCGATCAGACCGCCGATGACGTGCAGACCGTGGAAACCGGTGGTGATGTAGAACACCGAGCCGTAGGCACTGCTCGAGATCGAGGTGCCTTCCTTGACCAGGTTGGTGTACTCGTAGCCCTGACCGGCCACGAACAGCGCACCCATGATCAGGGTGACGACATACCAGCGGCGCAAGCCGAACACATCGCCCTTCTCCGCCGCGAACACACCCATCTGGCAGGTGAACGACGAGGCGACCAGCACGGTGGTGACCGGCACGGCAAGCTTCAGGTTCAGCTCGGTCGGTTCCGGCGGCCAGTTGCCGTGGGCCTGGGCGCGCGCGACGAAGTACATCGCGAAGAGCCCGGCAAAGAACATCAGCTCGCTGGACAGCCAGATGATGGTACCGACGCTCACCATGTTGGGCCGGTTCAGCGAATGCACACGCTGAGTAATGGCCGATCCTGGGGTCCCTACTGCGGTCGTCACGGGGGTAAGTATGACTCGTCGTAGTACGACACAACTACCCGGGTGCGAAACTTGTCCTCCCGTGTCGGAAAACGCACGGACAGACAGCGTTTGATGGCCGCGCACGGCACGGCGTGTCGGCGGCCCCCTGGTGTCTCGCGGCCGACCCTTTCGAGCGACCTGCAAGCAGTCGCTAGCGGCGCCGTCGAGACTCGCGACTGCGGCGCATGCGCTTCGACGACTCGGCCGCGAGACGGGCCGCCGACCGTCGCTCGTAAGACTCGCTCCGTTGTGGTGACGTAGGGGTGTGAATGTCGCGCGACCACAGGATGACAGCCCAGCATTAGGAAAAGCTGAGATCAGGAGGCGGATGTGACGCGTTGGTGGCAACGGCTGTTCGGTGGGAACGAACCCGAACCGCTGGATCCGACCCGTTCCGATCTAGTAGTCGTAGCGGAGTGCTTCGATGACTCCGAGGCGTGTTCGACGACACTCGCGCGCGCTTCGGCTCTCAAAGCCGACGAGCCCGCGCTGCTGCGCCATCATTTGCGTATTCCGCCGGATCGGGTCGACGAGGTGTGTGCGATCGCGGCCCAGGACGGTTACGCCGCGGCACCCCGCGCCGAAGGTCCACACGATCTGGAATCGCTGATCCTGCAACGGGTTCAACTGCTCGACGCACTGCATTGTTCGCAGGAGCGGGCCAGGATGGTCGGTCTCGCTCAGCGCCACGACGGCGTCACGGACGGCTGGGACGCGCTGCAACCGGGTTCCGCGACCGCGCAGCGGTAATAACGTCTCGACCACTACGCTCTATCGCGACAGACTGGTGCGCGAACCAGTGGTGACAGGAGAAGTGGACATGCGCAGCTGGCCCCAAGTACTCGGGACCCTTGCCGATGGTGGCGATCTGGCAGCGGACGACACGACCTGGGTGATCGACGAGATCTTCACCGACAATGCGACGCAGGCACAGATCGCCGCATTCGGTGTCGCGATGAAGATCAAGGGCCCGACTCCTACCGAGCTGTCCGGCATGGCCGCCGGCATGCTGGGCCACGCCCGCCTGGTGCACGTCGACGGCGACGCGGTGGACATTGTCGGAACCGGCGGTGACCGGTCCGGTTCGGTGAATATCTCGACGATGTCCTCGATCGTGGTGGCCTCGGCCGGTGTGCCCGTGGTCAAGCACGGCAATCGCGCGGCCTCCTCGAAGAGCGGTGGCGCCGATGTGCTGGAGGCATTGGGCGTGAAGCTGGCCCTCGGCCCCGAATCCGTCGCTCGCTGCGTGCGCGAGGTCGGCATCGGATTCTGCTTCGCGCCGCTGTTCCACCCCGCGTTGCGCTTCGCCGGTCCGGCCCGCAAGGAAATCGGCATCCCGACCGTTTTCAATGTGCTCGGCCCGCTCACCAACCCCGCGCAACCGCGCGCCGGGCTGGTCGGCTGCGCGTTCCCCGAACTACTGCCGGTAATCGCCGGGGTCTTCGCCGAGCGCGGCGCCAGCGCCATCGTGGTGCGCGGCAATGACGGCCTGGACGAGATCACCACCTCCGACACCACCCACGCCTGGGTGGTGTCGGGCGGAAAACTGCGGGAAACCACCATCGACCCGACCCGCATCGGCATCGCGCGCGTCGAGCTGGACGCATTGCGCGGCGGCGACGCCGAGGTCAACGCGGGTGTCGCGCGCAGTGTATTCGCGGGTACCGCGGGCCCGGTGCGCGATGCGGTACTGCTGAACTCCGCCGCCGCCATCGTCGCGTACGAGTTGTCCCAGGGGGTCGGCGATCCGGATGCCGATGTACACGACGCTCTCGCCGCGGGCATCGATCGCGCCGCCGAAGCCATCGACACCGGCCGATCCGTGGCCCTGCTCGACCGCTGGGCCAAGCTCACCAACACCCTCGGCGACAACTGACTGCCGCGGCGCGAATCGTGCGCCGCATGTCGGCAGACCTCTTGTGGCGGTACAGGTTACAGTGACGCGGCAATCCGGCGTCGCCCCGTTTCGCTCCGGTGTACGCCGCCCGGCTCGACTGCTGAGGAGCAAATGATGAAGCGGGGCGTTTACGCGGCACTGTGCATACCCACCCCGCCGGCTCCGCCGGCTGCCGTCCCCTAGGCGTGCTATCGGTCGCCGCGGCGGTCGCAGGCGGACCCGCCGCCGCGTACGCGGCACAGGGCAGCCTGGTCGTCAACGGCAGCGTCTACCGCGAACCGTCCGGCTGCCTGCAGATCGGTGGCGGCGCCGCCCCCTTGGCCATCGAGAACCACACCGACGCCACCGTCGCCGTCTTCTATATGGCCGCTTGCAAGGGCGAAGCCGGCGCCGTACTCCCCTCCGGCGCCTCCCGCACCTTCTCCGGGTCCTCCATCCTCGTTCGCTGAGTACGGCTCACTCGCCGAGGGAGAAGCCCGCTTCGACGTCGGCGCTGGAGTAGGACTTGAAGGCGATGTGGGTGGTGGTGCGGGCAACGCCGGGGGTCTTGTCGATCCGGCCGGTCACCACCTCGGCGATCTCCTCGTGGTCGCGCACCCGCACGATCGCGATCAGGTCGACATCGCCCGCGCAGGAGTAGACCTCGGTGACACCCACGGTGTCGGCGACCGCCTGTGCGGTCTCCGGAATGCGGGCGTTCTCGGCCTGGATCATCACGATCGCGGTAATCATGGCTGTCAGCCTAGGCGGTCACCGCCCTTGTACTCCGCGAGTTCGGTCTCCGGCCCGTGCAGTCGGGCCCGTGCGGCCGCATCGGCGAGATCCGCCCACCCGGCCCAGCGCCCGGCACTTCGGATCGAATCGCCGTACCCCTCACTCGTGCGCACGATCCGCACCCCCGGCCGCCCCAACCATCGCGTCACCAGACCGACCTCCTCCGGCGACGCACCGCGCAACGGCGGCACCGGATCCGGCAGTACGGTCTCCGATGCCGCGACGATGCGTTCGATCACCGGCATGGGCGGCACACCCCGCGCCGAGGTGCCGGCCCCCGCCAGCCGCCCATAGCGAATCACCGCGTACTCCCAACCGCCCGCTCCGTCCGGATGCGCCGCGATCAGTTCGGCGATCCGTGCCACCGCGGCGAGTCGTTGGGTGCGGTGCACTGCCCGCACCACCGCGACGGTCCGGTCGCGCAATCGGGCGGCGGCCTCGAAATGTTCGGCGTGCGAATGGGTTTCGATGCGGTCGAGCATGGCTCGCAACGCCGCGTCGGAGTGCCCCGCGAACAGCGCCCGGACGGCCGCGGCAGCGGGTTCGTATTCCTCCCTATATATAGGAGTGCCGCTGACGGCCGCCGGACATCCGCCGACCACCGCGGGCGGACAGTCGTGGCGACCGTCGCGCGGCAGTCGCGTGGTGCAGGTGCGCAGGCCGCTGTGCTCCGCAATGGTCAGCGCGATGTCGTTCGCGTCCATCCGAGAAGGGAAGGGCCCCAACGCATCCGCGGTCGGTGTGCGTGCGATCGCGAATCGGGGAAACGGTTCGTCGGTCAGCGTTATCCACCAACCGCGCTTCGGGAATTTCGAGCGCCGGTTATAGGGCGGGGTATGCGCGACGATCAGTCGCAGCTCGCGCACCCCGGCCTCCAGACCGTGCGCGCACACCACGTGGTCGACCCGGATGGCAAGGGAGACCATCTCTTTCATCCGGCCGCGGGTCTCGGATCCGGTGAAGTAATTGCGCACGCGTCGACGCAGGTTCACGGCCGTCCCTATATAGAGGACTTCGTCGGAGGGTCCACGGAAGAGATAGACGCCCGGACTCGACGGCAGATCGTTGGCGAGAACGCGCTTGGCGCGTTGGCGCGGTGTGACATTCGGCAGATAGTCGAGCAGTTCGGTCAGGCTGTGCACGCCCAGATTGCCGACCCGACCGATGAGGGCGTGCAGCACGTCCACTGTCGCCCTTGCGTCGTCTAGTGCACGGTGGTTCGGCTGGGTGCTCGCACCGAGCAGCGGCGCGAGCACCCCGAGCCGGACCGAGGGGGCCTCGTCGCGGGCGAGGACGCGCCGCGCCAGCTTTACCGTGCACACCACCGGCCCGCTCGGCCAGGGCGCATCCATGCGGGCCGCAGCCGCGCGCAGGAAGGCCATATCGAACCGGGCGTTGTGCGCGACCAGCACAGCACCCTTGGCGAATTCGAGAAAACCCGGCAGCACCGCCTCGATCCGGGGCGCCTCGTAGACCATCGCGGTGGTGATCCCGGTGATCTGCACGATCGCGGGCGGTATGGCCCGTCCCGGATTCACCAGGGTCGCGAACTCCCCCAGCACCTCACCGCCGCGCACCTTCACCGCACCGATCTCGGTGATGGCGTCGCCCTCGGGGCTGGTTCCCGTGGTCTCCAGGTCGACGACCACGAAGGTGGTGTCGTAGAGCGGCGTCTCGAGCTCGTCGAAGGCCAACTGCAGTGCGGCGGCCTGGCGCGGCGTCGGATCGGGCACGGCGTGCAGCGTAGGGCGTCGGTACGACAGGAACCGCCGGAAAAGCCACCTGGGATTTCAGCAGAGAAATGTCCGAATTACACGGCGAGGATTTCGCTCCAATTCCCACGAAATGATCTAGAACACCAAAAAGTGGCGCACATCACATTGCTCGGAAAATTGCATCAAACGGGCGGACACGCCCGGGCGCCAGGAGGCGGTGCCGTCGGCGCGCTGCCCGCGCCCCGGGCGCCGAGACCGATCGGTTCGACTCGCCCGGCCGAGCACGCGCCAAGATGCCGTCACTACCTGGGGAAATTCCGAGAAACCCCGCGTCTGAGACACACCGGCGCCGGACGCCTTCCAGCTCGGCCCACGATGCCGAGATCCCCGGAAAATCACCCGTTGTTATCGTTTCGTGATTGGTGTGACATAAGTCGCACATATTCGGTGCCAAATTTGTTGAGCAGCGCCATTTCGGATGCCTCCAGCTTTACAAAACACCGTGATGTGTTCGTAACCTTTTCGAGACCTCACGGAGTTCGGCGCACCACCCGACGGTGCTTCGACACGCAGTCCGCTGTACCACCGGGTGCGGCGTCGTGGGGCAGATTGGAAGTACCGCATCATGGCGACCAACACCGTCAAGCGACATGCCAAGCGTGCCGTCGCGGCCGGAGCCGTCGGAGCTGCCTCGCTCGGCGTCTTCCTGTTGCCCGCCGCGCCCGCCTCGGCCCAGCCGGTCACGATCCCCGGCATCGGCACCTTCGACGTGCCCAACGAGATCCCGATCCCGCAGGGCATCCCGGGCATCGAGGTGCCCAACGCCCCGCTGCCGTTCATGGCCCCCAAGAAGTCCGTCGGCGATATCGCGCTCGACGCCGCGATGAGCAAGGTCGGCTCGCCGTACGTCTACGGCGCCGCGGGCCCGAACGCCTTCGACTGCTCGGGTCTGGTCAAGTGGTCCTACCAGCAGGCCGGCCTGGAACTGCCGCGCACCAGCGGTGAGCAGCTGAACGCGGGCACCCCGGTCTCGCTCGACGACCTGCAGCCGGGCGATCTGGTCTCGTTCTACGGTGGCAGCCACTCCGGCCTGTACGCCGGTGACGGCAACGTCGTCCACGCCTCCACCTCCGGCACCCCGGTGAAGCTCGCGCCGATCTCCTCCATGCCGGTCGCCGGCGCGCGCCGCTTCTGAGCTATTTCGATCACCGCGCCCGGCCTTACGAGACGGCCGGGCGGCGGGATGGCATAGCGTAGCGATCGCTTGCGGGTCGCTCGAAAGGGCCAGTGATCATTTTGTGGCCCACTGGACACAGACCTACGCCGTTCCGTAACCTAATCGAGACCTTCCCGGCTTGCGGAGTTCGCCGCAGAAGTCCCGCAGCTTACGGAGGCGACAAGATCGCTTCACGAGAGAAACGGGGCCTGGCGCGCTGTGACAGCACAACACCGGAGACATCGCAGGAAACGTCTGGTGGGAGGGGCATTAGCGGCTGTAGTCCTGGCCGCCGCACTCTCCAGTGGCAGTCCAGCCGGAGCCGATCCGGCCGCCATGCCGACAACTGCCGGTGAGGCCGTACAGCGGATGATCGACCTGTCTCGCGAATCCGAGCAGCTCAATCAACAGGCACTGGGCGCGCAGGCCGATCTCGACACCAAACTCGCCGCCCTGCACGATGCCGACGCCAAACTCGACGCGGCCACGCAGACCGCCGATGCGGCCCGCGAGGAGGTCCGCAGGTTCCAGCCGATCATCGATCGCACCGTGATCGCCGCCTATCAGGGCGCGCGCACGAGCAGGCTCTCCGCTGTCCTGTTGAGCGATTCGCCGCAGCGTCTGCTGGACCAGATGTCCACCATCGACGTGATCTCGGCCAAGAACTCCGAGCAGCTCAATCTCTACAGGCAGGCGACCGCCGCCGCGACCGAGGCGGAAAAGGCCGCACGTGCCGCCGCCGACATCGCCCGCGCCGCCTCCGATAAGGCCGACCAGGTGCGCACCGACCTCGAACGCAAGCGGGCCGGTCTGTCCGGATCCATCGCGCAGGTGGTCGAGGCGTGGGGTCAGTTGTCCACCAAGGACAAATCGGCATTGGCCGGATCGCCGTTCCCACCCGGTTTCGATACCGACACCCTGCTGCGCGGGCTGGTTCCCGGCAGCGGCACCAGCGCATTGGCCGCCGGACTCACCCGCATCGGCGACCCGTATGTCTGGGGCGCGACCGGACCGCACCAGTTCGACTGCTCCGGTCTGGTGCAGTGGGCCTTCAAACAGGTCGGCAAGGATGTGCCGCGGACCAGTTCGCAGCAGGCCTCCTACGGCACCCCGGTGGATCAGAAGGATCTGCAACCCGGCGATGTCGTGTTCTTCTATTCCGATATCTCCCATGTCGGCATCTATGCGGGCAATGGATTGATGCTGCACGCCTCCACATTCGGGGTTCCGGTAGCCGTTGCGCCGATGGGGTCGACGCCCTATCACTCGGCTCGGCGATACTGATCAGCTATGAGTAGCTTTCGGCGGGCCCGCGCCTGGTTGTTCGCGCGGCGCCGCTTCCAGTTCGTCGCCACCGTCGTGATGGTGACCGTCCTGACGGGAACCTGCGGTGCACTGCTGATGGTGCCGAATTCGGTACTGCCGAAACTGCATGCGGCCCAGCCGACTTCGATCGGCAGCCTGCGCGCCGCCGATAACGATCCACGCCTGGGCGCGGTGCGGCGCACGCTCGAACCCTTCGGGCAGCTCGTCACGGAGCAGGTGCCGACCGGGAACGGCCAGGAGTCCCTGGTCGTCGGTCATCCGGCGCAGCGGGACGAAATCGATACGCTCGCGGGCGAACTCGCCGCCGCGACCACGGCCGTCACCGGTGTGTGGGGGCCGGGCTGGGCCCAGTCCGCGATGGTGGTGGTCGCATCGAATCCGTCGGAGTTCGCCGCGCTTGTGCGCTCGGGTGCGAGCCTGCCCGCCGATGTCGCCGCGGCCTCGGTCGCCGATCCGTTCGTGCCCGGCACCCAGCCGACCGGCCAGCGCGTGGTCTTCAGCTCCGATGCCGGACGCCGTCTCGACGCCGACGGTCTGCGCACCCTGCTGCGCCATGAACTCACCCATATCGCCACGCGGGCCCAAACCGTCGACGGCGCACCGCAGTGGATGCTCGAGGGTTTCGCCGAATTCGTGGCCCACCTCGGCGCCGGACATCATTTCGCCGATATCGCGCCGACGGTGGCCACCAGCATTCGCGCCGGAGATGTCCCACGCGATCTCCCGTCCGCCGCCGACTTCGCGGGCAGCGGTGCCGTCGCCGCCTATGAACAGGCGTGGTCGGTCTGCGCATTCGTCGCCGATAAGTTCGACCAGCCGCGCCTGGTCGAGCTGTACCGCCGCATCGCCGCGGGTAAACAGGACTCCGCCAGCGAGGATCGCATCATGCGCGATGTGCTCGGCACCAGCCGTGACCATCTGGTCGCCGATTGGCGCAGTTGGTTGTCTGCCCGCACCGCTTGATCTCGGACCGCTCCCGCCCTCCCAATCACCACGGAGCGAACCGTCTCGCGCCCGAGCCGGCCAAACGCATCGCCGCACACGCCGGACTCGACCATCCGACACACAACGGTGGCCGAACGATCCGCCATCAGCGACCACCACGGAGCGAGTCTTACGAGCGACCCGTTCGCGGCCCGTCTCACGTCCGCGCCGAAGGCGCGGCCATCGAACACAGCCGAGCCGTCGAAGCGCGTGCGCCGCAGGCGCGGCAATCAGACCGAGCCGCGCCGAAGGCGCGCAAATCCAACACAGTAGTTTGTTCGCATGGCCCGAACTCTGCTGGTTACCAATGATTTCCCGCCGCGGCCGGGCGGTATCCAGTCGTATCTGCAGGCGTTGGCCGGTGAGCTGCCGCCCGATGATCTGGTCGTTTACGCTCCGCGGTGGCGTGGCGACAGTCATCTGAAATTCGATGCGAAGCAGAAGTTCCAGGTGGTGCGCCACCCGACCACGCTGATGCTGCCGACCCCGCTGGTGTTGCGGCGGGCCGCGCGCCTGCTGCGCAGCGAGAACTGCGACACGGTGTGGTTCGGTGCGGCGGCGCCGCTGGCACTGCTGTCACCGATGCTGCGGCGCGCGGGCGCCACCCGGATTCTGGCGAGTACGCACGGTCACGAGGTCGGCTGGTCCATGCTGCCGGGTGCGCGGCAGGCGCTGCGCGCCATCGGTGAGCACACCGATGTCGTCACCTATGTCAGCAGATATACGCGCCGCCGATTCGCCTCGGCGTTCGGGCCGAATGCCGCACTCGAATATCTGCCGCCGGGGGTCGATACCGAGGTGTTCCGGCCGGATCCGGCCGCGCGCGCAGAATTGCGCGCGCGCTACGGGCTCGGCGATCGCCCGACCATCCTGTGCCTGTCCCGACTAGTTCCGCGCAAGGGCCAGGACGCGTTGATCATCGCGATGCTCGAGATCCGCGCGCGGATTCCCGGTGCGGTGTTGGTGGTCGCGGGCGGCGGACCGTACGAGGACAAGTTGCACGGGCTCGCGGCAGCCCTCGGCGTCAGCGATGACGTGGTCTTCACCGGCCGGGTCCCCTCCAGCGAACTCGCCGCCCACCACACCCTTGCCGATGTATTCGCCATGCCGAGCCGCACCCGCGGGGCCGGCCTCGATGTCGAAGGTCTGGGCATCGTGTACCTGGAGGCCTCGGCGTCCGGAGTGCCGGTGGTCGCCGGACGTTCGGGCGGTGCACCGGAAACCGTGCTGGAGGGCAAGTCCGGCCGCGTCGTCGACGGACGCAAGACCACCGAGATCGCCGACGCCATCGTCGAGATCCTGTCCGATCGCGATGCCGCCGCCGCGATGGGCGCTACGGGACGCGCGTGGGTCGAGGAACAGTGGCGCTGGGACAGTCTGGGCGCGCGACTGCGTCAGCTGCTGCAATAAAGGCGACGGCGGCTCACAGGTTGGGACTGTGATCTACTACGCTCGGGCTGTGAACGAGCGAACCATGTGCCAGCGCGCTCTGCGCACGGCGGAGCCGAGCGTCAGCGAGGCGCAGCCGTGAGCAGCATTCAGGTCGCTGATCAGACGTTTGTCGCCGCTCCCGGGGCCGCGGTCGCCGAGATCCTGGCCGGAGAGAACAACTGGCGCCGCTGGTGGCCGGATCTGACCCTCGGCGTCCGGGAAGACCGGGCCGACAAGGGTATTCGCTGGTCGGTCACCGGTGGGCTGACCGGAACCATGGAGGTATGGCTGGAGCCCGCGCTCGACGGGGTGATCCTGCACTACTTCCTGCACGCCGAACCGAAGGCGCCGACTCGGGATCTGGCCGCCGCCAATCGGGCGCGCCGAGTGGCGGGCAAGAATATGTCGTTCGAGATCAAAGCCAGGCTGGAGGCGGGCCGCGCGGCCGGTGTCGCACCGGCACACGCCGCACCGACCGCCCGCTGACGCACACGAGCACAGCACAGCAGCTGAAAGGAATCGTTGTCCGCCATGGCCGACAGGACCCAGAGGTCGATCATCATCGATGCACCGTCGCAGCGGGTGATGTCCGTCATTGCCGATCTGGAGTCCTACCCGGAGTGGGTCTCGGCGGCGAAAACCGTTGAGGTGCTGGAGAAGAGCGCCGACGGCCGGGCCCGGACCGCGCGCTTCGTGCTGGATGCCGGAGTCGTCAAGGACACCTATGTGCTGTCCTACACTTGGCGGCCCGACGATAAATCGGTCAGCTGGACGCTGATCAGCGGCGAACTGCAGAAGGCACAGGACGGCACCTATGAACTCGTCGACCAGCCCGACGGCACCACCGAGGTGACCTATGAGCTGACCGTCGACCTGAATATCCCGATGATCGGCATGTTCAAGCGCAAGGCCGAGAAGGTGATCACCGATACCGCGCTCAAGGAACTGAAGAAACGGGTCGAAGGCTGATCGTGCACAAGCCCGAGGCGGCCGGTACTCGGGTCGAACTATTCATCGGCAAAGGCGGCGTCGGCAAGACGACATTGGCCTGCGCTACCGCGATGGCCTATGCCAGGGCGGGGCAGCGGGTGCTGGTGGCCTCGCTGGATCAGGCGCATTCGCTCGGCGACGCGCTCGGCTTCCGATTTCCGCACGATCCCGGCACCGTGCCCGGGATCGCGAGCGTACTGTCGGGACTCGATGTGATCGAGGTCGATTCCCTTGCGCTGCTGGAGGATCGGTTCCGCGAGGTGGTGCGCGTGCTCGCCACCGGAACCGACCACGATCACGGCATCGACCTGGCCGCAATGGATCCGGCCGAGCTGACCGGACTGCCCGGCGTGCAGGAATTACTGATGCTGGTGGAGATCACCCAGTTCGCCGCCGAGGACGACTGGGATGTGATCGTCGTGGACTGCCCGCCCTCGGCGGATATGTTGCGCATCATCACCGCGCCGGAAACCCTGCTCGGATATGTGGAGCGGATGTGGCCGCCGCATGCGCGGGCGATGAGCATGGTCGGCACCGATCTGCGGCGCGCGGTGCTGGCCACCACGGTCGAGCGGATCGTCAAGGCGGTCACCGAAGTGCACGATCTGCTCGCCGATCACGGCCGAACCGGTGCGCGGCTGATCACCGTCGCCGAACAGGTCGCCATCGCCGAATCGGAGCGGGTGCGTTCGGCGGCGGCGCTGCTCGGTCTGCGGTTGGACGCGGTGGTGGTGAACAAGGTTCTGCCCGCCGTGCCTCCGCCGACCGCACTCGAGGTGGCCGCCCATCCAGCCGTGCAGTGGTATGTGAATCGACGCGCCGAACAATTGGATGTGGTGAACCGGCTGCAACGGGGTATGAACGGGACACGGGTGCTGATCGCTCAGCACACTGGGTCCGAGCCGGTCGGGCTCACGTCCCTGTCCGCGCTGTCGTATGCGATGGATTCGGGTGAGCGGTTGAATGCCGACTCGAAGCTGAGCGACAATCCGGCGGAGGTTCGCACAAGTTCCGGCGAGCCGGTGGTTCGATTGGAATCGGGCACCGGTCTGCATTCGGTGTACGCGTTGCGGATGCATCTGCCCGTCGTCGATCCGGCGACGCTGCGACTGGGACGAGTGGAGGACGATTTGATCGTGGGAGCGGACGGGGTCCGACGCCGGGTGCGCCTGGCGCCGGTATTGCGACGGTGCACGGTCGACGGCGCCGAACTCGACAACGGCTATCTGATCGTGCGCTTCCACCCGGACCCGGAAGCGTGGCCGGTATGAGCGAGCGAATCATGTCACAGCGTGCATCGCGCATGCCGGAGCCGAGCGCTGGCGAGGCGCAGGCATGAGTGATTCGAACGACTGGCCCGGCGCGGCCGACCCCGATGACGGCCTCGGCGAATTCGCCGCGGAATTGAAGCTGCTGGCCGAGGCGGTGCTCGAACGGGTCGAACCCGTGCTGCGGCGCGCCGCCGACGGACAGCCGGACTGGTCGAGTTGCAGTTGGTGCCCGGTCTGCGCGGCCGCGGCGCTGATGCGCGGTGAGCATCACGATGTGCTCGCTTTGGTGGCCGATCACGGGACCGCGATCGTCACGGTGCTGCGCGAAGCGCTCGCCGGAGTGCCGGTCGAACCGGTGATGCCCGAAGATGGTGTCCCGCACGATCATTCGTTCGCCCCCGACCAGCACGACGACCCACCGGGCCCGGAACCCACACCCGCCGACGCGGATACCCGCTCACGGCAGTCGAACTCGTCCGGGCGCAAGCGATCCCGCTATGTCGGCATCCCCGTGACGATCAAGGCATGACGGCGCGAGTAGCAGATGCGCGCCCGCTGACCGTCGGAATCGACGTCGGCGGCACCAATATTCGCGCATCGGTGGTCGACGGCGACGGCGAGGTGCTCGACACCGTGGTCGCGCCGACACCGCATTCGGCGCGCGCCCTGGAGAACGCGCTGGACCGTACGGTCCGCGAGCTGTGCCGCAGACATCCGATCGGCGCGGTCGGCCTTGCCGTGGCCGGATTCATCAACGCCGATCGCTCTACGGTGCGTTTCGCACCGCACCTACCCTGGCAGGACACCCCGGTCGCACAGCGGCTCACCGAACGCCTCGAACTGCCGGTGATCCTCGAACACGACGCCAATGCCGCCATGTGGGCCGAGTACCGCTTCGGCGCGGCGGCGGGCGGACACAATTCGGTACTCGTCGCGATCGGCACCGGCATCGGCGCGGCACTGCTCATCGACGGCGAACTGTATCGGGGCACGCACGGCGTCGCACCGGAGCTGGGGCATCTGCAGGTGGTGCCGCAGGGCCGGTCCTGTCCGTGCGGTAAGCGCGGGTGCTGGGAAAGGTATTGCAGCGGAACGGCTCTGGTCGATACCGCGATCGAGATGCTGGCCACCGATCCGGTGCATTCGACGGTGCTGGCGCGCGAGGTGCTGCGCGATCCCGGTTCGCTGACCGGACGCCGGGTGGCCGGGGCCGCCCAGGACGGCGATCCGTTGGCGGTGGCGGTCATGGCCGATTTCGCCCGCTGGCTCGGGCTCGGACTGGCATTCGTCAGCGATATCTTCGATCCCGGGCTGATCGTGATCGCCGGTGGCGTAAGCAGTTCGGCGCCGCAGTTCCTGGACGAGGCGCGCGAGGAATACGCGCGGGCGATCACCGGTGCCGGGCATCGGCCGCTCGCCCGGATCCGGACCACACAGCTCGGTGAGGCGGCGGGAATGATCGGCGCGGCGGAGCTCGCCAGGGCCACCCTCGCCGAGACCGGCCGTGGCCGTTCCTGGGCAGCTCGTTCCACCCACTGAGCGGTCGGTTATCAGTACTCGAGAACATGTGGTGAGATACGCCGCTCGGCTTGGATGTGATCTATACCCAGCGGTAAAGTCGGCAACTGACGGTTGTACGCGTAAACGATCCCGGCCGCGGGGGTTAGGACGCCATGCTCTACTGGATGCTGAAGTACCTGTTCCCGGGACCGTTCATGCACCTCTACAACCGTCCGACGGTCGAAGGCGTGGAGCATATCCCCGCCGACGGACCGGCCATCCTGGCCGGGAACCACCTTTCCTTCTCGGACTGGTTGTTCGCTCCCCTGATGAGCCCGCGTCGGATCAGCTATCTCGCCAAGGCCGAGTACTTCACCGCCCCCGGCTTCAAGGGTCGGCTGCAGAAGTTCTTCTTCAGCGCCACCGGGCAGTACCCGATCGACCGCAGCGGCGCCTCCGCGGCCGAGGACGCGCTCACTGCCGCACGCAAACTGCTCGACAAGGGTCACCTCGTCGGCCTCTACCCGGAGGGCACCCGCTCCCCCGACGGTCGCCTGTACAAGGGCAAGACCGGCTTGGCCCGCCTCGCGCTCGAGACCGGCGTCCCCGTCATCCCGGTCGCCGTCATCGGCACCTTCGAGGTCAGCCCGCCCGGCCCGTTCCGCTGGCGCCGCCACAAGGTGACCGTCAAATTCGGTGCCCCCATCGACTTCTCCCGCTACGAAGGCATGGGCGGCAACCGATTCGTCGAGCGTGCCGTCACCGATGAGGTCATGTACGAACTCATGCAGCTCGGCGGCCAGGAATACGTCGACGTCTACGCCGCCAGCCTGAAGAAGGGCGTCCCCAGCGGTTCCGCCCCCGAAGCCACCCGCATCCCGGAGACGGCAGCCAGCTAGCCCCTTCCACCTCCACGAGCCCGGTGCCCGACGCACCGGGCTCGTTCGGTTTCGGCGGCTCCACAGCCCGGCGCATATCGTTGAGTCGTGACGGTGCGCGCAAAGATTTGCGGGATCAGGTCCGAAGACGATCTGCGGATCGCGCTGGCCGCCGGTGCCGACGCCATCGGATTGATCTCCGGGATCACCCATTTCAGCGAAGATGCCCTCGATGCCGAGCGCGCGGCGGCGCTGTCGCGCCTGGCTCCGCCGTTCGTCACCCGTGTCCTGGTCACCCATCTCGAGGACGCGGCCGCGATCGTGGACCTGGCCGACCGAGTCGGGGTGGATGCGATCCAGGTTCACGGGCTCGTCACCATCGACACCGTTCGTGAAGTCCACAAGACCGCCGGTGGCCGGAAGGTCATCAAGGCGGTGCACGTCACGGGACCGGAGGCCGTCGATACCGCGCGTCAGGCCGCCGCGGATTGCGATGCGGTACTGCTCGATTCACGCACCGCGGACCGCTTGGGCGGCACCGGCCGCACCCACGACTGGTCGGTTGGTGCGACCGTCGTGACAGCGCTGCACGAACTGGGCTGCCCGGTGATCCTCGCCGGTGGTCTCGGTCCGGACAATATCGCCGACGCCATCGCACGGGTGCGTCCGTTCGCGGTAGACGTCAATAGCGGAGTCGAAACTGCCACCGGGGATAAAGATCCCGACGCATGTGCGGCGTTCGCGGCAGCGGCGCACGGGGCAGTCGTACCTCGCGTCGCACGGTCATGAGCCACCCTGGTCCGGCGAGCAGCGTCGCCGCGGTGACATGGCTACCCGCAATCACAGTGTCGACAATGGCCTCGTTGCGGCCGATGATCCCAGCGGTCGTGGCATCCGATCGCCGCAACGCCCGCCACTAACCGCGTGCCTGTGGCGTCTCGCGGATAGGCGATCTCGGCAACACCCGGGTGTGGGTCTCACCGGGGAGGCACAATCACGGGGTACGTGTTCCGAGTGCGGTAACTGCGGGCGTGTGGTGAAAGCTGGTGCACCGCAAGACGAGCGAGGGAGTCACGGTGTCGGAGGTAGCGCCGGATCTGTTGTTGTCTCTCGCCGTGGCGGCGGCGCATCAGTTGGGGTATTCGTGCCGGGTTGCGGCGGCCGATGACGTGATGTTGTCCGGGCCCGCGGGGGATGTGATGGTCGGGTTGACGAATTTGCGGCGGATGGCCGCGGATGAGCCGCCGGATCAGTGGCCGGCATTGGTGGCGGACTATCTGAGCACCGGGCTGGTCGATCTGGAGGTCGACAGCGATCCGCTCGATACCGACGACTTCGCGATGATGCAGGGGCTCATACGGACTCGGCTCTACTCCGGGCACGGCGGTGCGCCGGATGTGGTGCGTCGCCAGGTCGCGCCCGGGCTGATCCAGCGGGTACTGATCGATCAGGTGCACACCATGGCTCCGGTCACCTATCCGATGCTGCGGCAGTGGCCGATCGACGAATACGACCTGTTCGCCCTCGCCGAGCAGAACACCCGCAGCGACGGTCCATTGGATGTGCTCACTCACCAGATCGATACGCCGAGCGCCGACGGCGTCGAAATCACGATGCTGTGCGGCATCTCCGACTACATCACCGCGCACGCGTGCTGGCTCGACGTGTATCCGGTGGTCGGACCGGCGGGGGCGGTATTCGTGGTGCCGTCGCAGCGCCATATCTACGCGCACCCGGTGGCGAATCTCGAGGTGGTCCAGGCCACCACGGTGCTGGCCCAGGTCGCGGTGCTCGATTACACGCAGCGCCCGTGGCCCGTCAGTCAGGATGTCTATTGGTGGCACGGTGGCACCATCGAGCTGGCCGCCGCCACGCAGCACACCGGTGAATCGCTCTGCATCTATCCGACGGACGACTTCCTCGCCGCATTGAACGAACTCCCCGAGCCCTGACGAGATCTACGTCACACGGTAGTACCTCTCGCATCCAGGCCGTCACGTTTCGGACCGCTCGACCGTCTTATGCGTAGCCGGCTGTCGATCGAGAAGGAGATGACAATGCCTGTGCTGTTCATTCGCTACGAGGTGGCACCACTCGGCTCGGACGGGAGCCCGCGATGAGCTCGAAGGCGGCGCAGCATGCCGACGCCGCGGACGAGCGGTACCGCGCCGCGGCCTTCGTGAAACGTTCGATCAACAAGGTCTTCCCGACGCACTGGGCCTTCCTGCTCGGCGAGATCGCCTTGTACAGCTTCATCATTCTGCTGATCTCGGGCATCTACCTGACGCTGTACTTCGATCCGTCGATGACGGAAGTGGTCTACGACGGTGCGTACCAACCGCTGCGCGGCGTGCACATGTCGGCGGCTTATGCCAGCTCCCTGGACATTTCGTTCGAGGTGCGCGGCGGTCTGTTCGTCCGGCAGGTACACCATTGGGCCGCACTGATGTTCCTGGCCGCGATCATCGTGCACTGCCTGCGGATCTTCTTCACCGGCGCGTTCCGCAAACCGCGCGAAGCGAATTGGGTGATCGGCTCGACCCTGTTGGTCCTGGCCATGTTCGAGGGTTACTTCGGCTACAGCCTGCCCGACGATCTGCTGTCGGGCACCGGCCTGCGTTCACCGCTCGGCGGGATCACGATGAGCATCCCGATCGTCGGAACCTGGATCCACTTCGCCCTTTTCGGCGGCGAATTTCCGGGTGAGGTGCTGATTCCGCGCCTGTTCATCACACATGTGCTGCTGTTCCCCGGCATCATGCTCGCGCTGATCGCCGCGCATATCGCGCTGGTCTGGTATCAGAAGCACACGCAATTCCCGGGACCGGGGCGCACCGAGCACAATGTCATCGGTGCGCGCATCGTGCCGGTCTTCGCCGCGGACCAGGGCGCGTTCTTCATGTTCACCCTCGCGACGGTGTCGATCATGGGCGGGGTATTCCAGATCAATCCGATCTGGGAACTCGGCCCCTACAACCCGGCGCAGGTGTCAGCGGGTTCACAACCGGACTTCTACATGATGTGGACCGACGGCCTGGCCCGGCTCATGCCGCCGTGGGAGATATACCTCGGCAACTACACCATCCCGGCGGCATTCTGGGTTGCCCTGGTGATGGGCCTGGTGCTCGTGATCCTGCCCGCCTACCCGTGGATCGAGAAGCGGCTCACCAAGGATTACGCGGCCCACAATCTGTTGCAGCGGCCGCGAGATGTGCCGGTGCGCAGCGGAATCGGCGCGATGGCGATCACCTTCTATCTGGTGCTGACGCTCAGCTGTGTCAATGACATCATCGCGTTGAAGTTCGACATCTCGCTCAATGCCACCACCTGGATGGGCCGCATCGGCCTGTTGATCGCACCGCCGATCGCGTACTTCATCACCTATAGGTTCTGCATCGGTCTGCAGCGCAGCGACCGGGCGGTGCTGGAGCACGGCATCGAGACGGGCATAATCAAGCGACTGCCGCACGGTGAGTACGTCGAGGTGCACCAGGCGCTCGGACCGGTCGACGAGCACGGCCATCCGGTGCCGCTGGTCTACCAGGGCGCGGCGATCCCGAAGAAGATGAACAAACTCGGTTCGGCGGGCAAACCGGGCACCGGCAGCTTCCTGCGACCCGATCCCGTGGCGGAATCCGAGCGATACTTCGAGATCGAGCACGCCGAGGAACGCAAACAGCTCGCCGTGCTGCAGCAGTACCAGGACCGAATCACCGACGGCGAAAGGCACACCCCATGATGTGGCTCACGCGCTCGCATGAGCCGGCTACCGAGGACTACGGCCTGCTCGTCGCGGCCGCGACGGTGGCCGCCGAAGCCACCGCCCGCACGGTCCGCGACCTGTTGCGCGACAACGGGATCCGCGCCACCATCGGCCCGGCTCAGCCCGCCCGACACCGGGTACTGGTCTTCCCGGAAGACGCCGTCCGCGCATTCGAAATCCTCTGCGACAACACCATCTGAGGGTTCGCACCAGAAGGCCCCGAACCATCCGGGTTCGGGGTCTTCGGTCATCTGGCGTCCGGCCACGAAATGATCACCGAAGTGGAATGCTGTCAGGCAGACAGTTCCGAGCGGTATGGGAGCGAATCATGAGTTTTCAGAAGATTCCACCGGGGACCCGGGGATCCCGACCGCCGTCACCCAATCCGGTGTTCCGTTTCCTCATCCGGGCGATGGAGCGATATCACCGATTCCGCCACGACCGATTCATGGGGATGGACCTGGTCTATCTGACCACCGTCGGCGCTAAGAGCGGTCAGGAACGTCGGGTGACGGTGAGCCGGTTTGCGGCCGATGACGGCGGCTGGCTGATCGTCGCCTCCATGGGCGGCGCGATCCAACATCCGGGCTGGTATCACAATATCGCCGCGCATCCGGATCAGGTGTGGGCCGAGGTGGGCGGTACGAAGTACCACGTCACGGCCGAGCAGCTGGACGAGGAACGGCGTGCGCAGGCATGGAAGCAGATCACCGCTGTGCAACCGCGCTATCTCGGCTACCAGAAGAAGACCGACCGGCTCATCCCGATCATCGAACTCCGACCGCGCAGCTGATACCGGGCGCCTGTTGGCCGAGCCGACGATGGGAGTTCACATGGTGTTGGACTCCCTGCGCCAAGGTGGGCCAATGACTGGTTCGGACTTCGGCATCTCCCGGCGCACGCTGCTGCGCACCTCCGCCCTCGGTCTCGTCGCTGTCCCCGCACTCGCCGGCTGCTCGAACGACGGGCCCACACTGGTCCGTCCGCGCCCGAAACTCACCCACGGCGTCGCGGTGGGCGATCCGCGCACCGACGGCGCGCTGATCTGGGCGCGTTCCGATCAGCCCGCGAAGCTGATCGTGGAGACCGCGGCCACCGAATCCTTCACCGATGCCAAACGATTCACCGGTCCGATGCTGACCCCGGCCTCCGACGGCACCGGACGCGTGCGCGTCAACGGTCTGCCCGCCGGCCAGCAGGTGCATTACCGGGTCACCCTCGAAGGCGAGGACGGCGCCGCCTCCGAACCGATTACCGGTGTGTTCCGCACCGTGCCCACCGGCGCGTCCGATATCAAGCTGCAGTGGTCCGGTGATGTGGCCGGCCAGGGCTACGGCATCAACCCCGAACTCGGCGGTATGAGGATCTTCTCCGCCATGGCCGCGCGCGACCCGCACCTGTTCATCCACTCCGGCGATTCGATCTACGCCGACGGCCCGCTGCAGGAATCGGTGACGCTGCCCGACGGCCGGATCTGGCGCAATACCGTCTCCGAGGCGAAAAGCGCTGTCGCGCAGACCCTGGACCAGTTCCGCGGCAACTATGCCTACAACCTGTCCGACCAGAACTACCGCCGCTTCAATACCTCGGTCGCCCAGGTGGTCCAGTGGGACGACCACGAAACCGTCAACAACTGGTATCACGGCGGCCTGGTCGCCGAGACCAAGGGCTACAGCGAGCGCAGCATGGACGCCCTCGCGACGCGCTCCTGGCAGGCCTTCCACGAGTGGATGCCATTGGAGCCCAAGGAGGCGGTCGACAGCCGCCTCTACCGCAAGATCTCTTACGGCCCGCTGCTGGACATCTTCGTCCTGGATATGCGGACCTATAAGGACACCAACGACATCGACAACGGACCCAGCGGTCGCATTTTCGGTCCGGAGCAGACGAAGTGGCTCATCGAGGGTCTGCGCGATTCCAAGGCCACCTGGAAAATTGTCGCCAACGACCTACCGCTCGGCCTTGTCGTCAAGGACGGTGAACAAAAAGTCACGGCATACGAGGGCCCCGCCAATGGCGACAACGGCGCCCCGTCCGGCCGGGAAACCGAAATCGCTCGAGTACTCTCGGCGATCAAGGCGAACAAGGTGGGCGGCGTGGTCTGGCTGACCGCGGACGTGCACTACACCGCGGCCCACCACTATTCGCCCGAGCGCGCCGCCTTCACCGACTTCGACGAGTTCTGGGAGTTCGTGTCCGGACCGCTGAACGCCGGTGCGTTCGGCCCGAATCCGCTCGACGGCACCTTCGGTCCGGAGGCGGTCTTCGTGCACGCGCCTGCCGTTCAGAACGCCTCACCGCTGGACAGCTTCCAACATTTCGGTGAGGTGCTGATCGATGGCAAGTCAAGGGAACTGACGGTCAACCTGTGCGATGCGACCGGATCCGTCCTGTTCAGCCAGCGGCTGGCGCCGCCGGTCCGGTAACCGTAGAGATCGAACGAGCATCGGAGGCCGCGCTGTGGTTAGCTTTCGGTCCATGAGCACGCCGCACACTGTCGCCGCCGAAGAATATCTACCTCGTGACACCGCGGATGTCGTTCGTACGGTGCGGAATTCACGCGGTCGCGCGGAAAACCTCACGGTGCGTGGCGGCGAACCGATCGACGATGGTCTGTCGTTACCCGATCCGCGCGCGGTGGTCTCGCTGCGAAAGATGAATGCGGTGCTCGATATCAACCTCGGCAGACGCACCGTGCGCGTGCAGGCGGGCGCCAAACTCTCCGATATCGATCGGCGCCTCGGCGCACACGGCCTCGGTCTGCCGATCGTCGGCGACCACCGCGATATCACCGCGGGCGGTTTCGCCTCCGTCGGCGGTGTCAGCACGGCATCGCACAAGTACGGCATGTTCATCGATCAGATCGTGGACCTGGAGTACGTCGATCCGGACGGACGCATCGGCACCTGCGGTCGCAACCACCACACCGAGCGCTTCCACCGGATCCTCGGCGCGGGCGGACGCGCGGGCATCATCACCGCGCTCACCCTCGATGCGGTCGATATCGACAAGGATCACACCTGGCTCACCACCGACGCCGACCGCTTCCTGGACTTCGACTCCTTCGTCGAACACGCATACGCCGAAATCGCCCGGCCCGGCAATGTCGCACTGCAGGTCGGTCGTTGGGTCGATACCGCGCCGCTGAAGGTTTCGCGCCCGGTCGGCACCGGCCATGTGCAGTTGGGGACCGTGCGGTTCGGTCAGTGGTCGAGCCTCTACCCCACCACGCCCACCCGCTCACTGCGGGCGCGCCGTGAGGTCGGCACCAAGACGAGGAAGTCGTTGGGCGTCATCGCCTCTGCCGCGGGCGGCCGCGCGGGTGCGCCGGTGCGCAATGCCGCGGCGGGCGCGCTCATGTTCGCCCCGAAAGTGCTGACACTGCGCGATGCGGAATATCTGGCCGACACGGTCATCAGCTCCTCCGAACGCGGACCCGCTTACCGTGTCGCGATTTTCGCGCCGCTGTCGACCTATGCCTCGGTTTTCTACAGACTGCACGATTTGTTTGCTGGACACCGGGAGCGGACCGGATGCTTCACCGTCATCTCCGCGATGACCTACGGCGTGCGCTCGAAGTACCTGCGTGAGGAGGCGCAAGCGCGCGGACTCGCGGTCGAGGACCACGGACTGATCACCTTCACCTGCCGTTTGCGGCCCTCGGCGCTGCCCTCAGAACTGTTGCGCGACATCGTTACCGGAATCGATGAGATCTGCGCATCCGAACACGCCCTGCGGTACGACTCCACGGATTAGACTATGTCGCGCCGCATATAGTCGCCAGCAAATAGCTTCACCGCCATCCGGCGGTTCGGCCATCTGTTGGCGACGGCGGTCGACTTCGGCACTGTCGGCGGGGTGTCGATGCGTTGGTTCAGCCCATCTACGGTGAAGGTTGCTCTGATGCTCGAATTCCGCACTGCCCCGCCCCATTTGCCGGACCGTAAGCGTCAGCGGCCCGAATCCGTCGAGGGGCTGCGGATTCTCGTGACGGACGCGTGTTCCGAGATCGGTCGCGCCACAGCCACGCTGCTTGCCGCACAGGGCGCGCAGTTGCTGCTGGTCGCCCGGCGCGGCGATCAACTCGTCGCCAGTTGCAATCAGATCGTCGATGCGGGCGGTGCGGCGAATTGGTTCCGCTGTGATATCTCCGCACTCGGTGATGTCGATCAACTCGTCGACTGGGTGCTCAGCGATTTCGGCCGCGTCGACGTGCTGATCAACAATGCGGGCCGCCCGCTGCGCCGGCCCGTCTCACAATCCCTGGACCGCTTCCGCGACTACCAGCGCATGATGGCGACCAACTACTTCGGTCCGCTGCGCCTGACACTCGGCCTGCTGCCCGCCATGCTGGAATCCGGCTCCGGCCATGTGATCAATGTGGGCCCGTGGAGCCTGAAGACCGGCGCCACACCGAATTTCGCCTCCTACGCCAGCTCCCAGGCCGCTTGGACCACCTTCGGTCAATGCGCGGACGCCGAACTCTCGCCGCGCGGCATCCAGGTGACCGCCGTCCAATATCCAGCCGTCCAATCGGATACCGGAACAATCGCGCACTACGTCACCGAGCCCGCACTGGAACCGATCGACGCCGCCCGGCTGATCGAAACGGCCATCCGCACCCGCCCGGCCCGCCTCCAACCCCGCTTCGCGCGCACCCTGCGCGGACTGGCCGGTGTCGCACCCCGCTCCACCAACCGCATCCTGTCCCGCCTCGCCTCGCTCTAGACCGGCGCCGCAGACAGCTGTCGAGCCCCGAAACGCCGAAGCGCCTCACCGGAATCCGGTGAGGCGCTTCGGAAAGAGCTATTCGCTCAGTGCTTTTCGGGGCCGAGGTAGTACTCGAACACCAGACCGGCGGCCGCACCGAGGATGCACACCACACCGATGCCGATCAGCCAGAACTGGAAGAACGCCAGGCCAAGAGCGGTGATGGAGCCCGCGCCGGCCAGCGTGATGGGCCAGAAGCTGCCGGGCGAGAAGAAGCCCAGATCGCCCGCGCCGTCCACGATCTCGGCATCCTCGTAGTCCTCCGGGCGCAGGTCGAGGCGACGTGCGACGAAACGGAAGTAGGTGCCGATGATCAGCGACAGACCGGCGGTCAGCACCGTCGCGGTGGTGCCCGCCCACTCGACACCGGTCCGCGACTGGCCGGTGAAGTAGCCGTACACGACTGCCACGATGATGAAGAACACCGTGAGCAGTTCGAAAATCCGCGCTTCGATCTTCATTTCAGATCAGTCCTCACTTGCTCTCTACCGCGGACGCGCTCTTGGTGTCGCGCTTGGTGTTGAACGGCTGGGTGGAGGTCGCGACCGGGGATTCACCGATGGACTCGAGCGCCTCGGCGTTGGTCTTACCCGCCTTGCGCGCATCGACGTACTTGGTGAACTTCTCCGGCGATACCGCGCGGACCTCGAAGTTCATCATCGAGTGGAAGGTGCCGCACATCTCGGCGCAGCGGCCGACGAACGCGCCTTCCTTCTCGATCTTGGTGATCTGGAAGACGTTATCCGAGTGGTTTTCCTTCGGGTTCGGCATCACGTCGCGCTTGAACAGGAACTCCGGCACCCAGAAGGCGTGCACCACATCGGCGGCGGCTATCTGGAACTCGATGACCTTGTTGGTCGGCAACACGAGCACCGGGATCTCGCTGCTGGAGCCGACCGTCTCGATCTTGTCGTAGTGCAGGTAGGACAGGATGTCGTTCTCCGGCTTGCCGTGCACCGGGCCCGGCTGCGGGTGACCGTCCTTGGTCCGCTCCTTGTACTCCTCGAGCTGTTCCTGGTTGGCGTCCTCGCGGGCCTTATCGATGCCGTCGAAGCGGTAGCCGTCCTTGAAGTCGATATCGCGGTAGCCGAACTTCCAGTTCCACTGGAAGGCGGTCACGTCGACGGTCACATCCGGATCGGCGACCTTCTCGTGCACGTAGTTCTGCACGACCACGGTGAAGTAGAACAGCACCGCGATGATGACGAACGGCACGGCCGTGTAGGTCAGCTCCAGCGGCACGTTGTAACCGGTCTGGCGCGGGAACTCCGGAGAGTCCTTCTTCTTGCGGTGGAAGATGACGGTCCAGAAGGTCAGACCCCACACCAGCACACCCATCGCCAATGCCGCGATGACCGACCAGGTCCACAGTTCCCGCATCCGGGTGGCCTGCGGCGTGATGCCCGAGGGCCAGCCGAATCGCAGCCAAACATTGTCGATCGAGCAGCCCGAGACGAGCATCGCGGTGATCCCCAAGGACACCGCCAGCCCGGCCCGCCGAAGGATGCGGCTTGGGGGATGGTTGGCCGACGAAGTCGGCGGGGCGGGTAAGCACCGCCGACCCTTCACGGGTCGTGCCCCGATCTCTTCGCTCGCCTTGTGCGCCACGCTCACGCCTTCCTGGTCGCCACACATTCCGACAGTGCACCGCTCGGGTTGCGATCGCCCGGCGGTACGTCCTAAGCACGTTTCAGGGCATTCCGTCGGCTGCTTGCTTCGCGCGCGATCCAACTGAGAATGTCCTGAGTACTACGCAGCGTAGACCAAACCGGCGCCCCGTTTGACGTCGGGTCGCATTCGACACTCCGCCGACGCGGGGGTTGATCCGGTCACCCGGACATCGTCGCAGTACAAGGCGTGCGACGCGACCGGATCGGGCAGGTGCGATGCAGGCGGACACAACATTTCGCAGCGCAGCGGTCCGGTGGGCGCGACACACGAATCCGCCCGGTGCGGCATACTCGGACACGAGATTTCGTCCTGTGCGCCCAGCCTATCGGGCGCAGCCACCCAGTGAATCGGGCCAGCGCCCGTACCGAAGAGGAAACGAGGTTGCCGACGCCGTGTGTGGACTGCTCGGATTTCTGACATCTGATGCGGCAACCGACGACCGTCGGGGACGGCAGCCAGCGGAGCTGGCGGGGTGGGTGAACACAGTGGAGCGGGTGTACGACGCCTTGCACTGCGTACGCCATCGCGGCCCGGACGAGCGCGGCACCTGGCACGACGATCATGTGATCTACGGCTTCAACCGGCTGTCGATCATCGATATCGAGCATTCGCACCAGCCGCTGCGCTGGGGTCCGGCCGAAAACCGGGAGCGCTACGCGCTGACCTTCAACGGTGAGATCTACAACTACATCGAGATCCGCGAGGAACTCGCGAAGGCGCATGCCGAGGAGTATCCGGACGACAGGATCTTCGAGACCGAGGGCGACAGCGAGGCGATCGTCGCGGCCTTCCACTACTGGGGTCCGGATGCGGTGCGCAAGCTGCGCGGCATGTTCGCGTTCGCGATCTGGGATACCGAAACCCAGGAGCTGTTCCTGGCGCGCGATCCGTTCGGGATCAAACCGTTGTTCCTGGCCACGGGTCCGGGCGGGACCGCGTTCGGCAGTGAGAAGAAGAGCCTGCTGGAGCTGCTGCCCGCACTCGGGCTGTCCGATGCGCTGGATCCGCGAGCTTTGGAGCACTACACGGTGCTGCAGTACGTGCCGGAGCCGGAGACCCTGCACAAGGACATCCGTCGCCTGGAATCCGGGCACTACGCGACCGTGCGGGCGGGCGAGGCACCGCAGATCACCCGCTACTTCAACCCGCAGTTCAAGGTGCGGGCCTTCGCACCCGGTTCGGCGGCCGCCCGCTATCGCGATATCGCCGAGGCCCTGGAGGACTCGGTCGCCAAGCATATGCGCGCGGATGTGACGGTCGGATCGTTCCTGTCCGGCGGCATCGACTCCACCGCGGTCGCGGCGCTGGCCATGCGGCACAACCCGAAGCTGATCACCTTCACCACCGGCTTCGAACGCGAGGGCTACTCCGAGGTCGATGTGGCCGCCGAGAGCGCGGAGGCGATCGGCGCGCGGCACATCGTGAAGGTGGTCTCCCCCACCGAATTCGCGGCCGCGATCCCCGAAATCGTCTGGTACCTGGACGATCCCGTGGCCGACCCGGCGCTCGTCCCGCTGTACTTCGTCGCCAAGGAGGCGCGCAAGCACGTCAAGGTGGTGCTCTCCGGTGAGGGCGCGGACGAGCTGTTCGGCGGATACACGATCTACCGGGAACCGTTGTCGCTCAAGCCCTTCGAGTACCTGCCGCGTGGCGTGCGCAAGCTGGCGGGCAAGCTCTCGGAGCGGATTCCGGACGGCACCCGCGGTAAGAGCCTGCTGCACCGCGGTTCGCTCCCCCTGGAGGAGCGCTACTACGGCAATGCGCGCAGCTTCAGCGATGCGCAGTTGCGTGCGGTGCTGCGCGAATTCCGGCCGGAATGGACCCACCAGGACGTCACCGCGCCGATCTACGCGCAGTCGCGCGGCTGGGATCCGGTGGCGCGCATGCAGCATCTGGATCTCTACACCTGGCTGCGCGGCGACATCCTGGTCAAGGCCGACAAGATGACCATGGCGAATTCGCTGGAGCTGCGCGTGCCGTTCCTGGACTCCGAGGTGCTGAAGGTCGCCGAGAAACTGCCCTACGAGCAGAAGATCACCAAGGAGACCACGAAGTACGCGCTGCGCCAGGCACTCGAGGGCATCGTCCCGCCGCATGTGCTGCACCGAGCGAAGCTGGGTTTCCCTGTGCCGCTGCGGCATTGGTTGCGCGGCACCGAACTCTACGACTGGGCGCACCTGCAGATCGCCGAATCGCAGACCGATCACCTGCTGGACAAGGGCGCGATCAAGGGCATGCTCGAAGACCACCGCGCGGGCCGCGGCGACCACAGCCGCCGATTGTGGACGTTGCTGGTCTTCATGGTCTGGCATGGGATCTTCGTCGAAAAGCGCATCACCCCCGACATCCAGGAGCCGGCCTACCCCGTCTCGCTGTAGCCACTCGCGCCGCGCACATTGTGTTGCGCGGCACGGTGGCACCGTCGTCTCCGCACAATGCGACTGTGCCGCGCATTTTTCGCACGCCGCGCATGGATTCGCGTGCAATTTTGTGCGCGGCGCAAGAGACGTGCGCAGCGCGGAACCAGGGTGCCGAGCCATCGTCTCGACGCAATGCGCTGTGCGGCGCATCTTTTCGCACGCCGCGCAGGGATGTGCCCAGCGAATTCGTGCGCGGCGCAACAAGACGCGCGCAGCACGCGAACCAGAGTGACGCGCCGCCGTCATCTCGGTGCGACGCGACTGTGCCGCGCATTTTTTCGCACGCCGCGCAGGGATTTGCCGGCGAATTCGTGCGCGGCGCGCTGAAGCGCGTGTAGCGCGGGCGTTGCCGAGCGTGGCGCGGTGGGCAGATGCGAACGGCCGCACCGGGATACGGTGCGGCCGTCGGGATCGGCGTCGGTCAGAGCAGGGGTTTGATGTCGGCGGCGGCCTCGGGACCGTAAGCCTTGGTGAGGCGCTCGAGGGCGTCGTCCTTGTTGAGGGTCCACTCCTGGGTGCCCATGGTCTCGAGTACGAGAACCGCGATGAGCGAACCCAGTTGGGCGGAGCGCTCCAGCGAGAGTCCGGCGGTGTGGCCGGTGAGGAAGCCCGCGCGGAAGGCGTCGCCGACGCCGGTGGGCTCGACCTTGTTTACCTCGGGGACCACGCCGACGGTCACCTCGGTGCCGTCGCGGTCGACGATCTGCACGCCGTCCTTGCCGAGCGTGGTGACCCGGATGCCGACCTTGCGCGCGACCTCTTCCTCGCTCAGACCGGTCTTCTGCAGCAGCAACGCCCACTCGTACTTATTGGTGAAAAGGTATGCGGCGCCGTCGATCAGCTGCACGGCCTGATCGCCGTCGAGGCGGGCCAGTTGCTGGGACGGGTCGGCGGCGAACGGAATGCCGAGCTCGCGGCATTCGGCGGTGTGGCGCAGCATCGCCTCGGGATCGTTGGCGCCGATGAGCACCAGGTCGAGGGTGTGCTGCTCGGCGAGTTCGCCGATCGAGATGTCACGGGCCTCGCTCATCGCACCCGGGTAGAACGAGGCGATCTGGGCCATGTCGTCATCGGTGGTGCAAACGAAGCGCGCGGTGTGCGCCCGGTCCGAGATCTTGACCGTGGAGCAGTCGACGCCGTGCTTCTCCAGCCAGCCGCGGTACTCCGTGAAATCGGCACCGACCGCGCCGACGAGCAGCGGCGTGCGGTTCAAAACGCCCATGGCGAAGGCGATGTTGCCCGCGACACCGCCCTTGCGGATCTGCAGATCATCGACGAGAAAGCTCACCGAGACGTGGTCGAGCTGATCGGCCAGCAGCGCGTCGGCGAACCGTCCGGGGAAACGCATGAGGTGGTCGGTTGCAATGGACGCGGACACGGCGATAGACACGAGGCTGAGCCCCTTCGAGTAGGCGGCAGACGACGAAAGGCGCGGGGATGAACCCGCGCCTTCACCGTAGCTCACCCGCCCTCTCCGAGTCTCTTGCCGATCGGTGAGCGCCCTTGGGCTTTCGTCGCGGACCAGCGGTCGGTCCCCAACTAAGTTCTGGACGTCCCCGACGAGTTACCCATGTTCTGGCGAAATCAGCTGTCGCGTCAGAACCAGGGGTAACCGTGCCCCGATGGCGACCGGAGAGTCGGGTCGAGGTGTCAGTTGAAGGAGTCGCCGCAGGCGCAGGAACCCGTCGCGTTCGGGTTGTCGATCGTGAAGCCCTGCTTCTCGATGGTGTCGACGAAGTCGATCGAGGCGCCCTGTACGTACGGCGCGCTCATCCGGTCGACGGCCAGCTTGACGCCGCCGAAGTCGACGGTCAGGTCGCCGTCGAGCGAGCGGTCGTCGAAGAAGAGCTGGTAGCGCAGGCCCGCACAGCCGCCCGGCTGCACGGCGATACGCAGGGCGAGGTCGTCGCGACCCTCCTGGTCGAGCAGCGCCTTCGCCTTGCTGGCGGCGGCGTCGGTCAGAGTCACACCGTGGGTGGTCGTCTCGTCTTGCACAGTCATGAACTCTCCTCAAGACAGCTGTGTTCAACCCGTGAACAGCGCACGGCTCGTGGCTGTCAACACCACTCAGCGGGCTGTTATTCCCCCATCTTGCCACCACCGGGTGCCGCGGTGGACACAACCTCCCACCGACCTCATTTCCTGCGGGCTACCGCATCGAATAGCCTGGTCGCGTGAAATTGTTCCGTCGCGGCGAGTCCAGCACCACCGACGAGAGCGCCGACCAGACGGCGGGCTCGGAGGGCGGCTCGACCGCAGTCTCCATCACGAAAGCGGCCACCGCCACCGAGGGCAAGGGCCGACCGACTCCGAAACGGCGTGACGCCCAAGGCAAGCGGCGCGGCCCGGTGGCTCCGGCCCCGCTCACCGCGAAGGAGGCGCGCGCCCGACGCAAGGCCACCCGCGGTAGCCGCGCGGACCGCAAGACGGCCTCGGCCGAGCGTCGACTGGCGGCCCAGGACCGGCGTGCCAGGATGCTGGCCGGTGAGGACAAATACCTGCTGCCCCGCGATCAGGGTCCGGTGCGGGCGTTCGTGCGCGACATCGTCGATGCGCGCCGCAACCTGGTCGGGCTGTTCATGCCGATGGCGCTGGTCCTGATCCTGTCGATGTTCGTCGCGCCAGCGCTGCAGACGATTGTGACGCTGGCCATGCTGGTGATGATGTTCTTCATGATCGCCGAGGGCTTCCTGCTCGGCCGGATCGTCAATGGACGAGTGCGTGAGCGCTTCCCGGAGAGCGCTGATACCGGCTACAAGCTGGGGTGGTACGCCTTCGTCCGCGCCTCGCAGATCCGCAAGATGCGGGCGCCGAAGCCGCGAGTCGGCCCAGGCGACGCTGTGTGATTTGCAGCGCCTTCGGCGCTGCGTGTTCGCGGCCCCCGGATGTCTCGCGTCCGAGCCGTCGAGACTCGCGACTACGTCGCATGCGCTTCGACGACTCGGACGCGAGACGGGCCGCGAACTCCTCGCTCGTAAGACTCGCTCCGTCGTGGTCGGGAGAGCGGCAATGGAACCTAGAGCCCATTGTGAGCCCTCAATGGTGATGTGAGTGGGCGATGATGGCGGACAGATCGGACTGCAGGCGCTGGGCGTCGCGATCGGTGACATTCGCTGATCCGGCGTGACCGCCGCCTCGTGTGATGAGGACCGCGAAGCCCACCACGACCGCCATGCTTACGAGAAAAGTAATCATGGCAGTAATTTTGCGCTCGATGATTTACCGCCGAAAGTGGCTGTTCTGACATTGTTCGTAAAGATCCAGCCAGGTACGCTGTCTGCATGCTGTCCAAGGTCGCGGTGGTGCTGTCGGAGCGCCTGGCCATGTTCGAATTCGGCGTGGTCTGTGAGGTTTTCGGGCTCGATCGGACCGCGGACGGACTGCCCGGATTCGATTTCAAGGTGTGCGGAGCCGAGCCGGGGAAGCCGCTGCCGTCCACGACTCCCGGTATCACTGTCACACCGGAATTCGGGCTGGAGGAGTTGGCGAAGGCCGATCTGGTGGCGATTCCGGCCTTTCCCGCATCGGCCCTCGAGCAGGGGCTCGACCCGCGGGTGGTCGGCGCGATACGGGACGCGTCGGATGGTGGGGCGATCGTGCTCACCGTATGTTCGGGTGCGTTCCTGGCCGGGGCGGCCGGTCTGCTCGACGGTCGCAAGTGCACCACGCATTGGCGCTATGTCGACCAGTTGGCCGCGCAGTTTCCGCAGGCCACGGTCGATCCCGATGTGTTGTTCGTCGATGAGGGCAATCTGATCACCTCGGCGGGCACGGCCGCGGGTATCGATGCCTGCCTGCATCTGGTGCGCCGGGAGATCGGCAGTTCCGTCGCGAATGCGATCGCCCGCCGGATGGTAGTGCCGCCGCAGCGTGACGGCGGACAGCGCCAATTCATCGAACGTCCGGTGCCCGAATGCACCTCCGACAGTCTCAGCTCCACGCTGCAGTGGATGAACGAAAATCTCGACCTGCCGCACACCATCGATGACCTGGCCGCCCGCTCGATGATGTCCACCCGCACCTTCGCCCGCCGCTTCGCCGCCGAAACCGGAACCACACCGGTGAAATGGCTGACCAATCAACGAGTGCTGTACGCCAAGCATCTGCTCGAGGACACCGACGAGGGACTGGAGCAGATTGCCGCACAAGCCGGTTTCGGATCCGGTGCGCTGCTGCGGCATCACTTCCAGAAGGTCGTCGGTATCGCGCCGACCGAGTATCGCCGCCGCTTCGGCGGCGCGGAGGTGGCGGATTGATACGGTGCTGCCGTGTCGGATCGCTCATTTACCAGCAACCGCGCGCACCGCATCCTCGTGCTCGGCGGCGCGCGATCGGGTAAGTCGGCATTCGCGGAGGTGTTGGCGGCCGAGGGCGGCCCGGTGCGCTATATCGCCACCGCGATTCCCGATCCCGCCGATCTCGACTTCGCCGAGCGCATCGCCCGCCACCGCGACCGCAGGCCCGCGGACTGGACGGTCCTCGAAAGCGCTGATCCGGCAACGGTTCTCACCACCGCTCCCCCGGCCGGAACCACACTGATCGACGATATCGGCACCTGGCTCACCGCCCGTATCGACGCGCGCGAGGCCTGGGATGCCCCACGCGGCACCATCGCCCCAGACACGGACGCCTTGGTTGCCGCCGTCACTGCCTACCCCGGCCGCTTGGTGATCGTGACCCCCGAGGTAGGTATGGGCGTCATCCCCGCCACCCGCTCCGGCCGCCTTTTCCGCGACGAGATCGGGACCCTCAACCAGCGCCTCGCGCAAACCTGCGATGAAGCCTTCTTAATTGTCGCCGGGCTTCCCCTCCGCTTGAAATAGGACCGCACGGCAGCCGCTATGACGTCGCGACCTCGGCCAACTGCAGGGCAACGCGGTCCAATGCCGCGGCGCAGGCACCTGTCGCGGCGACCACGCACCGCGGATCACTCGCGAGAGCCGAGCCCTACCGGGTGTCGCATGCGTCATGCGGAGGCCGAGTGGAGCCGCAAGCACGCGGGACAAGGCATCGAGTAGGGCGTGGGTGGTGCGGTCCGCCTGAAATACGAGCGCACGGCTGCGGCGATCATGTCGCGTCACTAGCGGGAGCCGCGCCCATGGGGTGTCGTGCCAGCCGTGCAGGATGCGCCGTGCGGACCGTCGGGTCGGACCGCGAGCGCGCGGGACGAGGCATCAGGTGCGGGGTGGGTGGTGCGGACCGGCGGGTGTGGCGGCAAGATTGGGCCCGGTATGGACTGCGCGGTGTAGGAATGAACTGCCCCGACCCGGAAAGGCTCGATAGTGACAGACGGATTCGGACCGGTTGTGCCACCCGATGCGGGGGTTCGGGCAGCGGCGGAGCAGCGGCAGGCGCAGCTGACCAAACCCGGTGGGGCGCTCGGGCGGCTCGAAACACTTGGGAACTGGGTGTCGGCATGTCAGGGCGTGTGCCCGCCGAAGCAGTTCGAGCGGGCGCGGGTGGTGGTGTTCGCGGGAGATCACGGCATTGCGCGCCACGGCGTTTCGGCATATCCGAGTGAGGTGACCGCGCAGATGGTCGCCAATTTCCTCGGCGGCGGCGCGGCGGTGAATACGCTGGCCGCAGTGGCGGGTGCGACCGTGCGGGTCGTCGATATTTCCGTCGACGCCGATACCGATCCGCAGGTCGCCAAGTACAAGGTGCGGCGCTCGAGCGGGGCGATCGATCGCGAAGACGCGCTCGGCGAGGACGAGATCCATGCCGCGCTCGCCGCGGGCAAGGCGATCGCCGACGAAGAGATTGATGCGGGCGCCGACCTGCTCATCGCGGGCGATATGGGCATCGGCAATACGACACCCGCCACCGTCCTCATCGCGACCCTTACCGACACCGAACCCATCGCCGCTGTCGGCCGGGGTACCGGCGTGGACGATGCGGGCTGGATCCGCAAGGTCGCCGCGATCCGCGATGCCATGCGCCGCGCCCGCCCGGTCGCCAAGGACCCGGCCGAATTGCTGCGCGTAGCCGCAGGCGCCGACTTCGCCGCCCTGGCGGGCTTCCTCGCCCAGGCCGCGACCCGACGGACTCCGGTCATCCTCGACGGCGTGGTCGTCACGGCGGCCGCCCTGGTCGCCGAGGATCTGGCCGCGGGTGCCAGCGCCTGGTGGCTCGCGGGCCACCGCTCCACCGAACCCGCGCACACCCTCGCCCTGCGCCACCTCCGCCTCGAGCCCCTGCTCGACCTGGACATGCGCCTCGGCGAAGGATCCGGCGCCCTGACCGCCCTCCCCGTCCTCCGCGCCGCCGTGGCCACCCTCGCCGAAATGGCCACGTTCGCGGAAGCCGGTGTGAGCACAGCCGATTCGGCCGCCGAAGCCGAAGCCGAAGCCGAAGCCGAAGCCGAAGCCGAAGCCGAAGCCGAAGCCGAAGCCGGGACCAGCATCGCCGCCGAAGCGCCCGCGCAACCGGACTTGCGGAAATAGACGGTGACCGCACGCGCCTTCCGCAACGAGCGAGCCTTGCGCTCCGGGCAAGCGGACCGCGCTCTCGGTCCGAAGCGCCGCGACAACCGCCATCGGCAGCCGAAGGTCCCGACTCGCCGGGCGATCCCAACCACCAGCGGCAACACACGCCTCCAGCGACAGGCGGGCCTGGCACTCCGAGCCGACGGAACGCTCGGTGTGAACGGTGCACGGCGTAGGGCGTGCGCGACGGCGGTTTCGCTGCCCGGATCAGACGATCGCGATGGTCGAGCGATTACAGGTCGGCCAATATGAACGGTGTGCGGCTTGCGGTGTCGTGGCTGACGGTGCTGCCGGTGCGGGGGTCGGCGAGTGTCGATCGGAGCGCGGCGGGGCGGGCGATTGCGTTGGCACCCTTGGTGGGGGTGGGGCTCGGCGCGGCCGGGGTCGGGATGCTGTGGGTGTTGGTGTGGGGTGGGTCGAGTGCGGCGGTCGCGGGGCTGGTGGTGGTTGCCGGGTTGGCGCTCATCACTCGGGGGATGCACCTGGATGGGTTGGCCGACACGCTGGACGGGTTGGGGTCCTACGGTTCGCCCGAGCGGGCCAGGGAGATATTGAAGCGCGGTGACACGGGGCCGTTCGGGGTGGCGGCAATTGTGTTCGCCGTTGGGATCCAAGCGTTTTCGTTCGCCGCGCTGGCCCAGGCCGAGCGTTGGTTCGCGGTGCTGCTCGCGGTGGCCGTCGGTCGAGTGGTCGTGGTCCTCGCATGTCGGCGCGGCATCGCCGCCGCCCCCGGCACCGGCTTCGGCGCTTTGGTCGCCGGGACCCAGCACCCGATCACCATCGCACTCTGGTCCGCACTCGCCGTAGCCGCGGGCATACTCGCCGTCCCGGACCACCGCTGGCTCGGTCCCGCCGTTGTCCTTGTCGCCCTGGGTATTTCAGCTCTATTGGCCCGACACTGCACCCACCGCTTCGGCGGCCTCTCCGGTGACATCCTCGGCGCAACACTCGAGATATCCGTCGCCGTCACCGCCGCCGGACTGACCCTGGGCACCTGACTCACGACAGCGTCGCCAGCAACGCGTTGCCATGCCGCCCTTGATATTTCGGGTCTCATGCCCCACATCGGTCCCCGCACCGGGATAGCGGATCGGGCCTGAGCGTGCATTCTCGCGTGGACTACGCGGGAAAGTGCACGCTAGAGACCCACTTCGACCATCAGCTGGACAGCGCAGCGGCGGTATTCACTCGCGTCGGGCCGGCGCCTGCCGACACGGCGGCTTCGTCGGTCCGGTAACCAGGTACACGAGCACGCCCACGTATCCGGACGACACTGCCCGCCATGAGATAGCTGGCACGGTGCGCGCATTGTCTGGGTCAGGCAATACAGTGGACGGTATGTCTTCCGAGCGTCTGTATTTTCGTCAACTGCTGTCCGGTCGAGATTTTGCCGTGGGTGATCCGATCGCGACACAGATGCGAAATTTCGCGTATCTGATCGGCGATCGGGAGACCGGCGAGTGTGTGGTGGTGGATCCGGCGTATGCGGCGGGCGATCTGGTGGACATCGCCGAGGCTGACGGGCTGCGGCTGACCGGGGTGCTCGCCACCCATCACCATCCGGACCATGTCGGCGGCACCATGCTGGGATTCACCCTGCGCGGGGTGCGGGAGTTGCTGGAGAAGACCAGCGTTCCGGTGCACGTCAATGCCGAGGAACTGTCCTGGGTCGCCAACGTCACCGGCATCGCGCCGAGCGAACTCACCGGACACGAGCACTGCGACAAGGTCAGCGTCGGCGCCTTCGATATCGAGCTGCTGCACACACCCGGCCACACACCCGGCAGCCAGTGCTTCCTGTTCGACAATCGCCTCATCGCGGGCGACACCCTCTTCATCGACGGCTGCGGCCGCACCGACTTCCCCGGCGGCGATTCCGACGCCATGTTCCGTAGCCTGCGCTACCTAGCCGACCTATCCGGCGACCCGGTCGTCTACCCCGGTCACTGGTATTCGCAGGACCCCTCCGCCGCGCTCTCCACGGTCAAGGACGCCAACTATGTCATGCGCCCGCAAACCCTGGAGGAATGGCGCACCTTCATGCCCAGCTGATCCGCGAACGGCACACGGCTGCGGCACTTCGCGAGACTGCCGCAGTCACATGCCGCGCATCCACCCGTGGATATCCTCGAAGGTGCCGCGCTGGATCCCGGTGAGGGTGTCACGCAGCGCCATGGTGACCTCGCCCGGTTCACCACCGCCGACGGCGAACTCACCGTCGGCTGAGCGAACCCAGCCGACCGGCGTGATCACAGCGGCGGTGCCGCAGGCGAAAACCTCGGTGATCTCACCGGATTCGGCGCCCTTGCGCCACTCGTCCACCGAAACCTTGCGCTCCTCAACCACATAGCCCGAATCGGCGGCAAGGGTGAGCAGCGAATCCCGGGTGATGCCGGGCAACAGCGATCCGGACAGTTCCGGAGTGACCAGCCGCGCCTCGGAACCGGAACCGAAGACGAAGAACAGGTTGTTGGTACCCATCTCCTCGACATAGCGACGCTCACAGGCATCGAGCCAGACGACCTGATCGCAGCCCTTCTCGGAGGCCTGCGCCTGCGCGAGCAGCGAGGCCGCGTAGTTGCCTGCGACCTTCGCCTCACCGGTACCGCCCGGTGCCGCCCGCACGTATTCGGTCGACAGCCAGACCCGCACCGGCTTCACACCGCGCGGGAAGTACGCGCCCGCAGGCGATCCCAGCAGCAGGTATTTGTAGGCGGAGGCGGGCTTCACGCCGAGCCCGGCCTCGGTGGCGAACATGAACGGCCGCAGGTACAGCGACTCCTCACCACCGGCCGCGGGCACCCAGCCGCTGTCGACCTCGAGCAGTTGACGCACGGATTCGATGAATAGTTCCTCGGGCAGTTCCGCCATCGCCATCCGGCGCGCAGACTTGCGGAAGCGCGTCGCATTCGCGTCGATGCGGAAGCAGGAGATGCTGCCGTCGTTCTGCCGATAGGCCTTCAGACCCTCGAAGATGGCCTGGCCGTAGTGGAACACCATCGTCGCCGGATCCAACGCCAACGGCCCGTACGGCTCGACCCTGGCATTGCCCCAGCCCTCGCCCTCGGTGTAGTCGATGGAGACCATGTGGTCGGTGAAGAAGCGTCCGAAGCCCGGTGCCGCCAGAATCTCCTGTACCCGCTGCGCCGGGGTGGGCGCGGGATGCGGAACATGGGTGAACTGTGCGGCAACGGTCATGAAG
Source organism: Nocardia vinacea NBRC 16497 (assembly GCF_000308835.1). Taxonomy (GTDB): domain Bacteria; phylum Actinomycetota; class Actinomycetes; order Mycobacteriales; family Mycobacteriaceae; genus Nocardia; species Nocardia vinacea. The sequence continues at coordinate 3,830 of NZ_BAGN01000084.1, read as the reverse complement.
CAGATCCTATCGGTCGCGGTTTTGCCGCGGTGCGAGTGTCGGCGCGCCGCGAATGTGCCCGCGGCACCTGCCGACATCCGCAGTGCACAGCGAGACGCCGACTATTTGGTCTTCGTGTCGACGAACGGCGGACGCACGACCTCGCAGCGCAGGCGGCGGCCACGCACGTCGACCTCGACCTCCGCGCCGGGTTCGAGGCCCGCCGCAGTATCGAGCAGGGCGAGGGCGATACCGATCTGCAGCGACGGCGAGAAGGTGCCGGAGGTGGTTTCGCCGACGGGCGCACCGTCACGCAGCACGGCCTGTCCCTGGCGCAGCACACCTCGATCAAGTGCCTTCAGCCCCAACAGGATTCGACGCGGACCGGCCGACTTCTCCTGCTCGAGTGCGGCTTTACCCCAGAACTCGGCCTTCTTCCAGCCGATCGCCCACCCGCAGCGCGCCTGCACGGGCGAAATCTCCAGCGACAGTTCATGTCCGTGCAGCGGATAACCCATTTCGGTGCGCAACGTATCGCGGGCGCCGAGCCCGGCGGGCTGCCCACCGTGCGCGCGAACCTGCTCGGCGAGTGCGCGGAACAGCGGCTCGGCATCGGCCCACCGCGGCAACAGTTCGTAGCCGTGTTCGCCGGTGTATCCGGTGCGGCAGACCCGAATCCGGCGGCCGTCCCATTCGGCGTCGGCATAGGCCATGTATTCCATATCGGTCGGCAGCCCGAGCGCGGTGAGCACCTCCGTCGAACGCGGTCCCTGCACCGCGAACACCCCGTACTCGCGGTGCTCGTCGGTCACCGTGATGCCCTCCGGCGCGACCTTCTGCAGTTCCGCGACCACCGCGGCGGTGTTGGCGGCATTGGGCACCAGGAAGATCTCGTCATCGCCGACGTAATAGGCGATCAGATCGTCGATCACACCACCGTCGGGCGCACAGCACAGCGTGTACTGCGCCTTGCCCGGCCGGATCCGACCGAGGTCGTTGGTGAGCGCCGAGTTCACGAAATCCGCGGCACCCGCGCCGCGGACGGTGGCCTTGCCGAGGTGACTCACATCGAACAGGCCAACGGTCGTGCGAACTGCCTGATGTTCGCCGACCGTCCCCGCATATGACACCGGCATTTCCCATCCGCCGAACGGCGCGAACTTCGCCCCGAGTTCGACGTGGACAGCATGGATCGGGCCTTGCAGCAGGTTCGCATCGGTCACCGGCCGAGCTTAGCCCGGTGGTGGCGTCGCGATGCGCCACCCGGAGCAGACCGAATAGCCTGTTGCCATGACCGCTGTTGCAGATCGCTCGCTCGGACCGGACCTGGACCTGGTCGACACCATCAGCGCCGACACCGATGTGTTGGTGATCGGCCTGGTGTCCGGTGACGACGGCCCGACGATCGCCACACTGGAGGACGAATTCGTCGACAACATCCTCGCCCCGGATGTCCGCGCGGCGCTGCAGGAACAGCTGCGCGCCGTCGGCGCGAAGGGCAAGGCCGAGGAACTCACCCGGATTCCCGCCCCCACCGGCCTCGATGTGAAGAGCGTGCTCGCCGTCGGACTCGGTGCCGCGGACAAGATCGATGCCGAACAGATCCGCCGCTCGGCCGGTGTCGCCGGACGTGCGCTGACCGGTGTCGGCCTGGCCGTGACCACTCTGTCGGGTCTCGAAGGCGGCATCGGCCCGACCGCTGAAGGGTTCTTCCTCGGCGCGTACACCTTCACCGCGTTCAAATCCGAGAGTGCCAACGGCAAGCCGGACGAGCAGCCGGTGCGCAAGGTCGGACTCCTGGTCGGCGACCCGAGCGTGTCCTACCGCAAGGGCTTCAACCACGACTGGGTGATCGCCGAATCCATCGCCACCGCACGCGATTTCGTCAACACTCCGCCGAGTCACCTGTACCCGGCCGAATTCGCTACCCGCGCAAAGGCTTTGGCCGAGGCGGCAGGTCTGCAGGTCGAGGTGCTCGACGAGCAGGCGCTGGCCGACGGCGGCTACGGCGGCGTGCTCGGCGTCGGCAAGGGCTCCTCGCGCCAGCCGCGCCTGGTGCGCCTGACCTACAGCGGCGGCACCAAGAAGATCGCGCTCATCGGCAAGGGCATCACCTTCGACACCGGCGGCATCTCCATCAAGCCCGCCGCGAATATGGAAAATATGACCTCCGATATGGCGGGCGCCGCCGCGGTCATCGCCGCGACCATCGCCGCCGCCAAGCTGGAGCTACCGGTCACCGTGATCGCGACCGTGCCGATGGCCGAGAACATGCCGTCGGCCACCGCGCAGCGCCCCGGCGATGTGCTCACCCAGTACGGCGGTAAGACCGTCGAGGTACTGAACACCGATGCCGAGGGCCGCCTGATCCTGGCCGACGCGATCGTGCGCGCGAGCGAGGACGATCCGGAGTACCTCATCGACGTCGCCACCCTCACCGGCGCGCAGATGGTCGCGCTCGGCACCCGCACCCCCGGCGTGATGGGCACCGACGATTTCCGCGACCGCGTCGCGCGGCTGTCGCGGCTGGCCGGTGAAAACGGCTGGGCCATGCCGCTGCCCACCGAACTGCGCGCCGATCTGAACTCCAAGGTCGCCGATCTGGCGAATGTCGCATCGCACCGCTGGGGCGGCATGCTCTCGGCCGCGATTTTCCTCAAGGAGTTCGTCCCGGAGGGTGTGCAGTGGGCGCACCTGGACGTCGCGGGTCCGGCTTACAACACCGGCGGCCCGTTCGGCTACATCGGCAAGGGCGGCACCGGGGTTCCGGTCCGCACCCTCGTCTCGGTGATCGAGGACATCGCGCACGAGGACGCGGCGGAGTAGCCGAATGCCGGTGCGGCGTCCGGGATTCCCGGGCGTCGCACCGCGGGCCGCGAACAAATTGAACGAAAAGAACAGCCCTACAAGTCGCCCAATTCGCGTTCCAGCGCTCGTTGGCGCTCGATCCGCTTGCGGGCGTCATAGTCGCGCATCCGTTGCGGATAACCGGTCTTGTGGACGTCGTAAACGGGAATCCGCAAATCTCCGGCTAGCCGTCGCGCGCCGCGCTCGCCGACCACGCGACGGGTCCATTCACCGTCGGCCGCGACCAACACGACAGTGACATCCGTCACGGTCGTCTTCGGCTCCACGTAGCCCTCCACCCCGGTATGGGTGCGCACCCACTCGGCGAGATAGCGCGCATCGTCGCGACTACCCGAACCCCCACGTAAAGCGCTGCCACCCCGGGCCGCGCCGCCTCGGAAACGATCCAGCAAACCCAACGACGCCGACCTCCTTCCACCGGTTACCGAGTGCTCGACACCGGTCATTCCATCTTGCCAGCACCGTGTAGTTCACTGCCCTGTGCTACACGTCTCGCGGTCGAGTGCAAGGATGGATCGCGGTACAAGAACCACACAGATCTCCGGTGCCACGCACAATGATCGGTGGCTTTCGGACACCCATCGCGACCCGCGGTGGGTGTTCGCAGTGAGATCAACTGTTGTAGAACCCGTCGAGCAGTCAGAGGAGTCAACGGACATGGCCTTCTCCGTCCAGATGCCGGCTCTTGGTGAGAGCGTCACCGAGGGAACGGTGACCAGGTGGCTGAAGCAGGAAGGAGACACGGTCGAGGTCGACGAGCCACTGCTCGAGGTCTCCACCGATAAGGTCGACACCGAGATCCCGTCGCCGGCGGCGGGTGTGTTGTCGAAGATCGTCGCCGCCGAGGATGACGTCGTCGAGGTCGGCGGTGAGCTCGGTGTGATCAGCGAAGCCGGCGAAGCGCCCGCGCCCGCCGCCGCACCCGCACCTGAAGCCGCGCCTGCACCAGAGCCGGAACCGGCCCCAGCGCCGGCCGCCGCCGC
>NZ_BAGN01000085.1 GCF_000308835.1 Nocardia vinacea NBRC 16497 | reverse complement strand
TTGAAACAACCCCATAAAGAGGCGAATCAGAAGAATTAACCAGAGTCCGAAAACCTTGGCAAAATCAAACGCCAGCAAAAGTATTTGCTGACAAAAATGTCCGACCCACCCAAACGGGGGTTTGAGGAGCCGGAACCAAATAAAACATTTGGCACTGACATTCATCGACACACTATTGAGTTCTCAAAGAACACACGCACACACATTCACTCCGGCGTTAATCCGGGGCTTCAGTGAGGCAACTTGGTGAAGCTTAGTCCAGCCGACCCCCGACGCAAAATCAGGATCCGTCCGAACCAGTGTGATCGTCAGGCGCTCCTCGTACTACCTCGTTTCCCAGGCCTTTCGGCTCCGGGTCGGTGTCCGTGTCGCTCTGACTTGGATAAAGTTACTTACCGGCGTGCACGATGTCAAATCGCCTGGCCAGCGGGTGTTTACAGCGAGTTCACCCAATTGCGGAGCAGCTGCGCGCCGGCATCACCGGACTTTTCGGGATGAAACTGCGTCGCCGACAGCGGACCGTTCTCGACGGCCGCCAGGAATGGGACCCCATGTTCGGCCCAAGTGAGCTTCGGCGATGCGAAGTGTTCACTCGGCGGCAGGTCCCAGGTCTGTGCGGCATAGGAGTGCACGAAATAGAAACGGGTCTCGCCGGCCATTCCGGCGAACAGGACACTGTCGGTAGGAGCCGACACCGTGTTCCAGCCCATGTGCGGCAGCACAGGTGCGGACAGGCGCTCGACCACACCCGGCCATTCCGCGCATCCCTCGGTTTCCACACCGAATTCCACCCCGCGCTCGAACAGGATCTGCATGCCGACGCAGATACCGAGTACCGGACGACCACCGGCCAGCCGCTGACCGATGATGCGCTCCCCTTTCACCTCACGCAGCCCGGCCATGCACGCGGCGAACGCACCGACGCCGGGGACGACGAGGCCATCGGCGGCCAGGGCGATATCGGCATCGGCGGTCACCTCGACGTTCGCGCCCGCGCGGATCAGCGCGCGGTTCGCGGAGTGCAGATTGCCGGAGCCGTAGTCGAGCAGAGCGACGGATTTCATTGTCACAGCGTCCCCTTCGTCGACGGCACACCACTCACCCGCGGATCCAGTTCGACGGCGGCGCGCAATGCCCGCGCGACCGCCTTGAATTCGGCCTCGGTGATGTGATGCTGGTCGCGGCCGTACAGCACGCGCACGTGCAGGGCGATACGGGCGTTCAGCGCGATCGACTCGAAAACGTGCCGGTTGAGCACTGTCGAATACGGGGCACCGGGTCCGGAACCGGGAATCACCGCGTGCAGCAGGTGATCGGGTTCGCCGGTGTGTACGCAGTACGGGCGGCCGGAGACGTCTACCGCAGCGTGCGCCATGGTCTCGTCCATCGGAATGAACGCGTCGCCGAAGCGACGGATGCCGGACTTGTCGCCCAGTGCCTTACCCAGCGCCTGGCCGAAGACGATGGCGGTGTCCTCGACGGTGTGGTGCGCCTCGATCTCGATATCGCCCTCGGCGCGCACCGTCAGATCGAAGCTGGCGTGTGCGCCGAGCGCGGTCAGCATGTGGTCGTAGAACGGGACACCGGTGGAGATGTCGGTCTTGCCGGTGCCATCGAGGTCCAACTCGACGACGATATTCGATTCCTTGGTGACGCGCTCCACCCGCGCGGTGCGATTCATCTTTGCTTCCTCCACAGGCGGATTCATCGGATGGTGAGGTCGGTATCGGCCAATGTGCCACTGACGCGCAGGAATTCGTCGTTCTCGGCGGCCAGACCGATGGTGGCGCGCAGATATCCCGGAATTCCGACGTCGCGGATCAACACGCCGCGGTCCAGGTAGTGCTGCCAGGCGCGGGGGGCGTCGGTGAAACGACCGAAGAGCAGGAAGTTGGCATCGCTGGGAATCACCTCGAAACCCATAGCGGCCAGCGCTTCCGCGACCCGGTCCCGCTGTGCCGCCAATTCGGCGACGCTGGCGAGGGTTTCGTCGGCGTGGCGCAGGGCCGCGCGGGCGGCGGCCTGGGTGACCACCGACAGGTGATACGGCAGTCGCACCAGCAGCATCGCGTCGATCACCGCCGGGGCGGCGACCAGATAGCCGAGGCGGCCGCCCGCGAAGGCGAAGGCCTTGCTCATGGTACGGCTGACCACGAGTTTCGTCGGATACCGGTCGATCAGGGCGATCGCGCTCGGCTCGGCGGAGAATTCGCCGTATGCCTCGTCGACGACCACGATGCCCGGTGCCGCGGCCAGGATCCGGGCCAGGTCAGCCTGCGGGATGCTGTGCCCGGTCGGGTTATTGGGGCTGGTCACGAAGACCACATCGGGTCGACGCTCGGCGATGACGGCGAGCGCGTAGTCGATATCGAGGGAGAAGTCGGCATTGCGCTTGGCCTCGACCCAGTGGGTATCGATGCCCTCGGAGATGATCGGGTGCATCGAGTACGACGGCACGAAACCCAGTGCGCTGCGGCCGGGGCCGCCGAAGGCCTGCAGCAGTTGCTGCAGGATCTCGTTGGAGCCGTTGGCCGCCCAGACATTGGCGGTGTTCACCGCGGTGCCGGTCTGGCGGGTCAGGTATTCGGCCAGGTCGGTGCGCAGGGCGACGGCGTCGCGGTCCGGGTAGCGGTGCAGATCGATGGCGGCGGCGCGAATGGATTCGGCGACGTCGTCGACGAGGGCCCGACTCGGCGGGTGCGGGTTCTCATTGGTGTTCAGCTGCACCGGCACCGTCAATTGTGGTGCGCCGTAAGGCTTTTTGCCGCGCAGATTCTCGCGCAGCGGCAGGTCGTCCAGGCTGACGCCGGAGCCGGGCACGGTGATCTCGGGGGTCATGCCAGTGCCTCGAATCGCGCTTGTACGGCCTGGCCGTGCGCGGGCAGGTCCTCGGCATTGGCCAGGGCAACCACGTGACCGGCGACATCTTTGAGTGCGGCCTCGGTGTATTCGACGACATGGATACCGCGCAGGAAGGTCTGCACGCTCAGGCCCGAGGAGTGCCGCGCGCAACCCGCCGTCGGGAGTACGTGATTGGAGCCCGCACAGTAGTCGCCCAGGCTGACCGGGGCATACGGACCGACGAAGATCGCGCCGGCACTGCGCACTCGGGCCGCGACCGCAGGCGCGTCGGCGGTCTGGATCTCCAGGTGTTCGGCGGCGTAGGCATTCACCACCCGCAGACCCTGCTCGATATCGTCGACGAGCACGGTGCCAGATTGCTTACCGGACAATGCCTCTCGCACCCGGTGCCCGTGCTTGACCACCGTCATCTGGGTGGTGAGCGCGGCGTCCACCGCATCGGCGAGTTCAACGCTGTCGGTGACGAGCACGCTGGCTGCGAGCACATCGTGTTCGGCTTGGCTGATCAGATCGGCGGCAACGTGGACCGGATCGGCGGTGGCATCGGCCAGGATCGCGATCTCGGTGGGCCCCGCCTCGGCATCGATGCCGACCAGGCCGCGGCACAGGCGCTTGGCGGCCGTCACGAAGATATTGCCGGGACCGGTGATCAGGTCGACCGGCTCGAGCTGCGCTCCATCGGTATCGATACCGCCGTAGGACAGCAGCGCGATGGCTTGCGCACCGCCGACGGCCCACACTTCCTCGACCCCGAGCAGCTTCGCGGCCGCCAGGATGGTCGGGTGCGGCAGCCCGCCGTGCTGCGCCTGCGGCGGCGAGGCCACCACCAGCGAGTCGACACCGGCCGCCTGCGCGGGCACCACATTCATCACGACGCTCGATGGGTAGACGGCATTCCCGCCGGGTACGTAGAGCCCCACCCGCTCGACCGGAACCCACCGCTCGGTGACCGTGCCGCCGGGCACGACCTCGGTGGTGGTATCGGTGCGTCGCTGATCTGCGTGCACCTTGCGGGTCCGTTCGATCGCGACCTCGAGTGCATTCCGCACAGCCGGATCCAACTTTTCCAATGCGGCTTCCAACTCGGCTGCGGGCACCCGCACGCTCGCCGGAATCACGCCGTCGAACTGCTCGCTGAACTCCAGCGCCGCCGCGACCCCGCGATCCCGGATCGCCTCCACCACCGGTCGCACCTGATGCAGCACCGAGTCCACGTCGACTCCCCCGCGCGGCAGCGCGGTGCGCAGCTCGGCAGCGGAGGGAGTACGGCCGCGCAGATCAACGCGGGCGAGCTCGATGCGGGATGTCATGAGGTCTGCGATCCTGTCTGTCCTGATCCATGGACGCCGTGCCCGACGCCGAGCGGTCGGTATCCTCCGCTCCGCTCCAGCTACCAGCCTATCGGTCCGGTGCCACCCGTTATCCGCTGCGGTCGCCGGATGTGGCGCGGAGTACGGCCGCCTGCCCCGGTCCGACAGTGGACCGGGGCGCGACGGGTGTCAGGCCGAGACGAGGCGCTTGATGATCATCGGTTCGGCGAGGATCTGGTCGAGTACGTCGCGCACATGGAAGAAATGTGGCGTCGTGAAATGTTCGTCGAGGGCTTCGGGAGTGGTCCACTCCTCGACGAGCACCATGTGGGAAGGGTCGTTGGGGTCGGTGTAAGGGTGGTAGGTCAGGCAGCCGGGCTCGGCGAGGGACGGTTCGATCATTGCCTCGAGTGCCGTGCGTAGGCGGTCTTCGCGGCCCGAGTTGGCGCGGAATTCGGCGACAACGTGCAGTGTCATGGTGGTTCCTCAGAAATTACGCGCGGGCGGGGCCGGTGCCCGCGCCGGTGGTGGTGATAGCGGTCTCGATTGCGGCGAGATCCTCGGTGCTGAGCGCCAGGTCACGAGCACCGAGCCAGCCGTCGATCTGGGTGACGTTACGTGCGCCGACGATCGCGCCGGTGATGCCGGGCCATGCGGTCGCCCAGGCCAGGGCCACCTCGGCAACGGTCACGCCATGGCGGGCCGCGATCGGGCGCATGGCTTCGACGAGGGCGAGCTTGGCGGACAGGCCGGTGGTGAAGTCCGGATGCGAACCGCGCCAGTCCTCGTCGGGCAGATTGCGCAGGCGCTCCTCGGTGAATGTGCCGGTGAGCAGGCCCGATTGCAGTGGTGAATAGACGATCACGCCGGTGCCGTTCTCGTGTGCCCAAGCGATATCGGCCGCGGCCGAGCGGTTGATCGCCGAGAACGGCGGCTGGATCGCATCGACATGGGCGATGGATTCGGCGACCGCCAGTTGGGCCGCGTCGTGGTTGGACAGGCCGATCGCACGGACCTTGCCTTCCTTCTTCAGATCGGCCATGACCTGCCAGTACTCCTCGAGCGGAGTCGCCTGGTCATCGGCCTCACCCTCGGCGCCATAGACGAACACCGCACCGGTGTCCGGCCAGTGCACCAGATAGAGGTCGATCTGCTCGGCGCGCAGCCGACGCAGCGAATCCTCGATTTCCTTGCGCACCACATCGGGCCGCATGATCCGCCGCGGCGGGCCGGCACGGTCGTCGCCTTCTTCCCAGATCAGGCCGGTTTTGGTGAAGAGATAGGGCCGCTCGGCTTCCGGGATGCCGGCGAGCGCGCGCCCGGCCACATCCTCGGCGTGGCCGACGCCGTAGGCGGCTGCGGTATCAATCCAGTTGATTCCGGCCTGCACTGCGTGCCGAATGGCGGCGATCGATTCGGCGTCATCGGTGGCACCCCATGAGTACTGCCAACCGGATCCGCCGAAGATCCAGGTGCCGAAGCCGAGCGGGGTGATGTCCATGCCGGTGTTACCGAGGGGGCGGGTGTTGCTCATCGTGTCCGTCTCCGTTCACTGCCGGAACCGTTCCGGCGGTGATCACTACTTTCGGCGCGGACGGCAGCGGTAAACAGCGCCGCGCGAGCCTGGGCACGGCATGACCAGGATGCGCCCCGGCAACCGGCTGGATACTGGATGACGTGAGTCTGGATCGACGTGCCGAACTCGGCGAATTCCTGCGTTCCCGGCGGGCGCGGCTGAGCCCGGAGGAGGTCGGCCTGCCCGATTACGGCAGCCGCCGCCGGGTGCCCGGTCTGCGACGCGAGGAGTTGGCCATGGTGGCCGGGGTCAGTGTCGATCACTATGTGCGTCTGGAACAGGGCCGCACCCTGCACTTTTCGGAGTCGGTGCTGGATGCCGTCGCGCAGGCGCTGCGGCTGAATCCGGTGGAACGCGAACATCTGTATCGGCTGGCGCGGCCGTGGTCCGGCGAGGAGCCTCCGACCGAACAGGAAGTCCGTCCCGGATTGCGCAGACTGCTCGACGCGGCCGCCGACGTACCCGCCTACATCGTGGGCCGCGGCACCAATGTGCTCGCCTGGAATTCCCTTGCCGCCGCGCTCATTACCGATTTCGGCGCACTCCCGCCCCGCGAGCGCAATCTGGCCCGATTGGTCTTCCTCGACGAGGGGATGCGGGAGCTGTACGAGGATTGGGCGGCCAAGGCCGCCGATGTCGTCGCGTATCTGCGCCTGGATATGGCGCGCAATCCCGGCGATGCCGGAATCGCTTCGCTCATCGAGGAATTGAGCGCGAACTCCGTCGATTTCCGCACCATGTGGCAGCGTCACGAACTCAAGGACAAGACGCACGGACGGTACATATATCTGCACCCGGTTGTCGGCCGACTAGATCTGGGCTTCGAAACCTTGCGCCTGCCCGACGATCCGGATCAGGGGCTGATCATGCACACCACCGAAGCGGATTCGCCGAGCGCCACCGCCCTTGCGCTGCTGGCGAATTGGGCGCAGACCTCGGTGCGATCCGTTGCCCGATAGGGCACCGCACCCGCTGCCGTGACTAGCGCGCGTCGCCGCTGCGGGTGTCGCTGTCGATGAGTGGGGCGCCGCTGCCAGGGTTGATCAACCGCAGCGTCACCGACCTGTTCTGGCCCGCATAGGTCACGCTGGCCACATTGATTTCCACCGAACCGTCTGAGTTGGTGCCTGTACCACCACCGGCCGCATCAACAGTGTTGAAGCCCGTGACCCGATTCTGCGTCCAGTAATCCTGGAAGGCTGACTGACTGCCGTAGACCCGCTGGGCAGCGGGAGTCAACTGTTTCCATGCGGCCGCGAAATTCAGATAGGTGAGGTTGTTGTAGAAGTCCACCACTTGATCGATGGATTGTCGCGAGTCTGCCGGGCCGACGCTCTTCGTTTGCCCCGGCGAGCCCACGGCGGCCGTGGACGTGGTGCCCTTCGATGCGGACGACGAGGGCGGACTCGCTTGCACCGACGGCGTATTGGAGCCCGACTGATTCAGCGCACCGATCAGGATGGCCACGACGGCCACCACCGCACCGATGGTCGCACCGACCAAGACGGCCTTGCGCTTACCACCGGACTTGCGCGGCACCGGACGAGGCTGTGTCGCCGTCCGTGGATGCGCGGCGGTTCTCGGGTGCGACGCACCACCGGAGTTGTTGGAGCGGGTGGAATTTCGCTGCGGCGGCGCCGGACGTGGCTGCCGCGCCGTCGGCTCGTGCTCCGGCGTCGAATTCGCGGGTTGCCGCAGTGCACGGGTCGCGGATTCGCCGCGCCGACCGAAAGCCTCACTGGCCGGGACGAATCCGGCGGTCACCGATCCGGAATCGGCGAGCGCGGAAAGATGTTCGCGGGCCGCACGCATGGTCGGCCGGTCGGCGGGATCCGGGCTGAGCAGATCCAGCAGGAAATCGGTTGCGGGGCCGGCGTGCCGAGGTTCGCTCACCTGGCCGTTCGCCGCGGCGTAGAGCACGGCGAGCGGGTTGGCACTGGCACCGTACGGCGGTTCGCCCTCGAGAGCGTGGAAAAGCGTTGCACCCAAGGCGAATACGTCGGCGGCCGGTGTCGGGTCGGCGCCGCGCGCGACCTCCGGCGCGAGGTAGGCGGCGGTACCGCAGATCAGACCGGTCTCGGTGAGGGTGACGTCGCCGGTGGCGCGGGAGATGCCGAAGTCGGTGATCTTCACCGTGCCGGTGTCGTCGAGCAGGATATTGCCCGGTTTGACATCGCGGTGCACGATTCCGGCGTGATGTGCGGCGATGAGCGCCGAGGCGACCTGTTCGCCGATCCGCGCGACCTGAGTCAGCGGCAGCATCCCCTGCCCGGAGATCACTCCCGCCAAACTCTTCGACTTCAGATACTCCATCACCAGGCACGGGTCGCCGTTGTGCTCGGTGATATCGAAGACCACGATCGCATTCGGATGCTGGAAGCGCGCCGCATTGCGGGCCTCACGGATCGCGCGCTGTCGCACCACATCGCGCTCGGCTTCGGGCAGGCTGGGCTTGATGTGGATCTGCTTCACCGCGACCGAGCGTTGCAGGCGTTCGTCGATCGCACGCCAAACCACACCCGTGCCGCCGCTACCAATCCGCTCGACCAGGCGGTAGTGCTCCGCGATCAATTGACCGGTATCGATGGCGCCTACTCCGAACCTTCTCGAAATCGTGACATCACGCGTATTGACCATCAACGCGTTCTGCCGACGAGTGTAGCGGGGCGTAATCCACGGCACGCGGCTGCGGGGGTATATTCCTCGCCCACACGCGCCGAACGCTGATGCCGTGCTGATTCGACAGTGCTCACCCACCCCGTCGGCTCCGCCGACTACCGTCCGAAGTGTCGCTCAATGTCGTGCACGCAGCATACGGCCCGCGGCTTCCACGGCCGGACCCGAGCTGTTCGCATCGCTGACGAATACGGCGAAGGCCAGGTCACCGTCGATGCCGACGAACCAGCCGTGGGCGTGCTTGTCATCGATGTACTCGGCGGTGCCGGTCTTGCCGATCAGGCCCGGAATATCGCGCAGTGCGGTGGCGGTGCCGCCGGTAATGGTCTCGCGCATCATGGTTTTCAGCTGTTCGTCGGTGGTCGGCGGCAGCGGCGCCGGGGTGTGATCGGCCACGCCGGGCTGCCCGTCGACGACCATCGGCAGCGGCATCGATCCGCGCGCGATGGATGCGGCGACCAGCGCCATACCGAACGGTGAGGCCGTCACCTTGCCCTGGCCGATGCCGGACTCCACACGCAGCGCCGGGGTGTCCGCGGTCGGCACCTTGCCGGTGACGGTGGTCAGACCGGGTGTGACGAAGTCGATGCCGAGGCCGAGTTGTGCCGCGGCATCGGTCAGGCCGTTCGGTGCGAGATTCACCGCGAGTTGGCCCATGGTGGTGTTGCAGGACTGGGCGAAGGCGGTGTGCAGCGGGACATTGCCGAGGTCGAAGTTGTTGTCGTTGGGGATGCGGCGGCCCTCGATATTCGCGGTGGCCGGGCACGGCAGCACGGTGTCGGGTGTCACAGCGCCGGATTGCAGAGCGGCCGAGACAGTGACGGTCTTGAAAGTCGAACCCGGCGGATACAGGCCGGTGAGCGCGATCGGTCCCTGGGCGTCGGCGGCCGCGTTCTGCGCGACGGCGAGCACCTTTCCGGTGGAAGGTTGCATTGCGACGATCGCGGCCGGCTGGGCGATCGGCGTCAATGCGCTCTCCGCGTAGCGCAGCAGATCGGTGTCGAGTGTGGTCACGACATCCGTGGTGGGTTTCGGATCCTGACCGGCGACGCGTTCGGTGCCGTCGGCGGTCTGCGCCCGCACCGCCCAGCCTGCCGCCGCGTCGGCGGAGCGCTGCCACAGGTCGGCGAGACCGGACAGCACCGGTGACGCGAGGGATTTGTCGGTGGCGAGCAGGCGGGTCTGCGGCGCGAGGGTGACGCCAGGGACTGCGGCCAGCGCCGTTTGGATCGGGGCGATATCGGCGTCGCGCAGGGTGACCGCCGTGATCGACTTGCCCTGCGCCGCAGCCAGATCCGATTGCAGCGACTGCGCGGTGATGTCGGCGGCGACGGGGGCGAGCACCGCGGCGAGCGCGGCGGTATCGGCGCCGGGGGCGACGTTCACCAGGGTGACCACCTGCTCGGTCATCAACTCACCGCCCGATGACTCCAGAACGCGCGCGGGCTTCGAATAGGTGGTGGCGTAGCTCAGCGGACCGAGAGCGAGACCGGGTGCGATGGCATTGGGATCCCATTTGATCTTCCAGCCGTCGCCGGAATCGCTGGCGGAACCGTTGGTGGTGTAGCTCCACTCGTTATTGCCGAACTTCCAGGTGGCGGCGAGGGTGAAGGAGTTCTTATCGACGCCGCGGACCTCGAATTTCACATCCTTGCCGAGTCCGTCGTAGAGCTTGCCCAGCGCGTCCGAGGCCTTGGTCGGATCGTCGGTGAGTGCGGCGGCCGCGGCGGTATCGTCCCGGCTGAGCGCATCGGCGAACTGCCCGGCGACGGTGTCGGGCTGGTCTGGCCCTGAGCTGCAACCACTCAGGGCCAAGGCGGTGGCTGCGAACAGAACGAGAGAATTCCGGTTGGCACGCACCCGGCCGACTGTAGTGGCCGATAGCGACGAGGTCAGGTAGCCCGCACGGAGGAATCCGCACCTCCTGTCGCGATCCAGGTGGACCGCAACGGGTACGACTATGCGGATTTCAGGCGAGCCAGGGCCCTTGGGCGAGGGCAGCGGCATCGGGTTCGGACAGCTCGATATCGAAGACCTCGGTGAGGATTTTCGGAAGTTCGGCGAGTTCGAGTTCGCGCGTTTCGCTGGTGCCGTTCGGATATTCGGTGATGAGGGTGAGGTTGTCCAGGACGTAGTGGACGTCCGGGAGGAAGCGCTGCACGAACGGCCGGGCAGTGAACGGCGAGCGCGGCGAGGTGGAGACGAAGTGGTTGCCTACCGCGAAATCGATGCGGTACTGCGGATTCAGCGTGAAGGTGTACCTGTCGATCCAGCCGTCGCGGCCGAATTGGTGCAACACCCAGAGGTCGGTGTCGAGTTCGCCGGTGGTGTGTTCGAGCCGGAAGCGCCACTCGCCGAGCGTGAATTCGCCGCCCTCGACCAGTTCATACGGCGCGAGCGGTCCGGAGCCGAAGCCGACATCGCAGATCCAGACGCGATCGTCATCGCCGGTGGTGACGCGCAGCAGGGCGTGCGTGGCCGGGCGCAGACCGTCGGATACCCCCATGGTGACCCGGCCGCTGAGACCGGTCACCCCGAAGCCGAGCCGTTCCAGCGCGGCGGCGAACAGGCCGACGTTTTCGTAGCAGTAGCCGCCGCGCCGGTGCCGGATCAACTTGTCCTGCAACGATTCCAGATCCAGCGGAACGGGGCGGCCGAGAATGGACTCCAGATTCTCGAACGGGATCGTGGTGGTGTGCGCGTAGACGAGGGCGCGCAGGGTGGCCGGCGTCGGGGTGCGGTCGCCGGTGTAGCCGATGCGTGCCAGATACGCGTCGAGGTCCAATTCCGCGCCGTTCCAGTGGTACGCGGGGTCATTCGGCTTCATTGCACCTCTCCTTGTATCCGGTTCTGCCCGAATGAACCACACCGCACCGACAGGTGTTCCCTCACGCGGCGCATTTGGCATTCGGCGGAGCCGCGGGGGCGATGACGGTACCGCGAGCGACGTCGACCAGATAGTCGCGGTCTGGTCCGTCGACGGGTTCGGTGCCGAGGAGCAGACGTTCGACGACGCAACCGCCCTCGAAGTACGCGGGACCGACGCTGTGATCGCCCGGGACCACGGCGCCGTTCAGGTCGCGACCGGTGACGATCGTGTACATCGAGGTGGATTTGCCCGCGGCGAGCAGGCCGGCTCGCATTTCCAGGGTCGCCGGGTACGGCACCACATCGTCACCGGTACCGTGGATGAGGAAGGCGCGTTTCATGCTCATCCGGGCGGCAAGGAAAACGGGCGACCGTTCGGCATAGGCCTGCGGGCAGACCGTCGGGGCGCAGCCGCCCGCATCGCGTTCGATCTGACCGGGCAGTGCGGGATCGACGCCCGCCGACGCGAGCCACATGGTGAAATCGTCCGCGGGGCCGTAATTGTCGATCCAGTAGTCGAAGAGTCCCTGCGGACCGTGCGCCACCGCGAGTCCGCTCATGGTGCCGCCCTGACTCCAGCCCCACAGCACGGTGCGGCCGATCGTCGGGTGCTCGTTCTTGTACCACTGGGTGGCGGTGACGATATCGCGCTGGCCCGCCCACAGATTCCAGTCGCCGGCCCGCCAGACACTGGTCGCGCTGCGGGCGTCCATGGACAGGATGGGAGTCGCGGTGCGGCGGGCGATCGAGGTCAGGTACCCGGCGTAGTCGGCGGAGGTGCCGTCGTGGCCGTGGACCGCGACGACCAGATCGCGCGGTGTCAGATCGCCCGCGGCGCAGCGATACGGTTCGTATACCCGGCCGGTGGCGTCCTCGCCGTCCACCGTCAGCGTTACCGGCCGCACGTCAACTTGGACCGCGCATTCCGGATCGGCCGAAACGGGCGGTGCGACAAAGCTTGTCGTCGACACCGCGGCGAACAGCGCACAGCCGAGCGTCAGCAATAGGTGTCTCATCTTGGAATGATGACATGCGGCTATCGCCGTCCTGTCGCGGTGGCGGGGCGAGTCGCTACGAACACCGCGCCGAGCACCGCGGACGCACCGACAATGCCTGCGAAAGTTGTCGCGCTCGCGGGCAAACCGACTGCGTCACCGAGGAATCCGGCCGACAGCGGGAGCAACGCGGCGGGCAGGTAGCCGCCGACATTCTGAGCGGCATTGGCCTCGGCGAGCCGATCGCCCGGCACACTCGCGCTGATGGCCGTGAGACCGCCGAATTGGCCCATGCCCTGACCGATGCCCGCGAGGATCGCGGCGGCGGCGAAGAAAGCGATCGATGTCAGCCGCAGCGCCGACACCAGGGTGATCATGCTGAGCAGGGTGGCCGCCGTGCCGCCCAGCAGAATAGTGCGCAAGCGCAGGCGGCGCACCGCGAATTGGATACCGGTGGCGCCGAGGAACATGACAAAGGCGAGGCCGCCCGCGAGCACTCGGTTGGTTGCCCCCAACAGGTTCGACAGCAGTGAAGGGCCGAGCGAGAGCACGAATGATGTCGCGGTTATGCCCGGGGCGAATACCGCGATGCCGAGTAGTACGGCGATGCATCCGCCGGGGGCGACCGCGGGGATACGGATCCATGGACCGCGCCCGCGCGCAACCTTGGGCAGGTCGAGCCGCGCTATGACGGCGAAAGCCGAAGCGAGTAAGACGATTTCGACGACGAAGATGGTGACGGTCGGGCCGGGAACGAGCTGTGACAGCAGGCCCGCCAGCAATGGACCGAAGCCCGCGCCGAGCACCATGGTCGATGAGGCCGCGAGCGCGGCAAGGCGTTTGCGCTCCGGGCCGCCGATATCGGTCACCGCCGCCATACCCGCCGAAACGGCCGCGCCGACAGCTATTCCGGTGAGCAGGCGCGCGATCGCCAGCATCGCAACCGAATTCGCGGTGGCGAAGAGTACGCAGGCGAGCATCGCGAGGATCACCGCGGGCAGCAGCACGGGCTTGCGGCCGACGCGGTCGGAGACCACACCTGCGACCAGCAGCGCGCCGAGCAAGCCGACTATGTAACAGGCGAATACGGCGGTCAACGTGCCCGAGGAGAAGCCGAGTCGGTGCTGCCACACGACATACAGCGGGGTCGGCGCATTCGAGAGCACGAAGACCGCGAGCACCGGCCAAGCCGCCAGCCATACCGCGCCATCGCGGCGCACCTCGGTTTCCTGTTTCACCGCGAGTGTCGTCATCCCGGCCTCCTAGTTCGAAATTTCTCGTACTGGTACGACGGAGATCGAACTTAGCACCTAGTACGATTCAAGTCGAACTAAGAAATCACGATCCGCAGGAGAACCGATGTCATCGACCGAGACCGTCGCGACCACGCTGCCCGAGCCGACGCGCGCCGAGCTGCGGCTCGAAGATGTGCTCGGCGTGCTCAGCGATCCGCTGCGGCTGGGTATGGTGCGGAAACTGCTGCTCGAATCCCCCGACACCGATCGCTCCTGCGGCTGGTTCGAGATCGATCGGCCGAAATCGACACTGACGCACCACTTCCGAGTGTTGCGCGAGGCCGGTGTCACCCGTCAGCGGCAGTACGGGTTGGAGCGGCGCAGCCGGGTGCGGATCGAGGACCTCGACGCCCGCTTTCCCGGACTGCTCGATCTGGTTCGTGCCTGGCAGCCGGTGTAATTCGGCGGTGTTTCGGGGGCACGCGTGTCCCGATGGGTTCTGCTACGGTGCGCGATAGTCGATCCAGAGTTCGGGGCCCGTCTGCCGTCCGAACCTCGTTCCGGGGAGTTTCCATGGCCTTCTTGAACCGTCTCATCAGCAATGCGACCAATATCAGTCGCCTGATGGATCTGATGGATAAGGCCCCGCAGTGGCGAGCGCAGTTGCTGGCCAAGAAGAACGAGCTGCGCGGCGGCACGTTCCGGGATGCGAGCATGGGCATGTGCGCACTCGTCGCGGCGGCCGACGGCACCATCGATCCGGCCGAGCGCATGCGGGTGGCCGGACTCATCGGCTCCGATCCGGTGCTGCAGAACTTCCCGACCGATGAATTGCGCGACCTGTTCGAGGACAACTGCAACCGGCTGGTCGCCGATCCGGCATTCGGGCGGGCACATGTGCTGCAGCAGATCGGCAAGGCGGCGGGTAAGCCGACCGAGGCGCATGCGGTCGTCCAGATCGGCATCATGATCGGCAATGCGGACGGGAATTTCGATCAGAACGAGATCGCGGCGATACGGGAAGCATGCCAGGCGCTGGGGGTGGATCCGCAGCAGTTCGGGATCTGACCGCTAATATTCGCATATGCGTTCGATTGATGTAGCGGAGCGGCGGGCCCGGCTGGCGCGGCGGCATCGGCTGACACAGGCATGTCGCACCGATGACGTTGCCGATATCGTCCGATCCCTCGTCGTCCTGCATGCGACCGATCCGGCGACGGTATACCTGTCGGTTGGCGCACGCAGTCTCACCGCTGAGCCCGCACATGTCGAAAAAGCGCTGTACGACGATCGGACACTGCTGCGCCTGCTGGCCATGCGGCGCACGATGTTCATCGCGCCGGTCGAACTGCTGCCGGTATTGCAGGCGTCGTGCGCGGATGCGTTGGCGGAGAAGCAACGTCGCACCTACGGCAGATTCATCGAGCAGGCCGGTGTGGTCGACGGGGATGTGCGCGCGTGGCTGGCCGATGTCGAAGACGAAACACACAAGGCGCTATTGGCGCGCGGGGCGGCGACCGGCGCACAGTTGAGCAAGGACGTACCTCGGCTGCGCACGCAGGTCGATCCCGCTCCAGACAAGGCATATTCGCGTCCCAACAGCATCACCACCTGGGTGCTCGTGATCCTCGGGGTGGAGGGGCGCATCGTGCGCGGCCGGCCGAACGGCAGTTGGACGAGCAGCCAATACACCTGGGCGCCGATAGAAGCCTGGCTGCCGCAAGGCGTTCCGACCATGCCCGCCGATGCGGCACGCGCCGAACTCGTCCGGCAGTGGCTCTACGCCTTCGGCCCCGCACCCGTCACCGATATCAAGTGGTGGACCGGCTGGACCCTGACCGAGGTTCGCAAGGCCCTCGCCCAACTCGATGTGGTGGAGGTCGATCTCGACGGCACCACCGGTCTGCTACTCGCCGACGACCAGGACCCGACCCCCGAGTCCGAGCCCTGGGCCGCCCTACTCCCGGCCCTCGACCCCACTCCCATGGGCTGGCAGTCCCGCGACTGGTACCTCGGCCCCCACGCTTCAACCCTCTTCGACCGCAACGGAAACGTCGGTCCCACCATCTGGTGGAACGGGCGCATAGTCGGCGGCTGGGCCCAGCGCAAAGACGGCGAAATCGTCTACCGCCTACTGGAAGACATCGGCTCCGAAGCCGAATCTCTCGTCGAAGCCGAAGCCGCCCGCATCGCCACCTGGTACGGCGAAGTTCGCGCCATCCCCCGATTCCGCACGCCGTTGGAGCGTGAACTCACCGCCTGACGGTTACATGTCCAGGCCGAGGTCGAGGACGCGCACCGAGTGGGTCAGGGCGCCGACGGCCAGGTAGTCGACGCCGGTGCGGGCGTAGTCGGCGGCGTCGGCGAGGGTCAGGCCGCCGGAGGATTCGAGTTTGGTGGTGGGGGCCTGGGCGTTGCGGCGTTGGACGGCGGCTTGGGTTTGCCAGAGGGGGAAGTTGTCGAGCAGGACCAGTTCGACGTGTTCGGCCAGGACGGCATCGAGTTGTTCGAGGCTGTCCACTTCGACCTCGCAGGCGATATCGGGGGCCAGCTCGCGCACCGCACGGAGGGCGGCGACCACCGAACCGGCGGCTACCACGTGATTGTCCTTGATCAGAGCGGCATCGCCGAGGCCCATGCGGTGGTTGACGCCACCGCCGACGCGGACCGCGTATTTCTGCAGGGCACGCAGGCCGGGCAGGGTTTTGCGGCTGTCGCGGATGCGGCAATCGGTGCCCGCGACCTCGTCGACCCAGGCGGCGGTCGCGGTCGCGATGCCGGACAGGTGACAGACCAGGTTGAGCATGGTGCGTTCGGCGGTGAGCAGACCGCGGGTCGGCGCGACCAGCCCGAGCACGGAGTGGCCCGGCTCGACCCGGGTGCCATCGGCGACGCGATCGGTGATTTCGTAATTGCCCGCACCGATTACCTCGTCGAGCACGAGCAGACCGATGTCGAGCCCGGCCACCGTGCCCGGCTGACGCGAAACCACCGATGCCTTCACGGCCGCATCGGCGGGAACCGTTGCCGCCGTGGTGATATCGGGGCCGTAGCGCAGATCCTCGTGCAGTGCGGTGCGAATCAGGGCCAGCACCTCGTCACGATCCAGGCCGGTATCCAGTCCCATCAGTGCACTCCTCGTCCTACTGTTCTCGTGCATTGCCGCGGTCATGAGGCGCTGGGGATGGCGTCCTGGGTCCAGGTGGTGAGGTCGAGGCCGTCGGGGGCGGGGACGGGGTGACCTTCTGGGCCCAGACGTACTGCGCGACTGCGGCGTTGGTTGTCGTCGGGGGTCGGGTGGTCGGAGCGGGTGTGCGAGCCGCGACTTTCGGTGCGGGCTGCCGCAGACAGCAGGAGCACCTGTGCCGTGAGGGTGAGGGCCGCGTCCTCGAACGCGGTGATGCGTTGTGCCGCAGCCGCAACGTTGAGGTCTTCGGTGTCGTGCGACGCCGCACCGGTATGCACCGCCGCGCTGCTGTTCGGTGCGCCGTCGAGCGCCGAGAGCTCGATCGGCGCACCCGTCAATCGCTGTTTGGCAGTGGTCAACTCGGCACGCAAGCGACTTGCCGCGCTGTGCGACACCGCATCTCGCAACCGCACGGCCGCCTCCGCCAGTCCGGCGGCATCGCGAACCACGGAGGCATGCAACGTCATCGACTGCTGCACCAAGGCTCGGGCGGCGCGCGGAATGGTGTGGAAGGACACGTCCGTCACATGTGCTTCCTCACCGAGGCGTTCGGCAGCGGCAACCCCGGCCCGCTCACCGACCACCAACCCCTCGAGCAGACTGTTCGAGGCGAGCCGGTTGGCGCCGTGCAGCCCGGTACGCGCCACCTCACCCGCGGCATACAGACCGGGAACGGCGGTCCGGCCGTGCGTGTCGGTCACGACCCCGCCGCATTGATAGTGCGCGGCGGGTGCGACCGGAATGAGATCGGTATGCGGGTCGATCCCGGCGGCCAGGCAGGATGCGGTGATCGTCGGGAAACGTTGTGGGAAGCTGTCGATCGCTCGGGCGTCGAGGTAGACGTGATCGGTGCCGAGGGCACGCATCCGTGCGGCGATCGCACGCGACACCACATCGCGCGGTGCCAGATCACCACGCGGGTGCACCCCCGCGGTCACCGAATTCCCTTCGGAATCGACCAGTATCGCGCCTTCGCCGCGGACCGCCTCGCTGATCAACGGGCGTCTGCCGAGTCCACCGGGGGTATAGAGCACCGTCGGATGGAACTGCACGAATTCGAGATCGGCCACCGTGGCACCGGCCCAGAGCGCCAGCGCGATGCCGTCGGCGGTCGCACCCGGCGGATTCGTGCTCAGCGCGTACAGCTGACCGAGCCCGCCCGTGGCCAGCAGCACCGCCGGTGCGTGCACGACCCCGAATCCGTTCTCCGACACCGCGATCACACCCTGCACACCGGCCCGCCCGGTGACAACCTCCAGTGCCGCGGCGCCGAACAGGACCGGCAACCCGGCCGCGTTCAGTGCGCGCTGCACCTCCGCGCCGGTGGCGTCACCTCCGGCATGGATGATCCGCCGCGTGCTGTGACCGCCCTCGCGGGTGCGCGAGATCTGGCCGTCCCGAGCGAGATCGAAGACCGCACCCAGATCGGTCAGTGCGGCGACGGCGGCCTGGCCACCTTCGACGATCGACCGCACCGACGCCTCGTCACACAGTCCGGCACCGGCCTCGACCGTGTCGCGCATATGCGATTCCACCGAATCCTCATGCGGCGCAACGACGGCGATACCGCCTTGGGCGTACTGGGTTGCGGTATCCGTCGGGCCGCCCTTGCTGAGGATGAGCACCCGCAGCCCGCGCAGCGATGCCGTTCGTGCCGCGGTCAACCCGGCGACGCCTCCGCCGATCACGACCAGATCGGCGGCGGCTTCCCAGTCGATCCGCGGCGCGGTACTCATGCGCCCCTGCCCTTCTCGACCTGGTCGGCAGCGGTATCGCTACCGGCCACCCCGGCGATCATTCCGCACCGCCACTCCGGACGAGCGCACATGTCGCGCTCTGCTCGCAGCCGTTCATTCGCCGCCGCCCGGGTTGCCGATTTCGATCATGCGCTGCACCGAATTGCGAGCCAGCGCGGCGGTTTCCAGGTCGACGTGCACCTCGTCGGTGTTCTCCACGAGCGAGCGGAGCAGCGCCGCCGGGGTGATCATCTTCATGTACTTGCAGGACGCACGGTCGTTCACGGCCTGGAAGTCTATGCCGGGGGCAGCCTTTCGCAGCTGGTGCAGCATGCCGACCTCGGTGGCGACCAGGACCTGGTTCGACTTCGCGGCCTTGGCGGCGTCGATCATCCCGCCGGTCGACAGAATGTGCACCCGCTCGGCCGGGAACGAGCCCTCACCCGCGAGGTACAAAGCCGAAGTGGCGCAACCGCATTCGGGGTGCACGAACAGTTCGGCATCCGGGTGGGTGCGGGCCTGTTCGGTCAGTTCGTCACCGTTGATCCCGGCGTGTACGTGGCATTCGCCCGCCCAGATGTGCATATTCTCACGGCCGGTGACCCGCTTGACGTGCGCGCCGAGGAACTGATCCGGCAGGAACAGCACCTCGCGGTCGGGATCGATGGAGGCAACCACATCGACGGCATTCGAGGAGGTGCAGCAGATATCGGTGAGCGCCTTCACCGCGGCGGTGGTGTTCACATACGAGACGACCACCGCATTCGGGAATTCGGCCTTCCAGGCTCGCAATTCGTCGGCGGTGATGGAATCGGCCAGGGAACAGCCCGCCCGCTGGTCCGGAATGAGCACGGTCTTCTCGGGGCTGAGGATCTTGGCCGTCTCGGCCATGAAGTGCACACCACAGAAGACGATGGTGTCCTCGGGGGCCTCGGCCGCGATGCGGGACAGCGCCAGCGAGTCACCGACGTGGTCGGCCACGTCCTGGATCTCGGGCAACTGGTAGTTGTGCGCGAGAATCGTCGCGTTGCGCTCCCTGGCGAGGCGCTTGACCTCGGCTGCCCACTCCGGTGTGGCCTCGACACCGGTGAATCCGGTCGGACCATCGACTACCTGCCCCATCAGCGGGGGCGCCAACTTCACACCCATGGTCGCCATGGATGGCTCCTCTCCTCGTGCGCTCGGCCCTTGTGCCTTTTCACATGGCAGCCGATTCGCACCAAACCAGGTTTTCGACTTACAATCGAAAACGTGGCCCATAGTAGCACCATCCACGAAACGCTCACCGCGGTGTTCCAGGTTCGGCGCTTCTCCGACGACATCACCGCAGGTAGCAGCCCTGCGCGTATAACAGATGAGTTGATTCGGCCTTGTCCGCCCGGTCAGCGGACCGAACTCGCGGTGCTGCTGTGGGAGCGCGCCCTCGACCCACAGAAGGGCACCTGGTCGCTACCCGGCGGACGGCTGCGCGACGACGAAGACCTCAACGTCTCGGCCCGTCGCCAGCTCGCGGAGAAGGTCGATGTGCGCGAGCTGACGCATCTGGAACAGCTGTCGGTATTCAGCAATCCCGACCGAGTCCCCGCACCACGGCGGATCGCCTCGGCCTATCTGGGGCTGGTGCCGCTGACCGCGGACCCGCAACTACCCTCGGACACCACGTGGCATCCGGTTTCCCAGCTGCCGCGCATGTCGTTCGATCACGGCACGGTCGTCGAACACGCGCGCACCCGGCTCGCCGCGAAGCTCTCCTACACCAATATCGCCTTCGCGCTGGCACCGGAGCGGTTCACCATGTCCACGCTGCGCGAAATTTACTGCGCCGCGCTGGGTTACGAGGTCGACACGACGAATCTGCAGCGAGTTCTCACCCGCCGCAAGGTGATCACGCCGACCGGCGCGACCGCATCCCCCGGCCGGGCGGGTGGACGCCCCGCGGCGGTCTATCGGTTCACCGACTCCGAAATCCGAGTCACCGACGAATTCGCCGCGCTGCGCCCACCCACCTGACCTCCCCACGATCGCCTGCCCCACGATCGCCCCTCAGTTCGGCGACCGCTCCCCGAAGCGGTCGCCGAGCTCGAAATGGACTGTGCCGTGGCCACTGCCGTAGGGGCCACGGCATCCGAGCGTGCCCTCGTCAGCATCGACCAGGGCACTCCCCTTCTACTCGGACAGCCCGCCGGGCACACCTGGGTGCCCGGAGCTCAAAACGCACACCGGCCAGAGGCACGGGAACGCGGACTCGGCCGGTGTCGCTGTCACCTCACCCGGCTGTTCGGCAGCTGCCTGCGCGCCGCCGGAAAACACTCCGGTCGCCAGCAGGGCTCCCGCCACCGCTGATTTCCCATACACCGATTTCCAGGACATTGCTCTCCCCCTCCGAATCGCTGAATCCTCCCGGTGATTCGCGGAGTCGAGACCGAAGTACGGCTCCGCGGTTCGAACGAATCGAACAACTCAGACGGTAGAGAGCGATCGCACCGGGCGATACTCAGCGATGCGCGGAGACGCCGAATATGGCTGGTCACAGTCGGATACGAGTTATCCGGTCCGGAAGCGGTCGGCGTCAGGCAGGCCGGTCGGCTGTCCGGATCGGACGTATAGATGGTGCTGCGAGTCGGTGAAAGCCCTGTGTCAGAACACTTCTCGACTACGCCGAAGAGTCCATCGCGACCGGTTGCTCACCGGATGCGACCATGCTGAGCACACCGTCGGAACTGGAGCCGAGAACAACTCGTCCCCCAACAACAAAGACCCCGCCTTCACATGCCTTAGCACGTGAAAACGGGGTCGACCACGAACTGCGGGAAGCAACCTCAATCCCGCTCCCGCCCCTTATGTTTCACCTTCCGCCGATACCGCCGCCCACTGGGAATCGGCTGCGCGGCACTGGACCGTCGCAGCGCATTCCGCCGCCGCCATGCCACCAGATCAGCCCGCTCCCCGGATGCCTCCGGAACCAGCACCGCCTGCCCATGCCTGGTCAACATATCCTCGCTCATCGCCACCTCCTTCCCATTCGCAGCTCAACGTGCGCGCCAACGGTATCCACCCGACCGCACATGCGGCCACCGATTTTCGGTGAGAACAAAGCCTCCGAAGCCTGAACTATTCGCACGGCGGCCGATACGGGAGCCCTGGCAGATGGTCCTTCCACACCTCGGAACTCAACCTCGGTGTCGTGGCATCGCAGATGCGCGCAATGCTGTGCTGTGGATCCAAATCCCACACCCGGATTCCGCCCGAGCCTGCCCCGACCAGGTACTCACCGCCGGGGTGGAATGCGGCGATCCAGAAGGTCGACGATGCGGCCGCCGTGACAGGGTGCTTGATCGGCTCGGGTTTGCGGGGGTTCGTAAAGTCCCACAGTTGAACCGCATCGAGTCCACCCGATGCCAGCAGGCGGCCGTCGGGGCTGAAGGACATCGAGCCGATCAAGGCGGTGTGACCGATCAGTGGAGCGTCGATCGCGACCGGCTCGCTCGGATTCTGGACGTCCCAGACGCGTATTCGCAGATCATCACCGGAGGTCACCAGAGTGCGTCCGTCCGGCGTGAATGCGAGGGTAATCCCCGACTGGGCCTGACCGGCCGCGACGTGCCCGAGCCGCTTCGGGGCGGCCGGGTTCGCGATATCCCACATGCTGACCGATTCCTGCATGCGCGCCACTGCCAATAGACGACCGTCCGGGCTGAACCGCACATCGAAGGGGTAGTCGTGCGCAGTGGATATCGGCTCACCGACTGCCCTCGGACGTGTCGGATCAGACACGTCCCAGACTCGAATGACATCGTTGGGTGTTGTTCCGGACGACCCGGTGAGCCCGGCCGTCACGAGCAGCCGTGAATCCGGACTGAACCTGACGGCGCTGAGTTGCCCTGTCTCGGCCGGCAATTCAGTGAGCACGCGCATGGCGGTGGGATCGGCAATATCAATCAGCGCACCAAGATACCGCTCACCACCGACCACCAGCAGGCGGCCGTCCGATGTCATCGCCATATTGGTGGCACCCGAGAGCGGCAGCTCGAGCCTGCCGAGACGGCGCGGCGTGTTCGGGTCACTGATCTGCCACACCTCGACCGCGCGGTCGCCCGAACGGACCACCATCCTCGTCCCGCTCGCATCGATGATCGGTTCGTATGCGCGGGTCAGGTTATCGCCTGAACCGATCCGCGGCATCGACCACACCCGAACTGCGCCGTCTTGACCCCCGGTCACCACCGTCTGTCCGTCGGGGGCGAAGCAAATTGTGGTCACCGCCCCTTTGGTGCCCGCCAGCCGTCCTCCTACCGTGGCCGGGTGATCCGGATCGGCGATATTCCATGCGGTGGCCGTTCCGCGATCGGAGACTGCGACCACTGTCCGACCATCCGGGCTGAAGGCGATCGGCGTACCCACCGAGGGAGGGCCGATCTTCAGTGGCTGTCCGATCGCCCGCGGTGTCACCGGGTCACGAACATCCCAAAGATGGATAGCTTCTCGACCCGCGACCGCGACGACCGCTCCGTCTGGACTGATTGCGGCCGACACGGCGTCCGGAGTGAATGCGGACTCGGGACTCGATGCGGCCGACAAGGCATCACTCGTCAGTCTGACGGACACCGCGGTGGAATGCGGATCCGGAATACGCCACAGAAGTGTCTCCCCGTTCAGCCCAACCGTGACCGCGGTCCGCAGATCCGGGCCGATCGTCGCAAAGGTCGGCGGATCCGACGACAGTTTCGGGATCGGTGTGCCGATCGGAGTGGGGTGGGTGGGATCACCTATGTCCCAGAACATGATCGGCAGGTCCTTGCTCGCGGTTACCAATGTCTTGCCATCCGCGCCGAAGACGAGCACGTTGGGATAGCCGCTGGGCAGCGGCGTGCCGATCATGGTGGGATACGCCGGATCGCGCACATCCCACAGTTGCACCGTTTTGTCGCCAGATGCCGAGGCGAGCAGCGAGCCGTCCGGGCTGAACGCCACGGCGTAGACCGAGGCAGTACTCCCGGTCAGTGGTCGACCGACTCCCCTCGGATGGCGACGATCGGAAATGTCCCATAGCCGAATGGTTTTGTCGGAGCCGCCCGAGGCGATGAACCGCCCGTCCGGCCGAACGACCAGCGCGTGGACGAACCCTTCGTGCCCCGGCAACGCACTCGCCAACGCCATGTTCTGCGTATTCAGTAGGCGTACACGCACTTCGGGATCACCGGGTCGCAGCTGGTCGGCCGCTAGCACCAGTTGCGCCGAAAGCGACGGGTCGGTTGTCTCCAGCCGGTCCGATTCGGCGAGGACTGCCGTGAAAATCGCGTTGTCCCGTTGGGTTTTCGCCGTACCGCTCTGCACGAAGGCCACACCGGCCAGCACCAGCGCGATCACCCCGAGCAGCGCCAGGGCCGCCATTCTCGCCGACGATCGCCGCTGCGTTCGTCGCCGCGCCGCCGCCGACGCGGCGAGGAATTCTTCGGCGACCGCGCCGATCGCGCCCTTGTAGGCATGCTCCTGCATGGTGATCAACCGTGCGCCGCGATAGAGCAGGGCGGAGTCGCGGCCGTTGGTAGCCCAATCCGACGCATCCGATTGCAACCGTTGGCGTTCCAGGTAGCCGACGCGGTCCTCATCGATCCAAGTGCGTAGGCGGGGCCAGGCATCAAGGACGATTTCGTGTGTCAAGTAGGCGGATTCAGCATCCAATGTGATCAATCTGGTGCGGGCCAACACTTCCAGGGCGGCCTCGGCGGCCTCGACCGTCTGGTGAATCAGTTCGGCGCGGGTAACTTTGCGGCGAGTGTCGCGGGAGTCGTCGCCGACGGATACCAGGCCGAGGAGGACTTGTTTGCCGATGCTCTGTTGGAAATCGGTCAGTTCGCCCCAGGCCTTTTCGGCGGTCGCGGCGACCGAGCCGATGACTCCGCCCGCTGCGCGATAGCCGTCGATGGTGAGACGGGTGCCGTCGCGACGTTGCCAGACGGCCGCCATCACATGCGATACCAGCGGAAGCGCACCCGGGTCATAGGCGCGTCGGTCGCCACCGAGTCCGCACAGTTCGCTTATGACGAGTTCTTCCAGACCGGATTCCAGTTTGTAGCCGGCCAATTCGGCGGGACGGGTGATGGCTTCGGCGAGTTCGTCCAGGCGCATCGGGCCGAGGAGGTAGCTGCGGTGTTTGAGTGCGTCCTCCAGGACGGGGACGTCGAGGCAGCGGGCGTAGAAGTCGGCGCGGACGGCGATTACGACGGCGGTCGGTTCGCGTTCGCCGCGGATCGCGAGGTGTTCCAAGGTCGAGAGGAAGAGCGCGCGCTCGTTTTCGTTGCGGCACAGAGTGAACAGTTCTTCGAACTGGTCGACGATCAGTAGCCGATGGCGGTCCGCACCCCATTCGGTAAGCGCGGCGGCGACGGATTCCGAAGCGCTGTCGGCATTCTCGGATACTGCGGACCCCGGTCGGCTGTCGACGGGCACAGCCTCGACTGGAGTAATGCCTGGTCGTCCAGCATCCTCCGTCGGTGCGGATGCGTCCGGGCATTCGGAAACTACCCGGACCGCAGCCAACAGCGCCGCAACGGGTGCGGTACCCGGCGTCATGGTCGCGACCGCCCAGTCGTCGACCGGATCGGCGAGCGCCGGAAGTAGACCCGCTGCCAGCAGTGACGATTTGCCCGCCCCGGATGCGCCGACCAGCATGACGATTCCGCCGTCGCCCTCGGGACCCACTGTCGCACGGACCAATTCGGCCAATTCCGCGGTCGGCCGGGAGCGGCCGAAAAACAACTCAGCATCGGCGCGCCGGTAGGAGGTCAACCCGAGGTACGGGCATTCGGTCGCCTCGGACGCCGGATCCCAGGCATTCGATGCCGCCCACAACCGTTGCCATTCCTGCACATCCAGCAATGCGGGCGGCACCGGCTTACTGGACTTGCGCGCCTCGGCTATCAGTGTGAGCAGGACGGGCAGCAAGGATTCGAATCGCGCGGGGACATTGCGCCCGGACTTCCAGTCGCTGATGCGCTGGACCGAGGCGCCGCCCTGCTGTCCGGGCGCGCGTGCCGCCCGCATCCGCGCCTCCGCTGCGGTCGCCACGCGACGCAACGTCGGGTTGCCCGCGGCCGCGAACAGCGCGGCGAATTGTTGTGCGAAAACGGTTCTCGGCGACGGTCGCAGACGCGGTTCCATCTGTCCTCCTGCACTTTCCGATAGCGGGAGCGACACCCCCTGGCGTGCAATGAGATTAAGACGGATCGCGAGCGCGGGCCTCGATCAGCACATGCGAATACGCAGGTTGAACTGTTGAAAGAGAGTTCCGGACCGGACGGTCAGGCGGTCTTCATCTGGGGTTGTGGTGGTGGGGCCGCGGTGCGCTGTCCGACGCGCGCTACAGCCCAGAACACCAACTCCACCAACCAGAACAGCCACAGGAATACCTGCACCGCGACGACCGGGATCGCCAGGAACAGGATCGAGGGGATTGCGACGAGCAGAAAGCGTGCGATATCGCCGAGTGTGGCTCCGCGCAGTCCGCTGCCCAAACGCACTGCGGCCCACATCATCCACCGACGCGGTATCGACACCTTGAACTCGTGCAGGCAGCGGCGGAACAGGCCGTCCGCGTCGGCGGTGCTCACCTCGTGCGAGCTCCGCAAATAGTCGTGCAGGATGGCGGCGCGGGTGTAGGCGCCGTAGCGGGGTACCAGCCAGACCAATGCCCGTGGCACCGACGCGAAGTCGGTGCGGAAGCCCGCTGGGATGACGAATTCCTGTGTGGCACCGTGATAGACGAGCGGCTCGACGACCCGCCAGAATTTCGCGTCGAGTTCTTCGACCACCGGCCCGCTACCAACGAACGCCACGATCCGTTCCTCTCTGAACGCACAGCGTGTCCCACAATTCTAGGCCGTTCTGGTACGTCTGTGCCGCCGCGTGGGCAACGGTTCGGATAACGTCAGCGCGCGCGATCCGAACCGGGCGGTCCGAAGCCGCCATACGGCAAACCGTAGGGCACCGGCCCGCCGTTCGCACCACGATACGAATCGGCATTGTCGACGCTCGCGAATCCGCTTGCCGCAGTGAAGTATGGCCGCGAATCGCCGAGCGGTCCGCTGAAGCCGGTGCCGAGATCCTCTGTCGGACTGAGCGCCGCGAGGAACAGCACGATCAGCGAGGCGAGCAGCGGTTGCACGATCAGCGCCAGCCAACTGCCGACCTCCACCGGCAGCCGCACGATCTGGCCGACCGCGGGGTCGTACGGCATCGGATGCTGCCACTGCATGATCTGCTCGCCGACCTTCGACATCACGTAAGCGCCTGCGCCGGAACCGATCAGCAGCCCCAGTTGCAGCAGTGGTCCGCGCGCGCGACGCCAACGCCATGCGCCGATCGCCGTCAGCACACCGAGGACCGCGCCGATACAGACGAAAATCGCCAGGGCGTCGAACTGGTGCACACTCTCCCCGGTCAGGGCCGCGCCCTTGGCCGGTACCGCACCGGCGCGCGCCTTGACCACCAGATACTGCTCGGTGGGCGCCACAAAGGCCCACACCACACCGCCGAGCACGCTGAGCAGCACCACCCCGACCGCGATCAGCGCGGACGCCCGCAGCTCACGCCGCACGCCCACCATTCGGTCCGATCCGGACGGCGCGGTGACGACCTCACCGTATTCGGCCACCACTAGCGGTGTTCCAGATTCTTCGAATCCAGCACACCGTGCCGCGAGCACTTCGCCCACCAGCCGTCCGGGCTGACCTGCACAATCATGCGCCGGCCGCACTGCTCGCAGAAGCGCGGCGGCTCCAGTCCCAGTGCCGCGGCGGCCGGGACCGGATCGTCGAGCCCCGGCACGATGCGTTTGCCGGTGAACGGGTTGTAGCGCTCGTCCATATCCATGACAGTACTCACGGCGCCAGCCTCTTTCGTGACCGATTCAGAGTGTTTCGTTGAGCGCCTTGATCGGCATCTTCAGCTCACCGAGCAAGTCCAGGTCCGCTTCGGCGGGCCGGCCGAGGGTGGTCAGGTAGTTGCCGACGATCACAGCGTTGATACCGCCGAGGATGCCCTGCTTGGCGCCGAGGTCGCCGAGGGTGATCTCGCGACCGCCCGCGAAGCGCAGGATGGTGCGCGGCAGCGCGAGCCGGAATGCGGCGACGGCACGCAGTGCGTCGGCGGCGGGCAGCACCTCGAGGTCGCCGAACGGGGTGCCCGGACGGGGGTTGAGGAAGTTCAGCGGCACCTCGTCCGGCTCGAGCTCGGCCAGGTTCGCCGCGAATTCCGCACGCTGCTCCAGGGTTTCGCCCATGCCGAGGATGCCGCCGCAGCAGACCTCCATACCGGCCTCGCGCACCATGCGCAGGGTGTCCCAGCGCTCTTCCCAGGTGTGCGTGGTGACGACGTTCGGGAAGTGCGAACGGGAGGTCTCCAGGTTGTGGTTGTAGCGGTGCACGCCCATGGCGGCGAGCTGGTCGACCTGCTCCTGGGTGAGCATGCCGAGCGAACACGCGACCTGGATGTCGACCTCGTTGCGGATGGCCTCGACACCGGCGGCGACCTGCGCCATCAGTCGCTCGTCCGGACCGCGCACGGCGGCGACGATGCAGAACTCGGTGGCGCCGGTCTTGGCGGTCTGCTTGGCGGCTTCGACCAGGCTGGGGATATCGAGCCAGGCGGCGCGCACCGGCGACTGGAACAGGCCCGACTGCGAGCAGAAGTGGCAGTCCTCGGGGCAGCCGCCGGTCTTGAGGCTGATGATGCCCTCGACCTCGACCTCGGGACCGCACCACTTCATGCGCACGTCGTGTGCGAGTGCGAGCAGTTCCTCCAGCCGGTCGTCGCCGAGCCGGAGCACCTCGAGGGTCTGCTCCTGCGTCAGGCCTTCGCCGCGCTCGAGCACCTGCTCGCGGGCGGTCGCCAGAATGTCGGTTTGGACGGGTGCCTGGGTCACTGCACGAATCCCTTCGTCCGGCCGAGGTGGCCGTGCAACTTGAACGGTGTTCAGGCTAGGGTAGCGGTAACAAGTGAGTCAAAGCACCTCGGGGAAGGAAACAGCGTGCAGCTGCACCGCGCGGACGTGGTCGACGGCGCCATCGCCATTCTCGACCAGTACGGTCTCGCCGACCTGACCATGCGCAGGC
Source organism: Nocardia vinacea NBRC 16497 (assembly GCF_000308835.1). Classification (GTDB taxonomy): domain Bacteria; phylum Actinomycetota; class Actinomycetes; order Mycobacteriales; family Mycobacteriaceae; genus Nocardia; species Nocardia vinacea. Next base: position 109,992 of record NZ_BAGN01000085.1, on the reverse strand, counting down.
TCGCCGGATCACTCCAGGTCCAGCCCGGTGCGCTGTACTGGCACTTCCCCAATAAGCAGGCACTGCTCGGCGCGGTCGCCGACCGGATCCTGGCCCCGATGGAGGATCCGATCGAGGCCGAGGACTGGTCGGGCCAGATCACCGAATTGGCGCATCGGTTGCGCGGCTGCCTGCTCGCCTATCGCGACGGCGCCGAATTGGTCTCGGCGACCTATGCCTCCCGACTCACCACGAGCAAGGGCCGGGAACGGCTCGTGGGCGCCGCGATCCGAGGCGGGATGCCGCGGCCGGAAGCGGAACTCGCGGCGTACACACTGCTGTACTACGTGCTCGGACAAACCGTGGACGAACAGTCCAGAATGCAGATGGATTCGGCCGGTGCGCTGACCGAGGACGCCTCACCGCTGAACGAAACCCCGGATGCGACGGCACGTTTCGACTTCGGTCTGCAACTGTTCGTCGGCGGCGTACGTCATCTGCTCGGCACCCGCGTACGCTGAATCCTTCGTCGGCGCATACGCCTGGAAGGAGCGTCCCGATGCCCATCTCCGATCCGGCAGGATCACCCGAGGTGGCCGGACGTGCGGTTTCGGCGGCGGAATGCGAAAGGCTGTGGGCGGCATGGACGCCTGCTGAAGTCGCGGAGCGGTTGTCGGATGTCACGGTTCCGTGGTGCGTGACAGCGGGGTGGGCGCTGGATCTGTTCACCGGCGGCGGGGCTCGGGAACACAGCGACCTCGAAATCGGTGTCCCGCAAGGCAGATTCAGCGAGGTTGTCGCCGCTTTCCCTGAGTTCGAGTGGGACGTTGTCGGTGACGATCGGATCTGGCCGTTTCCGGCCAAGTCGGCGGACTTCCATCAGACTTGGCTTCGCGAACCCGAGACCGGGCGCTATCGGCTCGACGTTTTTCGCGAACCGCACGTCGGTGATCGATGGGCGTGCCGCCGCGACCCATCGATCACCCTGTCCTACGAAGATCTGATTCGCCACACCAGCGAGGGCATCCCGTACGCGACCCCCGAGGTCGCACTCCTGTTCAAGGCAAAGGCACGCCGCGACAAGGACGAAACCGACTTCCGTCGTGCGCTACCCATGATGGACCGATCCCAAAGGTCCCGGCTGTTCGAATGGCTGTCGCGGGTGCACCCCGATCACCCATGGCTGGAAAGCATTTCGCCCCACCAGGATTGACGGGTCAGACGGATACTGTCGCCTCCTCGAGGTCGACTGCCATGCCCGCCCTGCGCCCGGGCAGCGCTAGTGCGACCACCGCGCCCATCAGGGCGAGTGCCGCACCTACCTTGATCGCCGGGCCGAATCCTTCGGTGAATTCATCCACTGAACTGTATCCACCGGTTGCGGCGAAAACCGCTGCCGCGATGGCAATTCCGAAAACCCCGCCCAGCTCGCGCATCATGCTGTTGGCACCGGCCGCCTTGCCGAGCATCGCGTGTTCGACCGCGCCGACCACCGAACTCTGTGCCGACGGCAGCACCATCGACGTGCCGACGCCGGAGACGACGAACGGAACGACGAGGGAGCCGTATGTCATCGCCGGGTCGGCGATGGCGGCGATCCAGAGCATGCCGCCCGCCATCAGGGCCAGCCCGCTCACCATCAGGGGCCGCTCCCCGATCCGGTCGGCCAGCGCACCGGCGACCGGCGCGCAGAAGAACAGCGTGAGGGTCCATGGCAGCAGCCGCAATCCGGCACCGAGTGGACCGAAGTGCAGGACCGCCTGCAGGAACTGCGCGTAGAAGAACACCTCACCGAACAGGGCGGCGAAGGTGAGGAATATGGCGGTATTTCTCGCCGCGAAACCGCGATTCACGAAGAGCCGCATCGGGAACATCGGCTCGCGTGTGCGCGTTTCCCAGACCGCGAAGGCGATCAGCAATGCGATCCCGCCGACCAGCGCGATCAGCACCTCCGAACTCGACCAGCCCGCGATATTGCCCCGCACCAAACCCCACACCACACCGAATGCGCCGCCGGTGACCAGTGCCAATCCTGTGCCGTCCATCGCGGTGTCGGGGCCGAAGCCCTCCGGAACACGGGCCACCACCAGTGGCAGAGCGATCAGCCCGATCGGCACGTTCAGCCAGAAGATCCATTGCCAGGACAACCCCTCCGCGACGGCCCCGCCGACCAGCGGACCACACGCCACGGCGAGACCGGTGATGCCCTGCAACAGCCCCATGGCCATCCCGCGCTTCTCCGGTGGGAACGCCACGCTGACCAGCGCCAATGCCAGGCTCATGATCAATGCCGCGCCGATGCCCTGCACCACGCGGGCGGCGATGAGGGTCGCGACGGTGGTCGATATCGCGCAGGCCGCAGACGCTGCGACGAAGATGCCGAGCCCGACTATGAACATCCGTTTGCGCCCGAAGCGGTCGCCGAGCACCGCCGCGGTCATCAGCAAGACTGCAAAGCTGAGGTTATATCCGTTGACGGTCCATTCGAGCGTCTGCAGCGACGCCCCGAGGTCGTGCCGGATGGTACTGAGTGCGGTGGCGACGACCAGGGTGTCCAGTGCCGCCATCAGCGACGCGACCGCGCCGAGTATCAGCACCCAGCGCTGTGTCACCGCCGAAACGATTGGTGTGCTCACGGTGATCCTTCCTTTGGTTTCGGCGTGCCAGATGGTTCGGGCACGCACAAATACCGACCGACCACCGCCCGAAACTCATCGCACCGATGAGTTCTGGGTGGCACGGCGGTCGATATTTCAGAGGGACACCATTCGGGGCACCCGGAAGGACTGCATATGACCGACAGCGACGAATTCGCCGCCCGTACCGCGCCGTATCGGCGCGAACTGCTCGCCCACTGCTACCGGATGCTGGGTTCGGTCGACGATGCCGAGGATCTGGTGCAGGAAACGCTGCTGCGGGCCTGGCGCGGATATGGCGATTTCGAGGGGCGGGCTTCGATGCGTACCTGGCTGTACCGGATCGCCACCAATGCGTGTCTCAATGCGCTCGAGCAGCGACGCCGCGTGCTGCCCACCGGATTATCCGAGCCCACCGCGGATCCCACGCGCCCGGTGAACTTCGCGCCCGAGATTCCTTGGCTGCAACCGATGCCGGATGTGCTCGTCACCCCCGAGACGTCGGATCCGGCCGCCATAGTCGCGGCGCGCGACGGTATGCGGCTGGCATTGATCGCCGCCTGGCAGCATCTGCCGCCGCGTCAGCGTGCGGTGTTGATACTGCGAGATGTGTTGCACTGGAAGGCCGCCGAGGTCGCCGAGCTGATCGAGGCCAGCGTTGCCGCGGTCAACAGCATGCTGCAGCGCGCACATGCGGCGCTCGCGGAACTGGAGCCGGACACGCCCGTGGCCGAGCCGAACGACCCCGAAATCCGCGCGCTGCTGGACCGCTATGCCGCCGCATTCGAAGCCGCCGATATGGATACGCTCGTTACGCTGTTGCGGTCGGATGCGGTGTGGGAGATGCCGCCGATCGAGGAGTGGTTCCGCGGCAATACCACGATCATCGAGCTCGTTCGGGCGAAGTGTCCGTATAGCGCGGGCGAGGTCCGGATGGTGCCGATCGCCGCGAACGGTCAGCACGGATTCGCGTTCTACCTGCGCGGTCGGGCGCAATCACTGCAGATCCTGACGGTGACCCCGACAGGGGTCGCGCATGTGGTCTCCTATCACGACAGCTCGATGTTCGCGGCGTTCGGACTGCCCACGTCGTTGGCGGCGAATACGTCGCCCGAGCCCGCACTGCCATGAGCGACGACCTGCTCGAGCGGGCGGTCGCGTATCTGCTGTCGGTACTGCCCGGCATCGGTTCCGATCTGTCCGCGCCCACGCCGTGCCGGGGCTGGAATACGCGCATGCTGCTCGCGCATGTGGACGAGTCGATTGCCGCGTTGCGGGAAGGTTTGGCGGGTGGGCAGGTTCGGCTCACGCCGGGTGCACCGCTACCGAATTGTGCGGGGACGCCGCATATTCGAAGTCGAGCCGTGGCCCTGCTCGGTGACTGGGCGAATGAGCACCCCGGGTCGGTGGTCGTCTTCGGGAGGCCGGTGCCCGCCCGGGTGCTCGGGACCGTCGGTGCTCTCGAATTGACGGTCCACGCTTGGGATCTCGTCGCCGCCGATCGCGGCGCCCCGCCGATCCCGGAGCGCCTCGCCCGCGAATTACTGGCGGTGGCACCGGAACTCGTCCCGATCGCAGGCCGATGGCCCCTCTTCGGTCCGCCGATCGAACCGCCGACCACGGCCCCCGGCGACCGGCTCCTCGCCTACCTCGGCCGAACCCCACCAGCGCTCTGAAGTACCCAGCGCCAGCGCACCGATGCAGGCCCTCGCATACACCGCGCAGAAGGTGCGCCCCATACGCGGCACACACCAGGTCTGCACCACCCATGGGCCGAGCGCGACCAGCGTCCTGACCACCAGCCAGCATCCTGACATGACCGCACATACCCAACGAGCACCTCACACAAGGAGCAACCTATGCGCGGCACACACCAGGTCTGCGCCATAAGTGGACCGAGCGCTCAGTCGGTTGGCTGGGTTTCGGGACGGCGTGCGTCTGCGAACAGGGCGGGATAGGCACCGGGGAACCAGCGGTGCATGGCGATTGCGCCTGCGAAAACCGCCGCGGCGATGGCGAGTGCCGAGGCACCGAGAACTGTCGCGGCACTGATCAAGCCGACGGCAATGGGACCGGCGAACATGCCGATGTCATGGGTCAGACGCCAGGCACCGAGGAATTCCGCACGTTGCCCCGGCGGAGCGGCGCCTGCGCCGACCGTCATGATGATGCCATTGCTCACACCATTGGCGAGCCCGAGCAGTACTGCGGCACCGGTGAGTTCGAGCGCCGTCGAGGTGAACGGAAGCGCCGCGAAGCCCACCGCGAACAGCAACATCGACGGCACGCCGGTGGCGCGACTGCCGTAGCGATCGAGCAGGATGCCGCCCGGGTAGGACAGCAGCACGTCCATTGCGCCGGCGATGCCGAATATCAGGCTCGTGGCGGCGGCACTCACGCCGATATGCGCGGCCCACAGCGGGAGCAGTGCGGTGCGGGTCGCCCTGGCACCACCCATCAGCAGTGCCGCCAGACCGAGTGTGCCCAGCACCCTGCGGTTTTCGACGACCACTGAACGCAGGGTGTGATCGGCGGCATCCGTATCGTCGGCGTCGGCCGAACGGATGGCGAGCATCGCCGCGCCCGATGCGACGGTCGTGCCGAACTGCAACCACAGCGCACCGCTCGGCCCCATGGCGTACACCATCGCGGCCCCTACGAACGGTCCGCAGAACGATCCGAGGCGCGAGGCACCGGCCAAGGCCGAGAACGCACGGCCCCGCTCGTCCAGTGGCACAACGGCCACGATGTAGGACTGTCGCGCCAAACCCCATACCGCACTGGCGGTTCCATTGAGCAGCACACCAACCGCCAGCAACCCGGTATGCGGTGCGAAGATCGCGCACAGCACCCCGACCAAACCGAGGGCCGATCCGACGGCGATCGCCCAGCGTTCCCCGATGCGCGCCACGATCCGCCCCGCGGGCAGATCGGCCAGCACCATCCCCAACCCGCTCAGCGCGACGACGATTCCGGCGACACCGGCCGACGCACCCAGATCCAATGCGCGCAACGCGTACATCGGTGCGGCCGCACCGGATCCGATGCCGTAGAGCACCACGGGCACGAACACCGTCCACACCAGCGAACGCAGACGAACGGATTCCCTTGTGGTTCGGACCTGTCCGCTCACGACTTCTATCTCGCAGGCGCTCGGCTCCGTCGTACGCGAGGGGACGCTGTGCTGATGGTTCGCTGGCCGACGCTCACTCACAGCGCCCGCGCCGTGCGAAGTCGGTACCGGCACGGATTGTCCTGCGCCCGACGGTACCGGCCAGGTCGCTCACGCCGAAAGCTCATGCAGCACATGCCCCCACGAACACTCGCCCCCGTCGCAGCCGCCGGATTCCCGCTGGCAGCGTGGTCTTGGCGATGGCGACTATTTCGCCGAGCCCGATACGGCCTGGTACAGGCGCTCACTGCGCGAGCGCCGGTCGCCGGGCGTACCGGCTCTCCGGACGCGGCAGACCGAAGTGGTCGCGCAGTGTGGTTCCGGTGTATTCGGTGCGGAACAGGCCGCGCCGCTGCAGGATCGGGACGACCTGCTCGGCGAAGACCTCCAGACCACCCGGATAGTAGGGCGGCATCACATTGAAACCGTCGGCGGCGCCATTGCGGAACCAGTCCTCGATGGTGTCCGCGACCTGCTCCGGCGTACCGGCGAAGACCCGATGTCCACGGGCACCGGCAAGACGATGCAGCAGCCCGCGCACGGTGGGCCGTTCCCGCTGCACGATTCCGGCGACCACCTGCCGACGGCTGCGCTCGTTATCGGTGACATCGCCCGCGTCGCTGAACAATTCGAGCGGCACGGGTTCATCCAGCGGCAGGTTCCGCAAGCTCTCACCCGCGATGCCCTCCAACTGCTTCAGCCCGTATGCGGGCACTGTGAGCTCGTTGAACTCCCGTTCCAACTGTTTGGCCGCCGCCTCGGTATCGCCGATGAACGGGCTGATACCGGGCAGGATCTTGATCTGCTCGGCGTCACGGCCGAATTCGGCGGCTTTGGCCTTGATATCGGCATAGAACGCCTGCGCGTCTTCGAGCCGCTGGTGCGCGGTGAAGATCGCCTCGGCGTACTGGCCCGCGAACGCGCGGCCGTCATTCGACGCACCGGCCTGTACGAGCACCGGATGTCCCTGTGGGGTGCGCGGCGCGTTGAACGGCCCACGCACGCTGAGATATTCGCCGACGAAGTCGATCGGGTGGATCTTGTCCGGATCGGCGTAGATGCCCGCCTCCCGGTCCAGCAGGATGGCGTCGTCCTCCCAGCTGTCCCACAGCGCGACGACCGCATCGACGAATTCCCGTGCCCGCGCGTATCGCGTCGCATGATCGGGATGTTTGTCGAGCCCGAAATTCGCGGCGGCGAGGTCGGTTCCGGTGGTGACGATATTCCAGCCCGCCCGGCCACGGGAGATGTGGTCGAGCGTGGAGAACAACCTGGCCAGGTTGTAGGGCTCGTAGTAGGTGGTGGACGCGGTGGCGATCAACCCGAGATGGGTGGTGGCCGTGGCGATCGCGGTGAGCAGGGTGATCGGTTCCAGACCCGAGGCCGCATTGTGTTCGACATTGGTGCGCAGTGCGGGCCCGTCGGCGAAGAACACCGCGTCGAGTTTCGCGGCTTCGGCCGTGCGGCCGATCTCCTGGTAGTAGGCGACATCGTAGATCCGGTCGGGTCGGCTCTGCGGATGCCGCCAGGCCGCCTCATGATGTCCGGAGGGATAGATGAACGCATTGAGGCTGAGTTGGCGGGTCATGAGGCTTTCTTCTCATCGTGCAGGGCCGCGACATCGACGCCGAGGCTGGCAAGCAGCAGTTCGCGCAGGCGGTTGAAGTCCGGATCGGTGTGGCGGCGTGGGCGTTCCAGATCGATACGCTGGTCGACGGCGATGCGGCCCTCGTCGAGGACGAGTACGCGGTCGGCGAGCAGCACCGCTTCATCGACATCGTGGGTCACCAGCAAGACGGCCGGCTTGTGCCTGGCGCACAGATCCTGCAGCAGCACATGCATTTTGATGCGGGTGAGCGCATCCAGCGCACCGAAAGGCTCATCGGCCAGCAGCAACTCCGGTTCCCTGACCAGGGACCGCGCCAAGGCGACGCGCTGTTGTTCACCGCCGGAAAGCTCCTTGGGCCAGGCCTTTTCCCGCCCGGCGAGGCCGACTTCCGCCAGCGCCGTGCGACCGCGCTCGGCGGCATCGGCACTCTTCAAACCGAGAGTCACATTGTCCAGTACCCGATTCCACGGCAGCAGCCGCGAGTCCTGGAACACCACCGCGCGTTCCGTCGGCACTCGCAACTCACCCGAGCCGAGCACATCGCGATCCAGCTCGGCCAGCGCGCGCAACAAGGTGCTCTTACCCGAACCGCTGCGCCCGAGCAGTGCGACGAATTCGCCGCGCGCGATATCGAGATCGATACCGTGCAACACCACGCGATCGCCGAAACCCCTGCGCAGCCCGCGGGTTCGGACCACATTCAGTCCGCGATCGTCTGTCGCCATGACAGCGCCCTCCGTTCCGTCGCGCGCACGGCGAGATCGCCGAACAGTCCGAGCAGGCCGTAGATCACCAGGCCGACCACGATGACGTCGATCTGGCCGTAGGTACGCGCCTGCGTCATCAGATAGCCGATGCCGCTGGTGGCATTCACCTGTTCGACCACGACCAGGGCCAGCCAGGAAATCGTGACCGCCAGCCGCAGGCCCGTGAAGAATCCGGGCAGCGAACCGGGCAACGCGATCCGGCGGATGAATCCCCAGCGCGAAAGACCCACCGTCGCAGCCAACTCCACATACCGGCTGTCGACGCCACGCAATTGCGCGTGGGTATTTATATAGATCGGAATCGCCACGCTGGTCGTGATGACGATGAGCTTCATGTCCTCACCGATGCCGAACCACACGATGAACAGCGGAATCAGCGCCAGCGTCGGAATCGAGCGTTTGATCTGAATCGGCCCGTCCAGCAGGGCTTCACCGACACGGCTCAATCCGGCGATCAATGCGAGCACCACACCGATCACCACGCCGAGCCCGAGGCCCCAGGCCGCGCGCTTCAGCGAGGTCAGCAGATTCGATTGCAGTCTGCCGTCGGCGAGCAGATCGCGTGCGGTCTCGGCGACCGTCCACGGCGCGGGCAGTGTCTGCTCATCCAGTGCGCCCGAAGCGGATCCGATCACCCACGCCGCGATCAGCAATACGGGCCCGATGGCGATGCCGAACGGAATCGGGCGGCCCGGTCCGAGCCGGGGCCGAGTCGGCTTGCGGCGGGCCAATACCGGCTCCGCGACGGTGCGTGAACTTCGTCCGATCCGGCCGAGTACACCGGCATCCAAGGTAGCCATTACTATTTCGCCTTCGGTTCGAACGCGGCGCCGCTCTCGGTGACCGCCTGGGTGATGACGGCGTCGAAGCGCAGATCGAAACCGTCTGCGGCGCGCACCTTCTTGGGCAGTTCGCCCGCGTTGTCGATCGCGTCGATGGTGCCCTGCTGGCGATCGATGAGGTGCTGATCCAGATGCGGGAAGGTGTAGGTGCCGAACGAGTCGACGATGCGTTTGGCATCGTCGGCGCTGACCTTCTGGTTCTCGACGTAGTACTTGCGCGCCCACTCCTCCTGGTGGGTATTGACCCACTGGTAGGCGCGAATATAGGCGGCGACCACCGCCCGAGTCGCCGCCGCCTTGGCCGGATCGGTCACCGCGGCGCGGCGCGCGTACAGGTAGCCGACACCGCCGTAGATACCGGTGGTCTCCGAGTCCGGGATCAGCGAGGCGCCCGGGGTACGCAACAGCCGGGTGACGTTCGGTTCGGCCAGCGGCGCGATATCGACCTGGCCGGTGCGCACCGCGTCCAGGAACTCCGCGAGCTGCAGCCGAACCAGTTGCACATCAGTGGGTTTCAGCCCGGCCTTGGCGAGCGCCCGCAGCACCGCGGCCTGTTGGGCGGTGCCCTCCGCGTAGGCGATCTTCTTGCCCTTGAGATCGGCGAGCGTGGTGGCCGTCTTGCCCGGCGCCACCGCAAGTTTCAGTGCGTTGGGATTGGATTGGTAAGCCGCGACGATCGGCACGTCCTGCCCGGCGACCTGCGCATGGATCGGCGGGACATCGCCGACGGTCGCAACATCGGCGGCACCGGCCCGGAATGCCTCCAGGATGGCCGGTCCACCGATGAAATTGGCGAACTCCACCTTGAACGGCAGCTTGTCGAGTTCGCCGGAGAACTGGAGTACCGACTTGAACCGCTCCTGTTGATCGGCGAGCACGAGCTTTGTGCCCGCGGGGATTTCGGTAGGCAGCGGTGCGTCGGTTTTACCGACCGGCTTATCGTCGCTCGCGCAGCCGGTCAACCCCAGGCTCGCAACGGTCGCCGCAGCGAGCAACGCGGCAATAGTGCGGCCGTGCAGGCCGGTCAGGAACGTACGTGGTCGGAACATGCGGTGATTGAATCAAGCTGAAACCGGCACGCATACGGTTTGCCTTAGCCTGATTCCAACGCAGCGCCCGATTCCAACTGTGTTCACCCACACCGCCGGCTCCGCTGGCTGCCATCCCCTCAGCGCGGCGCCGCCGCGGAGATCGTCGCGCGCATCTGCTCCTGATATCGCTGGATGAACGGCAGGATCTGCTGGTCGATAATCCGGTTGTACTCCTCGGGGCGCTGCATCGGATTGGCGTGCCCGGTATTTCGCGGCATGACGACCAGCAGCGAGCCGTCGACGCCACCGGCCCGCTCGATGAGCACCTGGTGGGAGTACTCGACATCCACCACCCGGTCGTCATCCGGATTGCGCGGGCGGATGAAGACGATGGCCGGGCGCGGTTTGCCGTCGGCGGGCCGGGACAGCGCGCGCAGATCGTTGATCGCACCGCCCGCCACGATCGCCAGGAACTGCGTCTCGATCAGGCCGTTGCTGGCCGCGTCTTTGGAGAAGACCTTCTCGCGCAGCACTTCTTCGACGACATCGCGCAATGGTTCGAGCCGGACTCCGCGCAACCCAGTAGCCCCGCGATCGACGAATCGATCACGGCGCGCATAGGTTTCGACCGCCAGCCGCAGCGTTCGGCTTTCCCGCGCCCCCGGTAGCCAGCCCATCCAGCGCACCATATCCTCGCCCGCACCGCGACTCTCCGGACGCACCGCATTCAAATCCACCGGGGTGCAGTCGAGAATCACTCCCACTAGGCGCAGGTCGCTGTCGAGGTGGATATGCCGCGCGACCTCGAGCGCGATGACCCCGCCCATACTGTGTCCGACCAGCACAACGTTCTTCAGCCCCGACATCTGGGCGGCGCGGATGATCAGATCCGCGATCACCTTGGTGTCTATACCTTGATTGTCGTATTTGATGGCCCAGACCACGCCCATATCGCTGAGGGCGGGCAGCGCGGCCGCGGTATTGCTGGCATTGAGTCCACCGAGACCGACCATATCGACGACGACTGTGTCCCAGTCGCGATCGTGCGCGGGGGTGGCGATCGGCAGGACGGCGGGTTCGGTGCGCGCGAGCCGATCGCGTTCCGGGGTGACGTCGTGCACCCAGTACTGGGCGAACACGATGAGCCCAGCGAGCAATACCAAGGCGACCCGCAGCAGCGCCAACCTGGTACGGCGCAACGTCTGCCACCCGTGCCCGAGACGAGTCTCCCGAAGCCGGGCCCTCCGTCGCGCGTCGTCCCAGTCCGAGACGGTGGACGGGTGCCGATCGTCCAACGGCGACATCTTCTCCACTGTAGGTACGGTTCGCGAGTGCTGCCAGGCGACCCGATGGCGGCGGTGAACCCGACCGAACGGTAGGGCTCGGGCCGTCATCCCCGGCGGGTGCGGGAATCCGGTGCAATTCCGGAACGGTCGCCACTGTGATCGCCCTCGCGGCGAAAGTCGGACCTCCCCCGTCGGGACAACTCTGGAGAGGCCGCGATTTGCCTATGGAGCAGTACCGATGATGCGTGCGCGCACATCCGGCAGTACCCACATACGAATATCGAACCGTCGCTTGGCGATCGTGGTTCCGGTGCTCGGTGTGCTGCTGATCGCGGCGATGATCGTCGCGACCGGTTTCGGTGCGGAGACGCTGCCGATCGCCGGACAGCGGCCGCCGCGGAAACCTAGTGGCCGAGCGCGGACCAACCGGGAGTGAACCAACCAGGTGCAGTGGCGGAGAACCGCTCGCGATCCCACCCACCCGCACCCGCGGGCACCGCACCGACCAACTCGACTCCGGTAACCCTGGGCAGATCAGTGCGATTGCACTCTTCGGCCAGCCCGGGCGTCTCGGGCCAGGAGCCGATCACCACCCCCGCACAGCGGACACCGGCTGACGACAGCGCGCGCGTGGTCAATTCGGTGTGGTTGAGAGTCCCGAGCGCAGCCGCGGCGACTACTAGCACCGGGGCGTCGAGCTTCTGCGCCAGCTCGAGCAGCGTGAATTCGCCGAGGCGGACCAGCAATCCGCCTGCGCCTTCGACCAGGGTCAGGTCCGCATCCGCGAGTGAGTCGATGGCGGCGGCGGTTTCACTCAGCGTCAACAGCGGCTGCCCGCACCGACGCGCGGCGGTATCCGGAGCCAATGGATCGGGATAGCGGGCAATCTCGACCGTTCTCGTGACACCGGTGAGGCGTTCGACTTCGGCGAGATCGCCGGGTTCGCCCGGCGCCACACCGGTTTGGGCCGGTTTGCACACCGCCACCGACCGACCGGCGGCCAGCGCGGCCGCGGCGAGCGCGGCGGTCACCACGGTCTTGCCGACCTCCGTAGACGTACCGGTCACGAACAGCACACTCATGCGGTCACCAATCCACGCGCCTGTGTCAGCACCTCGCCGAGGACCGTTGCGATGGTGTCGAGTTCACCGGAGGTCAGATTCGCCCGTGCGGTGAGCCGCAGCCGCGATGTCCCCTCGGGCACCGTCGGTGGACGGAAGCATCCGACATCGAGTCCACGTGCACGGCATTCCTGCGCGGCGTCATATGCGACCTGCGCCTCACCGAGTACCACCGAGACAACCGCCGAATCCGGTTCCGCCACACCGGCAATGCGCGCGATATCCGCGGCCCGCTGCAACACTCGACCCGCCATCTCGGGCTCTCGACGCAACAACCGCAGCGCCGCCCGCGCCGCACCGACCGCGGCGGGCGCGAGCCCGGTATCGAAAATGAACGTGCGCGCCGCATCGATGAGATGCGCACGCACCCGCTCGGCGGCCAGTACAACACCACCCTGTGCGGCAAGGGCTTTCGACAGGGTCGCGGTCACGACAAGATCCGGTTCCCCGGCCAAGCCGACCTCGTGCACCAGTCCGCGCCCACCCGCGCCGCGCACACCGAGCCCGTGCGCCTCGTCCACGATCAGCACCGCGCCATTCGCCCGGGTGACCCGGTGCAACTCGGCCAGCGGAGCCATATCACCGTCGGCGCTGAACACCGAATCGGTAAGTACCAGTGCCCGTTCCTCACTCCGCTCGGCCAGCAACCGCTCGACCGCCTCGACATCGCAGTGCGCGGCGATCTCCACGCGCGAGCGCGAGAGCCGGCAGGCATCGACCAGTGAAGCGTGGCTGGCCGCATCGGAGACGACCAGCGCGCCCCGCCCGGCGAGCGCTGTCACCACCCCGAGGTTGGCGGCGTAACCGGAGGCGAAGACCAAACCGGTCTCGGCGCCGACGAATTCGGCGAGTTCGGTCTCGAGCTGCTCGTGTTCGGCCGTGGTCCCGGTGACGAGCCGGGATCCGGTCGACCCGGTACCCCAGCGTCGCACGGCCTCGATCGCACCCTCGATGACCTCCGGATGACGTACCAGCCCGAGGTAGTCGTTGGAGGCGAGGTCGATCGATGGCGACTGTGCCGCACGGGGTCGCAGCTCACGGCGCAACCCGACACGTACGCGCTCGGCGGCGCGTTCGTCAAGCCAGCCCAACGGATCGGTAGTCACAGCTCCGCAGCATACTTGAACACCGTTCAAGCCGCATGGGTGGGGTCTGGTGCTGGTACCGTTGGAGCCAATCGTTGAAGGTCGCCACCGATCGACGGTGGCGCGGCATTTCCGCCAGAGGGAGTAGGGCCGAATGCCACGGTGGGCGATAGTCGTCGAAGAGACAACAGGTTCCGGCGATCACAAGCGTTGGTCGCCGCGGGTTCTCGCGGAGGTGGTCGGCACGCGCGAACAGGCCCTGGCCAAGTTGCACTCACTCGTGCCCACCTTCACCCCGCAGCATCCCAGACTTCCGGGTCGCCGCGTCCTGCTGCGCGATGGCGACACCTACCTGCTGATCGCCTCCGGCTGGGCCGACGACTACCACTGCGTCTTCCGGGTCTGGGAGATCGTCTCCGACACCGACCGTCCCGAGAACGCGGGAACCGCGCACGACACCCGAAAACGCGCCTGAAGCTTCAGGCCTGGGCGGCGGCGACGATACCCGCGGTGATGCGTTCGATGTCCTCGGTCGTGCTGATGAAGGGCGGCATGGTGTAGATCAGATCGCGGAAGGGGCGTAGCCAGACGCCCGCTTCGACGGCGGCGTGGGTGGCCTTGCGCATATCCACCGGATGATCGAGTTGCACGACGCCGATCGCCCCCAGCACCCGCACATCCGCCACCCCGGGCAGCGAATGCGCCGGGGCCAGACCGGCTTTCAACTCCGCTTCGATACGGGTCACCTCGGCGCGCCAATCCCGTTGCAGCAGTAGCTCGATCGAGGCCACCGCGACCGCACAGGCCAGCGGATTACCCATGAAGGTGGGACCGTGCATGAGGCCACCGTGCTCGGCGCTGATGGTCTCCGCGATCCGGGAGGTGCACAGCGCGGCGGCCAAGGTCAGATACCCGCCCGTGAGCGACTTGCCGACACATATGACATCCGGACTCACCCCGACGTGATCGGCCGCGAAAAGCGCTCCGGTGCGCCCGAATCCGGTCGCGATCTCATCGAAGACCAGTAGCACCCCGTACTCGTCGCACAGGCGCCGCAGGTCGGTCAGATACCGCGGATCGTGCCAGCGCATCCCGCCCGCGCCCTGTACGACCGGCTCCACGATGACGGCCGCGAGCTCCTCCGCATGCGCGGCCAGCAACCGTTCGAACTCGGCCACGTACTCGGCCGAATACTCGCGCGGCGGTGCCGGTGCGAAGATCTGCTCGGCGAGCACATCGGTCCACAGCGCGTGCATGCCGCCCTGCGGATCGCACACGCTCATCGGCGTGAAGGTATCGCCGTGATACCCGCCGCGCCAGGTGAGCAGTCGCCGCTTGTCCGGCTTACCCGCGGCGCGCCAGTACTGCAGGCACATCTTCACCGCGACCTCGACCGATACCGAACCGGAGTCGCACAGGAATACCTTGTCCAGACCGGCGGGCGTCAGCTCGACGAGCAACTTGGCGAGTCGGGCTGCCGGTTCATGGGTGAGCCCGCCGAACATCACATGACTCATCCGCTGCGACTGCGCGACCAGGGCGGCATCCAGTACCGGATGCCGATAGCCGTGGATGGCGGCCCACCACGAACTCATCCCGTCGACCAATTCCCGACCGTCGGCGAGGGTGAGCCGGGTTCCGGAGGCACCGGAAACCACCAGCGGTTCGGTCGTCGCGGGAAAGCCGCCGTAGGGATGCCAGACATGTTCGGCGTCGATGGCGGTGATTTCGTGCGGGGTCAGGGGGACGGCAGTCGGCGGAGCCGGCGGGGTGGGTGAGCTCAGTGCCACAGGATTCCTCGGGTCGCGTGACAGCCCTGACGGGGCTTGAACAGTGTTCAAGTTACCACTCGAGCTGCGCGCGCACGATCTCGCGTCGAATTCCACACCGACACGACCGTTCCGACGTATTCTTTGACTCAGTCAAAGATTGGGAGCCGCCGTGACCACAGTTGCCGCCGCCGATATCGACGCCGTGCGCGAATTCAACCGCCGCTACACCCGGGTCATCGGGGTGCTGCGGGAGGGCCTGCTGGACAGCGAATACTCACTCACCGAAGCGCGAATCATGTTCGAACTGGCCAACTCCGGCGCCAGCGAGGTCGTCACGCTGCGCCGCACGCTCGACCTGGACCCCGGCTATCTGAGCCGCATCCTGGCCCGCTTCGAAAAGGACGGACTGGTCCAGCGCAATCGCTCCGAAAGCGATGGGCGACGCCAAGAGGTTCGGCTGACCGACCGCGGCAGGGAGATCTTCGCCGCGCTCGATCAGCGCTCGAGCGCCGAAGTCGGTTACCTCCTCAATGCGCACAAACCGGCCGAGCGCACGCGACTGATCACCTCTATGCGCACCATCCAGCGCATTCTCGACGGACCAGGCCTCGGCGAATTGGTGCTCCGCGCGCCGAAACCCGGCGACTACGGCTGGGTCATCCAGCGCAATGCCGCGCTCTACGCCGCCGAATACGGGTGGGATGCCAGCTACGAGGCACTCGTCGCCCGCATTGTCGCGGACTATCTGGACGACCACGACGAGCATCGCGAACACGCCTGGATCGCCGAATACGACGGCGAGCCGGTGGGCTGCGTCTTCTGTGTCGCGGAGCACGAGACCACGGCCCGACTGCGGCTACTGCTGGTCGAGCCGACCGCGCGCGGCCTCGGCGTCGGCTCCGCATTGGTCGATCGCTGCGTGCGGTTCGCCACCGAGGTCGGCTACCGCGACATGGTGCTGTGGACCAACGACATCCTCACCTCCGCGCGGCATATCTATCAGCGCGCGGGTTTCGAACTCGTGGAATCGAATCCGCACCACAGCTTCGGCCACGATCTGGTCGGCCAGACCTGGCGACTGACACTGCCGACGCGGTGAACTCAGTCGATCAGCGCCTCGTGTACGCGGCTCAGCGATTGCCGCAGCTCAGCCACCCCTCGCTCGCTCAGAGTCGCCACCAGCTTCCGCTCGATCCGCCCGATCCGCTCCGCCGCCACGCCGAGCGCCGCACGCCCCTCGGCAGTCAGCACTACGAGCCGTGCCCGCCGATCATCCGGGTCGATCTTCCTTTCCATATACCCGCACCGCTCCATATGCGTCACCAACTCCCCCATCGACTGCTGTGTCATGCCCGCCTCCTCGGCCAGCGCACTGATACGCGACCCCTCCGGTGCCAGATAGCGGAACACCGCGTAATGCGCCGGGCGCAGATCGTCGCGCAGCGCCGCCCGCAATTCCCGATTCAGCTCGCGTTCGAAGGCGTGTGTGGCCTGACCGAGCAGCTTCAACAAGGTGGTGTGAGGTTCAACCGTTGACACATTACAAAGGTTACCTTTATATCTGGAGATATGGGAGACACACTCACCTTCCGCAACGGCCACCGCATCACCCTCGTCGAACGCGGCGAGGACGAGCGTGGCCCCTACCTGCGGCTGGAACATCAACTGCCGGAAGCGGACCGGCAGGCGGGCCGCCATTGGCATCCGATGCTCAGCGAATCGTGGACCCTGCGTCGCGGTCGGCTCCGCTTCAAGATCGATGGCACGGAAACCGTTGTGCATCCGGGTGATTCGCTCACCGCGCCACCGCGCGCGGTACACGAGTTCTGGAGCGAGGTACCCGATACCGTCTTCGATCACGAGATCCGCCCACCGCTGCGGCACTGGGAGATGTTCCAGCTGTGGCACAACCTCGACGCCGCACACAAGACCACCGTCCGCACCCGGATGCCGCGCGACCCGTTGGCGCTGGCATTGCTGTGGGATTACCAGGACGGCTATCTCGCGGGCATCCCGGTCTGGCTGCAGCATGCGGTATTCGGCGGACTCGCCCGGTTGGCCACCCGGATCGGCTACCGGCGACGCTGGCTCGAAACAGGCCCCGACCAGGACTGACTCGCCCGGCCGCAACCACCCGCACGGATGGCGATCGAGCTGGCGCTAGTGTCGTTGACATGGCTCAGCCCGACGCAGCGCCCGGTGAGGTGACACCCCTAGGTGTCTGGCCCGGCACCGCCTACCCACTGGGCGCGACCTATGACGGCGCAGGCACCAATTTCTCGGTGTTCTCCGAGGTTGCCCACGCAGTCGAACTGTGCCTTATCGCCAGGGACGGCACCGAAACCAGAGTGCCGCTGGAAGAGGTCGACACCTACGTCTGGCACGCCTATCTCCCGACCATCGGACCGGGCCAGCGCTACGGCTTCCGGGTGCACGGACCCTACGATCCCGAGCACGGATTGCGCTGCGATCCAAGTAAATTGCTGCTCGATCCCTACGGCAAGGCGTTCGACGGCGAATTCGACAACGACTCCTCGCTCTACACCTACGGACAGGATTCGCTGGGGCACACCATGACCGGCGTGGTGATCAACCCGTTCTTCGACTGGGGCGCCGACCGTCCACCGAATCGGCCCTACCACGAGACAGTCATCTACGAGGCGCACGTCAAGGGCATGACGATGACGCATCCCGACATTCCCGAGGAGTTGCGCGGGACCTACGCCGGTATCGCACATCCGGCGATCGTGGAACATCTGAAAGAACTCGGCGTCACCGCGATCGAGCTGATGCCGGTGCACCAATTCGTGCACGACCGCGTCCTTTTGGATCAGGGCCTGCGAAACTACTGGGGCTACAACAGCTTCGGCTACCTCGCCCCGCACAACGAATACGCGGCCAGCCCACGCGGCGGTGCGGCGGTCACCGAATTCAAGGCCATGGTGCGCGCACTGCATGCCGAGGGCATCGAGGTGATCCTCGATGTCGTCTACAACCACACCGGCGAGGGCAATCACCTCGGGCCGACCCTGGCCTTTCGCGGGATCGACAATGCGGCCTACTATCGGCTGGTCGACGAGGACCCGTCGCACTACATGGACTACACCGGCACCGGTAACAGCCTGAACGTGCGCCACCCACATACGCTGCAGCTGATCATGGACTCGCTGCGCTACTGGATCCTGGATATGCACGTCGACGGGTTCCGCTTCGATCTCGCCGCCACGCTGGCCCGGGAACTGCACGATGTCGACCGGCTCTCGACCTTCTTCGATCTGGTGCAACAGGATCCGGTGGTCAGCCAGGTGAAGCTCATCGCGGAGCCCTGGGATGTCGGCGAGGGCGGCTACCAGGTTGGCAATTTCCCCGGCCAGTGGACCGAATGGAACGGCAAGTACCGCGACACCGTCCGCGACTACTGGCGCGGTGAACCCGCCACGCTCGGCGAATTCGCCTCCCGGCTCACCGGATCCTCGGATCTGTACGAGGCCACCGGACGCAGGCCGAGCGCGAGCATCAACTTCATCACCGCACATGACGGCTTCACGCTGCGGGATCTGGTGTCCTACAACGAGAAACACAACGCGGCCAACGGCGAGGGCAATCGCGACGGCGAGAGCTACAACCGCTCGTGGAACTGCGGGGTGGAGGGCCCCACCGACGATCCGGAGATACTCGCATTGCGCGCCAGGCAGAGTCGCAATCTGCTGGCCACGCTGGTGCTCAGTCAGGGCACCCCGATGCTCGCCCACGGCGACGAGATGGGCCGCACACAGCAGGGCAACAACAATGTCTACTGCCAGGATTCACCGCTGGCCTGGATGGATTGGTCGCTGATGCAGACGAATTCGGACCTGTTCGAATTCACCAAGCGGGTGATCGCACTGCGCACGGCGCATCCGATATTCCGACGCCGCCGCTTCCTTGCGGGCCGGCCGATCCGCTCGAAAGAGCACGCCCGCGATATCGCCTGGCTCACTCCGGCGGGTGAGGAGATGACACCCGCCGACTGGGACAGCGGTTTCGGCAAGTCGCTGACGGTCTATCTCAACGGCCTCGGCATCAACGAACCCGGCCCGCGCGGCGAACGCATCACCGACGATTCGTTCCTGTTGTGCTTCAACGCCCACGACAGCGGACTCGACTTCGTACTGCCCGATCCGGATTACGGCGCCCAATGGGCTGTCGCACTGGATTGTTCGGTGCCCGACGGCCGCGCCGACGCCACCTATCCGGCGGCGAGCACCGTCGCCGTCCCCGCCCGTTGTCTGCTCGTCCTCCACTGCCCCGCATAACCGAAACGCCGATGCCCGAGACGCCGAAGATCGAGACGCCCAAGTCCGATATGCAGACCCATCACACCGATCCCATCTCCCGCGGCCGCACCCCGGCCCGGCAGACGACGGTCCGCAGCACCTACCGACTCCAGCTGCGCCCCGACGCGTTGACCTTCACCGATGCCCGCGCGATCGCGGAATACCTACAGCAGCTGGGTATTTCGCATCTGTACCTGTCGCCGATCCTCACCGCGACGGTCGGTTCGACGCACGGGTACGACGTCACCGATCCCACCACGGTTTCGGCGGCCCTCGGCGGCCCGGCCGGACTCAAGGCGCTCGCGGACGAAGTGCGCAGCCGCGGTATGGGTTTGATCGTCGATCTGGTGCCCAACCACGTCGGCGTGGCCGATCCCCGGCAGAACCCGTGGTGGTGGGATGTGCTGCGCAACGGCCGCGAATCACAGTTCGCGCATTTCTTCGATATCGACTGGAGTGCGGGCAACGGCGCGGGCGGGCGGCTTGCGCTGCCGGTGCTGCAGAGCGAAAACGATCCGGCCGCACTGACGGTGGACCGATCCGGTTCGGAACCGATGCTGGCACTGCACGATCTGCGCTTCCCCATCGCGGCGGGCACCGACGGTGACAACGCCCTGCGCATCCACGACAAACAGCACTACCGGCTGGTCAGCTGGAAGGCCGGACTGTGCACCTACCGCCGGTTCTTCGCGGTCGGCAGCCTGGCCGCGGTGCGCCAGGAGGATCCCGAGGTCTTCGAGATCACCCACCGCGAGCTGGCCGCATGGTGCGAACACGATCTGATCGACGGCGTGCGGGTCGACCATCCGGACGGATTGTCCTATCCCACCGCGTATCTGACGAAGCTGCGCCGGCTCATCGGCCCGCACCGGCTACTACTCGTGGAAAAGATCCTCGCCAACCGCGAACCGCTGGACGCGACGCTGCCGGTCGACGGCACCACCGGCTACGACGCCCTGTCCGACTACGGCGGCGTACTGATCGACCCCGACGGCGAACAGACGCTGACCGAACTGTCGCGCAAACTCGCCGGGCACGGCAGCGACCGCGCCTGGATCGGCGAAACCGAACACCGCATCAAACGCGCGGTGGCGGAGAACATCCTGGCCCCCGAGATCCGGCGCCTGGTCGCCGCGATCAAGCGCGACGCGCATGCCGAAAGCTTCGACACCATGGCATTGACCAATGCCACCATCGAGGTGCTGGCCTTCATGCCGGTCTACCGGGTGGATTACGCGCCGCTGGCGGGTATGACCGGCGCGGTGGTCGCCGAGGTGGAGAAGCGCAACAGCGAACTGACCGTACCGCTGAGCGTGCTGGTGGCGGCGCTGGCGTCCGACGGCGAGGCGGCCGTTCGATTCAGCCAGGTCTGTGGTGCCATCACCGCGAAGGCCGTCGAGGACACCATGTTCTATCAGGCGGCGCGACTGGTATCGCTGCAAGAGGTAGGCGGCAATCCGGCCCGATTCGGCCACTCGCTCAACGAATTCCACCTGTCCAATAGCGAACGCGCGCAACGCTGGCCAGCGACCATGACCACACTGTCGACGCACGACACCAAGCGCGGCGAGGATGTGCGCGCCCGGATCGGGGTGCTGTCCCAGGCCGCGGAGACCTGGGCGCGTGCCGTCGAATCCTGGCAGGAGATCACCCCCGGTCCCGACGGTGCGACGACATTGTTCCTGCTGCAGAACATGTTCGGTGTCTGGCCCGCCGACGGCCGTCCGGCCTCGTCCGTGGCCGGACTGCGCGAGCGACTGCATCTGTTCGCGGAGAAGGCGATTCGCGAAGCCGGTGTCCACACCTCCTGGGAGGAACCGGATGTCGAATTCGAGAAGAAGGTGCACGGCTGGCTGGACGCGGTGATCGACGGGCCGGTCGGCTCCGAAATCGGTGATCTGGTGCACGAACTCGCCCCGCACGCCTGGTCGGATTCGCTGTCACAGAAGCTGCTGCAGCTGTGCGGGCCCGGAATTCCCGATATCTATCAGGGCTGCGAGCTGTGGGAAGACACGCTCGTCGACCCGGACAACCGCCGCCCGGTGGATTTCGCGGCCCGTGCCGGACTGCTGCAATCACTCACCGGTACACCGGCTCTGGATACCACCGGCGCGGCCAAGATGTGGATCGTCGCCTATGCGCTGTGGTTGCGCCGCGAACGTCCGGACTGTTTCGTCGGCGGCACCTACCTGCCACTGTTCGCCACCGGCGAGCAGGAGAGCAGGCTGGTCGCCTACGCGCGCGGCCGGGCCGGTGAGACGCCCGAGGTGATCGTGGCCGCCACCCGGCACAGCCTCGGGCTGGCCGAAACCGGCTGGGCCGATACCACTTTGGAGCTGCCGCAGGGCAACTGGACCGACCGGCTGACCGGCCACACCTTCCAGGGCCGGGCCCGATTGGAAAAGCTGTTCGCCCGGCTGCCGGTGGCGCTACTCGTGCGCTGAGGGCTCCTCCGGGGTGATCGCGGTTACCGTGCCGGTCTTCTCGATCAGCGTCTCGGGCACCATCCCGTCGTTGTCCTTCAGCCAGCGCCGCAGATTCGCGGGTCGGTAGTCCGTGGCGTCGTGCACGGTGGAAGCCAGGCGCACGCCGCGGTCCCCGTCGGTGTACAGCCGTCGCCAGGAATCCCAGTAGAACCGCGGGTTCCTCGGCTGACGAATGGTGCGCAGCACATTGAGGATTCGGTATCCGATGCCGAGCGAGCGATGCAATTCCATATGCTTCGCACCCGCGGCCGCGCACCGCTGGGACACCCCCTCCAGCCGGTCGCGGTCGAAGACGAGTCCGACCGCCTCGGCCTGTTCGACCATCCAGCGCAGTGTGATATCGGAGAGTCCGCATTCCTGGTAGCCGCCGCCGATATCGCTGTGCACGCCCTCGAACCAGACCTGCTTCACCCGGTCGTAGTCGTGGGAGTACTTCACATCCGGTTCGATCGGCACCTCCCAGAGGCACGGTTCGAAATTGCGTCGCCGCTCATCGAGCGCCAGTGCCTGGCGCGCGCAGTAGACATTGCGCCCGAGCTTCACATCGTGGAACCGGTGCCGCAACGACGTCAGTCCGGGCACGCCCAGTGCGCCGACGGTATCGAAGACCCCGATGAAGTCGATCTTGGCCGGAGCATCCCAGCAGTTCTCCTTGCGGAAGTCGATCCACTCCTGCGGCTCCTTCGGATCCGGATTCTCCGGGGTCCGCTGCGGCGCGGGCTGATGGTGAATCCGCAAGGCGTCCGGGTACTTTCCCTCGATCATCGCATCGGGGGTCATGATTCCGATCCGGCCGATCAGACCGGCAAGGCTACGGGCGGTGAACGCACCGCGGCTGAAACCGAAGATGTAGATCTCGTCCCCCGGCTGCCAGTTCAGTGCCAGATGCCAGTACGCCGAGGACAGATTCGCCTCGAGTCCGAGTCCGAACGCACCACCCATCAGGCGGTCGGCCAGGAAGCCGCGTGCGCCCGGGCCGGATACGTAGCTGACCCACTGCGGGATCGACTCCCCCAACGGTCCCGGCGCCTCGTACCGGATCGTCTGCGCGATCTTGATGATATTCGATACCGTGCTGCTGGATTCGGCCTTCCAGGTGCCGTCGCAGCAGACCACCAGTCGTTTCATGGATAGATCCTCCGCCCCGATTACCGTCGAAACCTGCGTACTCGACTACCCGAATCATCGACGGTTCGACGCGGGATGTTAATGAAAATGTTGTCTTTCAACGCAAAAGACCCGCGCCGAGCGGGATTCTCGCGAGTACTCTTGCGCGGCTACAACCAGGTGGGGTCCCCGAATAGGGATGGGATGACGAGGTCGGGGGTCGCACCGAAGATGCCGACACCGATGGTCACCGCACATCCGATCGGCTTCCATCGAAGCGTCGACGAAACAGGTATCGGTCACTCGGGTTCGGTCGGCGGTTACGGTGAGCAGATGCTCCACGGAAGAGAAGTCGAACAAGCTCGGATCGATCGGCTTCTGGAGGCGGCTCGCGCCGGACGCAGCGCGGCACTCGTGGTGCGCGGCGAGCCGGGGATCGGAAAGACGGCGCTGTTGGATTATGCGGCGGCGCAGGGGATCCCGGCGGTGCGCAGTGCTGGAATCGAGTCCGAGGCGGAGTTGCCGTTCGCGGGGCTGCATCTGCTGATCAAGCCGGGAATGGCACTGGTGGACGGGTTGCCCGCACCGCAGCGGGACGCGCTGCGCGGGGCGTTCGGTCTGGCGCAGCATGATCCGGCGGATCGGATGTTGATCGGGTTGGCGGTGCTGTCACTGCTGGCCGAGGAGGCGGCCGAAGGGCCGCTGCTGTGTTTGATCGATGACGCGCACTGGCTGGATCGGGCGACGGCGGAGACGCTGCTGTTCGCGGCGCGGCGACTCGATGCCGAGGGCGTGGTGATCATCTTCGCGACTCGGACCGGCGAGCAGGATTTTCCCGCGCCCGGCCTGCCCGAACTCGCGCTGACCGGCCTGGCGCAGGAGTCGGCCGCCGCGCTGGTGGACAGTCGCGGTCCGGATCTTTCGCCCGCCATTCGATATCGGTTGCTCGCCGAGGCGGGCGGTAATCCGCTCGCGCTGCTGGAGTTGCCCGCAGTGCTGGCCGCCGAGGGCAACGATTCCGGTCACGGGCCGAATCCCCTGCCGCTGACACAGCGGCTCCAGGTGGCATTTCACGGCCAAGTGTCCAGGCTGCCTTCAGCCACCCGGACGTTGCTCCTGATTGCGGCCGCGGCGGGCACCAACGATCTCACCACGGTGCTGCGTGCCGCCGACGAGCTCGGGGCGCAGCTATCGGACCTACAGCCCGCCGCGGACGCCGGGTTGGTCGGTAGTGATGGCGTGAGCGTGAGTTTCCGCCATCCCCTGCTGCGTTCGGCGGTCTACCAGGGTGCGCCGCTGACGCAGCGGCTCACCGCGCACGCCGCCCTCGCCACCGCACTGACCGAACCCGAGAACGCCGACCTGCGCGCCTGGCATCTGGCCTCGGCGGCGACCGGACCGGATGAGACCACCGCAGCAGCGCTGGAGGAAACCGCCGATCGCGCGCGTCGGCGCAGCGGCTATTCCGGTGCCGTCGCCGCGTACGAACGTGCCGCAGGTTTGAGCACCGACGCGTTTGCCCGCGTTCGACGGCTGGTGGCTGCGGCCGAAACCGCCAGTGAGGCGGGACAATTGGACCGTGCCAGCCGCCTGGCCGATCGCGCGGCCGGTTTGAGCACCGACCGAATGCTCGGGGCCCGACTGGACCTGGTTCGTGCCACCGCGGAATTCGGTGCGGGCAAACCACTCTCGGCGCATCAGCTATTGCTCGCGGGCGCCGATCTGGTGCGCACCGACGATCCGGCCCGCGCCGCGCGCATCCTCATGCAGGCGGTGCACACGGCCTGGTACCTCGGCGCACCGGAACTCGCCGAGATCGCCGCGCACATCAACGCATTGGACCTGCCCGACGCCGAACCGATGACGCCCATCGCCCGCTACACGGTCGCGGGCATCGACGGCCGATTCTTCATCGACCTGCGCGACGCGGCCGCCGCCGCCCGCCGCAACGGTGCGGACAGCCCGCGCGATCTGGTGCAGATGTGCGGCGTCGGGCTGGTCGTCGGCCAGGACGAACAGGCCGCGGAGCTGGCCCAGACCCTCATTGCCGAATGCCGCGACCAGGGCCGCATCGCCCTGCTGCCGACCCTGCTGTTCTTCCGCGCCGAAACCGAACTGTTCCTCGGCCGACCGCGCGAGGGTCGTATCGCCGCGCTCGAAGGACTGCGGGTCGCCGAGGATATCGGGCAGCGGCATTGGCTCAGCCAGATGTCGAGCTATCTCGCCTATCTGGCGGCATTGGAGGGGGGCGAACAGGCTTGCCGAGAGTTGGTCGACCGCGCCCTCGCCGAGGAATTCGGCGGTGCGGCCGCGCCCGGCGCACCGTGGACGCAGGCGGCGCTCGGCGTGCTCGATCTCGGCCTCGGCAGGGTCGACAGCGCGCTGTCCCGGCTGGAGCTGTTGACCGTGGAACCCGCCCGCCACCACGTGATCGGTCTGCGCGCCCTGCCGGACCTGATCGAGGCGGCGGTACGCATGGGCAGCCCGGAGCGAGCGGGTGACGCGCTGGATCGGCTTCGCGGCTGGGCGAAAGCCTCGCAACAAGGGTGGGTCACCGCGCTCGTCGAGCGCTGCCTGGCATTGACCGGGCCGGAAGCCGAGGCGGAGGACCACTTTCAAGCCGCACTAGGACACGGCGGGCGGCCCTTCGAACAGGCCAGAACCCAATTGCTGTTCGGTGAATGGCTACGGCGCAACCGTCGAAAGTCCGAGGCGCGCAACCAACTTCAGCCCGCCCTGGAAACGTTCGACCGCCTCGACGCCGCACCGTGGGCCGAACGCACCCGCACCGAACTCGCCGCCCTCGGCATCGGCACCACAGCCCGCCCCACCACGGGCGTCCTCGCCCGCCTCACGCCGCAAGAACTCCAGATCGTCCGCCTAGCCGCCCAAGGAATGTCCAACCGCGACATCGCCGCCCAACTCTTCCTCAGCCCCCGCACCGTAGCCCACCACCTCTACAAGGCCTACCCCAAACTCGGCGTCCTCTCCCGCACCGAACTCCCCACCCTCCCCCTCGACGTCGCCTAATCCTCGATGATCAAGATCAGGTGGCACTGGTGGATGGGGCTTCTCGACCGATGCCGCCATAGATTCCACCTGATCTTGAAATGGGGCCAGGGGTGCCTACGGTCGGCGGTGGCCGATGACCCAGCGGGCGGTTCCGGCGGCGGCGGCGACCAGTACCGCGACCTGCAGCGACCCGGTGATCAGCGCGAGGGTAAGGCAGATGAGTAGGCCGAGGGCGATCGCCTCTAGTTTGTACATCGGCCACGCGCTGCCGGCGATATCCACCGCCGTGGGGCGAGTCTGAAGGGGGACCACTGCCATGCCGTCAGGCTACACGGATAGGGAAGTTCGGGCTACCTAACATTAAGGCGGGAACAGAGGCGGCCGCCGCGTTGTTGCGGGTGTCATGCCATTGACAGGTGAGTACGCACCGAGCACATCCGATTGGGCCCGTGAGCAGGCCGAGCTGATCGAGAAATCCGGCGGCACCGAGGGCCTGACCCTGCAGGGCAAGCCCGTCATCGTCCTGACCACCAAGGGCGCGAAGACCGGGCTGCTGCGCAAGACCGCGCTGATGCGGGTCGAGCACGACGGCGAGTACGCGGTCGTCGCCTCGCTGGGCGGCGCGCCGAAGCATCCCGTCTGGTACTGGAATATCAAAGCCGAGCCGCATGTCGAGCTGCGTGACGGCGCCGTGAACAAGGACTACACCGCGCGCGAGGTCTTCGGCGAGGAGAAGGCGCTGTGGTGGGAGCGGGCGGTCGAGGTCTGGCCCGATTACGCGAACTACCAGACCAAGACGACCCGCGAGATTCCGGTTTTCGTCCTGACTCCGCAGTAGCTTCGGCTGGGAAACCGGGCGTTAACCCTCCTCCGATACCCACCCGACGCGTCCGCCCGGCGCGGCGGGTGGCACCATATTTCGAGTGTCCAATCCGCTTGAACTTCTCGACGACCAGTCCATATCTCAACCCGCGCTGACCGCGGACGAGATCGACGCCGCCGCCAAGCGAATTGCCGACATTATCGAGCCCACCCCGCTGCAGCACAGCCCCCGGCTATCCGCGCTGACCGGGGCGCAGGTCTACCTCAAGCGCGAAGACCTCACCGCCGTACGTTCCTACAAGCTGCGCGGCGCCTACAACCTGATCGTGCAGCTCACCGACTCCGAGCGAGCCGCGGGCGTGGTCGCGGCCAGCGCCGGTAATCACGCCCAGGGCGTGGCCTTCGCCTGCAATGCGATGGGCATCAAGGGCCGCATCTACGTGCCGACCACCACACCGAAGCAGAAGCGTGACCGCATCCGGGTGCACGGCGGCGAGTTCGTCGAGCTGATCGCGGTCGGGGAAACCTACGACGCCGCCGCGGCGGCCGCCGCCGAGGATGTCGAGCGCACCGGCGCGACCATGGTGCCGCCGTTCGACGATCCGCGCACCGCGGCGGGACAGGGCACCATCGCCCCCGAATTCCTGGAACAGCTCGGCGGCCGGACCCCCGATCTGGTGGTGATCCCGGTCGGCGGCGGCGGTTGCCTGGCGGGCATCGGCACCTACCTGCGGGAGCGCTCGCCGAGCACCGGCATCCTCGGTGTGGAGCCGGCGGGCGCGGCCTCGATGACCGCGGCGCTGGTCGCGGGCGGCCCGGTGACGCTGCCGGGGATCGATCCGTTCGTCGACGGCGCCGCGGTGCGCCGGATCGGCCGGCTGCCCTATGCGGCGATCGCCGCATTCGGCGGCCGGGTGGTATCGCACGGCTCGCTGCCACTGCTGACCGCGACCGAATCACCAAGGGGCGCGGGCGCTTTCCGCATGATGCAGGTCGACGAGGGCGCGATCTGCACCACCATGCTCGACCTGTACCAGAACGAGGGCATCATCGCCGAGCCCGCGGGCGCGCTGTCTGCGACGGCGCTGTCCGAGATCACGATAGAACCCGGTTCGACGGTGGTGTGCCTGGTCTCCGGCGGCAATAACGATGTGTCCCGCTACGGCGAGATCATCGAGCGCTCGCTGGTGCACCGCGGCCTGAAGCACTACTTCCTGGTGAACTTCCCGCAGGAGCCCGGCGCGCTGCGGCGCTTCCTCAACGAAGTGCTCGGTCCCGACGACGACATCACGCTGTTCGAGTACGTCAAGCGCAACAACCGGGAAACCGGTGCCGCGCTGGTCGGTATCGAGCTCGGTGCGCCGGAGGGGCTCGGCCCACTGCTGGAGCGAATGGAAGACTCGCCGATCCAGTGCGAACGATTGGATCCGGGTTCGCCGGCCTACCGCTACCTCACCTAGAGAACGCGCTCGACCCGAACCGGCCGCGCGGACATCGTCCGCGCGGCCGGTTCTAGCGTTTATGCAGCCTCGGGCGTCGCCACCACGGTTACGGACCGGCGGGTCGTGCGCACACCCGTCATGACCATCGGCAACAGCCAACCGGCAGCGGCCTGGTCAAAGCTCAGCTGCGCGGCCGAGAGGCGATTGTGGACGAATCCGACGGACAGGCCGAGGCGAGGTTCGGCCCAGCCGAAGGAGCCACCGAGGCCGATATGACCGAAGCCACCGTGTGCACCTGGCATCGGCAGTGAGTGATAGCCGAGGCGCCAGAGCATCGGGGCGTAGAACAGGGCACGATCGAGACGGAAGGTCCGAATTCGACTGAGCGCCTTGATGGTTTGCGGTGTCAGGTACGGTATGCCGCCCGCCATACCGCCATTGGCCAGCGCGCCGTACATGGTGGCCAGCGCGGGGGCGGTGCAGACGCCGTTGCCCGCACCGAGTTCGGTATCGAGGATCGGCGGGATTTCACCCTCGAGGATGGTCTCCAGTCCGGGCAGGAACAGGCACCGTGCGGCCGCGCCGAGCGCACCGGGCAGACCATAGCTGCGACCCAAAACCCTTGTGCTGACCGGCTTTCCGATCAGACTGAGCTGGGAGCCCGCCAACGGCGCGTAGACGGTCGACGATTGCGCGGACGGCTTGCCCAGGTGCAGACCATCGATGCCGAGCGGTTCGGCGACCTCGGTGCGGAACAGCTCCGCCATCCCCTGGCCGGTAATGGCGCGCGCCAATCCGGCGAGCAGCCAACCGAAGGTGAGCGCGTGATAGGCCGGAGTGCCGAGCAGACGATCCGGTTTCGCTGCGGCCAGACGCTGCTCCATCAGCTGGTGGTCGAGCACATCCTCGAGCCCGGCCGCGATCGGGTTGAGGCCACCGAGTCCCGCGCTGTGCGTCATCACCTGACGAATGGTGATATCGCCCTTGCCGTTCTGGCCGAACTCCGGCCAGTACTCGGCCATCGGCGCTTCGTAGTCGAGCAGACCCCGATCGGCCAGCCGGTGGATGACCGTCGCGGTGATGCCCTTGGTGGCGGAGAAAATGATCGCGCCGGTGTTTTGGCTCCAGGGTTTGTCACCCGCGCTCCCGGTCCAGATATCGACCAGCGGCTCACCGTGCAGATGGACGGCCAACGCGCCGCCCGCCCCCCGACGGTGCCCGAAGACCTTCGCGAATGCGCGTACCAATGGTGCGAATTCGGCGGCGGCGCTGCCACCCACCCCATCGGGGAGATTCGCTAGGTCCCCGGGTGAAGCCACGTTGCTCATATTCCAAAGGTAATGGCGCTGGTCACACTCGGCAATATTGTGTCTCGGACAGTTATGTTCAGGAGGTTTTCGGTAACCGCGATCCGACCTGGGGTTCCGCTATACGCCCGCGAGTATCACGAAGGAGTGGCCCGGTATCTCCGTCGCGGAGACGCCTTCGGTCGGAGGTTCCCACGACAGCAGCGAAAGACCGGCGATAGGCACGGTGACCTGCTCTTCCGAGAGATTGCACACCAGTGTCAGCGGGCCCCGGCGCACCGCGATCCAGCGGGCATTCTCGTCATAGTCGACAGATACATGCGTGAGCCACGGGTCCGTTACTTCGGCTCGCTCACGTCGCAAACCGATCAGCTTTCTGTAACAGGACAGTAGCCGTATGTGGCGATCATGTTCGAGTTCGGACCAATCCAGCTTCGACCGCAGGAAGGTTTCGGGGTCCTGCGGGTCCGGAACCGCACTGCTGTCCCAGCCGTGTTCGGCGAATTCGTTCTTGCGGCCGGTGGCGGTGGCGGCCGCGATCACCGGATCGGTGTGCGAGGTGAAGAACTGGAACGGGGTGCGCGCGCCCCACTCCTCCCCCATGAACAGCATGGGCGTATACGCCGAGAACAGCACCAGCGCGGCCTTGATCGCCAGCTGTCCGTCGGTCAGGTAGGCGCTGGGCCGGTCCCCGATCGCCCGATTGCCGATCTGATCATGGGTGCAGGTATAGGCGAGCAATGCGCTCGCCGGGATGAGTCGGGTGTCGATCGGACGGCCGTGGATGCGACCGCGGAAGCTGGAATACGTTCCGGCGTGGAAGAATCCGCGCGTCAGTGTCTGGGCAAGACAGCGCAACGAACCGAAATCGGCATAGTAGCCCTGACGTTCACCGGATACCGCGGTGTGCACCGCATGGTGCAGGTCGTCGTTCCATTGACCGGTCAGGCCATAGCCGCCTGCCGCGCGCGCGGTGATCAGCCGTGGATCGTTGAGGTCGCTCTCCGCGATCAATGTCAATGGCCTACGCACATGTGCGGCAAGGGATTCGGTGTCAGTGGCCAGTTCAGCGAGCAGGTGGGTGGCGGTGCGGTCGACGAGTGCGTGCACAGCATCGAGTCGCAGTGCGTCGATATGGAAATCCCGCAGCCAACGCAGGGCGTTCTCGATTATGAAGCGGCGCACCGGATCCGAGTCCGGACCGTCGAGATTGAGGCTCTGCCCCCAGGTATTGCGCCCCTCGGTCAGATAGGGCGCGAAGCGGGGCAGATAGTTGCCGGAGGGGCCGAGATGGTTGTGTACGACATCGAGGGCGACCGCCAAACCCTTTGCGTGGCAGGCATTCACGAAGCGCTGCAAACCATCGGGTCCGCCGTAGGGCTCGTGAACCGCGTACCAGAGCACACCGTCGTAGCCCCAGTTGTGGCTGCCGTCGAAGGCATTGACCGGCATCAACTCGACCATGGTGACGCCGAGTTCGACGAGGTGGTCGAGGCGCTCGACGGCGGCGTCGAAGGTGCCCTCGAAGGTGAAGGTGCCCAGATGCAGTTCGTAGATGATCGCGCCCGCCAATGGGCGGCCGGTCCAGTTCGCATCGGTCCACCCGGCTGGATCGAGGGCGTGCAGCGCCGAGCGGCCGTGCACGCCGTCGGGCTGGCGTGCCGAGCGTGGGTCGGGCAGGACGGTCGGGTCGTCGTCGAGCAGGTAGCCGTAGCGCGTGCCCGGTACCGCGTGCACATCTGCCCGCCACCAACCGTCAGGCGACCTTGTCATCGGATGTACGGCGCCATCGACCTCGATGCGCACCCGTTCCGGTCGCGGGGCCCATACCTCGAACAAGGTCACCGAGCCAGCATCGCATGTCGGCGATCGTGCGGCTCGCCGACACCGGACGCGCCCTTTCGACCGGCTGACCATTGCCTGCGGCGCGCAGACCCTGACAGAGTGGGTACGTGGGCATCTACAACGATCAGGTCGTACCGCGGCTGGTGAATCTGGTCTGCGGGGCCAAGATGAACAATCCGCAGCGCGAGCGCGCCTGCGCCGGACTGCACGGTCGGGTAATGGAAATCGGCTTCGGATCGGGACTGAACATCCCGTTCTATCCGGCTACCGTCGAGTCGATCAGCGCCGTGGAACCCGCCGATCTCGGCTGGCGCCTGGCGGACAAGCGGCTGGCCAAGGCCACCGTGCCGATCGAGCGCGCCGGGCTCGACGGCCAGTCGCTGCCCTTCGCCGATAACAGCTTCGACTCCGCACTCTCGACCTGGACGATGTGCACCATTCCGGATATCGCGGCCGCGCTTGCCGAGGTGCGCAGAGTGCTCGTTCCCGGCGGAACCCTGCATTTCGTCGAACACGGGCTCGCGCCGGATCCGGGCGTCCAGGCGTGGCAGCACCGGTTGAATCCGATCGAGCAGGCGATTGCGGGCGGCTGCAATCTCGATCGCGATATTCGTGGCACCGTCGAGAGCGCCGGATTCGAGATCCGCGAGCTCGACCAGTTCTATGCGGACGGACCCAAGTTCCTCGCCGCGCTGTCGCTCGGAGTCGCGGTCTCGCCGTAGCCCGGTCCTTATTGGACTGATTAGTTCAAAATATGCTAGCTTGAACCCATGGCACGACCGAAGGCATTCGACGAGGACCGGGCGGTGGACGCGGCCATGCGGGCGTTCTGGTCCGCGGGCTACGAGGGCACCTCGACCCAAGACCTCTGCGATGCAACAGGTCTGGGCCGCAGCAGCATCTACAACACCTTCACCAGTAAGCACGAACTGTTCGACCGGGCACTGCGGCGGTATATGAGCAGCAAGAACGCCTCGATCTTCGAAGTGCTCGACGGCAACCTGCCCGCGCGAGCAAAGATCAGGACGCTACTGCGCCAGACCATCGACGCACCGGTCGACGACCCCATCGGCTGCCTCGTGGTCAACTCGACGGTCGAGTTGGCGCCGCGCGATCCGGGGGTGGCGGCGACATTGCGCGCCGACCTGGAGCGGAGGCTCGACGCACTGACGGCCGTTATCCGCGCGGGCCAGCGGTCCGGCGAGATCGATGCGGGCAAAGATGCCCGCACGCTGGCCCATTTCGTGATCACCACGATCAGCGGTATGCGCGTCGCGGCACGCGGCGGAGCCGATAAGGACACCCTGGAGGCGATCGCCACCACAGCATTGAGCGTGCTCTAACCCCTACCGACGTCGAATCAGCGGCGCAAGACCATCGGCGCGACTCACCCAGCACAGCACACGACACATGCAGCACAGCGCCGCATTCTTTTTGCCTCAATTTTGAACCGGTCAATCCAAAATCAGGGAGGTCTCCCGATGCCATTCGCCGTCTACATACTGGGGCTATCCATATTCGCCCAGGGCACCTCGGAGCTGATGCTCTCCGGCCTGCTCACCCACATGGCCGCCGACCTGGGCGTCTCCATACCCCAAGCGGGCCTGCTGATTTCGGCATTCGCACTGGGCATGCTGGTGGGCGCACCCGCGCTGGCCGTGATCACCCTGCGCTGGCCGCGCCGCACCGCACTGCTCGCCTTCCTCGGAGTGTTCATCGCCGCCCATGTGGTGGCCGCGCTGACCCCGGGCTACTGGGTGCTCTTCGGAACACGGGTGGTCGGCGCATTCGTCTACGCCGGATTCTGGGCGGTCGCCGCGACCACGGCGCTGAGTCTGGTGCCGGAGAACGCGCGTGGTCGGGCAATGAGCATTGTCGCGGGCGGGCTCACGGTGGCCAATATCGTCGGGCTCCCGGCGGGTACGGTGATCGGCCAGCATCTTGGCTGGCGAGCCGCGTTCTGGACGGTCGCCATTCTGTCCGCGCTGGCCATGGCGGGGGTGGCGGCCAAGATTCCGGGCGGACGCCCCGCCGAGGTGCCGGACCTGCGCCGCGAACTGCGCACCATGATCAATCCGCGCCTCTGGCTGTCCTACAGCACGACCGCGCTCTCGACCGGCGCGCAACTGGTCATCTTCGCCTACCTCGGCGCACTCCTGGCCCGCACCACCGGAATCGCGGAGACCTGGATTCCCTTGGTGCTCACCCTGTACGGCATCGGTGCGCTGATCGGTATCACTGTCGGCGGTCGAGCCGCCGATGCCCATCCCTTCCGAGTACTGACCGTCGGCATGATCGGGTTGATCATTATCTCGGCAGTACTGGCGCTGACCGCGACCGTGCCCGCACCGGTCGTAATCCTCGTATTCCTATTGGGCGCCTTCGGATTCGCCACGAATCCAGCCCTGAACACCCGCGTATTCGCACTCGCCGGTGCCGCACCCACCCTCGCGACCGCAGTCAACTTCTCCGCATTCAATGTCGGCATCACCGTCGGCCCGTGGCTCGGCGGCCTGGCCATCGGCGGCGGCCTCGGCTACCCGTCGGTCGCCTGGATCGGCGTTGCGCTCGGCTTCGCGGCACTTGCCACCGTCGCATGGGCAGCCGCGCTACACCGTCGAGCCCGGCAAGTCGAGACGGTCGGCACGGCGGATCGGGCCATGGTCGAACTCACGGTCTGAATACGCACCACCGCAATACTTCTCGATCGGCCCCTCGTCGAGGCGATTACCGCGCGGGCCGCCCGATCTTCGCCGTCGCCACAACTGCCCGAACCCGCACAAGGGGTTCGGGCAGTTGCGCGTTTCGCCCTGTCCTACCGATCCCTAACCCGCGAGGCAACCCGGACCGAGCAGGGCCTTCAGGTCGCCCATCAGGGCCGAGGACGGTGAAACCCGCAGGCTGTCATCCAATTTCCACAGTGACGTATTGTCGCGTGCGCCCACATGGCGGACGTGGACGTCCGCGGTGCCCGGATGCCTGGACAGGATGCGCTTGAGTTCGCCGATCTTGTCGGGTGTGCACAGGCGCGTCGGCATGACGACCGCCAGCGGCTTGGCCACACCGATCGAGGAGAGGTCCGGAACGGCGAGATCGTTGGCGATCAAGGAGATCCGGTCATCGCGCACCGACACCCTGGCCTTCACCAGCACGACCGCGTCCTCCACCACATCAGCGCCGTACACCGAATAGGCCTGCGGGAAGAACAGGACCTCGATGCCACCGGTCAGATCCTCGATCTGCGCCGAGGCCCAGGCCAGGCCGTTCTTATTGATGCGGCGATTGACCGAGGCGAGGATGCCGCCGATGGTCACCTGGGCGCCGTCCTTGATATCGCCCTGGAGAATGGCGGGAATAGCCGTATCCGCCTGTGCCGCAAGCACATGTTCGACGCCGTTGAGTGGATGTCCGGACACGTACAGGCCGAGCATTTCCCGCTCGAGCGCCAGCTTGTGCTTGGTCTCCCACTCGTCATCGGGCACCTTCACATTGAAGACCGAGGCCACCGATTCGTCGCCGTCATCGAGCCCGCCGAACAGGTCGAACTGGCCGATCGCCTCGGCCTTCTTGGTGGACATCACCGCATCGATGGCATCGGAGTGCACCAGCAGCAGACCCTTGCGCGGATGCCCGAGCGAATCGAATCCACCTGCCTTGATGAGGGATTCGGTGACCTTCTTGGTGCAGGCGATGGCGTCGATCTTGTTCAGATAGTCCGAGAAATCGGTGAACTTCGACTTCTCCTTGCGCGCTTGGATGATCGAGCTGACAACATTGGCACCGACATTGCGCACCGCGCCGAGGCCGAAGCGGATGTCCTTACCCACCGAGGCGAAGTTCATCTCGGATTCGTTGACATCCGGCGGCAGCACGGTGATCGCGAGGCGGCGGCAATCGGACAGGTAGACCGCCGCCTTGTCCTTATCGTCGCCGACGGAGGTGAGCAGCGCCGCCATATATTCGGCGGGATAGTTCGCCTTGAGATATGCGGTCCAGTAGGAGATCAGGCCGTAGGCGGCGGCGTGCGATTTGTTGAACGCGTAACCGGCGAACGGAAGGATGGTGTCCCACAGCGCCTTGATGGCCGCCTTGGAATATCCGTTGGCCTGCATGCCCTCCTCGAAGCCCTCGAACTCCGCGGCCAGCACCTCGGCCTTCTTCTTACCCATCGCGCGGCGCAGAATATCTGCTCGACCGAGGGAGTAGCCGGCCACTTTCTGCGCGACGTGCATGATCTGCTCTTGGTAGACGATCAGGCCGTACGTTTCGCCGAGGATTTCCTTGAGCGGCTCCTCCAGCTCCGGATGGATCGGCTTGACTTCCTGGCGGTCGTTTTTGCGGTCGGCGTAATCGTTGTGCGCGTTCATGCCCATCGGGCCGGGGCGATACAGCGCGCCGACGGCCACGATGTCCTCGAACGCGGTCGGCTGCATGCGGCGCAGCAGATCACGCATGGGCCCACCATCGAGCTGGAATACGCCGAGCGTGTCACCGCGCGAAAGCAATTCGTAGGTGCGCGAATCGTCGAGCGGCAGCCGGTCCATATCCAGGTCGATGCCGCGGTTGGCCTGGATGTTCTCCAGCGCGTCGCCGATCACGGTCAGGTTGCGCAGGCCAAGGAAGTCCATCTTCAGCAGGCCGATGGCCTCACACGACGGATAGTCCCAGCCGGTGATGAGCGCACCGTCCTGGGGCCGCTTCCAGACCGGGATCGCATCGGTGAGCGGATCACAGGACATGATGACCGCGCAGGCGTGGACACCCGCATTGCGGATCAGGCCCTCGAGGCCGCGCGCGGTTTCGTAGATCTTCGCGACATCCGGATTGCTCGCGATGAGTTCGCGAACCTCGGCGGCCTCTTTGTACCGCTCGTGCTCCGGGTCCGTGATACCGGATACCGAGATGTCCTTGGCCATGATCGGCGGCGGCAGCGCCTTGGTGATCTGGTCGGCGATGGCGAATCCGGGCTGGCCGAACAGCACTCGCGCCGAGTCCTTGATGGCGGCCTTGGTCTTGATGGTGCCGAAGGTGATGACCTGGGCGACCCGGTCGCCGCCCCACTTCTCACTCGCGTAGCGGACCATCTCACCGCGGCGGCGATCGTCGAAGTCGATATCGATATCGGGCATCGAGACGCGCTCGGGATTCAGGAAGCGCTCGAAGAGCAGACCATGCGGAATCGGGTCGATATTGGTGATACCGAGTGCGTAGGCGACCAGCGAACCGGCCGCCGAACCACGGCCGGGACCGACGCGGATGCCGACCTCGCGGGCGTGGTTGATCAGGTCGCCGACGACGAGGAAGTAGGCCGGGAAGCCCATCTCCAAGATGACGCCGATCTCGTACTGGGCGCGGTCCAGATAATCCTGGGGCGCGCCGTCCGGGAAGCGGCGACGCAGCCCGAGGTCGACCTCGCGGCGCAGCCAGCTGGCCTGGTCGTGGCCATCGGGCACCGGGAAGATCGGCATCCGGTCGCGGTGCTGCCACACCTCGTCGTAGGACTGCACCCGCTCGGCGATCAAAAGGGTGGAATCGCAGGCGCCGGGCACCTCCATATCCCAGATCGCCCGCATCTCCTCCGCGGACTTCAGGTAGTAGCCGTCACCGTCGAACTTGAAACGCGTTGGGTCACTGAGTGTTTTACCGGTCTGGATGCACAGCAGCGCCTCGTGGTTGGTCGAGGCGTCCTTGGTGACGTAGTGGCAGTCGTTGGTGGCCAGCGGCCGGATCCCGAGCTTCTTGCCGATCTCGAGCAGCCCCTCACGGACCCGGCGCTCGATGGACAGGCCGTGGTCCATGATCTCGAGGAAGAAATTGTCCGGTCCGAAGATCTCCTGCCATTTGGCCGCGGCCTCCAGGGCCTCGCGGTCGTGGCCGAGGCGCAGGCGGGTCTGCACCTCACCCGACGGGCAGCCGGTGGTGGCGATGATGCCGGCGGCGTGCTCGGCGATGATCTCCTCGTCCATGCGCGCCCACTTGCCGAGCTGACCTTCCAGCGAGGCGAGCGAGGACAGCTTGAACAGGTTGTGCAGGCCGGTCGCGTTCTCCGCGACCATGGTCATGTGCGTGTAGGCGCCGGAACCGGAGACGTCGTCGCCCTTCTGGCTGGGATCACCCCACTGCACGCGCTTGGTATCGAACCGGGAACCCGGCGCGATGTAGGCCTCGATGCCGATAATCGGCTTGATACCGGCCTTCTTGGCGGAGTTGTAGAACTCCGAAGCCCCGTACATATTGCCGTGGTCAGTCATCCCGACCGCGTTCATTCCCAGCCGGTTCGCCTCGGCGAACAGCGGAGAGATTTTGGCCGCACCATCGAGCATCGAGTACTCGGTGTGGTTGTGCAGGTGAACGAACGATCCGGACGAGGCGGCCAAGACGGTCCTTCCTCCCAAGGTCTCGACGGGGGTTGGTGTAGCGATTCTAGGGGTCCCCACCGACGAGTTCGGCTTCCCGCGCCGGGCTGACGCAGGTGCTCGGCGTGTCGGTGGTGAAGATCACCGGCGCGTCTCGCGACCCAGCATTGCGGCTGTCCGATTTCCGCGACAGTGGGGTGGTTCGCGGATCGCTCGACACTACGCGAGCCCTCGATCAAGCGCGCTTGCGCCAGACGAATTTCAAACCCGACCAATCGTTGTCGAGCGCGGCCACCTTGACATCGACGACGCCGATGGGCAGCAGCAGCTCGCGCAGATCGTGCTCGGCGATATCGCTGACGTGCCCGCCCGCCTTGCGCGGCCAGGCGATCCACAGCATCGCGCCCTGCCTCAGTCCGGCAGCCAGTTCCGGGGCCTCGTCGGCCAGGTCGGCGAGTTCGCGAAAGAAGGCGAGGACGACGTCCGCGGACTCGGGCTCCTCGGCGGCGATCGCGACGTCCGGTGGTAGATCCGGAATCTGCCAGCCTGCGGGCGCATGCCGCAGCACTACACGGTTGCCGGATTTGATTCCGATCTTCTTCGCCAGCGGCGTCCCGGAGTAGCCCGCGGTCATGGACACGACTGTATCCGGTAGGGCCCTGGGCTCCGCATGTCGGCAACCGGCCCCAGCGAGATGCGGATTCTGGTGGTGCCGTCAGTTCGATCGGCGCTGCCTGGCGCGGATTCTGCAGGTGCTGTAGGACCGATCGGCGCTGATTCTGCTGGTGCTGTCGGGCCGATCGGCACTGTTGGGCGCGGATTCGGTGGGACCGCCGCGATAATCAGGCGATGAGGTGGCTGCGGCGGAGACGTTCGGTGAGCGCGCGATGACGACCGCCGTTGTCGCGGCGGTGGCCGGGGCGGTATTGATCGTCGGCGCACTGCTGGTCTGGTCTCGAACCCGACGAGTGGTGACCACTCCGGCAGAGCGAGCGGTGTACAGCGCACTGCATACGGCGTCACTGGCCGCGCGGCCGTTGCGGCAGGGGTTGAACGATCGGTCCGCCCAGGAGGCCGCGCCGCATCTGCGGACACTCACCGGCGCCGACGCGTTGGGCGTCGCCGATCCGGATGGCACGCTGCTGGCTTGGGACGGGCCGCATTCGGATCTGGCCGAGCCGTTCGCCGATGCGGCCAGGCGGGCGGTGGCGACCGAGCGGCCAGTGCTGGTGTCGGGGCCTGGTCGCGGTGAACATGCCGGGCGAACCCTCATCGCGCAGCCGCTGCTCATCGAAAATGGCGGGGTGGCAGGGGCTTTGGGGGTGGTGACCACCGGGAAGCCGGAGCCCGGGCGGCTGGGTGCGGTCGCGGAGGTGGCGCGATACGCCTGCGGACAGCTGGAATTGGCGGAACTGGACGCCTCGCGGGCCCGCCTCGATCGGGCCGAGGTGCGCGCGTTGCGCGCCCAGATCAGCCCGCATTTCATCTATAACGCGCTCAATACCGTCGCGTCCTTTGTACGTACCGATCCGGATCGGGCGCGCGAGCTGATCCTGGAGTTCGCGGACTTCACCCGATATTCCTTCCGTGCCGCGGGCGAATTCACGCTGCTCTCCGACGAACTGCGCAATATCGAGCGGTATCTGGCGCTGGAACGCGCCCGGTTCGGTGATGCCTTGCAGGTGCGGTTGCAGATCGCGCCGGAAGTGCTCGGCGTCGTACTGCCTTTCCTGGCGCTGCAACCGTTGGTGGAGAACGCGGTTCGGCACGGCTTGGCCGGGGCGACGCGCGGCGGCACGGTCACCATCGTCGCGACCGATGCGGGTACCGACTGTGTGATCAGCGTCGAGGACGACGGAATCGGGATGGATCCGGATCTGCTGCGCTCCGGTGCGCTCGATGCCATCGAAACCGGTACCGGCCCAGCGGGTTCCGGCGAATCCGCGCATGTGGGCCTGGCCAATGTCGATGACCGGCTGCGGGCGACCTTCGGCAATGACTACGGCCTGATCGTGGAGACCGCCCCCGGCGCAGGCACCAAGGTGAGCCTGCGCGTCCCGAAGTTCCGCGCCGGCATCCAGGCCTGACCACACACGCCTGCTCCGCACGGCACCCGGCTCCCGCGCGACCGCACGTCTCCACCGACGAACGTGCGCGAAGCCCGGTGTCGACATCCGGGTCGACGGGGAAGAGGCTCCGCTTACGATGGAACGACTGTGACCCGGACCACCGACCAGTCCGCCGCCGCACTGCGTGTGCTCGCCGTGGACGACGAGAAGCCCGCTCTGGACGAGCTGGTGTATTTGCTGCGCGCGCAGCCGGGGGTCGGTGAAATCCACAACGCCAGCGATGCGACCAGTGCATTGCGGCTGATGCGGGCGCATCCGATCGATGCGGTATTCCTCGATATCAATATGCCCGGGCTGGACGGCATGGAATTGGCCGGCATCCTGTCCGAGTTCGCGAACCCGCCCGCAGTGGTGTTCGTGACGGCCCACGATGACCAGGCGATCGCGGCCTTCGATCTGGGTGCGGTGGACTATCTGCTCAAACCGCTGCGAGAGGCGCGATTGGCGGAGGCGGTGCGGCGGATCGTCACGGCACGCGCGACACCGTCCCCGGCCGTCACGGCCCCGCGCACCGACCCCAATGAGGTGATTCCGGTCGAGCTGGGTGGGGTCACCACGCTGGTACACCGGTCGAGTGTCAGCTGGGTGGAGGCGGAGGGCGATTACGCCCGACTGCACACCAGCGGCGGCTCGCATCTGGTGCGGATTCCATTGTCGGCGTTGGAATCTCGGTGGGAGAACGCCGGATTCCTGCGGGTGCACCGGTCTTATCTGGTGGCGCTGCGGTTGGTGACCGGGCTGCGCACGGTCGGCACCGGAACGGTGGTGCGGCTGCGGGCCGACGGCAGTGCCGCGGCGGTGGAGTTGCCGGTCAGCCGTCGGCAAGTGCGGGAGCTGAAGCAACGGCTGGTGCACGGGCCGCGACAGCAGTGGACGAATCCGTGACCACTCCGCAGCGTCCGACCAGACAGCGCGTCGTGCTCGCCGAACGCCGCGGTGCGCGACGCGTGCGGACCCGCACGGAGGTGGTCGAGCAGACCGAGATCGGCGAGGCGCTGATCGGCGGGCTGATTCGCGCGCAGTTGGGGTTGGCGGTGCGGGTCGGGCTGGTCATGGTGCTCGTATTGTGTTCGCTCCCGATGCTTTTCCGGCTCGGGTCGGTGGGATCGTTCGTTCTGCTCGGGGTGCGGCTGCCGTGGCTACTGCTCGGTGTCGCGGTGTACCCGGTGCTGTACGGCGTCGGGCTGCTCTATGTCCGGCTCGCCGAACGCAATGAGCAGGACTTCCTGGAATTGGCCGAGGACTGACCGGATGTTCCGCGCCGCAACACAGCTCGCGCACCACCGCTCGGCGGTGTATCCATGCGCCGCGACATGCCGAATGGGCGGCGACTCGGTCGGCGGCGAGGAAAGGGGTCGTGCCACATCACCGGCCGCTGCCGCGCACCAGCACTGCCGACCGGATGCCGGAACAGATCGGGGCATGCCGTGAACACGGCGACGGCCCCAGCTCTCACGGTGCTCGCGCTGCTGTTCGCCGCCCTCGCCACGGTCGCGATCGGCGTCTACGGTGTTCGGTTGGCGCGCACCACCTCCGACTTCCTGGTCGCCTCACGCAGCGTCGGGCCGCGCTGGAATGCGGCGGCGATCTCCGGCGAATACCTCTCGGCCGCTTCATTTCTCGGGGTCGCGGGGCTGATCGCGAAATACGGCGCGGACGCGCTCTGGTATCCGGTCGGGTTCACCGCCGGATATCTCGGACTACTGCTGTTCGTCGCCGCGCCGCTGCGCCGGTCGGGCGCCTACACCGTGCCCGATTTCGCGGAGTTCCGACTCGGCTCGCTGCGGCTGCGCAGGCTGGCGGCGGTCGTGGTGGTGCTGGTCTGCGGGGTGTATCTCATTCCGCAGTTCCAGGGCGCGGGGCTCACGCTGCACATACTGCTGAATGTGCCGACATGGGTCGGAGCGGTGGCGGTGGGCGCGATCATCATCGCGAATGTGGCCGGCGGCGGCATGCGGTCGATCACGCTGGTGCAGGCCTTCCAGTACTGGCTGAAGCTGACCGCAGTGGCGATTCCGGCGCTGGTGCTGCTCGGACATTTCCTGGCCGAGGATCGCGAACTCGGCACCCCCGCTCCCCCGGTGGTCGCCGAGCGCACCACGGTGGATGTCAGCACCGCGGTGGTGGTGCAGGTCAGTGCACCGCAACAGGTTTCGATCACCGGAACGCTCGACGATCGCACGGTGGACGGTCCGGTCCTGCTCACACCCGGCGCACACGAACTGGCGGCGGGCACCGAACTGACCCTGGAGGCGGGCTCCACCGTCCCGGTGGTGGCCGGAGCGCCGACGGACGGTGCGGCCTGGCTGGCGCCCGGCGGCGGATTCGGCGGCACCCATCCCACCTACCAGGTGTATTCGCTGATCATCGCCACTTTTCTGGGCACGATGGGACTTCCGCACGTACTGGTGCGGTTCTATACGAATCCCGATGGCCGCGCGGCGCGCACGACCGCACTCGCGGTGATCGGCCTGGTGGGGGTGTTCTACCTCTTCCCCATTCTGCTGGGGGTCTTCGCGCGGCTGTACGTGCCGCAGTTGCTGATCACCGGCACCTCCGACGCCGCGGTGGTGCTGCTGCCCGGATCAGTGCTGGCGGGCCTGCCGGGACAACTACTGGCGGCACTGGCCGCGGCAGGTGCGATCGCGGCGTTTCTTTCCACTTCGTCCGGGTTGTTGGTCAGCATCGCGGGTGTGCTCAGCACAGATATGCTGCGTGGACGGATTCGCGACTTCCGGGCAGCCGCGGTATTCGCCGGTGCCGTGCCCCTTGGTGTTTCGATCATGGTGGTCTCGCTGGATCTGTCCCGCACTGTCGCCCTTGCCTTTTCGGTCGCGGCCTCGACACTGTGTCCGCTGCTCGTGCTCGGCATCTGGTGGCGCGGCCTGACGGCAAAGGGCGCGGCCACCGGACTGATCGTGGGCGGTCTGGCAGCGGGCGGCGCGACCGCGGTTTCGGTGACCGGCGGCATCTCCGACGAGCTCGCAGACGGCTGGCTCGCGGCCGTCCTCGGCTATCCGGCAGCGCTCAGCGTACCGCTGGCATTCGCATCGATGATCCTGGTCAGCGTGCTTACACGCGGTCAGAGCGGCCGGACGATCGGGCGCATCTTCGTCCGAATGCACGCGCCGGAGCGGCTGGGTATGGGGGCGGACCGGGAGCGTGCCATCGGGCTCAGCCGCTGACCGTTCGTCGCGGCCAGCCGACCGTTCACCGCACAAACCGGCGCCTTCACAGAGTGATCCACGCCACATCATGAATCCCTCACGAGGGTCCCTTTATGGTCGGCGGATAGTAAGTCACGTCACACGCTAGGACCCTGCGATGACCAGTATCGACCTCGACAAAGAGGGCACGCCACCGCGGCGCACGCCGACAGCGGAGGATTTCGCCGCCGTCCAGTCGAGTCCCCAGTTCCAGGAATTGCGAAGCCGGTTGCGCCGCTTCATCTTTCCGATGACCGCACTGTTCCTGGTCTGGTACCTGAGCTATGTGTTGCTCGGCGCCTACGCCCACGACTTCATGGCCACCCAGGTCATCGGCAATATCAATCTCGGCCTGCTGCTCGGCCTCGGGCAATTCGTCTCGACGTTCGTGATCACCTGGCTGTATGTCCGGTTCGCCAATAAGGAACTGGATCCGCGCGC
Source organism: Nocardia vinacea NBRC 16497 (assembly GCF_000308835.1). Taxonomy (GTDB): domain Bacteria; phylum Actinomycetota; class Actinomycetes; order Mycobacteriales; family Mycobacteriaceae; genus Nocardia; species Nocardia vinacea. Next base: position 66,223 of record NZ_BAGN01000085.1, on the reverse strand, counting down.
CGCGTCGATCCGTAACTACCTCGAGGGAGACCAGGCGTGAGCGCGCAATATCTTTCCGCCGCGGAGAAGGTCGGCAATCCCGCCGCGAATATCGCCATTTTCGGCCTGTTCGTGGCGATCACGATGATCGTGGTGATCCGGGCCAGCCGCAATAACCGCACCGCCGCCGACTACTTCACCGGCGGCCGCGGCTTCTCCGGCCCGCAGAACGGCATCGCCATCGCGGGCGACTACCTTTCCGCAGCAAGCTTTCTCGGCATCGCCGGCGCCATCGCGGTATACGGCTACGACGGGTTCCTGTACTCGATCGGCTTCCTGGTGGCCTGGCTGGTCGCACTCCTGCTGGTCGCCGAAATGCTCAGGAACACCGGGAAATTCACCATGGCGGATGTGCTGAGCTTCCGACTGAAAGAAGGCCCGGTTCGCACCGCCGCCGCGCTGACCACCCTCGCGGTCTCACTGTTCTATCTGCTTGCGCAGATGGCGGGCGCGGGCGGTCTGGTCGCGCTGCTGCTCGATATCTCCGATAAGACCGGACAGAGCATCGTCATTGCCGTCGTCGGCGTGCTGATGATCGTGTATGTGCTGGTCGGCGGCATGAAGGGCACCACATGGGTGCAGATCATCAAGGCGGTGCTGCTCATTACCGGCGCGGCGCTGATGACGGTGATGGTGTTCGCCAAGTTCGGCTTCAACTTCTCCGACATCCTCGGCTCGGCACAGGATGCCGTGCACGGCTCCAAGACCAAGGGCGTGGCCGCCCGTGACGTGCTCGCTCCCGGCGCCCAGTACGGCGGCAGCGCGACCTCCAAGCTGAACTTCGTCTCGCTCGGCCTGGCGCTGGTGCTCGGCACCGCGGGTCTGCCACATGTGCTGATGCGCTTCTACACCGTGCCGACCGCGAAAGAGGCACGCCGCTCGGTGGTTTGGGCGATCGGCCTTATCGGTGCGTTCTACCTGTTCACCCTGGTGCTCGGTTATGGTGCGGCCGCCATTGTCGGACCGGATCGCATTCTCGCCGCGGCCGGCGGGCAGAATTCGGCGGCGCCGCTGCTGGCCTTCGAACTCGGCGGCGTAATCCTGCTCGGCGTTATTTCCGCGGTCGCCTTCGCCACCATCCTCGCGGTCGTCGCGGGCCTGACCATCACCGCATCGGCATCGTTCGCGCACGATATCTACGCGAGCGTGCTCAAGAAGGGGCAGGTCGACGAGAACAAGCAGGTCAGGGTATCCCGGATCACCGCGGTGGTGATCGGTGCGCTGGCCATCGGCCTCGGCATCCTGGCCAACGGCCAGAACATCGCCTTCCTGGTGGCGCTGGCCTTCGCGGTCGCGGCGGCGGCGAATCTGCCGACCATCGTGTACTCGCTGTTCTGGAAGCGGTTCAACACCACCGGCGCCCTTTTCAGCATGTACGGCGGCCTGATCTCGACCATTGTGCTGATCGTGTTCTCCCCCGCGGTATCCGGGACGAAGACCTCGATGATTCCGGGCTCGGATTTCGATTGGTTCCCGCTGTCGAATCCGGGAATCGTCTCCATCCCACTGGCTTTCGTACTCGGTGTGGTCGGCACCTTCCTCGGCGGCCGCAAGCCGGAGAATCCGGCGAAGCAGGCCGAGATGGAGGTTCGCTCGCTCACCGGTGTCGGCGCCGAGAAGGCGGTCGTGCACTGACCACATCCGACTGAGCTTGCCACCCTTGTTGTTTCGAGAGGATAGATCGAGTTGACCAGTGCAACCACCGACCCGACCACCTACCCGCCGGATGCGGCATTCGCCGCGAGCGCCAATGCCGATGCGGCACTGTACGATCGCGCCGCCGCCGATCAGCTGGAGTTCTGGGCCGAACAGGCTCGGCGGTTGCACTGGCATCAGCCGTGGACCCAGGTCCTCGACTGGAGCGACGCGCCGGTCGCGAAATGGTTCGTCGACGGCAAACTCAATGTCGCCTACAACTGCGTGGACCGGCATGTAGTCGACGGATACGGCGAGCAGGTGGCCATCCACTGGGAGGGCGAACCGGGCGACTCTCGCGATATCACCTACGGCGAGTTGCTCGCCGAAGTATCAAGGGCGGCAAACTATTTCACCGAGCTAAGGCTGCGGGCCGGCGATCGAGTCGCCATCTACATGCCGATGGTGCCGGAGGCGATCGTCGCCATGCTGGCCTGCGCCCGGCTCGGGCTCACCCATTCGGTGGTCTTCGCCGGATTCTCACCGACTGCCCTGCGCCAGCGGGTCGACGATGCCGGGGCCCGACTGGTGATCACCACCGACGGGCAGTGGCGGCGCGGTACCGCCGCACCGCTGAAGGCCGCCGTCGACGAGGCGCTTGCCGATGGCGAGCACACCGTTGAGCACGTACTCGTGGTGCGGCGCACCAACATCGAGGTGCCGTGGTCCGAGGGCCGCGATCTGTGGTGGCACGACACCGTCACCGACGCATCCCCCGATCACGAGGCGCAGGCCTTCGACGCCGAGCACCCGCTGTTCATCCTCTACACCTCCGGCACCACCGGAAAACCCAAGGGCATCCTGCACACCACCGGCGGCTACCTCACCCAGGCCGCCTACACCCACCACAACGTCTTCGATCACAAAGCGGGACAAGACGTCTACTGGTGCACCGCCGACATCGGCTGGGTCACCGGACACAGCTACATCGTCTACGGACCGCTGGCCAACCGCGCGACCCAGGTCGTCTACGAGGGCACCCCCAACTCCCCCGATGAGCACCGGCATTTCGACATCATCGAAAAGTACGGCGTCACCATCTATTACACCGCGCCCACCCTGGTGCGGACCTTCATGAAGTGGGGTCGCGAGATTCCGGACGCGCACGACCTGTCCTCACTGCGACTGCTCGGCAGCGTCGGCGAACCGATCAATCCGGAAGCCTGGCGCTGGTACCGAGAGGTATTGGGCGGCAATCGGATGCCCATCGTGGATACCTGGTGGCAGACCGAGACCGGCGCCATCATGATCTCCCCGCTGCCCGGTGTGACGGCGGCCAAACCGGGTGCGGCCATGACCCCGCTGCCCGGCATCTCCGCGAAGGTCGTCGACGACGACGGCGCCGAGCTCGCGCACGGCCGCTCCGGACTGCTGGTACTGGATCGACCGTGGCCCTCGATGCTGCGCGGTATCTGGGGTGATATGGACCGGTTCCGCGAGACGTACTGGGACCGATTCGCCGACCGCGGCTGGTATTTCGCCGGTGACGGCGCCAAGTTCGACGACGGCGGCGACCTCTGGGTACTCGGCCGGGTCGACGATGTCATGAATGTGTCCGGCCACCGGATCTCCACCGCCGAGGTCGAATCCGCGCTCGTCGGACATGCCTCGGTCGCCGAGGCCGCGGTGGTCGGCGCGAACGATGCGACCACCGGACAGGCCATCGTCGCCTTCGTCATTCTCACCGCGGGCGCGCACAATTCCGGCGATGCGCTGATCGGTGAACTGAAAGCCGCTGTCTCCCAGGAGATCAGCCCCATTGCCCGACCGAGGGAGATCCATATCGTCCCGGAACTCCCGAAAACCCGCAGCGGCAAGATCATGCGCCGCCTGCTCCGCGATGTCGCAGAGGGTCGAGAACTCGGCGATACGTCGACCCTCGTCGATCCGAAGGTCTTCGAGGCCATCGCCCGCGGATAGGCGCCGCCCCCCAGCGGCGGACCCGGCCACCACGCGATGAGGGGGACCGGGTCCGCCGCTTCACGTCCCAGTCGAGACACGCCGTGGGTCGGGGTCCGCGAATGCCCCGTTTGAACCGCTCACCGGGTCTGCCACGTAGACAATTCGAACAGCGGTGCTGGCGGCCGCATATCGAGGAGACCCTATGAAACGACTGGGACCGTGGCTCACCCTGGCGGCAGTGGCCGTACTCGGCCTCGTCCTACTGGTCATCAATATGTCCAAGGACACCGAACCATCGGCCGCGAATACGAATGCGGTGGTCACAACCACACCCGTGGCCACGACGCAGACACCGACCACCACCGCGGCTGTTCCATTTCCGAGCAAGGCCGACTATGTGGGCACCATCCCACTGGCCTCCGGCGGCACCATCACACTCGAGATCACCATCGCGGGCGACAAGGCCATCGCCTATGCCTGTGACGGCAAGAGCATCGAGTCCTGGCTACGCGGTCCGGCGACGAACGGGTCCTTGCAGCTGACCGGCAAAGACGACGCGAAACTGACCGGCACTTTCGACGGCAAGGCGGTGCGCGGGACGCTCTGGATCGGCGGCAAGCAGTGGAACTACACCGCGAATCCGGTGCAACCACCCGCCGGACTCTATGTCTACAGCGAGGCGGGCACCCGCCAGAGCTGGATCGTCGATGCGAACGGCGGCGTCACCGGCGTCCAACGCAATCCCGACGGCTCCACCACCCCCGCCGTCGGTCTCGCGCCGGACGCGACGGCCAGCGTCAACGGCAAAAAGGTAACCGCGAACAAGGTAAGTGGTGGTGACAGTGTCGGCTGATCGAGAAGCGCCGACGGTACGGGTGAATCCGGGCCGAGCGTCGGCGGCGGCCATCATCATTCCGCTGCTCGTCGGCGCGGCAGTTTCGGTACTGCTCGGCGTCTACGCGAAACAGCATGAGCCACGGTTCTTTTCGATCAATGTCGCCGGATTCTCCAGCCCGGTCGCGGTGAAGACCTGGCTGGCTACCCTGGCCACCGCACTCGCGCTGTTCCAATTGGTTTCGGCGCTGACCATGTACGGCAAGCTCGGCGCGATCTTCCCGAAGACCCCGTCCTGGATCGCACCCGCGCATGTCTGGTCGGGCCGACTCGCCGTACTCGTCACCGTCCCGGTCGCCGTGCATTGCCTGTTCGCCTTGGGTTTTCAGGACTACGAAAACCGCGTACTCATCCATTCCCTGCTCGGTTGCTTCTTTTATGGAGCATTCGTCGCCAAGATGCTGCTACTGACCCGAAAGGGCCTGCCCGGCTGGATCATTCCGGTCGCGGGCGGCCTGGTACTCGCCGGGCTGACCGGCCTCTGGCTCACCTCGGCCCTGTGGTTCTTCCAGCACAACGGCATCACCTTCTGATCGGAGTCCGATATGACCAACGATGATCTCGTCCTCGACCGCCGCCACGTCGTAATCGCGGGCGCCGGGGCGGCGGCCGCCATGGCCGCACTGACCGCATGCACCACCTACGGCAAGACCGACGCCCCCGCGGCCGAACCACCCAAGGCCGGCGCCGGATCGACCGGACCGAATGTCGCCGCCGGACAGCCGAATGCCATCGCCTCCACCGCCGAGGTGCCGGTCGGCGGCGGTGTGATCAAGGGCGATGTGGTGGTGACCCAGCCGAATGCAGGCTCCTTCGTCGGCCTGTCCTCGACCTGCACGCACGCGGGGTGCAAGGTCGCGACGGTTTCCGGCGGCACCATCAACTGTGCCTGCCACGGCAGCAAATTCGGTCTCGACGGCTCGGTCGTCAACGGCCCGGCCACCCAGCCGCTCGCCCCGAAATCCGTTCACGTCGAGGGTGACTCGATCGTTCTGGGGTAACCAGTGCGCTATCTGCCGCGCGGCACACCGACCGCGCGGTTGATCGCACAAACGCTCAGGCTCCGCCGAACAATTCGGCCATCCGCCGGTCCATCTCATCCGGCGGCACATCCTCGACGTGCGTGGCCACCGTCCACCGGTGGCCCCACGGATCCTCGAACGCACCACTGCGATCACCGTAGAACTGGGTGGTCATCGGGGTGAGTTCCTTGGCGCCCGCGGCGAGGGCGGCACTGAAGGCCGCATCAGCGTCCTCGACATAGACGTAGAGATTGACCGGCGTGCCGCCGACCGTCTTCGGGTCGAGGAAATCCAAATCGGGGGCCGGATCGCCGACCATGATGAGCGAATTGCCGAACGTGAGTTCGCAGTGTGCGATCTTGCCGTCCGGACCAGGCATGCGCATCCGTTCCGATGCGCCGAAAATATTCTTGTAGAAGTCGATGGCGGCAGCGGCCCCATCGATTGCCAATCCCGGCGAGACCACCGGATAACCCTCGGGGATCGGTTTCACATCGGACATGGGATACCTCCGATCGAGGCGTTTGTCGGACAGGTGCGAGCCTATTCCTCACCGGAGGGCGACATGTCTGATCGGCGCAAACAGCTACCGACTCATTCGTTCCAGGTGACCTGCGTATTGATCGTCTGCTGCAGCATGCTCGCGCTGCGCGGGTCGCGGTAGGCCTGGTGTCCGCCGAGGGTGATCGAGCCCGCGACCGGCAGCGGCAGGCCCAGGTCGACCGTGATCGTGCCCGAACCCTGCATGACGTAATCCTTGATGTCGAGGGTGCCCGCATTATTGGGCAGCGACCACACTTGCGACTTCGGTTTCTGGGTCACCTCGAGTTCGATGGTCAGCCGGTCGCCCTCGCGCTTGGTCAGCGTCGCGGTGGTCACCTGATCGAGTGCGACACCGCCGTCGACCTCCTGCCGCACCGTCCACACCGCACCTTCACCGACCGGTTGGTCGGGAAAGGTGATCGAACGGTAGACCGCCTGGTAGAAGGCCTGTTCCAAGGCCGCGCGGGCGTTATTGGAGGTGTCCGGTGCCGGGGCGAGCCGCAGCGCGGTGATCGCGCCGAGTTCGCTCATATCGAATCCGGCGTGCGAACCGTCGGCGGCGGTGAGCGCCTTGGCCAGCGACGGATCCGGGGTGGAAATGGTGCCGAGAGTCAACTCGACGCCGTCACCATCGGTTTGCGCTGTCATCGGAATCGTCAATGCGGGTGAGGAGAAATCGCTCGGCGGCTGATCATTGATCTGCTGCTCGATGTGGTGATCTGTGCGCAGCGTCACCTGCTGCACCGTGCCCGCCGGATAGCCGGGACGCAGCAGCGACCGCGGCTCTTCACCCGCCGAGACGACGGTGGCGACCGCGGCCGAAATCGGCACGGTCACTTCCTTGCCGATGCCGACCGGCTCGGTGCTGTCGGATTCGACGCGCGACTCGGCACCGTCGCTACAGCCGACACCGAACGCGGACAATCCGACCGCGAGCACCATCAGCAGCACACCCGAGCGCGCGATTCGGGGTACGTGGGAGGAAGACAACACCGTCACGAGCATCAGAGTACGACCGCTTCCTGAGTGTCAGCTGGGACATGCAGGTGACCGCGTGCGTCAGGCAAATCGTTACTCGAGAGATGATGGTCGGCGTGAGTGACGACCGGCCGCCCGAGGACAAGTCCGCCGACAGCGCGATGCCATCCAGCGACGACGCAAAAAATCCGACCCCGACCGCTGATCCGGGGAAGCCCGCCGCACCGCTGCGGCTACGCACGCTGCTGATCATCGCCGCGGTATTGCTCGGCCTTGACCTGCTCACCAAGACCATTGTCGTGGCCGAGCTGACCCCGGGCGATCCGGTGCCGATCATCGGCGATTTCGCGCGATTGTCGCTGGTACGCAACCCGGGTGCGGCGTTCTCGATGGCCACCGGTATGACCTGGCTGCTGACCCTGGTCGCCGCGGCCGTGGTGATCGGGGTGATCCGTATCGGCCGCACGCTGCGCTCGCTGTGGTGGGCGATCGGGCTCGGCATGGTGCTCGGCGGCGCGCTCGGCAATCTGGTCGACCGGTTGTTCCGCGCGCCCGGACCACTGCAGGGACATGTGGTGGACTTCATCGCCGTCGGCTGGTGGCCGGTATTCAATCTGGCCGACTCCTCGATCGTGTGCGGCGCGATCCTGCTGGTGGTCCTGACGGTCTTCGGCTTCGAACCCGACGGCACGCGCACCGGACACGACCACTCCGAAGAGACCACCACCGAAACCGCCGCGAAGCCGGACGAGTCCTCGGACAACGGCGCCAACGGTGCGGCCAGCAGCAAGGGGAATGCGGCGTGAGCGAGCGAACCATGTCACAGCGGGCTTCGCTCATGCCGGAACCGAGCGCCAGCGAGGTGCAGGCGTGAGGGAAACGCGGACCATGCCGGTACCCGACGGGCTCGACGGGATGCGCGTCGACGCCGGGCTATCTCGGTTGCTCGGCCTTTCCCGCACCGCCGTGGCCGCGCTGGCCGAAGACGGTTCGGTGCAGCTCGACGGCGTCGCCGCGGGCAAATCGGATCGGCTCGTGGCGGGTGCCTGGCTGGAGGTCGAGTTCCCGGAACCGAAGCGCGAACTCACCATCGAGCCCGAGCCGGTCGAGGGTATGAAGATCCTCTACGCCGACGATGACATCGTCGCGGTCGACAAGCCGGTCGGCGTCGCGGCACATACCGGCGTCGGTTGGACCGGGCCGACGGTGGTCGGCGGGCTGGCCGCGGCGGGCTATCGCATCTCGACCTCGGGCGCGCACGAGCGGCAGGGCATTGTGCACCGGCTCGATGTCGGCACCTCCGGGGTGATGGTGGTCGCGCAGTCCGAACACGCGTACACGGTGCTCAAGCGCGCATTCAAACAGCGCACCATCGATAAGCGCTATCACGCACTGGTACAGGGACATCCGGATCCGAGCAGCGGCACCATCGATGCGCCGATCGGCCGGGCCCGCGGCGATGCCTGGAAGTTCGCGGTCACCGCGGACGGACGCCCGAGCATTACCCACTACGACACCGTCGAGGCGTTCCAGGCGGCCAGCCTGCTCGATATTCATCTGGAAACCGGGCGCACCCACCAGATCCGGGTGCATTTCTCCGCGATCCGGCACCCCTGCTGCGGTGATCTCACCTATGGCGCGGATCCGCGGCTGGCGGAGCGGCTGGGGCTGGAACGGCAATGGCTGCACGCGCGTTCGCTGGGATTCAACCATCCGGCCGACGGCCGGTATCTGGAGATCACCAGCGAATATCCGGATGATCTGAAGAACGCACTCGACGTGTTGCGCAATGCCTGAAACATTGCGCCGCATTGCCATTGCCGTCGGGGCGGTCGGCTTCGTCGTGCTGATCGTGGTGCTCGGTGTGCTGAATCCCCCGCGACCGTCCGGCATTTCGACCGACCGGCTCGGGCCGGAACGGGGTGAGCATGTGGCGGATTATCTTGCGCGGGCACAGGATTCGCTGTCGGGTTCGGATACCGAGGAGCACTGGGCCCTGGTCTCGTTCACCGAACCCCTCACCCCGGATCAGATTCCGGCGCACAGTGGCGGCCTGCGCATTGCCACGGCAAGCCACCATGTGTCGATCCCGCGGGTGAACACCCCGATCGTCACGGTTCAACTGCCCGCGGGAGATGCGGTAGCCGTGGCATCCGCCGATAACGCCGCCTGGCAGCTACTGGCTCAGCACGCGGCCGACGAACGCACCGACCGCATCAACGCGGTGTCGGCGGGACGGCTGCGCGCCGGGTGCGCTTGCACCGTCGGTCTCGTCGTCCGCGGAACGCTGCCCCAACTCCGAGAGCTGGCGGCCCAGAACGGAATCCGCGCGGTACAGGCTCTGCCCGCCGATGCGGTCGCCACCAGTTTCGCGATCGTTCCGCTGCTGCCGGAGTACGAGGACATCGCGCTGCCCGGTACGGATGACGGCGCCGTCCCGGATCAGTAACCGTCGTCCGGCAGTGCCACAACACCATCCAGGTACCGGCGGCAGCGGCCGATGAGCAGTACCCGGTCGCCCGCGAGTTCACAGCGCAGCCTGCCACCGCGCCGGGACAGCTGACGGGCGCTGAGTTCGGCGCGGCCGAATTCGCGGCTCCACAGCGGAACCAGCTGTGCGTGCGCCGATCCCGTGACCGGGTCCTCGACCACGCCGAGGTCCGGACCGAAGACCCGGGAGACGAAATCGACGGTATCGCCGGGTGCGGTGATCACCGCGTCGAATGCCAGCGGCGGGAAGGCCGCGAAATTCGGCCGTGCCTCGCGCACTTCACGTTCGGAACCCACCACGATGACCTCGTCGAATCCGGTGTAGGCACGCACCGCGCGGACGCCGAGTGCATCGACCAGCGCGGGATCGGGCGCGACCTCCTTGGATTCCAGCGCGGGTAGGTCGAGTACGTATTCGTCGTCATCGGTGCGGTCGACGTGTAGCCAGCCGCTGCGCGTGAAGAAGCTCACCCGGTCCTCGCCGGGATGGATGTCCTCGAGAATCTGCGCGGCCGTCGCCATGGTCGCGTGGCCGCACATATCGACCTCCCGGGTCGGGGTGAACCAGCGCAGGTGGACGGCAGGCCACTCCCCGGGTGGACCGCCCGCCTCGACGGGTAATTGCGAGGTGTAGAAGGCGGTCTCGGCGAGGTTGTTCTCCTCGGCCAGATGTTGCAACAGCTCGTCCGGCAACCATGTCGACAGCGGCATGACCGCGGCCGGGTTGCCCGAGAACGGTGCGTCGGCGAACGCGTCGATCTGATGCAGCAGTACCTCCATAGTCGAGAAGGTACTCCAACCCTGAATGATCGCTTCGCACAAGGTATCTCGTGGCGCGGCGGGTCAGGCGTCCAGTTGTTCAGGCGCCCCCGCCCGGTGAGCTCGGAAGTAGCGTGTGCTTCTCGCCCTGAACTGCCGCGGCGATCCACCAGGCGGCCTCGACGAGCACGATGCCGACAGCGCCGCAGATGAACGCCGCGGTGGTGAGCTCGATATTCGACGGGTCGAGTTTGAAGAAATGCCTGGTGAACGGGATTGTGAACAACAGCACATAGGCGAGGATCGATGCGCCGATGAGCACCACCTTCCACCACACGTACGGCCGGGCCACGATGGCCAGGACCCACACCGCGATCATGATCAGGGTGATGAGTGCGGTGGTGCCCGCCTGCTCCTTCTGCTCGGGGGTGGCATGCGGTCCCGCATAGGCGATCAGATACGCGACGAAGGTGGCGATGCCGATCACCACACCGGATGGAATCGCCAAACGCATGACGCGCGAGACGAATCCGGAGCGGGCGCGCTCATTGTTCGGAGCCAGCGAGAGGATGAAGGCCGGAATGCCGATGGTGAACCAGGCCGCGATCGTGACATGCCTTGGCAGGAACGGATATCCGATCGGTTCGTAGTCGAAGATCTGCGAGCCGACACCGGCGAGGCCGACCAGGAAGGCGAGCAGCACCGAGTACACGGTCTTGGTGAGGAACAGATTCGAGACCCGCTCGATATTGCCGATCACCCGGCGGCCCTCGCCGACCACATACGGCAGTGTGGCGAACTTGTTGTCCAACAACACGATCTGGGCGACCGCGCGGGTGGCCGGACTGCCCGAACCCATGGCCACACCGATATCGGAATCCTTCAGCGCCAGTACATCGTTCACGCCGTCACCGGTCATAGCGACGGTGTGGCCGCGAGATTGCAAAGCGCCCACCATGGCTCGCTTCTGATCGGGGCGCACCCGGCCGAAAGTGGTCTCACGTTCGAGCACATCGGCGAGTGCGGCACGGTCCTCGGGCAATTCGCGGGCGTCGACCGCGTGATCACCGCCGCGCAGATCGAGCGAGGAGGCGACCGCACCGACCGAGACGGCATTGTCGCCGGAGATCACCTTGATCGAAACCTGCTGGCTGGCAAAGTAATCGAGGGTTTCGCGGGCATCGGGGCGCACCTTCTGCTCGAGTACGACCAGGGCCGCGGGGTCGACGACGCCGGGTGCGTCGGCGGCGTCGACCGGACGGTCGCTGCGCGCGAGCAGCAGAATGCGCAGGCCCGAGGAGCCGAGTTCCTCTGCGATACGGGCATCTTCGGAACTCGGGTCGAGCAGCACGTCGGGCGCGCCGAGCAGCCAGTCGCCGTGCTCGCCGTAGGAGAACCCACTCCACTTCTTCGCCGAGGAGAAGGGCGCGACCGCGGTGTGCTGCCAATTCGGTTTGTCGGTGAGCTCTTCACCGATGGCCTGCACGCTCGCATTCGGGCGCGGATCGTCGGCGGCCATGGCGGCCAAGGCCTGTCGTACCTCGGCGTCGTCGAACGTGGCGAGCGTCTTGATATCCGACAGGCGCATCCCGTTCTCGGTGAGCGTGCCGGTCTTATCCGCGCACACCACATCGACGCGGGCCAGGCCCTCGATGGCGGGCAACTCCTGCACCAGACATTTGCGCCTGCCGAGTCGCACCACACCGACCGCGAAGGCGACCGAGGTCATCAGCACCAGACCCTCGGGCACCATCGGCACCAGCGCCGCGACCATACCGGTGACCGCGGGCCGCCAGGACTCCTTACTGGAGAACAGCTGGTTGTAGATGCTCAGCAGACCTGCCGGGATCAACAGATAGGTGATGACCTTGAGGATGGTGTCGATACCGCTGCGCAATTCGGACTTGACCAGCGTGAACTTGCTCGCCTCTTCGGACAGCTTGGCGGCGTAGGCATCGCGGCCGACCTTCGTCGCACGGTAGCTGCCGGAACCGGAGACGACGTAGCTGCCCGACATCACCGACGCGCCGATCGGCTTGTCCACCGGATCGGCCTCGCCGGTGAGCAGTGATTCGTCGATTTCGAGCAGTGCGGACTCCTCGACCGTGCCGTCGACCACGATCTGGTCGCCGGGGCCGAGCTCGATCAGATCGTCGAGCACGACCTCCTTCGGCGCCACCTCGTGCGACTGTCCGTCGCGGCGCACGGCCGGCTTGGCCTGGCTGACAATGGCCAACTGGTCCAGGGTGCGCTTGGCGCGGACCTCCTGGATGATGCCGACCGCGCTATTGGCGACGATCAGCAGGCCGAACATGCCGTCGATGATCGAGCCGGTCGCCAGCACCAGGATGAACAGCACACCGAGGATGGCATTGATCCGGGTGAAGACATTGGCGCGGACGATGTCGCGTACGGATCGGCTCGCCCGGTCCGGCACGTCATTGGTCAGCCCGTCGCGGCGACGTTGCTCGACCTCCGCCGCGGTCAGCCCGGTGACGGCCGTATGGGGCACGGTAATCGACATGACCGCCAGGCTACCGAGAACTACCGTCGGTAGGGTGCAGCGAAGCAGGGCGGTCCCGGGTGTTGTGTTCGGTACGGGCGCATTTCTGATCTGGGGGCTGTTTCCGGCGTACTTCGGTTTGCTGGCCTTCGCGAATCCGGCCGAGGTGGTGGCGCAGCGGATTCTGTGGACGTTGGTGCTGGTGCTCGTGGTGCTGGCGATAACCGGGCAACTCGGTGGGCTGCGCGGAATCGCACCGCGGACCTGGCGGATGGCGGCAGTGGCCATCGCGGCGTTATCGATCAACTGGGGCGTGTACGTCTACGGCGTCACCTCCGGGCATGTGGTGGAGTGTGCGCTCGGGTACTTCATCAATCCGCTGGTGACGGTGGCGTTCGGCGTGCTGATCTTCCGTGAGCGGTTGGCAAGGGCGCAGTGGGCGGCGCTCGGGCTGGGTGCGGTGGCCGTCGCCGTGCTCACCGTCGACTACGGCAGACCGCCGCTCATCGCGCTCGCGCTGGCCTGCTCATTCGCCACCTATGGGCTGGTGAAGAAGGTGATTCCGCTCGACGCCCTGCACGGGATCGCGGCCGAGGGGCTGGTCGCCGCACCGTTCGCGCTGGTCTTCGTGATCGTATTCGCGGTCACCGGACGTAGTGAATTCGCCAGTGGCATCGCACATTCCGGATTGATGATCTCGACCGGTCCGGTCACCCTGCTGCCACTGCTGCTGTTCGCCGTTGCCGCGCAACGGGTTCCGCTCTCGACCATGGGACTGCTGCAGTACCTCACGCCCGCGCTGCAGATGGCATGGGGTGTGGCCGTCGCGCATGAGCCGATGCCCGCGTCGCGGTGGGCCGGTTTCGCGCTCATCTGGGCGGCGCTGGCGATTTTCACCGCCGACGCGCTGGTGCGCGGCCGGCGGCGGGCCAGGACCACGCAGCCCGAACCGGCCAGTTCGACAGACCGTCGCTGATCTGCCCTTCCCAGCTATGGCTTCGTGGTGAGGGCACAGTTTTCCACGCGATCGCTTGTCGAGTTCGACAGGACGGAACAGCCCATGTCCTCGGGTACATTGACCGCGAAAAACCGCAGGCGGCGGAAGGTTTCTTGATGCTGGACGATGCGCAACTGGATCGAGCGGCGGGTGTGCTGCTCGGCACCGCGGCGGGCGATGCGCTCGGGGCAGGCTACGAATTCACGTGGCCGGGACCGCAAGTCGCGATCGAGATGATCGGTGGCGGGCCGTGCCGGTGGGCACCCGGACAGTGGACCGATGACACATCGATGGCGATCGCCATCGCACTGGCGGCCGATAAGGGGCCCGGTATCGATCTCGACGAGGTGGCAGCCGGATTCGTCCAATGGTTCGATTCCGATCCACCTGATATCGGCATCCAGACCCGCGCCGTGCTCTCGGTGCGCCCGCGCTCGGCCCGTGAGATGCAGGTGCAGGCAATGTCCTTGCACGGCAAGACCGGCGGCAACGGTTCGCTGATGCGCACCGCCCCCGTTGCCCTCGCCTATCTCGGCGAAGCGGACCAATGCGTCCGCATGGCCGGTGCGATCGGCGCGCTCACCCATCACGACCAGCAGGCGATCGAGGCCTGCAAGATCTGGACCTACGCCATCCGGCACGCCGTGCTCACCGGAACCTTCGACGGTGTCCGCGAGTTCGTCGACGCATCGCCGAGCGCCGCCTACTGGACCCACCTGCTCGACCAGGCCGAAGCCGGTGGACCGCAAGACTTTTCGAATAACGGCTGGGTCGTGCACGCCCTCCAGACCGCCTGGTGGGCCATCACCACCGCCGACGCCTCCGATCCGGACCACCTCCGGCGCGCACTCGAACTCTGTGTCCGCGCGGGCGGCGACACCGACACCACCGCCGCCATCGCGGGCGGCCTCCTCGGCGCCCGCTGGGGCGCCACCGCCATCCCGCACCACTGGCGTCAACTCCTACACGGCTACCCGGGCTTCACCGCCGCCGACCTGACCGCCTTGGCCACCCGCATAGCGACCAACAGCATCAACCGCTAGTACGCCGTATTGATGTGGCCCGGCGTCCAGAGGCCGGAGTGGTCCTGCTGGGTGATTTCGGGTTTCGCAGGGTCGGCCTCGGGATCGATGCGGACCAGTTGTTGGAGTTCGCCCCAGTCTCGCCGCCAGTCCTGGTCCAGGTAGGTGGCCAGGGTGCGGGGACGCAGGAGCATATTGGACCAGCCCAGCGGGCCGCCGCCGTCGTGGCTCTGCCAGAGGGTGGTGATCTCGGCACCCGGACGGTCCGGAAGGATGCGGTAGACCGGGACCTCGGCGATATTGTCGCGGTGGTCGTAGGGGCGCTGGTTGGGGAATTGCAGGCCCACCATCCAGTCGGTGAGAACCGGGACCTGTGAGCCGACAACATCGTTCAGCGTTCTGGTCTGGGGCACCCGCGGCGGGGTGACGGCCAGCCATTGCTTGGGATTGCGGTCGCGGTCGACGGCGACGATGCGGATAACGTCTGCGCCGGTGGGGATTTCGCTGAACGGTACGCGCAGGTTGCGCCAGGACGGAGCCGGTCCGATATCGATCGGGGTGACCTTGCCCATGGGCTGCGCGGTGGTCTCGGAATCGGTTGCGCCGTATTCGATTTCGAGGGTCTGGCCCGGGGTGACGATGCCGTCGGCGTCGACCGAGCGGATCCGGCCCGCCGCGGTCAGCGCGATAATGCCATTGCGGTCACCGGGTTCCGGAAGCCGGTACCAACCCGTGGTCAGATCGGCGGGGCCCGCGTCACCGGAGCCGTAGCTGCCGAGCACCGGCGTGGTCGCCGGGTTCAGTCCGAAAGGCAGTGCGGCGGTGGCGGTTCCGGCGGTGTTCTCCGAGGCGGACTTACTGCTCAACGCGTCGGCGATACTGCCGGTCGGACTCGAATCGTCGTCGGGACGCAGATCGGCGGCCACGCCCGCCCCGGTGAATCCGGTGCCGGTACCCGACAGCGTGCTCACCGCATCGCCGGTCAGCGGGCGCAGCATGCCCGCATTCGGATCGGTCTCCACCAGCACATGGCCGGCCAGACCCGCCGTCTTCCCGGTCAGCGCCTCGATATTCGAGCGCGCCAGCGAGAACGCGGGCCCCTGGGCCACAGCCGCCTTGGCGAAGGAGCCGACATCCCAGACCACGAGCAGCGCCAGCGCGATGGTCAGCGGGGGCAGCACCGACACCCGCCATGCGAGACGCGAAACCCGATGCGGGGTACCGGGTTCCGGTGCTCGTACATGCCACCACGCGGCCACGGCAAGCAATGCGGCGGCAGCGAGCAGGAACAGTTTGTTGAGCTCGACACCGGCGATCACCGGCGGCTTGTCCCACCACGGAATGCCGTAAGACGAGACATACCACCACTTGTTGGGCCCGGAGAACACCAGCGCGAGCAGGAACGCCACCACCGCGGCGAACAACGCACGATAGCGCGGCGCCCGCAAAACCCTTGGCGCGACGGCCATCGCGGTCACCATGGCGACGGCACCGGCCACGCCCGCGTACACACCGAAGTGATGGGTCCACTTGGTCGGCGTGACCATGATCAGCAGCAGCGCGCCGACGGTGACACCGAGAATGCGCCGGGTCGGACCCGCGGCCAGCAGCGGAATCCGACCGCCCTTGCGCAGCAGGACGATGACACACACGATGAGCCCCGCGAACATGGCGAGCACACCGATCCGGCGGCCGACCGAGCCGTCGGTCTCGCCTTGGAAGAGGTACTGATAGCGCAGATAGTCGTTGAACCACTCGACATCCGGGCCGACGATGTGGTGAATCCGCTTCATCTCGAACATCGCCGCCAACGGCTGATCGGCGAACATGATCGCCAGCGCCACGATACCGGCGGCCAGCAGCGGGGCGAGTAGCACCGCATAGCCGACCACCCGGGCACGCAACGATCCCCGAGTCCCGGTGCGGTCCATGATGATTCGCGCGACCGGCCGCAAGCCCGCCAGCAGCGCCGCGATACAGATCACACCCGACGGCCCGGCCGTACAGGCGAAGGCCGCGACCAGGATCGCGAATCCGGCGGGCAGCAAACGCCGCGTGGCGATGGCACGCTCGACCAGGCACCAGGTGAGCAGAAGTCCCAGCGCGACCGGCGGTTCCGGACGCAGCCCGTTGTCATAGGCCAGCCAGATAGTCAGGAAGCCGAGTGCACCGGTCCACATCGCGACGCGGTTGCGTCGCACCGTGACCCCGAGCCGGGGCGCCACCTCGCGGCTGAGCAGCAGCCACATCAGCACACCGCAGCACAGCGCGGGCAGTCGCACCCACGGACTGGCGGTGCTGATCTCCGTCATGATCCGGATCAGGTCGTAATACGGTGTGCCGACCGGGTTTTCGGGCACCCCGAAGTAGGCGAAGTAGTTGGCCATGTAACCCGCGACACCAGACGCACGGGCCATACCGAACTGATAGCCGTCGTCGGAGGTGGTGGACCCGATGAAGTACCAGAGCACCATGGTGCCCAGCACCACCACATCCAGCAGCGTGAACGTCCACCAGCGCTGCGGCAGGAAGCGACGCACCCGCCGACCGTCCAGCCGGTCGAGCCGATACAGCGCGACCAGCGCCACAATCGTGCACAGCACCGCGAGCCAGATCGCCGCGCGCTTCACCGGAGTGGGCGTCGAGGAGAACCTGGTGTCGAGTTCGGCGGTGACGCGCGCACCGTCGGCCGCGGCCAGATCACTGAAGATGCCCACCATCTGCGGCCGGTAGTCGCCATTGAGCACCACCGGGAATCCGGGCGCTTCGAATCCGACCAGGGTGGCGGTCGCGCTGGTGTTGTCGGCGTGCACGGTGAGTTCAC
Organism: Nocardia vinacea NBRC 16497; assembly: GCF_000308835.1. GTDB lineage: Bacteria > Actinomycetota > Actinomycetes > Mycobacteriales > Mycobacteriaceae > Nocardia > Nocardia vinacea. The sequence goes on along the minus strand of NZ_BAGN01000085.1, from coordinate 48,555 downwards.
AGCCCGGAACCAGTTCGGCCACCGGCACGCTGAGCAATGCCTGATTGCGCAGCACGACATCCAGCCGCGCCGGAGTGCCGGCCCCGGCGTGCACGCGGGCGACGAATCCGTAGCGCTCGAGGTCCGGCGCGCCATCGGGTCCGGTCGCCGCGAGGGTGCCGCCCTTGGCGCTGAGCTGGTTGATCGCCGTGCACGGCAAGGTGGCGTCGAAAGTCAGCGGCGCATAGGAGATCAGCGGCGCCTCGATGCTGCGCGCCGAACCCACCTGCGGCCAGGTCAGCGTCGCCGCATCCACCCGCACCGGCAGCAGCGGCACCGCCACCGCGAACAGTGCACCCAGCAGGCCCGCGATCAGCGCGATCGGCCCGGCCAAACCCCTCCGCGTCTTCGATTGTGCCGTCCCGAGTTCGGATTCCTCGACGGACGGCTGCCCCGCCCACACCATCGTGTCAGCCACGGGGCCTGATCCTAACGGTAACTATTTCAAACGAAAGTTCTTGCCGGCGTGCGGCATTGATTCTCAGCAAGCACACAGCTGGCGCGGCCGACACCGGGTCGGCCGCGCCAGCTGGTCTATCAGCCGCAGGCCGCCGACTGCTGGCCGAGGTTGGTCAGCATGGTGCAGGCCCAGGCCTTCTGGATCTTCCACTTGCCGTTCTCTGCGACGAACGGCACGTCGACGATGTTCTCCTGGCCGTTGAGCACGACCTTGGCCTTGGCATTGACGCTGTCGCCGAAGCTGGTCACATCGGTGACCGTCACACTGATATTGGCGTTCTTGGCGGCCTCGGCGAGTCGATTCGGCAGTTCCGGATCGGCCTCGGCGCCCTGCACGCCGTCGAGCTTCTCCGAATTGGGGATCGACGGATCGAGGGCACGCTGCAGCTGCGTGTTCAGTTCCGCGACGGAGGGGACCGGCGGCAGATTGGTGTTCGCGTTCGCGCTGGCCGAGGCCTGGGCGCTGGTACTGGTCTTCGCGGCCGGCTTGCTGTCTTTGTCATCGCTGCAGGCGGTCATGCCGAGTGCGGCGACGACGGCCAGGGCGACGATGGCGATGCGTCCAGTCTTACGAAGCTTCAACTGCTCGTCCTTTGCGTTCGAGTAGGTACATGTCGTTCCACCAACGGCAGCCGTCACCCGAATCGGCAACGCTGCACGAATGACCCAGGCTACCTGTCAGCGGAGACTGCCGAGCGGATCTGCCCGGGACAGACTGATGTCGTCGGCGGCAAAGGTACGCGCCGGACCGGGCCCTGTCGAGCTGGTCTCGAACCGAACAGTAACCACCCCGAGCCCGGCGCCTTGCACCCACCCGTGCCCGAATTCGGGGTGCGTGACATCCAGTCCGGGATACCACAACGTCGCGCTCCGCATCGGCGAATCATCCTGAGCTGCACCGACGCTCGGCTGCGTGGTCGCGGGGACCGGGGATGTCGCGGTTACTCCCACCTCGACGCCTACCGCCCCGACCGACGCGCCGAAGCCGAGCTCCATGGCACTGTCCTCAGCCGCGGACGGCCCCGCCTGTGCACCCCAACCATCGGTGTTCGGCGCGTCGCCCTCCCAAACACCGCCGTCCTCGACCGGCGCCTGATCCAACTCCGGAAACAGCGACTCCTGCCGGACCGTCGACAGCCCGCCGTAACCCACTCCGACCAGCCGGATCGGCCCGAGCTCGGCCGGATCAATGGCCGAGCGCTGCGCCGCCGTCGTCAGTGTGGCCAGTTCGGCCGTCGCGTACGGCAGCGTGAACGACCTGGTCACGATGCTCATATCGGATTTCTTCAGCTTCAGCACCACGGTGCGTGCCGCCCGCCCGTCCTTTTCCAGACGACGGTGCGCGGCCGCCGCCATCGTCTCGATCGCCGGGCGCAGCTGGGCCAGCGTGACGATATCGGTCTCATAGGTGTTCTCGGCGCTGATTTGTTTGGCTTCGGCCCGCTCGGCAACCGGCCGGTCGTCGATGCCACGGGCCAGCCGGTGCAGCGCCGCGCCGACGCTGCCGCCGAGAATGGACACCGCCTCCGATTCCGGCAGCGCCGCGAAGGCGCCGACGGTCTCGATACCGAGCGAACGCAAGCGGCTGTCGGCCACCGGACCGATCCCCCACAGCTTGCGCACCGGCAGCCCGGCCAGCAGTTGCTGCTGCTCATCCGGCGAAACCACCCGTACCCCATCGGGTTTGGCCATACCGGAGGCGATCTTGGCCAGTTGCTTACCGGTGCCCGCACCGACCGAGGCGACCAACCCGGTCCGCTCCCGCACCAGCGCACGCAACCCCTCGGAGAATTCGCGCACCTGCTCGACGGTCGCGCCCACCAACTCGGCGGGCTCACCGAACGCCTCGTCGAACGACAGCGTCTCCAGCACCGGGATCCGGCTGCGCAGTGCGTCGAACACCCGCGCACTGACCACGCTGTAGACCGCACCGCGCGGCGGCACCACCACTGCGGTCACCCCGACCAACCGCCGAGCCTGATGCATCGGCATGGCCGAGCGCGCACCGAATACCCGCGCCTCATAGCTCGCCCCCGCGACCACACCGCGCCCACCGGTGCCACCGACCAGCACCGGGCGACCGCGCAGCGTCGGCCGGGTCAATTGTTCGACCGAAGCGAAGAAGGCATCCATATCGATATGCAGCACCCACCGCCGAGCCGTGCGCACAGACGCGGACCCCACCGCACCTCCCCCGGCGGCCACAGCGGTGTTGTCGGTGCTCACGCACCGGAATCTACGCCGCCCCACCGACAGGTCGGCCCACCGCGCAACACCGCGTCAACCTGTGAAGACGACAGGCAACCTGGGTGCCGGATGTACGTCAGCCGAGTAATTTCTGCGAGATTGCTATCGAACTTCGCGGCGCGACGACAGAGCGAGCGCGGCTCTCTGCCCTGCCCAACCACCCGTGACCAGGTCTGATACCAAAATGTTGCCGCCTCGACATGCCCGGGCCAAGCCTGGGGATCGCCGGTTCGGACCCGCTCGGGTATGTGATGATCGGACCATGAAGATCCGTAAGGCCGTGATACCGGCCGCCGGAATCGGCTCCCGGCTGCTCCCGCTGACCAAGGCCATCCCCAAGGAGATGCTGCCGGTCGGCGATAAGCCGGTCATCGAGCACACCGTCCGCGAGCTGGTCGCATCCGGAATCACCGATATCACCATCGTGGTCACTAGCGGAAAGTCCCTGATCCAGGACCATTTCCGCCCCAATCCGGCGCTGGTGGCCCAACTACGCGCCGACGGCAAGGACGCCTACGCCGACGCGGTGGAGGAGGTCGGCGAGCTGTCCCGGCTCGGGCATATCACCTACCTCGATCAGCACGGGCCCTATGGCAACGGCACCCCGGTGCTCAATGCCGCCCGTAATCTCGGCGACGAGCCGATGCTGGTGCTGTGGCCCGACGACGTCTTCGTCGCCGGGGTGCCACGCGCCCAGCAGCTGATCGACGCCTATGAGGCGACCGGCGCGCCCGTGCTCGCGCTGATGCCGATGGATCCGTCCGAATCCCAGCGCTACGGCGTCCCTGTTGTCGCGGACGACCAGGGCAACGGCCTGCTGCGCATCACCGGGCTGCGGGAAAAGCCCAAGCCCGAGGACGCACCGTCGAACTATGCCGCGATCGGCGGCTATGTCGTCACCCCCGGCATCATCTGCGAACTGCGCAGACAGACCGAGCAATGGTACGAACATCGCACCGGCGAGGTTTACCTCACCGATGCGATCAATGTGCACGCCGCCGACAACCCGGTCTTCGGCCAGGTCATCCAGGGCCGCTGGTACGACACCGGCAACCCGGCCGACTATCTGGTCGCGCAATTCGCCTCGGCACTGGCGCATCCGCAGTACGGGCCGCTGCTGCGCCAGCTCGTCGACTGAGCTCGGGTTCGCCTAGGGCATGGGCGACGATCACAACCTCGTCGTCGGCCGGCGCTGGAACACCCGATCCCATCACGCTCCCCATCGTTGCCATCCAAGCGCAACCATGCTGGTCCGGGAGAAACGTGGCCGATCCGGATCAGAAACGACGGATGGTGTAGATGTCGAAGTCGCGGAGTGGATGCAGACCGACCGGAACACCCCAGTCGTGCGCATCCAGGATTTGCCCGGAGCCGGCGTAGATGCCGACATGCGAGGCGTCGTCATTGAGGATTACGACATCACCCAGCGACAGGGCTGGGAACGGCACCACCGCGCCGACCTTGGCCTGCTCGTAGGTGGTACGCGGCAGTTTCACCCCGACCTGACGGAATGCCCACTGGACCAGAGCCGAGCAATCCCAGGCGAATGGGCCGGTGGCGCCCCATTCGTACGGTTTGCCGATCTGGGTGTAGGCCGCGGCAAGTGCGCCGAGTCCGGCGATACTCGGCAGCGGCAGGGCAGCGGAACCGCTGGAACTGCCGGAACTACCGGATGCGGAGCCGGAGCTACCCGAACCGGAGGCGCTTCCGGTATCACCGCGCACCGGTCCGGCCAGGACGAGCGTCATGACGATCGATACCAGAAACCCAACAGCTATCCGCCGCAATGCCTTTTTGTGCCCGGTGGTCATGCGCTCGCCCCTTCCGTCGACCCGATCGACGCGCGGTACCGGCCTCACCATCAGGGAAGGATCCGCACGTCACTGACCTGCGTCGCATCACGTACCCACGGGCGACGCAAGGTATTTCAGGTAGAGCAGTTCAAGCACGAACATTCACTGCCGTCACAGAAGTCGATCTGCGCACCAGCAGCAACATGCCGATTGTGCCGGGCATTGTGCGAGCACGACAAGGAAATCAGCTAATTCTTGGCATGTGATCTGTATCACATGAAAGCCTGGGATACAGACGCGAGTCGGGGCGGGATCTCGAGATCCCGCCCCGACTGCCGTTCCGAACGACCGCGCTCCAGCCGAGCCGCCGCGTCAGACCTTCGCGATCGACACCCGCACGCCACCGACGATTTCGGCGGCATCCGCGCCCGGATCACCGAAAGTCAGCTCGGTGGCGAGGATTTCGCCCGCGATGAGGTCGCGATGGGTCTGCGCCCAGACCTGCTTATCGTCGGGCACCGCGAGCACCACAGTGATGCGATCGGATACGTTCAGCCCCAAGGACTTTCGCGTCTCCTGCAGATCGCGGATCACATCGCGGGCCCAGCCCTCGGCCTCGAGCTCCTCGGTCACCACCGAATCGAGCACGACCAGGCCCGCATTGCCGGGCAGGGCCGCGGTCGACTCCGGTTCGGCCGCGACCAGTCGCTGGGTGTACTCCTCCGGCAGCAGGTCGATGCCCGCCGCGGTGACCACACCGGCGGCGTTCTCGGACCATTCGCCAGCCTTCACCGCCTTGATCACCGTCTGTACATCCTTGCCGAGGCGCGGGCCTGCGGCACGGGCGTTCACGACCAGCTCGAAACGGCCGTGCACGGCGACATCGGTGGTCAGGTCGACCTTCTTGACGTTCACCTCATCGGCGATGATGTCGGCGAACGGCCGCAGCCGCTCGGCATCGGGCGCGGCGATGGTGACCTCGGCCAGCGGCAGGCGCACCCGAAGATTCTGCGCCTTGCGCAGGCTCAGCACCGTCGAGCAGACCACCCGGACCTCGTCCATGGCAGCGACCAGATCCGGATCCTCCGGCAGCTCACCGTCCTTGGGCCAATCAGCCAGATGCACCGACTGCTCGCCGGTCAGCCCGCGCCAGATCACCTCGGAGATCAGCGGCAGCAGCGGCGCGGCCAGCCGGGTGACGACCTCGAGCACCGTATGCAGTGTGTCGACCGCATCCCGGTCCTCCTCCCAGAAGCGCGAACGCGACCGGCGCACATACCAATTGGTGAGGGCATCGGCGAAGGAGCGCAATTCCTCGCAAGCGCCCGCGATGTCGTAGACCTCGAGCGCCTCGGTCATCACATCCTGGGTCGCGGCCAGCTTGGCCAGGATGTAGCGGTCCAGCACATGCGGCGAATCCGTGCGCCACACACCGGTTTTCGAGGCGTACAACTGCAGGAAGGTCCAGGCGTTCCACAGTGGGCGCAGCGCATGGCCGACCCCCTCGCGGATGCCGCGCTCGGTGACGATGAGATTACCGCCGCGCAGGATCGGCGAACTCATCAGGAACCAGCGCATCGCATCGGAGCCGTCCCGGTCGAACACCTCGTTCACATCCGGGTAGTTGCCCTTGGACTTGCTCATCTTCAGCCCGTCGTCACCGAGCACGATGCCGTGCGCGGCAACGGTTTTGAAGGCCGGACTGTCGAACAGCGCGGTCGAGAGCACGTGCAGGTTGTAGAACCAGCCGCGGGTCTGCCCGTTGTACTCGACGATGAAATCGCCCGGGAAGTGGCTGTCGAACCACTCCTTGTTCTCGAACGGATAGTGCACCTGGGCATACGGCATCGAACCCGATTCGAACCAGCAGTCCAGTACCTCCGGCACCCGGCGCATGGTCGACTTCCCGGTCGGATCATCGGGATTCGGCCGGGTCAGCTCATCGATGTTCGGCCGGTGCAGATCAGTCGGGCGCACGCCGAAGTCGCGCTCCAACTCCTCCAGCGAGCCGTACACATCGGTGCGCGGGTATGCCGGATCATCGGAGACCCACACCGGGATCGGGCTGCCCCAGTACCGGTTGCGGCTGATATTCCAGTCCCGCGCACCCTCGAGCCACTTGCCGAACTGTCCGTCACGGATGTGTTCGGGCACCCAGGTGATCTGCTGGTTCAGCTCGACCATCCGGTCGCGGAACTTGGTCACCGCAACGAACCAGGACGGCACCGCCATGTAGATCAGCGGCTGGCCGGAGCGCCAGCTGTGCGGGTAGGAGTGCTCGATCGTCTCGTGCCGCAGCAGCTTTCCGGCCGCCTTGAGGTCCTTGATGATCACCGGATTGGCGTCGAAGACCATCAGGCCCTCGTACGGGGGCACCATCGAGGTGAACTTGCCGCCGGGATCCAGCGGCTGCACGAGTTCGATGCCGTTGGCACCGGCGACGTCCATATCCTCCTCACCGAAGGCCGGTGCGAGGTGCACGATTCCGGTGCCGGAGTCGGTGGTCACGTAGTCGGCGGTCAGCACGCGATGCGCGTTGGGATGACCGACGAAGAAGTCGAACGGCGGTGCGTAGGACAGATCCGCGAGGGCGGCGCCGTCGAACTCACCGAGCACCTCGGGCTCATTGCCGAATTCGCGAGCGTAGTGCGAGACCCGCTCGGCGGCCAGCAGATAGCGCTTGCCGTCGGCGCCGCGCACATGCACGTAGCGCACATCCGGGTGCACCGCGATGGCGAGGTTCGACGGCAGCGTCCACGGCGTGGTGGTCCAGATGAGTGCGTTCGCGCCGTCGAGTTCGTGCAGCGGATGCTCACCCGGCACGCGCAGCACCATATCCACGGTGACGGCCGGATCCTGACGCATCTTGTAGGCGTCGTCGAGCCGACTTTCCTGATTCGACAGCGGGGTCTGCTCGTACCAACTGTAGGGCAGCACCCGGAAGCCCTGGTAGATCAGGCCCTTGTCGTACAGCGACTTGAACGCCCACATCACCGACTCCATGAAGTCGAGATCCAACGTCTTGTAGTCGTTGTCGAAGTCGACCCAACGGGCCTGACGCGTCACATAATTACGCCATTCCCCGGTGTAGCGCAGTACCGATGATTTACAGGCCGCGTTGAATTCCGCGAGCCCCATGGCATCGATCTGTGATTTGTCCGTGATACCGAGCTGCTTTTCCGCTTCGATTTCCGCGGGCAGTCCGTGACAGTCCCAGCCGAAACGTCGATCGACCTGCTTGCCGCGCATGGTCTGGAAACGCGGGACCAGATCCTTGACGTACCCGGTGAGCAGATGTCCATAATGTGGCAATCCGTTGGCAAACGGCGGTCCGTCGTAGAAGACGAACTCCGCCGCACCCGAACGGTTCTCGATGCTGGCGCGGAAGGTGTCGTCGGTCGCCCAGGCGTCGAGTACCCGACGTTCCAGGTCGGGGAAGGATGACCCGCTGCCAGCGCCCAGATCGACGCGCGGGTATGCGCTGCTGGAAGGTTCGTCCGCCATCGCGGATCCGTCTCCTCGTGCCGCCGCGCCGTGGCGCGTATGTGTCAGCACGGGGACGATGACGACGCCGGTTGCGTCGAAACCGCGGTACCACCCCGCTTGTCCGAGCGGCGCGCCGATTCGCGCGACCAACCAGGACCTCTCGTTTCGAGCTGTAACGGGCTCACCCGTTCGGTTCTACTGAGTGCGGCCCGCGCACCGTTCTTCCGAAGACTCCCCGGTGATGGCCGGATCTACGCCGATTACATGTTTGATTCTAACCAGGACGGTCAAACCAGTTTGTCGGGGCCACGATTACCGTTTGGCATGCCGACCAGGTGGCGGCGCGGCATCGCCATCGGAGCTGCGCATAGAAAGCGCGCTCACCAGCAACAGCACAGCGCCCACGATACAGATAAGGATGCACCCCCAGGCCCACAGCACAGACCCAGTGGTCAGCGCGGCCACTAGCAGGGCGAACCCGATCGCCGCAAGGACGAGCGTCAAGACGAGCATATTGACCCCCTAGGCATGCCAGGCGGCTCGGCGTACCTCTAGCTACTCGAACAGCAACTACAGCGGAGATATCTCTCTACTACGAGATTACTTGGCGCCCTTGGCGAACGAGGCGGGAGCGAGATTGTTCGCGGTATTGGCGTCGACGAAGGCCTCGCCGCCGTCCACCGGCACCGCCGAGCCACGGTTCTCCAGCTCCTCGAGCTGGGACTCCAGGTACGACTTCAGCCGCACGCGGTATTCCCGCTCGAAGGTCTTGAGCTGCTCGATCCGGCTCTCCAGCACGCTGCGCTGCTGGGTGATGGTGGCCATGATCTCGGTGTGCTTGCGCTCGGCATCGGCCTGCAGCGCATCGGCCTTCTCTTTGGCCTGCCGTAGCTGGTTGTCCGAACGGGTCTGGGCATCCGACAGCATCGCATCCGACTTCTGCCGCGCATCGGCGATCATCGCCTCCGAGCGGGTTCGCGCATCGCCGACCAGGCGTTCGGAATTGGCCCGCGCATTCGAAAGCAGGTTCTCCGCTTCGAGCTTCGCATCGCTGGTCAGCCGGTCCGCCATCTCCTGGGCGAGGCTGAGAACCTTGGCCGCCTGCAAGTTCGCATCGGCGCTCGGCGCATCCTTGGCTACCGGTGCCGCGACCGGCATCGGAGGCGGCGGCGGGGCCTGCTGCACCGGCGGCTTGATGGGCTCGGGTGGGGGCGGCGGGGCTTGCTGGACCGGTGCTTTCACTGCGGCGGAATTGGCCGGACCGCGATTTTTCTTGGCGTCGGCCAGTTCCGCATCGAGTTCGGCAACCCGCTGGCGCAGGTCAGCGTTCTCCTCGATCAGACGCGACAGCTCCTGCTCCACGAGATCCAAGAAGGCATCTACTTCATCCTCGTTGTAGCCGCGCTTCCCGATCGGCGGTTTGCTGAACGCGACGTTGTGCACATCGGCTGGGGTCAGCGGCATGGAAGGATCCCTTCACGCGTCTTTTGGAGATCTAGCAGATCTAGCAAGCTATCTTCTCGGTTCATTCTGTCACACCAGGGCTACCCGTCGGCGTGGCCGCCCACAAACGTCATCGAGATGAAGACGACGAAAAGCAGGACCATAATCGACAGATCGAGCCGAATTCCTCCCAATGACACCGGTGGTATCAACCGCCTCAGGAGTTTCACCGGAGGATCGGTGATCGTGAAGATCACCTCGAGGATGACGACGACGAAGCCGCTCGGGCGCCAGTCTCTGGCAAAGCTGCGGATGAACTCCACGATCACTCGGCTGATCAACAACAGCCAGAAGATGAACAGTACGAAGTACAGCACCGCAAACAAGGCCACGACCTCACTCTGCCCCAAAATCCGCGTCGCGCAAAATGACCACACCGCCCCATACGCAACGGGTCTAACAGAACCCCCGGATCACAGCGCTATTTCTGGTTGTAGAAGCCGGTTTCCGCGATCCTGCGACGTTCTTCGGCCGAGACATCGACATCGGCCGGTGAGAGCAGGAACACTTTGGTCGCGACCTTGTCGAATGAGCCACGCAGCGCGAAAGCGAGGCCGGCAGCGAAGTCGACCAGCCGCTTTGCGTCGGCATTGCTCAGATCGACCAGGTCCATGATCACCGGGTTGCCCTCGCGGAAGCGCTCACCGATGATGCGGGCCTCGCTGTAGTCGCGCGGGCGCAGCGTCGTGATCTTGGACAAGGGACCTCCGTCCTCGAAGATCCCCGGCCGGCGTGCGGGCGCGGGCTCGGGGCGCACGCGCTCCTCCAGTCGCCGCTCCTCGGCCTCGGGATCGACGGCGAGCGCACCCCTGGTGGCTCCCCGCAGCATCGGCGCGTTACCGCCCGCACGGAATCGGGACGCGCCCGGCGCGGCATCGATCCTGGTGGGACGCGGCCGCGCGTCATAGCGGTCGTCCACATAGGGCTCGTCGACATAATCATCGCGCCGAGACACCGGGTATCCCGCCTTGTACGGCGACTTGTACGCCGGCTCAGGATAATCCGGCTCATCGTCGTAGCGGTCTTCGGCATAGCGGTCCGCGCCGTAACCGGCGCGCTCGGAATAGTCACGGGGCCGGGGACGACGTGAGCCGCGCTCGTCCACACCCCGGGGGGTCGGCTCGGCGACATAGTCGTCTTCGTAATCCTCGAGCGGAACCATGCCGAAGTACGCCTTGAACTTGTGCAGCGTGCTCATTTCATAGACCTTCCTTCGGCCCCGGTGGCGGCCGGGTGTTGAAGTCTTGCTCAGTCCTCTCCAGTCCCAGCATATGTGTCAAATGTGACTGATGAGGTTTCTTTGCTACGCCGAGGTTATCGGTCGAGCGCCCATCAAGGCGGTACCGACACGCACACAGGTAGAACCGTGTTCGATCGCCGATTCCAGATCACTCGACATGCCCGCGGAGAGTTCGGTCGCTTCCGGATGGTCCGCGCGTACCAGCGAGTGCAAATGTGCAAGGCGTGCAAAAGCATCGTCGGGCACGGCGTCGAGCGGGGGAATCGCCATCAAGCCCGCGAGCTGCAGTCCCGGCGCGGTGGCCACCCGATCGGCCAGTGCCGCAAGATCTTCCGGAGCGACACCACCGCGACCCGGATCCTCGTCCAGGCTCACCTGCATCAAGACGCGAACCGGTTCGCCGCGCTCTCCCGCGTCCAAGGCGGCCCGCGCCGCGGTGTCAAGGGCCGTTGCCAGGCGTTCGCTGTCGACCGAGTGCACCGTATGTGCCCAGCGCGCGACGATCCGAGCCTTGTTGCGCTGCAGCCGACCGACCATGTGCCAGCGCACATCCGCGAGGTCGGCCAGTTCGGCGACCTTCGCGGTGGCCTCCTGCTCCCTGGACTCGCCGAATTCCCTGCAACCCAAGCGATGCAGGATGGCGATATCGGTGGCCGGGAAGAACTTCGTCACGGGCAGCAGCCGCACCGAGTCCGGATCACGTCCGGCCGCATGACAAGCCGCGCCGATTCGCTTGTTCAGATCGGCGAGATTCGCCGCGAGTTCGGCGGTCCGGCCGTCCATGGCATCGGCCGCAATGGATTCCGTACTCATGCGTCCGCCTGCATCCAGATGACACCGGCCATGCGCCCGGTCGGTGCGCCGCGGCGATGACTGAACAGCGTCTTGTCCTCGATCGTGCAGCGTGGATCGAGGGCCACCCCGCCGATTCCGGCTTCGGTGAGCTGCCTGCTGATTCCGGCGCGCAGGTCGAGTCCAGGTGTGCCGCGCACGGTGGTTGTCGCACTGCCGGGCAGATGCGCCTCGACATCGGCGCGCATCGCGGCGGGCACCTCGTATTGACGACCCGATGCGGCCGGACCCAGAAAGGCTCCGATCCGCTCGATCCGAGCGCCGGCCGAAACCATTGCGTCCAATACCCGCGGCACGATACCGATGCGCGCACCGATGCGCCCGGCGTGCACGGCCGCGATCACACCTGCTTCGTCATCGGATAGCAGGATCGGTACGCAGTCCGCGGTGAGCACCACCAGTGCCAGCCCAGGCACGGTTGTCACCAGTGCGTCGGTGGCGGGCACCGGCGCGTCCCGTGGCCCATCGATGATTTCGACATTGCGCCCGTGGATCTGCTCCATCCACACGAGCCGATCCGGTGTCAGGCCGATACCCTCGGCCAGCCGGTCCCGGTTCCGCTGAACGGCCGCCGGGTCGTCCCCCACATGATCCCCGAGATTGAACGAATCGTATGGCGGCGCCGAGAAACCGCCCGCTCTGGTGGTCGTCACTCGTCGAACGGTTGATGTCGGCGCTGCTCCCCCGCCTCCCCGGAACTTTCGCCGGTCGTCGAGCGTGTCAACGGCGCCGTCGCGGGCAGACGGCCGTGTGCCTGGCCGAGTGCTGGGCGTCCCCGACGAGTTACCCATGTACGTACGAGATCAGTTGTTGCTTGGGCATACCGCCCAGTGTGCCAGTCCGGCCTTGCGATTTGCTTATGACCTACCGGCGCATGAACGAGGGCACGTCGACATCGTCGTCGTCATCGGAATCCGGCGGCTCGATATGCGAGCGCGTATTGTGCGTTGCCGTCGGCTCGGCCAGCGTGCGCGCCCGCTCGGAGTCCCGGTAGCTGGGCACCGCACCCCGAGTGGAGCTGGTTTGACCTGCGGCGGAGGTGGTTTCGGAACGCGAGGCGGCGGCGATCTCACTGGTCCGGCTGGTCTGGCCGATCTCACCGGCCCGGCCCGAACCGATCGCGCCGCGGCCCGCCTCGAAGGTACGCCTGGCCGGACCGCCGCCGTCGAAACCGGCCGCGATCACCGTGACGCGAACCTCATCGCCGAGCGAATCGTCGATGACGGTACCGAAGATGATATTCGCCTCGATATGCGCGGCCTCCTGCACCAGCGAGGCCGCCTCGTTGATCTCGAACAGGCCCAGATCCGAACCACCCGCGATCGAGAGCAGTACGCCGTGCGCACCATCCATCGATGCCTCGAGCAGTGGCGAATTGATGGCCGATTCAGCGGCCTTGACCGAACGACCCTCGCCGCGCGCCGAGCCGATACCCATCAAAGCGCTTCCCGCGCCGGACATCACGCTCTTCACGTCGGCGAAGTCGACGTTGATCAGACCCGGGGTGGTGATCAGGTCGGTAATGCCCTGCACACCGTTGAGCAGTACCTCATCGGCGGAGCGGAAGGCGTCCATCAGACTGACCGCCGCATCGCCGAGCTGCAACAGCCGATCGTTCGGAATGACGATGAGCGTGTCGCAGGATTCGCGCAGCAGGTTGATGCCCACCTCGGCCTGGTTGCCACGGCGCTTGCCCTCGAAGGAGAACGGCCTGGTGACCACACCGATGGTGAGCGCGCCGAGTTTGCGCGCGATGCTCGCGACGACAGGCGCACCACCGGTACCGGTGCCGCCGCCCTCACCCGCGGTGACGAAGACCATGTCGGCGCCCTTGAGCACCTCTTCGATCTCGTCCTTGTGATCCTCGGCAGCCTTGCGACCGACCTCCGGGTCGGCACCGGCGCCGAGACCGCGCGTGAGCTCACGGCCGACGTCGAGTTTGACGTCGGCATCGCTCATCAGCAGCGCCTGCGCGTCGGTGTTGACCGCGATGAACTCGACTCCCTTGAGTCCCTGTTCGATCATCCGGTTGACGGCATTCACGCCGCCGCCGCCGATACCGACGACCTTGATCACAGCAAGGTAGTTGTGCGGGGGCGTCATGGGCTCTCGCCTTCCTTCGATCTAAAGTCTGTCGTTTTCGAATTCTCGACATTCGGCCTGTGGCTGGTCCGGGCAAACTCTAAACCTCAACCACAGGGTTAGCGTTATGTCAAGTATCCGACTGCTGCGGAACGCTATTCGCAGCCGCCGCGATAGGCGCGCAGGCGCGCCGAAACGACTGACAGAATCTTGCGATCCCTCTCGTCTCGCCGCGCAACACGTCGTATCGTGAACGGTTGCCCCCGAACCCCCGGTCTCGCTGGGCTGTTCCCACTGCGGTCACAGTTCCATCGAAAAACCCCTGGGCACAATGGGTATCGATCACTTTACCGTGACCAGATTCGGACTCGAAACATCGAACACCGTTCCATCGCGGGTCAACAGCGGCATCACCACGGCCGCCTTGCGTTCCGCGTCGTTAGTTCCTCCCCACACTACCGTGCGGCCGTCGCGCAGGTTCAGCGAAATATCCGAAATCGACCGCGCGACAACCTCGTCCACTTGCACGACCAGCGCCGCGGGCAGTATCGACAGAACCGAGGCCGCGGCCCGGGTGACCGGATCGTCGCCGCTGGGATGTTCGGTGGTGAGCTTCGGAACGCCGATGGGGGCCTCTTCGATCGCGAACTCCACACCCTCCGCATCAAGCAGATGCGCGCCTTGCGGACTGTCCCAGAACAGTACTGGCGTGCGCTCCACCACCGTCACCTTGACGGTGGACGGAAATACGCGTTGCACCCGTGCAGTGCGGACTTTCGGAATGCCGGCCACCCGCCTGGCCATCGCATCGGTGTCGATGCGCAACATCGAGCGGCCGGACGGGATCTCGAGTTTGTCGCGCACCTGCTCCTCGGGCACCGCGACCAAACCGTCGATCTCGACCGTGCTCGCCGAGAGCACCGGGGTGAACCAGGCCAGTACAACGACCACGGTAAGGACGCACACGCCGAGCAAACTCCACAGGCGCAGGCGACCCCGGTGTGCCCGGTCGAACCAGTCACCCGCGGTTCGCATCGCGGGTCACCGCCCGTATTGCGGACGAGCTCGCAGCCCATCGAGAATCTGGCTGCCGAGCATCGTCACATCGCCCGCACCCATGGTGATCACCACATCGCCGGGCAGTGCCAGACCCGCGACCTGACGACCGACCCGCGACATATCCGGCTGGTAGTGCACGGGTTTCGTGACGGCTTGTGCGACGAGTGCGCCGTTGACGCCGGGCAGCGGCTTCTCCCGCGCACCGTAGACATCGAGCACGACGACCTCGTCGGCAAGGCTCAACGCCGCGCCGAAATCCTGGGCGAAGGTGGCGGTGCGGCTGTAGAGGTGCGGTTGGAACACCACGATGACCCGGCCCTGTCGGGAGCGCGCACCGTCGCGAGCCTCCTGCTGCACCAGCTCCACGGCCGCGCCGAGTACCGCGCGCACCTCGGTCGGGTGGTGGGCGTAATCGTCGAAGACGCGCACCCCGTTTTCCCGGCCCACGAACTGGAACCGGCGATGCACACCGCCGAAACCCTCCAGCCCCTGGATGATTTCGTCCACATCCGCACCGGCGGCTCGTGCGGCGAGCAGCGCGGCCAGCGCGTTGAGCGCCATATGCCGGCCGGGCACCGCGAGTCGCAGGGTGCGCGGCGCGGCCTCATCGGCGAGCTGGAACTGGGCCAGCCCGCCGACATCGCGCGGCTCCCAACTGTGCAGCCGCACACCCACTGGCACCGGCGCGTCGGACAGGTCGCCCGACCCGTAGCCGAGCACCCGAACGTTCTTCTCCGCCAATCGCGCACCGACCCGCTCGGCCAGACCCCGCGAACCGAGATCGTCCAGACACACCACCAGCAGCCCACCGGGGCCGAGACGGTCGGCGAAATCGTCGAAGACCTGGACATAGGCCTCATCGGAACCGAAGAAGTCCAGGTGATCGGATTCGATATTGGTGACCACGGCGACATCCGGGTCGTATTGCAGCAGCGAGCCGTCGCTCTCGTCGGCCTCGGCGACGAAGATCTCGCCGGTGCCGTGGTGGGCATTGGTGCCCGCCTCGTTGAGTTCACCGCCGACCGCGAAGGACGGATCGAATCCGCAGTGCTGCAACGACACGATCAGCATGGAGGTGGTCGAGGTCTTGCCGTGCGTGCCCGAGACCAGCAGCGTGCGATGTCCCTGCATCAGCGAGGCGAGCACGGCGGGTCGCAACAGCACCGGAATATCGCGCCGATTCGCCTCGACCAGTTCGGGATTGGTCTTCGGTATGGCCGCATAGGTGGTGACCACAGCGGTCGGGCCGCCTGGCAGCAGATCGAGGGCGCTGGCATCGTGACCGATGCGCACCTGCGCGCCCCGGGCCCGCAACGCGAGCACACCGCGACTCTCCTTGGCATCCGAGCCGGAGACCGAGCCACCGCGCGAGAGCAGGATGCGGGCGATGCCGGACATGCCCGCCCCTCCGATCCCGACCATATGCACACGCGCCAATTCGGGCGGCAGGGCCGAGCGCGCCTCGTCGGCGCCGGATTCGACCGCCCCGGATTCGGTGGCATCGGCTCCCGTGGTCACCGGCCGCTCACCTCGACGACAATGCGCGCCAGCTCGTCGGCGGCGTCGCGGTGTCCGGCGCCTGCGGCGGACAGGCTCATTTCGATCAGCCGTGTGTGGTCGGTCAGCAGCGGTATCACCTCGTCGATCACATATTTCGGGGTCAGCTCGGCATCGGGGACGATTCTGCCACCTCCCTGGCGGACGATCGGCCTGGCATTGAGTTCCTGCTCACCGTTGCCGTGCGGCAGCGGTACATAGAACGCGGGCAGACCGACCGCCGACACCTCGGCGACGGTCATCGCGCCGGAGCGGCAGACGACCGCGTCGGCGGCGGCATAGGCCAGGTCCATTCGGGAAAGATACGGCACCGCGATATACCGCGCCCCACCCTCATCCGATTCCGCGACCTCGAGGGTGTTCTTGGGGCCGTGCGCGTGCAGCACCGAGACGCCCGCCGCGGCCAGCTGTGGCGCCGCGCCGGATATCGCCTTGTTCAACGAGACCGCACCCTGCGAGCCACCGAAGACGAGCAGGACCGGTCCCTCGGCGGGCAGGCCGAAATGAGCACGGGCCTCGGCCTGCAATGCGGCCCGATCCAGCGAGGTGATGGACCCGCGCACCGGAATGCCGATGACCTCGGCCTTGGCCAGACCCGAACCGGGGACGGCGGCAAGCACTCTGGCCGCGCGCCTGGCACCGACCTTATTGGCGATACCTGCCTTGGCATTCGCCTCGTGCACCACCACCGGCACCGCGCGCCTGCGGCCGAACAAGCCACGGCCCGCGGCGAGATAGGCGGGCAGTGCGACATAGCCGCCGAAGCCGACGATCACATCGGCCTCGACCGCATCGATGACCGCCCTGGTCTTGGCCACCGAGGCGCGGACACGACCGGGCAGCCGCAGCAGATCCGCGCTCGGCTTGCGCGGCAACGGCACCGGCGGGATCAACTCCAGCGGATAGCCGCGCTCGGGCACCAGTTTGGTCTCGAGTCCGCGTTCGGTGCCGAGTGCGGTGACCCGGATCGAATCGTCGAGTCGTCGCAGCGCGTCGGCGACGGCCAGCGCGGGCTCGATATGTCCCGCGGTACCACCGCCCGCGACGATCACCGACAGTGGTTTGCGGGGTCGCTCCGCACTCACCTGGATCTTCCCCGATCTCTCGCATGGTTTATCGGATAGCTCGGCTCCCATGCCCTGGTCGCCCGCAGCGAACTCGTTCCTCGGCTCTCGGGCACGCGCCGCCGACCGGATTCGGACTGGCCGCGCCGCCCCTGCGGCAGTGCGGCCCGCGCGCGGTCGGCCTTGGCCCGTTCGGCACGTGCCCGCTGTTCGGCCGCCTTGGCCTTGGCCGCGGCCGAGCGCGCACGTGCCGCATCCGCCTTCGCCGGTGAGTACACCTCCGGCTTGGGCAGTCGCAGCAGTCGGCTGAATCTGCCGTCCTGTCCGGCCTGCAGCGCCGAAATGGCCTCGGGCTCATGCCTGGCCGCATTGGCGATGATGCCGAACATGAACAGGGTGATCGCCAGCGACGAACCGCCCGCCGAAACCAGCGGCAGCTGCAGACCGGTCACCGGGAGCAGGTTGACCACGTAGCCGATGTTGATCAGCGCCTGGCCGGTGATCCAGGTCGTCGCGGTCGCGGTGAGCAGCCGCAGGAAAGGATCGACCGAACGGCTCGCGATGCGCAGGCCGGTGTAGACGAACAGTGCGAACAGGCCCAGAACCAGTGCGCAGCCGAGGAATCCGAGTTCCTCGCCGATGATGGCGAAGATGAAGTCGTTGTGCGCGTTCGGCAGGTACTGCCACTTGGCGCGGCTCTGGCCGAGGCCGCGCCCCCAGATCCCGCCGTCGGCAAGCGAGTACAGCGCCTGGCGCGCTTGGTAATTGATGCCCTGCGGATCGTCGCCCGGATTGAAGAAGGCGCGCATCCGGTCCGAGCGATAACCAGCCGACAGCGCGAGTATGCCCGCGGCGATCATGCCCGAAATCGCGATGGTGACGAACAGCCGCACCGGCAACCCGCCGAACCACAGCAGTGCGGCGAGCACGATGCCCAGCGCGATGGTGGTCGACAGATTCGGCTCCAGCACGACGAGCAGACACACCAGCAGACCGGCAGGCACCAGCGGCACCAGAATGTCCTTCAAGCCGGCCTGTTCCGAGCGGCGCGAGGCGAGCAGATGCGCACCCCACACCACCAGCGTCACCTTCACGATCTCCGATGGCTGCACCGAGATCGGCCCGAGGAAGAACCAGCGCCGCGCACCCTGCACCTCGGAGCCGATGCCGGGAATCAGCACCAGCAACAGCGCCAGCACCGAGATCGCGAACAGCGGAAACGACCATTGCCGCAGTCGGCGCAACGAAATCCGCAGTGCCAGATAGAACAGCACCGCGCCGATCGCGGCGAACATGGCCTGCTGGATGAACAGCGAATACGCCGACCCGCCGTCGACATACGCCTCGACGCTCGACGCCGACAACACCATGACCAGACCGAGCACCGTCAGCAGTGTCGCGATCGTGACAACGAGATGGAACGACGCGAGCGGGCGCGCCAGCCAGGCGCCGAATTTGGTGGCCGCCAGCCGATTCCGCCGGGTCGTCTCGGTCATAGATGCCGCCCGATGTCACCGTCTTCCAGCGCGGCCACCGCCGCGGCGAAACTGCGCCCGCGGTGGGTGTAGTCGGCGAACATATCCAAGGAGGCCGCGGCCGGAGCCAGCAGTACGGCGTCCCCGGGACGGGCGAGCCCGGCCGCGGCGCGCACGGCCTGCACCATCACGGCGTCGGCGCTCGCAGCCCCATCTATCCCAGCGTCACCCATTCCTGCATGGTCTCCCGCGCGCACCTCGACAACCGGGACCTCGGGCGCGTGTCGCGCCAATGCGGCCGCGATCACCGGCGCGTCGGCCCCGATCAGCACGGCGGCGACGAGGCGATCGGCGATCTCCTCGACCAGATCCTCGACCGACGCGCCCTTCAGCTGCCCACCCGCGATCCAGACCACCTGCGGGTGACCGAGAATCGATGAGCGGGCGGCATGCGGGTTGGTGGCCTTGGAGTCATCGATGAATTCGACACCGGCCACCTCGCGCACGAAGGCGGACCGGTGCGGACCGACCTTGTGCTCGATGAGACCTTCCCGCACGAATTGCGGTGCCACATCGATGGCCCTGGTCAGCGCGGCGGCGGCGAGTGCGTCGGCGACACCGGCGGGTCCCTTGGGGCTGATATCGCCGACCTCGGCCAGGATGGCGGCCTTGGTGAAGGCGCGGTCGAGCAGTTTGCCGTCCACGACACCGAGTTCGCCGTCGGCGGGTACGCCGATCCGGAACCCGACCGTCCGGCGCGCCTTACTGCGCCGGGCCAGCGAGGCGGCCACCGGATCGTCGAGACCGACCACACCGACGCGGCCGTAGAGCGCCCTGGACTTGGCGGCGGCGTAGGCATCGAGGCCGCCGTGCCAATCGAGGTGATCCTCAGCCACATTCAGCACCACACCGGCCTCGGGCCGCACCGAAGGCGCCCAATGCAATTGGAACGAGGACAGCTCGACCGCCAGCACCTGCGGACCGGGATTGCGGCGCAGCGCATCCAGGATCGGCAGTCCGATATTGCCGCAGGCGACACTGGCGATACCGGCCGCGCGCAGAATCGAATGCACCATCGAGGTGGTGGTGGTCTTGCCGTTGGTACCGGTCACCACCAGCCATTTGCGGACCGGACCGTAGATCCTGGCCTGATCGACCCACCAGGCGAATTCGACATCGCCCCAGACCGGGGTGCCCTCGGTCACCGCGGCGGCGAGCACCGGCGAATCCGGCCGCCAGCCCGGGCTGGTGATGACCAGCGCGAAGCGGCTCCAGTCCGCGGTTTCCAGTTCGGTACAGGTCGCGATGTCCAGACCGAGCCCGGCCGCTTCGGCCAATGCGGCGGCACCGCCGTCGGTGACCACCGGACGCGCGCCGATATCGCGCAGCGGTTCGATCAACGAGCGACCCGAGACACCCCATCCGGCCACCAGAACATCACGGCCACGCAGGAATTCGAGCATGGGCCCAGGTGTTCGCAGGGCCCGCGGAGAATGTTCGACCATCGCTACTTCACCCGACCGCTGAGAGATATTCGCTGTAGAACAGGCCGAGTCCGACCGCCGACGCCATCGCCGCCAACAGCCAGAACCGAATGATCACCGTAGTCTCGGCCCACTTGCTGAGTTCGAAGTGATGATGGAACGGCGCCATCTTGAATAGCCGATTGCGGGTTGTGCGGTACACCGCGACCTGCAGCACCACGGAGGCGGTTTCCGCGACGAACAGCGCACCGATCACGACCATCAGCAGTTCGGTGCGGGTCGTGATGGACAGGCCGGCGAGCATGCCGCCCAGCGCCAGCGAACCGGTATCGCCCATGAAGATCTTGGCGGGCGCGGCATTCCACCACAGGAAGCCGACACATGCGGCGGCAGCCGAAGCGCAGACCAGCGCAAGGTCCAGCGGATCGCGCACGTTGTAGCAGCCCGCCTCCGGGATCGTCGCGCAGGCATTGCGGTACTGCCAGAACGTGATGATCACGTAGGCGCCGAGCACGAGGCTCATCGAACCGGCGGCCAGACCGTCCAGGCCGTCGGTCAGGTTCACCGCGTTCGACCAGGCCACGACCAGCAGACAGACCCAGCACAGGAAGATGATCACGCCCATCGACACCGTGGTGATATCGCGGACATAGGACAGATGCTTACTCGCCGGAGTCAACCCGTTGCCGCCGCGGAACTGCAAGGCGAGGATGCCGAACAGGACCGCGGCGCTGATCTGACCGATGTACTTGCCCGCGGCCGACAAACCGAGATTGCGCTGCTTGCGCAGCTTGATGAAGTCGTCGAGGAAGCCGACCACACCGAGTGCGGTGGTCAGCCCGAGCACCAGAATGCCCGAGGCGGAGGGGCCGTCGGCGTCGTAGCCGATGCCGATCAGATGTGAGCCGAGGTAGCCGGCCCACATGCCGACCAGGATGGCCACACCACCCATGGTCGGGGTGCCGCGCTTGGCCTGATGACTGGCCGGACCGTCGACCCGGATCTCCTGCCCGAAGCCCTGCCTCGCGAAAATGCGTATCAACAGCGGCGTCAGCAGGATGGAGACCGCAAGCGCGATACCAGCCGCGAACAAAATCTGCCTCACGACTCCGCCTCGCTGACGCTCGGCTCCGTCGTTCGGCAGGAAGCCGCTGTGTTCATGGTTCGCTCGCTTCGCTCACTCACGACTCCGCCTCGCTGACGCTCGGCTCCGTCGTTCGGCAGGAAGCCGCTGTGTTCATGGTTCGCTCGCTCACGCCTCGCGCCTCCGTGCTACCCGACTGATTCCCGCACGTTCCGCGCTGGTCAAATGTTCGGCGACCGCCCACAGTCCGACCGCCTTGGACGCCTTGACCAGCACCACATCGCCCGGCTCGACCTCCTTGTCGAGCAGCGCGATGGCCGCGCCGATATCGGGCACGAGAATCGACTCCTCGCCCCACGAGCCTTCCATTACCGCGCCCTGGTGCATCGCGTGGGATGGCCTTCCGGTGCCGACCACGATCAACCGGGAGACATCCAGACGCACCGCGAGGCGCCCGATCCGGTCGTGTTCGATGACGGATTCCTCGCCGAGTTCACCCATTTCGCCGAGTACGGCCCAGCTGCGGCGCGGAGTGTCGCCCGCACGCGACATGGTCACCAACGCCTTGAGCGCGGCGCGCACGGAATCCGGATTGGCGTTGTAGGAGTCGTTGACGACGGTGATGCCGTCGGCGGTGGTCCGCACATCCATGCGGCGGGCCGATGCGGCATGCGCGCCACCGAGTGCCTGCGCGACGGCGTCGAGGTCGGCACCGCATTCGAGTGCGACGGCGGCGGCGGACAGCGCATTGCCGACCTGGTGCTCGCCGTGCACGGCGAGCCGCACCGGGATGCTGCCTTTACTTGTGTGCAGTGTGAAGCCCGCGCGTGCCTCGGCATCGAGATGTACATCGGTGGCGCGGATTTCGGCATTGCCCGCCTGACCGACCGTCACCACGCGCGCCTGCGTGCGTGCGGCCATCGCGGCCACCTGCGGATCGTCGGCATTGAGTACGGCCAAGCCCGTCGACGGCAGTGCCTCGACGAGTTCGCCCTTGGTCTGCGCGATCGCCTCGCGACTGCCGAACTCACCGAGATGGGCGGTGCCGACATTGAGCACGACACCGATCTTCGGCGGCGCGACCTGTGCGAGCGCGGCGATATGGCCGGGACCGCGCGCAGACAGTTCCAGTACCAGGAAGCGGGTGTCGGCATCGGCGCGCAGTGCGGTCCACGGATGGCCGAGTTCGTTGTTGAACGATCCGGGCGGTGCGACGACCGGCCCCAGCGGCGTGAGCACGGCCGCGAGCAGATCCTTGGTCGAGGTCTTGCCCGAGGAGCCGGTCACCCCGATCACGGTGAGTCCGCCTGCCGCGGAAAGACGTTCGACACTCACCCGGGCGAGCGTAGCGAGCGCGACCAGCACCGCAGCTCCCGACCCGTCCGAATCACCGGCCAGCGCAACGGATTTCGCGGGCACGATACCCGGACTCGGCGTCACCACGATCGCGGGCACGCCGACCGGGCGGGCCGCGAGCACCGCGACCGCACCGGCGTCGACGGCGGCCTTCGCATAGTCGTGGCCGTCGGCGTGCTCGCCGGGCAGGGCCAGGAAAAGATCCCCGGAACCGATTCGGCGCGAATCGAATTCGACCGAACCCGTTACCGTCACCTCCGGGTCTGGGGCGTCGTGCAGCGTGCCGCCGACGACCTCCGCGATCTCCCGCAGTGTCATCTCGATCATGAAACCGTCATGTCCTCCGCGTCCGACCCCTGCGGACTCTGCTCAGTATTGGATCGGCCGCGCTCGCGGGACCCTACGTGGTCACGCTTCGCTACCGCCTCCGGGCCCGTCGCTCCCGCGGCGGTGTTGTCGTCCTGCGGGCCCCGCCCCCGTCGCTCCAACGCCGCCGCGAGCACCTCGCGGTCGTCGAACGGATGCTTCACACCCTGGATCTCCTGCCCTGCCTCATGTCCTTTACCTGCCACCAGCACCACGTCACCGGGACGGGCCCAGTCGACGGCGGCGGCGATGGCCGCGGCCCGGTCCCCGATTTCGCGTACTTCACCGCGTTCGACCTCCGGGACCGCCAGCGCGCCTCGGCGCAGCGCGGCGCGGATCGCGGCCGGATCCTCGCTGCGCGGATTGTCGTCGGTGATGATCAGCAGATCGGCGCCGCGCGCACCGGCCGCACCCATCAGCGGGCGCTTACCCGCATCCCGGTCCCCGCCCGCGCCGACGACCACGGCCAGCCGACCACCGGTATCGCCTGCAGTATCGGATTCGTGGCGCCCTCCGTGGCCACGCTCCGCTACCTCCTCCGGGCGCGTCGCTCCGGCCGCCAGATGACCCCGCAGCGTGGCGATCACCGACTCCACCGCCGCGGGCTTGTGCGCGTAGTCGACGATCGCAAGGAAGTCCTGTCCGCGCTCGACCCGCTGCATCCGGCCCGGCACATCGACGGTGGCCAGTGCGGGCGCGGCGACGGTGGGCTCCACTCCTGCGGCGGTGCACACCGCGACCGCGAGCAGTCCGTTGGCGACGTTGTAGCGGCCCGGAAGCCGCAGGCGCACATCGACATTCGCACCCGGTCCGGCAGCGGTGAATTCCTGCTCACCGCCGTGCGCCGATACCTCGCCAGTGAGCTGCCACGTGCCGGAGCCGGTGGTGGATACGGTGATCGGATCCGTGAGATCAACGGCGAGGCGCTGTCCCCATGCATCATCGACGCAGATGACCGACGTGCGTGCGGCGACCGGCGACTCCGGTTCGAAAAGCCTGCGCTTGGCGGCGAAGTAATCCTCGAAGTCGGCGTGGAAGTCCAGGTGGTCCTGGGAGAGATTGGTGAACGCACCCACCGCGAAGCGCACACCGTCCACCCGGCCCAGCGCCAGCGCGTGGCTGGAAACCTCCATTACGACCGCATCCACACCCTGCTCGACCATCAGCGCGAACATGGCGTGCAGCTGCGGCGCCTCGGGCGTGGTCAATGCGCTCGGCACCCGACGACCGCCGATCCTGGTCTCGATGGTGCCGATCAGCGCCGTGGACAGGCCGCCGGCGGCCAGCCCGGCCTCCACCAGATACGCAGTGGTCGTCTTGCCCGAGGTGCCGGTAATGCCGACGATGCGCAGCCGCTCCGACGGATTGCCGTAGAGCGCGCCCGAAAGCTCGCCGAGCACCGACCTGGGTTGCTCGCGCACCAGCACCGGCACACCGAGCTCACCGGCCAGTTCGGCGCCCGCGGGGTCGGTGAAAACCGCGACCGCGCCCCGTTCGACGGCATCGCGCGCGAAACGGGCGCCATGCGCCTGCGCGCCCGGCAGTGCGGCGAACAGATCACCCGGCTGTACCGCATGCGAGCGCTGCTCGATGCCGGTGACCTGGATCTGCGCGAGGTCGGCTCGCGAGGAGCCGGCCCCGGTCATGGCCAGTACGGTGGACAACGACGTCGACCGCGAATGGGTCGGCCGGAGCACGTGCTGGCTGGACTGCGCGGGCACAAGGCTCCTCTCGAGAATCGGCACGGACGGGACTGGGTGGATCTATAGGAAAGGCGGGAACGTCGAGTCAGGTTACCGACGTCGGCTCACGGCCGGGCAACGCGGCTCCAATCTTATGAAGCCTGCAGAACGAACCGTCGCGACGGCTCGGGTGAAGGGGGGATCCGGTCGCGCTGCAGCGCCCAGGAGGCGATGTTGTGGAACAGCGGCGCCACCGACCCGCCACCGCTGCCGTCGGAGCTGCGAATCGGCGCGTCGAGCATCAGGCCGATGACGTAGCGCGGGTTGTCCGCGGGGGCCATACCGGCGAAAGTGATGTAGAACGACGAGGTCGAATAGCAGCGGCAGCTCGGGTCGACCTTCTGCGCGGTGCCGGTCTTGCCCGCCACCTGATAGCCATCGATCGCCGCGGACGCGCCGGTGCCCATCTGCACGCCCATCGGATCGCGCTGCACGACTGCCTGGAACATAGTGCGCAGCGTGGCCGCGGTCTGTTCGCTCACCACGCGCACGCCGTCGGGCTGTGGCTCATCGGTGCGGGTGCCGTCCGGTGCGGTCTCGGACTTGACGATGCGCGGCGGAATCCGCACGCCGCCATTGGCAATGGCCTGGTACATCCCGGTCATCTGCAGGTTGGTCATCGAAAGGCCCTGTCCGATGGGCAGGTTCGCGAAGGTTCCGCCGGACCACTGGTCGCGGGCGGGCACCTGGCCCGGGCTTTCGCCCGGCAGTCCGACACCGGTGCGCTGGCCGAGGCCGAAGCGGTTGACCATATCCGCGAACCGGTCCTCGCCGACCCGCTGCGCCAGCATCAGCGTGCCGACATTGGAGGACTTACCGAAGATGCCGGTGGTGGTGTACGGCATAGTGCCGTGCTCCCAGGCGTCGTGCACGGTGACGCCCGACATCCTGATCTCGCCGGGCACCTGCAGCACCTCGTCGGGATTGGTCAAGCCGTATTCGATGGCGGCGGCCGCGGTCACGATCTTGTTGACCGAACCGGGTTCGAAGGGATCCTGCACCGAGGGGTTCTGCATCTCGGCATTGCCCCAATGCTGCGGTCCCAGCGCCGGGTTGAAGGTGTTGTCATTCGACATCGCCAGCACCTGCCCGGTTTTCGCATCCAGCACGACGGCCGAGGCCGCGTTCGCGCCGGACATCTCCTTGGCCTGCTGCACCTGCTGCTGCACGTAGTACTGCAGATCCGAGTCCAGGGTCAGTTGGACTGAGTAGCCGTTCACCGCCGGCTGCTTATCGCGCCAGCTGCCCGGAATGACCGCACCGTCGGAGCCGCGGTCGTAGGTCTGCGAGCCGTCGGTACCCGCCAGCAGCGAGTCCAGCGACGATTCCAGCCCCATCTGGCCGTGTCCGTCCCAGCCGGTGGTGCCGAGCACATTGGCCGCCAGCGAGCCGCCCGGATAATCGCGCACATCCTGACGCTCGGCGCCGACCTCGGGAAATTGCACCTTGATATCGGAGGCGACGCGCGGATCGACATTGCGGGCGAGATAGACGAACGCTGTATCGCTCTTCAGCTTGTCCAGCAGCGCCGATTCGGCGGGCGCGTCCTTGCCGATCTTGTCGTGGATGGTCTTCGCGATCGCTTTGAGCCGCTCATCGGGATCCGGAGCCTTGGCCGACTTCTCCTTCGCATCGGCGAGTTGTTTGCGCACGACCACCGGCTGGAAGGTCAGCGCCTGCGCGCTCAGCGTGATCGCGAGGGACTTCCCGTTGCGATCGGTGATCGGCCCACGGGTGGCGTACTCGGGCTCGCGGGTGGTTCGCTGGCTGGCCGCCTGCGCGGACAGGCTGGGCGCGGAAATGCTCTGCACCCAGAGCAATTGCAGCGCGACGACCGCCAGTGCGATCAGCATGATCACCCGGCCGACGCCGAGACGCAGGCGCAGCGGACGATCCGGGGCGGCCGTCCGCGGTCTGGATGCGGTTGCCGTCCTCGATGTCCCGGAGGCTCTGGTGGAACCCGCCGTGGATGCCGACGGCCCGCGGCGCTGACGCGACGCGGGCCTGGCCTGCCGCATGCTCATCGGGCGCCCTCGTCAGGGGTGGGCGCTGTTTGGGACGTTTCGGGCTGCGGCGCAAGAGCTTGCGCCGGTACGGGCTGCGGAGTTTCCGGTTGCGGTGTCTCCACCGGAGCCTGCGCGACCGGACTCGACGTCGGCAGCGGGCTCGCCGGCGTCGGGGTTGGTGTCGGACTCGACTGTCCCGCAAGGGCATTCGCGGGCTGACCGGTATTCGGCTGGGTAGGCGGCGCGGTCGGCGTGGTCGTCACCGGAACCAATCGTTCACCCCGGGCCTGGGCGTTGCCCGTCGGCGGGACGGTGGGCGTGGCAGGCGAGCTGTTCAGCGGCGGGACCGGTGCGCCCTGCGCGGGCGTCGGCTTTCCGATCACCGTCACCCCGCCATCCGGTCCGATCACCAGCCGGGCCGGATCCTTGGCCGGGATCATCCCGAGTTCGCGAGCCCTGGCGGCGAGTTCGGGCGCGGAATCGGCGGCCTCGACCTCGCGCTGCAGCGCCGCGCGTTCGTCGGCCAGCTTGCGGTTGGTCGCCCTGGCATCACCGAGCTGATAGCTGTCCTCCGCCGAACGGGTGGTGAGCAGCAGAGTGAGCGCGAGACCGCAGCCGAGCAGCGCGATGATGGCCGCCACGAACGGAATTCGCGCAGCCATCGCCGACGCGCGCTGTTTCGGCAGATCGTGCTGGTCCCCCGACTGCTCGGCCCGCATCCGACGCTTGGCATAGGCCCGTTGTGCGGCACCCGATTTCACCCGCTCGGCGGCCTGAACCCGGCGGGCGATCCGGCCCGGCGCCTCGACGGTACGCGTGCGCACACTCATGCTGTCCCCTCCTGGATTCTCTCCGCCGCGCGCATCCGCACGGGTGCCGCCCTCGGGTTCTCTTCGATCTCTTGTTCTGTCGCCTTCTCGGCGCCCCGGGTCAGCAACTTGAATTCCGGTCCCATACCGGGCAATTCGACCGGCAGGTCGACCGGTGTCCGCGATGTCGTGCGCGGCGCCAGCTCCTGTTTGACCACCCGATCCTCGAGCGACTGATAGGACATGATCACGATCCGGCCGCCGACCCGCAGCGAGTCCAGGGCGGCCGGCAGGGCGGCGCGCAGCGAGTCGAGCTCGCCGTTCACCTCCACCCGCAGCGCCTGGAAGGTCCGCTTGGCCGGATGACCGCCCGTCCGCCTGGCGGCGGCCGGGATTGTGGCATAAAGCAATTCGACCAATTCGGCACTCGTGCGAAACGGCTTCTGCTGCCGACGGCGCAGCACCTCGGATGCGATCTTGCCCGCGAAGCGTTCCTCGCCATAGGTTTTCAGCACGCGCGCCAGATCACCGTGACTGTAGGTGTTGAGCACATCGGCGGCGGTGATGCCGGTGGTCGGATCCATCCGCATATCCAGTGGCGCGTCGACGGAGTAGGCGAAGCCGCGATCGGCCTCGTCGAGTTGCATCGAGGACACGCCGAGATCCATCAGGATGGCGCTCACCGAACCGGTGGTCGGCAATCCGGCCTGCTTCAGCGCGGCCGCGATTCCGTCATATCGGATGTGTACCAAGGTGATTCGGTCGGCGAACGGCGCCAATCGCGCACCGGCCAATGCCAGCGCGTGGGTATCGCGATCGAGTCCGACGAGATGGATATTCGGGTAGGTCCGTAGGAAGTGTTCGGCGTGTCCGCCCAAACCCAATGTGGCGTCGACATATACCGCGCCGGGTTCGGCGAGTGCCGGACCGAGGAGCGCGTCGGCCCGTTGGAGCAGAACCGGAACATGGCGAGGACCGTCCTGTTCACGGTTCACCTCGACCTCCCGGAATCCTGCCTCGCGTCGTCGCGCATCGAGCCGTGTCAGTGGGATCACTCGCTGCGGGGTCGCCTTGTTACACAGCTACTTTCGAAAATACGAATGCCGCGGGGTCTCTGACCGGAGCCTCGGCACCTGGCGTCGGGGAAGTACGTCAGGGTCCGCGCGTCCGGGCAGAGGCCGCGTGGCACTCGTTCGCTCAGGGCTAGAAGATTCCGCCCAGCGACTCGTCTCTCGCTTGCGCGTAGTCCTCCTCGTGCTCGGCGAGGTAGGACTCCCACGCCTGCTTATCCCATATCTCGAGGAAGTCGACCGATCCGATCACCACGCAATCCCGCGAAAGGTTCGCGTAGCGACGATGATCGGCCGACAACACGATCCGGCCCTGGGCGTCCGGACGCTGTTCATCCGTACCGGCCGCGAGTGCCCGGACGAACGCGCGCGCCTGCGGATTGCTTCGAGATGCCGCCGCGGCTCGCCGTGCGAGAGCGGTGAACTCTTCCTTGGGATATACGGCAAGGCTGTGGTCCTGACCCTTCGTGACCATCAACCCTCCCGCCAGATCGTCTCGAAACTTCGCAGGCAACGTCAGTCGCCCCTTGTCATCCAACCGAGGTGTATAGGTACCGAGAAACAACTCGCTACCTCCCGGATCAACCCCGCGGTACGGGGAGCACGATCACCTCGGATGTATGCCCTTCCTCTTGTGCGCGCTCCACATTACCCCACTTTCCCCCACTTTCAATCGAAACTCGGGGTGATCTGGCTCCCCGCGTTGTCGATTGCGCAGGTCATCCCAGCTATCACGGTGGTGGAGAACTTTTTCCGTGTTCTGGCGACACGCGCCGGACCGCCGGACAAGCCCCCGACAACTGCCAGCAAACGCCCTGGTACCCCAGGCCCTTGGCCACTGACGAGGCCATGCAGAGGTGGGTGGTGGGA
The DNA here is from genome assembly GCF_000308835.1 of Nocardia vinacea NBRC 16497. Classification (GTDB taxonomy): domain Bacteria; phylum Actinomycetota; class Actinomycetes; order Mycobacteriales; family Mycobacteriaceae; genus Nocardia; species Nocardia vinacea. The sequence goes on along the minus strand of NZ_BAGN01000085.1, from coordinate 18,912 downwards.
GGTGGTGGGGAAGATCGTGGGGCGTTGTGGGGAACCGCGCGCGGCGAGCATTCAGCAGCCGGGTGGTTCACGCATGAGAACACGCCGCCGCACCTGTTCGGTGCGGCGGCGCGTTCGATATGTCGATGTCGGCTACGGGCGCGCTACTCCTGATCGAAGCGGCGGCGGAACCGATCCTCCATGCGCTCGGAGAAACCACCGGACTTGCGCTGTCGCCCACGTCCGCCCGATCCGCCACTCGCGCCGCCGGATTGGGCATTGCCCGACCGGTCGCCCTTGGCGATGCCCTTGGAACTGCCGAGCAGCAACAGCACGCCTGCGGCGAACATCACGATGAATCCGATCAGGCTGATGATCGGAAAGTCGCCGAGCTTCACCGGAGCGGCTATGCCGGCGACAAGTAGAAACAGACCGAGGACGAACAGGGCCGCGGCCTGGAGTCTGCGACGACTCGAGGTCGAGCGAAGGCGTCCGCCGCGGACGGACGACGCGAACTTCGGATCCTCAGCATAGAGCGCGCTCTCGATTTGTTCGAGCATGCGCTGCTCGTGCTCGGAGAGTGGCACGGTACCTCCCCCGGCACTAGGACGTGGCTGTCGCCTCCGGGTAGGCGACAGATAGCCAAGGTCGGCTATCTGCCACCAATGATACGAGTTCGATCAGTGCCGTACCACCTACTCGCCGATAACTAAGCGGTCATACCGCCGGACCAGCCCGGCGCGGGGCGCAATCGAGCCCCGGCATTCAGCAGATCTTCCACATCGTGGAGGAATGCGCCCACCCGCGAATAGAACTCGTCGGCCTGCTGATCGTCCACATCGCGATCCAGCCCCGCCTCCAGCGCCGCCCTGATCTCCGAACGCGCACTGAAGTAGTCGGCCCACATGACGAATTCGGGTGCGGCGCGCTGCAGCAGCACCCAAGCATTGCGCGAGCGCGCCCGCGGCGCTGCGTCCGCCCCGCTGAACGCGAGCACGGCCCCGGCACCGCGCAGCGCGGCGAGATACGCGGTCCGGAAACGCTCGCGCGGGTCGCGTTCCCCCGCCGCCTGCATCAGCAAGCCGTCCGCCCGCTGCAGCAGCTTGCCCGCCTTGCCGGGTTGCCCCGGGTGTTCGATCCGACCAGACATCAGCCGTCCCTCCGAGTCGCGTACCTGGCCTATCCTGGGCGCGAATGCCGAGTTCCCAGCACCGCGGGGATCGAACAGGTATTCGAACGTTTGAATTGAGATTGAATATAGGGACACCCACCGACAACTTTCCGCGGACCGACGAGAGCCATGACAGCCGTCAAGCCCAAACACACCCCCGCCAACGCCCCTGTCGTCATCGACCTCTCCGTCGCGGCGCTGCGCTCCCGACTGCACGACGCGCTTGCGGTGTACGTCGCGGCGATGGAGTATCCGCACGGCACCGAACAGCATCGCGCACCGATGTGGACCGAGCACACCACCCGCGTCGGCTGGCAGGGCGTGGCCGCCGTTGTCCCGGATGACTCCGGGCAGATCGACCTGCGGACCGCGCCGATCGTGGCCATCGCCTACGGCTATCGCGGCGCCGCCCACCAGTGGTGGCATCAGCAGGTGCACAGCGGGATGCGGCGCTCGGGCTGGCCGGAACATTCTGCGCGCGAACTGCTTTCGGACTATTTCGAACTGACCGAGTTGCACGTGCATCCGTCGGCGCAGGGTCGCGGCATCGGCGGCGAACTGCTGACGCGGTTGCTGGCGAATCGCACCGAGAGCGCGGTGCTGCTGTCCACGCCGGAAGTGCACGGCGAGGCCAACCGCGCCTGGAAACTGTATCGGCGACTCGGATTCACCGATGTGATCCGGAATTTCGTCTTCGCCGGGGATACCAGGCCGTTCGCGATCCTGGGACGGCGGCTGCCTCTGTGACCGTTGTGGTCGTCGGGTCAGGCCATAACGCGCTCGTCGCGGCTTGCTATCTGGCGCGGGCCGGGGAGCGGGTGGAGGTGCTCGAGCGCGACGAGGTGCTCGGCGGCGCGGTGTCGACGGTCGAACGCTTTCCCGGTCATCTGGTCGATCGCGGATCTTCGGCGCACATCATGGTGCGCCATACCGGGATCATCGAGGAACTCGAGCTGTCGCGTTTCGGGCTGCGTTATATCGATTGCGATCCTTGGGGTTTCACGCCCGCGGGGCCGGATGGCGGTGCGCCGATCGTTTTCCATCGCGATGTCGATCGGACCTGCGCCGGAATCGCGGAGGTCTGCGGAGCGCGGGATGCGACGGCGTATCGGCGCTTCGTCGAGGTCTGGGGGCCACGGTCGGCGCGGGTGATGCGCGCGTTCGGCGGTGCGCCGACGCCGGGTCGGCTGCTGCGTTCGTTCTGGGGGCTGGACGCGCGCGATGGCGGGAGTGCGTTGTCGCGGGAGTTCCTGCAGACCGGCGATGCCCTGCTGGACAGCTACTTCGACGATGAGCGACTCAAGGCATCGCTGGCCTGGTTCGGTGCGCAGTCCGGGCCGCCGATGTCGGAACCGGGGACCGCGCCGATGGTCGGATTCGCCGCGCTGATGCATACGCTGCCGCCGGGACGGGCGGTGGGAGGAAGTGGGGCGTTGACAACGGCGCTGGTCGCGCGGCTGCGCGCCGACGACGGTGTGGTGTCGGCGGGCGATGCGGTCACCGAGCTGCGCCAGGTCGGTGCGGGCTGGCAGGTGCGCACCGCGTCGGGACGAAGTCTGCATGCGGATACCGTGATCGCGGGCACGCATGTGCTGACGACACTGGATCTGCTGCGGGATGGCGGATTCGACGGTGCGGTGCTCGACGACTGGCAGCGGCGGATCCGGGTCGGGCCCGGTATCGGCATGGTGGTGCGGCTCGCGACGTCCGCGCTGCCGCAGTATCCCGGTAGTTCGACCGCCGAATCCGCCAATGGTCTGCAGTTTCTCGTCTCCGATCGGCGCCAGCTGCGCCGGGCGCACGGTGCGGCACTGGCCGGCGATCTGCCACCGCGTCCGGTGGTGCTGGCCATGAGTTTCAGTGCGCTGGATCCGAGCATCGCCCCGGCCGGTGAGCATCAGCTCTCGCTGTGGGCGCAGTGGCATCCGTACAAGCTGGCCGACGGGAGCGATTGGGCCGCGCACGCGGAGTCGGAGGCCGATCGGATCATCGCCGAAGTCGACTCCTACGCACCGGGTTTCGGGGCGAGCGTGCTGCGGCGGTACGTGCAGACGCCGGTCGACCTGGAACGCGAGCTCGGGTTGCGCGGCGGAAATGTGATGCATGTGGAGATGTCGCTGGATCAGATGATGCTGTGGCGGCCGCTGCCCGAGTTGTCCGGGCAGCGAGTGCCCGGCGCGCCCGGGTTGTATCTCACCGGAGCGTCGACGCATCCGGGTGGCGGGGTGTCCGGAGCGAGCGGGCGCAGCGCGGCGCAGTTGGTGCTGCGCGATCGACGACGCAACCGGTTTCCCCTACTGCGCAGACGATGACGGAGCCGACCGGGCCAGCCGTGCCGGAGCCGGACGAGCGACCCACATCAGGGACGGAAAGCCCTGGTCCAGAGACCACCCGGCGAGCCGAGCGCTCTGACACAACGGACTCCAACATCCACGGTCCGGCGAGTCCAAAGACCACCGGAAGGGCGGAATCCTCCGACACAACCGATTCCGACATCCATAGTCCGGCGAGTCCAGAGACCACCCGGCGAGCCGAGTCCTCTGACGCAAAGGACTCTGACGTCCACGGTGCTGACGGGAACCCGGCAAGTCGGCGCGGCGCGAGTCGGCGCTCGCGGTCGGCGCCAGCCTTTCGATGGACGCCACGGTTGCTGGCCCCCGTGGTCCCGGCGGTGCTGCTCGTGCTCGTGCAGATCAGTTATCCGCTTGCCTCGGGGGTCGGTCGCGATCGGGTGACCGTCGCAGTCGTGCTGTTGTCGGCGGGGACGGCGCTGGTGCACGCGGTGGCGACGCGCGGCATCAGATACGCGTCGGGGTTCGTGGTGATTGTCTCCGGGCTCGGATTGGTTGCCGAAATCGTTGGTACGGCAACAGGTTTCCCATTCGGTTGTTATGCGTATGCCGTCGGCAGATCGGGGCCCGCGGTGACGGGGGTGCCATTGGTGGTCGCGCTGGCCTGGACCGGTGGGCTGTATCCGGTGTGGGTGGTCGCCGGGCTGTTAGCTCGACGGTGGGCCCGGCGAGTTGTTCTGACCGCGGTCGGGGCCGTGGGTTGGGATCTGTTCCTCGATCCGCAGATGGTGGCGGACGGGCAGTGGACTTGGTGTGCCGCCGGTCGGGGACTACCCGGACTCGCCGAGATTCCGTACACCAACTATCTGGGATGGTTCGCGGTGTCGCTGGTGATGGCGTTGCTGCTGACCGGATTGGATCGTGCTGTGGGCGCGAGGGGTGCGAATACGTTTGCGGCGCCGACGGCAGAGCACCGGCTGTCGACAGCGGAGACACGAACGCCGACGGCAGAGCGCCTGTTGCCGACAGCACAGACACACGTGCCGATGGCGGCGGCTCGCGGTGCGGCAGCCTCGGATATGGCGGCTGGAACCCCGGCGCTGGCGTTGGGAACGCCTGACTCGACCAGCCCGCAGCACAAGTCCCGAGAGCCGATATCTCTGATCTCGGCGGACACGGTCGTCCCGGTGGCGGTGTTCATGTGGACCTGGCTCGGGTCGACGCTCGCGCACGCGGTGTTCCTCGATCTGCCGTATTCGGCCTGGTACGGGTGTGTTGGGCTGGGGGTGCTCGGGGTGCCGCTGCTGGTGCGGTCGGCCGCGGCCCGGCGGGGCTGAAGCGATGCGGACCAGCTGTCCGATACTTCGGTCGGCGTACGTTCCGCCCGTCGCGTGGCAATTCGGGGCGATCGCCTGGCACGATGTGTGCCGTGCAGCCGAGTCCTCTCACCGCGATGCCCGACACATCGGTTCTACCGCCACGTTCTCCCCGGCCTGGAGCACGGGTGGCCGCGGCAGTACTGCTGGCCGCGATGCTGGTGCCCATGCTCGCGGGCTGCCTGCGGGTGCAGGTATCGATGGGTGTGTCGTCCAATGACCGGGTCTCCGGTCGGATCGTGGCCGCGGTGGTGCCCGCGGACGCCAATGACAAGGGCCCGCAGCTGAAGGCGCCCGATTCGCTGGCCGCGAAGGTGCGGGTCGAGCCGTACAGCCAGGACGGCTACGTGGGCAGCAAGGTGTTCTTCGAGGATCTGTCCTTCGGTGAGGTCGGCCAGCTCGGCGCGCTCTCCGATCAGACCCAGGGGATGTTCAACCTGTCGTTCCAGCGCACCGGCGACCTGGTCAGCCTCAATGGCCGGGTCGATCTGAAATCCGTTCCGCCGCACGGTTCGGATGTGCAGTTCACCGTGGCTTTCCCGGCCCGCGTCGCCAAGACCAACGGCAATCGTGAGGACGACTCGACCGTCTCCTGGAAACTGCCGCCCGGCGATGTCTCTACCGTGCGCGCCGAGGTCAGCTACGCGGACCCGAATACCCGCTCCTTCGCGGGCTGGGCAGGCATCGTCGGCGGTATCACCCTGGCCGTCGCCGCCATCATCGCCGCCATCGCCTATATGGACCGCAACCCGGCACCGCCCGGCGCACCGGAAACCAACTTCTCGCCGAGCAATCTGTGGCGTTCGCTGACCCGCCGCTGACGCGATCCCTGCGCGCGGGCGCGGCGATCGCCGCGTGGACGGGCGCGGGTATCGCGCTGTTCGGTTGCGGGACCGCGTTATTCAACCGCGTGACGGTGCGCAGGCTCTCGGCCGGACCGAATACGGTGATCGAGCCGGTTTCGGTGTGTATCCCGGCGCGCGATGAGGCACAGCGACTGCCCGAGCTGATCGATGATCTCCGTGGCCAGGTGGGTGTGCCGCGACTGCGGGTGCTGATTCTCGACGACGCGTCGTCGGACGGGACCGAAGCGGCCGCGCTCGACGCGATTGCGGGCGATTCGCGCTTCACGGTGTTCCGTTCCGAGGCCGAACCCGCACCCGGATGGACCGGGAAGGCCGCGGCCTGCGCGCGACTTGCCGAGTTGGCGGATGCCACGGTGCTGATCTTTCTCGACGCCGATGTGCGACTGGCACCGAACGCGATTGCCGCGGCGACCGCCGAATTGCGTCGCAGCCGAGCCGCATTGTTGTCACCGTGGCCGTACCAGGTGACCGATTCGCTGGCCGAGGCGCTGGTGCAGCCGCTGCTGTGCTGGTCGTGGGCGACGAGCCTGCCGATCGCGGCCGCCAATCGCAGCCTCCGCCCCTCGACAGCCGTGGCCTGCGGCCAGTTCTTGGTATTCGACGCCACCGCCTACCACGCCATCGGCGGGCATGCCGCGGTCGCCACGAGCCCGACCGAGGACCTGGATATCGCTCGCGCACTGCGTCGTTCTGGTCGCCGGACCGCGCTGGTCGCAGCAGGCCGGGCGGCGAGCACCCGAATGTACCGTGGCGCAGCCGAACTGGAGACCGGTTACAACCGCTGGCTGTGGTCCGCTTACGGCGGCACGACAATCGGCGGCGCGGCAGTAGGAGCTGTTGCGACACTGGCGTACTGGGCGCCCCCACTGGCCGCGATCGGCGGCCGAGGCTCCGTACGCACCGCCGGTCTCATCGGCTACGGCGCCGCGGTCGCCAGCCGCCTACTCGCGCGCTCACTGGAACGCGGCACCACAACCCGCACAGACGCCCTTGCGGCCCTGGCACATCCGATCTCCATCGACGCCTACCTCCGCCTCTGGACCCGCTCCCGCCGCGCCCACCGCACCAACACCTTGACCTGGAAAACCCGCCCCTCCCCCCCAACCGCTGATCAAGATCAGGTGGCACTGGTGGCGGCATCGCCCGAGAAGCCGCCGCCACCAGTGCCACCTGATCTTGATCTCAGCGCACGGGGGTGAGGTTTATGGTGGGGAGGAAGAGGCAGGAGTGGGGGCCGTTGGCTATGGTTCCGAAGATTGCGGCGAGTACTGGGCCGGATCCGGTTTCGATCGGGACTGCGCGGACGCCGCCGACCGGGAATGCGGCGAAGAAGTCTTGGATGGCGCGTTCGGCCAGTGGCCTTATCTCGGTCGGGGTTTCGGCGGGCACCATCGTGCGGACGACATCGGAGATCGATCCCATGGGGGTGATGCCGCTGCGGCCATTGGCCAGGTTGACCCAGGCGACGTTCATGCCCGAAGCATTCGCGCTGTCCGGACCGAGGCCGTAGGGGACGAAGGTGAACATGACTTGGCCCGCCTTGACGGCGGTCGGGTCGAGTCCCGGAATGGCCACCGTGGTTTTGGGCCACGGCCCCGGGACTGCGCCCGCAACCGCGGGGACCAGACCGAGGCTGCCGGTGTCGGAGCAGAACGGCGCGACCGCCGGGTACAGGAACGGTTCGATGCCGAAGGTGCGCAGCGCCTCCACGACGGCTCGGTAACCGGCGAACAGATCACCGGGTGCGACCTGGGCGGACGGTGCGGTCACGGCCGGAACGGCGGGTGCGGGCATCGGCGCCGGACCCGCGGCGGCGATGCCGGGTGCGGCGAGAGTCAGCGCGGCCGTACCGGTCGCGATGGCGGTTAGCGTGGTCAGACGGCGCAGCAGGGTCACAGCGGACCTCCTCATCGTCGGGCACGAATCGAGGTCCGAGACTACTCCGGCAAACCTTCGCAACAGCGTCTATTCCGGGGGTCGACACGTTCGCGCCGCGCGTCCCGATCGGCCGCCGCGGCGATCCGCAGGCAGGCAATTCGGACGAAAAGCACGCGGAAAACCTGGTCCGAAATGCCATGATCCACTGCACAACCGGGCCAATAGTGCCTGCTCACGCCCATATGAACAAGGTCTGCGCTCACGCTGATTCGTACCCTTGTGCCGGACTTCGCCTGCTTCGCATGATATTTCGGCTAGACCCATTGACCGACCCGTGCTCGGCGTCGGACACACCATCCAGAGCGACCGAGAGACCTGGCTCGTCGACGTCGCAGCAACCCCCCGGTCACCGGGTGCGGGTGCTTCCGCCGGGAACGATGGAGGAACCGAAATATGAGCGCGTCCGTCGCATCCGATACTCCGGTATCGGATGTCCCGATACCGGGTGCCCACACACCCGCCGCTGCCGCAAGCACTAATGCCGCGCCGGCGATCGCCAAGTCCTGGCATCCGTGGCGCTGGGTCGTCAGTGCCATCGCGCTCGTGGTGCTCGCGCAGTTCATCCACGGACTGGCCACCAACCCGGGCTGGGATTGGTCGACGTTCGCCAAGTACTTCACCGCGAAATCGGTGCTGTCGGCGCTGAAGGTCACCTTGGAGCTGACCCTGTGGGGCACGGCGCTGGGATTCCTGATCGGTACGGCATTGGCGATCGCCCGGCTGTCGAGTAATCCGGTACTGCGGGTGATTTCGTGGGTCTATATCTGGGCGTTCCGCTCGATTCCGCTGATCGTGCAGTTGCTGTTCTGGTTCAACATCGCGTACCTGTACCACACGCTCTCGCTCGGAATCCCGTTCGGCCCTTCCTTTCTCACCTTCGAGGTGAACGGGGTGATCAGCGGTTTCACCGCGGCGGTCATCGGACTCGCCTTGCATCAGGCGGCGTATGCGGCCGAGATCATCCGGGCCGGATACATTTCGGTCGATCCGGGGCAGCTGGAAGCGGCCGCGGCACTCGGTATTCCACGGGTGCGCCAGTTCCGCACGGTCATCGTCCCGCAGGCCATGCGCTCGATTCTGCCGAATGCGACCAACGAGGTGATCAGCCTGTTCAAGGGCACCTCGATCGTCTCGGTCATGGCGATCGCGGAACTCTTCTACCAGGTCCAGGTGATCTACGGCCGCAACGGCCGGGTGGTGCCACTGCTCATGGTCGCCACCGTCTGGTACATCGTGCTGACCACGATTCTGTCGGTGGTGCAGTTCTATATCGAACGCCACTACGCCAAGGGCGCGCTCCGTACGCCCCCACCGACACCGGTGCAGAAGGTGTGGCGCAGGCTGCGCGAAATCGCCGAAATCGGTTCCGCCGCACCACGCGGAGCGACCCGATGAGCGCGCCGGTGGCACTGCAGGCGGGCCGGGCTCCTGCGGTAGCGGTGCGCGGCGTGCGAAAGTCCTACGGCGGCACCGAGGTACTCGCCGGCATCGACCTGACCGTGCGCGCCGGTGAAGTGGTCACCGTGATCGGACCGTCCGGCTCCGGCAAATCGACGCTGCTGCGGGTGGTCAACCACCTGGAGTCGCTGGATGCGGGCACCGTGCACATCGACGGCGAACTGATCGGATATCGGCTGCGTCGCAATAAGTTACATGCGCTGTCGGACCGCGAAGTGCGCAAGCAGCGCTCGCACATCGGCTTCGTCTTCCAGCAGTTCAATCTCTTCCCGCATCTGACGGTGCTCGACAATGTCACGCTCGCACCGATTTCCGCGCAGGGTCGCCCGCGTGCGGAAATCGAGGCCGAGGCACGGGACTTACTCGAGCGGGTCGGTATCGGCGACCTGACCGACGCCTATCCGCGGCGGCTGTCCGGCGGACAACAGCAGCGCGTGGCTATCGCGCGAGCGTTGGCGCTGCGACCGCCGGTGATCCTCTTCGACGAACCCACCTCCGCGCTGGATCCGGAGCTCGTCGGTGAAGTGCTCGATGTGATCCGCGATCTCGCCGACGGCGGGACCGCGCTGGTGATCGTCACCCACGAAATCGGTTTCGCCCGTGAGGTCGCCGACACCGTCGTATTCCTCGACGGCGGCGTGATCGTCGAACAAGGTCCGCCCGTTGCCGTACTCGACAACCCGCAACACCCGCGCACCCGCGCATTTCTGTCCCGAGTCCGCTGAGCGCGGTGCGCGCTCCCCGATGAACAGGTATTCGATGAAGCTCTCTGCCCTGGTCGGCCTGGCCGCCACGGTCGCCTTGCTGGCCACCGGCTGCGGCACCGATCCGGACGCGGAAAACTCCGCGCAGCCCGCCGGTTCGATCACCTTCGACCTCTCCCCCCGCCAGTCCGGCCGAATCCACGCGCCCAAAGTCGATGCCATTGCCGCCGAACTGCCGCAGGCCATTCGCGACCGCGGCACATTGGTCGTCACCGGATCCGGCGGTGCCGCACCACCATTGCGGTTCTACGCCACCGACGATAAGACCATCGTCGGGTCCGAGATCGATTTCGCCTCGCTCATCGCGGATATCCTCGGGCTGAAACTCGTCGCGCAGGTGGCCGATTGGTCGCAGAACTTCGTGCGGGTCGACTCCGGCGAGGCCGATGTCTTCATCTCCAACGTCACCGTGACCGAGGAGCGCAAGGAGAAGTACGACTTCGCCACGTACCGCAACGACACCGTCGCGCTGGAGATCCCGAAGCAGAGCACGCTCGACTACAAGGATCGTAAGAGCCTGGCGGGCAAGCGGATCGGCGTCGGCAGCGGCACCAACCAGGAGCAGCTGCTGGTCAAGTGGAACGAGCAGAACATCGCCGAGGGCTTGGCCCCGATCGATATCGCCTACTTCCAGCAGGTCACCGACTACTACCTGGCGCTGGCCTCGCAGCGCCTGGACGGCTACATCGGCCCGAACCCGTCCGCGATCTACCACAGCACCACCGCGAATCAGACCAGGATAGTCGCGACCTTCTCCGGCGCCGGTGACGCATTGCAGGGCGAGATCGGTGTGCTCACCAAGAAGGACAACGGACTGATCGGCCCCATCAACAAGGCCATCAACAACGCCATCCAGACCGGCACCTACCAGCAAGTGATCGATCGCTGGGGGTTGAAGACCGAGACCGTGCCGAGTTCGCGGATCAATCCGCCCGGCCTACCGAAGAAGTCGTGATCGCATGAAGTTCCTGCTGTTCACCCTTGTCTCCCGGGTACCGGATCCGAATACCGGTCGGCTGCCCGAGACCAGGGAGCGACTGCTCGATGTCGTCGGCCAGGCCCGCACCGCCGAGGAACTCGGCTACGACGGGTTCGCCGTCGGCGAGCGGCACGAGGATCCGTTCCTCTCGGCCGCACCGCCGGTGATCCTGTCCCATATCGCCGCGGTCACCTCGCGGATCAGTCTGTTCACCGCCGTCACCACGCTGAGTCTGTTGGATCCGGTGCGTGCGTTCGAGGACTATTCGACGCTGGACAATCTCTCCGGCGGCCGCCTCGAACTGATCATCGGCAAAGGCAACGGCGCGGCCCAGGCGAAGCTGTACCACGTCACCACCGAGGACCAGTGGGATCGCAATCGCGAAGGCTACGAACTGCTCCGGGCGCTGTGGGACAGCGACACCGTGACCTGGTCCGGCCGATTCCGGCCGGCGCTGGTCGAGGCCAAGGCGCTGCCGCGGCCATGGCAGCCGCGCGTCCGCATCTGGCACGGCAGCGCGACCAGCCGCGATTCGGTGGAACTCGCCGCGCGCCACGGTGATCCGCTGTTCTCGGCGAATGTCACCAATCCGATCGAACCGTATGCCGAACTGGTGCACCACTATCGGGAGCGCTGGGAGCACTACGGGCACGATCCGGCCGACGCCCTGGTCGGCGCGGGCACCGCGGGATTTCATGTGGCGCGCACGTCACAGGAGGCCCTCGATGTGTATCGCCCGATCTTCGAGGCTCGACTGACATTGGCGCGCAAGCTCGGACTGCCGATCGTCTTCGAGACGCTCGACGATTTCGTCGCACGCAGTTCGGCGCTGGTCGGCAGCCCGGAGCAGGTGATCGACAAGGTGGGGCGCCAGCACGAGGCCTTCGGGCACGAGGTGATCCACCTGTCCGCCGAACGCGACGGCCGCACCGAATCGCAATATCGCACCGGCCTCGAACTCTTCCAGGCCGAGGTCGCGCCCGAACTGCGCCGACGCATTGCGAGCCGACCACTGGCCACCGCACCGAACGGCCGCAATACCGCACGTCCCACCGATTACGACATAGATTCCCGCGGCGAACTCGTCCGCACCGAAACATCTGGAGTACCACAGTGATCCGTTCCCGCCACCGAATCGCGGCCGTGGCCGCCGCCGTCACCGCGGCCGCGAGTCTCGCCGCCTGCGGCAGTGATTCGGCCACCGGCGGCGCTGACGCGGGCCCGCCGCGGCCGGGCGGCACCCTGCGCTATGGCCTTTCGCAGGCACCGACCTGCTCGGATCCGGCGCAGTCCGGAACCAATCAGACGCTGTATGTGACCCGCCAGGTCGTGGATTCGCTGACCGATCAGGATCCGAAGACCGGTGAGATCAAGCCGTGGCTGGCCAAGAGCTGGGAGATCTCCCCCGACGCCAAGGTGTTCACCTTCCATCTCGCCGACGGCGTCACCTTCAGCGATGGCACCTCGCTCACCGCGGATTCGGTGCGCAACACCTTCGATTCGGTGATCAAACTCGGCGCGGCAAAGACACCGCTCGGCTCCAGCTATCTCACCAATTACGTCGGCACCACCGCGGTCGACAAGCTGACCGCGCGGGTCGAATTCAGCAAGCCCAATGCCCAGTTCCTGCAGGCGTCCTCGACCGCACAGCTCGGCATTCAGGGCGATGCCACCACGGCCAAGGCCGCCGATCAGCGCTGCCTTGGCGACAATGTCGGCAGCGGACCGTTCACCTATGCGGCCTGGCGCCAGGACGCCTCGGCTACCCTGGCCAAACGCGCCGGATACCGCTGGGGTTCGGCGGTCTTCGCCCATCAGGGCGAGGCCTATCTGGACAGGATCGAGTTCACGGTCGTGCCCGAATCCGGTGTGCGCACCGGCAGTCTCATCTCCAGCCAGCTCGACGCCGTCAGCGATGCGCTGCCGCAGGACGCACCACAGATCGAGGCCGCGAGCGGGCGCGTGCTGAGCACCGCGAATCCCGGTGTGCCGTTCGGCTTCCAGACCAATGTCACCCGCGGGCCGCTGCGCGACGCAGCGGTGCGTCAGGCGCTGCTGCCCGCGATCGACCGCAAACAGCTGGTGGACACCGTACTCGGCCCGCAGTTCAAACCGGCTACCAGCACCTTGGCCAGCAGTACGCCCGGCTACCAGGATCTTTCGGCTCGGCTGAGCTATGACCCGGCCAAGGCGCGCAGCATTCTGGACCAGGCGGGCTGGACGCCGGGTGGTGACGGTGTCCGCGCGAAGAATGGTGAGCGCCTGTCCTTCTCGGTGCTCTTCAGTCAGGCGTTCGCGGGTAATCAGGCCATCCTGGAGCTGGTGCAGCAGCAGCTGCGTCAGGTGGGTGTCGAGCTGAAGCTGGATCTGGTTTCGGGTCCGGAGAGCACGGCACGGCAGAACGTCAAGGATTTCGACACCACCTACTACAACACCACTCGTGCCGACGGTGACATTCTGCGCACCTCCTTCAGTGTCGACGGGCGCAATCTCAATGCGCGCGAACGCATCCCGGCATTGGACGATGTGCTCGACGGTCAGCTGAGCGCTTCGGATACCGCCGCGCGCACCGCACTGATCCGCACCGCGCAACAGGCGGTACTCGATGCGGGGCTGTGGATTCCGACGGTCGAACTGTCGCAGGCCATCGGTGCGGCACAGGGCGTGCAGGATCTGAAGTTCGAGGCCTCCGCCCGGCTGCAGTTCTTCGATACCTGGTTGAGCGGGCGGTAGTCATGGCTCGGTATGTGGTTGTGCGGGTCCTGCAGGCGATATGGGTGCTGTGGGCGGCCTTCACCATTTCGTTCGTGGTGCTTTACCTGTTGCCCGCCGACCCGGTCTCCATCGCGGCCGACGGTGCGGGTGCGGGCACCCCGATCGACAAGGCCGCGATCGCCGAGTTGCAGGCGCGCTACGGACTGGACCGTCCGCTCTGGGAACAGTATTGGACCGCACTGACCCACGCGCTGACCGGCGACCTCGGTCACTCCATCGCCACCGGCCAGCCGGTCACCAGTGCGCTGGGCGACGCACTGCCCAATACGCTCGGATTGGCCGGTCTGGCACTGCTCTTCGCGGTGCTCGGCGGGGTGAGCGTGGCCTTCGCGTCGACCTATGTACGCCGCCCGTGGTTGCGTGACGCGCTCAGCTCACTGCCCTCCCTCGGGGTTTCGGTACCGACATTCTGGACCGGACTTTTACTGCTGCAACTCTTCTCGTTCCACTGGCGGCTCGCCCCGGCCTTCGGCGGACACGGTTTCAAGGGCACGGTGCTGCCCGCGCTCACCCTCGCCATACCTATCAGCGCGGTGCTGGCCCAGGTGCTCGCCGCTGGGCTGGCCTCGACCTGGCGTCAGCCGTTCGTCGATGTGGCACTGGCCAAAGGCGGCTCGCGTGGGTGGGTGCTGCGCAAACATGTGCTGCGTCCGGCCAGCGTGCCGACGTTCACCATCGCCGGGGTGCTGGTCGGCAATATGCTCGCCGGATCCGTGGTGGTGGAGACCGTTTTCGCCCGTCAGGGCGTAGGTCGGCTCACCCAGACCTCCGTACTGGCCCAGGACATTCCGGTGGTGCAGGGCATCGTGCTGCTCACCTCGACGGTCTTCGTCACCGTGAATCTGGCCGTTGACCTGCTGTATCCACTGCTCGATCCGCGCATTGCCGGTCGATCCCGGCGTGCGACAACCGATTCCGAGACCGCCTCGATCGAGACCGCCGAGGAGGTGGTCGTCCGTGCGTGAGCCACTCGTTACCCGCACCGGCTGGGCGCGCGACAACGCCACACCCGGCCCTCTCGTCAGCGGCTTCATGCCGTGGCCCGACCTTCGACAGCAGGTGACCGATCATGGTTGATGTCGCCGATGAGTCGCGGCGGATCGCGCTACCAGGACTCCTCCGACCGGCCGTGCGATGGAAGTCGTTGCGCGGCAATGTCGTAGTGATCCTGTCCGGCGCCGTCGCGGTGCTGGCGCTCGGCTGGGCGCTGTTCCCTTCGGTTTTCGCCAGTGGTGATCCGCTGACCGGTGTGCCCGCGCAGAAGTTCCAGGGCCCGAGTGCCCGACACTGGTTCGGCACCGACAATCTCGGGCGCGACCTGTACACCCGGATGGTGCACGGTACGGGCCTCTCGCTCACCGCCACCCTGTCCGCGGTCGCCATCGCCCTGATCGCCGGATCGATTCTCGGGCTGCTGTCGGGATCGCTCGGCGGCTTCGTCGACACCGTCATCATGCGGTTCGTCGACGTGCTGCTGTCGATTCCATCGCTGCTGCTATCGCTCGCGCTGGTCACCGCGCTCGGCTTCGGCACCCGCAATGTGGCCGTCGCGGTGGGTGTTTCGCTGATCGCCAACTTCGCGCGGGTCATGCGCTCGGAGGTGCTCCGGGTGCGACAGGCACCCTATGTGGAGGCGGCGCATGCCGCCGGGGTCCGCTGGTACACGGTGCTGGCCCGGCATGTCCTGCCGAACTCCTACCAGCCGGTCCTTGCCCTGGCCGCAGTCGAATTCGGTATGGCGGTGCTATCGGTCTCGGCGCTGAGCTTCCTCGGCTACGGCGCGAAACCCCCCACCCCCGAATGGGGCTCATTGATATCGGAGGGACGCAATTTCCTCGCCACGGCTTGGTGGATGACCACCCTGCCCGGCCTGGTGATCATCGTCGTCGTCCTCTCGGCCCAACGCCTCGGCCGCGCCGTAGGAAGGAGTCACAGCGCATGAGTGAGTGCATTACGTCCGCCGATCCGACGGACGCGCGCACGGACGGCACGCCGCACATCGGCGACGTCACAAACGGACCGGACGAGGCGGCAGCGACACTGCTGCGCATCGACGGCCTGCACGTGCGCTACGCCTCCGACAGCGGCGATGTCGCCGCACTAAGAGGCGTATCGCTCACCGTCGCACGCGGTGAGGTCGTCGCGCTGGTCGGCGAATCCGGTTCCGGCAAGTCGACACTCGCGCAATCGGTGATCGGCTTGCTCGGCCCCAATGCCGAGATCACCGGTGGGACCGTCACGTTCGACGGAGAGACGGTGGATACCGGATCCGAGCGGGCGCTGCGGCGGATTCGCGGTGCCCGGATCGGATTCGTACCGCAGGATCCGGGACTGTCGCTGAATCCGGTGCGGCGCGTGGGTGATCAGGTCGCCGAGGCGCTGCTCGTGCACGGACTTGCCGATCGCCGCGATGCGACCGCCCGGGCGATCGAATTGCTCGCCGATGCCGGACTGGATCTGCCGGAGTTGCGGGCAGCGCAATATCCGCACGAACTGTCCGGTGGCCAGCGGCAGCGGGTGCTGATCGCGGCGGCGCTCATCGCCGGACCGGAACTGGTGATCGCCGATGAGCCGACCAGTGCGCTCGACGCCACGGTGGCGCGGCGGGTGCTCGACAAACTCGCCGCGCAGACGGCGGCACGCGGTACGGCAGTGCTGCTGATCACCCACGATCTGGCGATCGCCGCCGAGCGGGCCGATCGGATCGTGGTGCTGAGTGACGGGGAGATCGTCGAAACCGGGCCGACCGCGACGGTGCTCGCCGAACCGCGTCATCCGTACACGAAGCGACTGCTCGCCGCCTCGCCGAGCCTGGCCCCGTTCGACGGGTTCCGCACGCCACGGGTGAGCTCCGGTCCACCGCTGCTCACCGTGCGGGATGTGCACAAGCGGTTCCGCGCACCGGCCGGTGGTTCGGTCACCGCGGTGGCGGGTGTCGGATTCGAACTCGGTCGCGGCGAAACCCTGTCGCTGGTCGGCGAATCCGGCTCCGGCAAGTCCACGACTGCGCGAATCGCCTTGCGACTCACCGAACCCGATAGCGGCGCGATCACGTTCGACGGGCAAGACCTCACCGCGGTGAAAGGTGGACGACTGCGCGACCTGCGCCAGCGCTTCCAGGTGGTCTACCAAAATCCCTACGGCTCACTGGATCCGCGCTGGCGGGTCGGTGCGATCATCGAGGAGCCGCTGCGGGCCTATGCCGTCGGCGATCGCAAGGCCAGGCAGGAACGAGTACGGGAACTGCTCGGCCAGGTCGCGCTGCCGGAGAACTTCGCCCAGCGCCGCCCAGCGGAACTGTCCGGCGGACAACGCCAACGCGTCGCCATCGCCCGCGCGCTCGCCCTGCACCCGGACCTGCTCGTACTCGACGAACCGGTCTCGGCACTGGACGCCTCCGTCCAGGCCCAGATCCTGGAACTGCTGGACCGTCTGCAAACCGAACTCGGCCTGAGCTACCTGTTCATCTCGCATGACCTCGCCGTGGTACGCCGCATCAGCGACCGCGTCGCGGTCATGCGCGACGGACGCATTGTCGAATCCGGTTCTACCGCCGAGATTTTCGATAACCCACAGCACGAGTACACCCGCGAACTGCTGTCGGCCATACCGCACGTCACCGCACCGGGGGCGGCCTGATGACCGGCACCCGACTACGCCATCCCCATCGCAACCGCACACTCGAAGGAGTCAGAGCGTCATGACGACCAGCATCACCAGTCTTTTCGAAACCGAGTGGGCGCATTGGCATCACGCCAGGGAGGAGCAGTTGCGCAGTCCGCTCGGCTTCCTGAGCCTGACCGGATTGCATTGGCTCACCGACCAACCCGAACGCATCCCCGACATTCCCGGCACCTGGTGGGTCACCGACGACAAGGTGTTCATCACCGCCCAACCCGCCGACCGCTTGCAGTTCCAGGGCACCGACATCGCCGGCGTACAGATCGTCATACCGGTCGAAGGCGCACCGGGACTCGATGTGCTGCACGAGAATCGGGTACTCGAGGTGATTCGCCGCAGCGGCCTTTACGCCGTGCGCGTGCACGACCCTGCCGCACCGACATTGCTGAGCTTCGAGGGCATCCCGGCCTATACCCCGGAACCGCACTGGGTGGTCGAGGGTCGCTTCGAACCCTTCGACGAGCCCCGCACGATCACAACCGGCGCCGTCGTCGACGGACTCGAGCATCACCACACCGCCTCGGGCACCATCGAATTCAGCATCGGCGAGGTCACCGAGCGCGTCATCGCCTTCGGCGAGCCGACCAGCCTGCGGGTGCTGTTCACCGACGCCACCAGCGGCGTCACCACCTACCCTGCGGCCCGCTCGCTGGCCGTCGAGGCACCCGATGCCGATGGGACCGTGCGTCTCGATTTCAACCGGGCGGCCAATCTGCCCTGCGCATTCACCGATTTCGCCACCTGCCCGCTGGCTCCCGCGGAAAACCGGCTGCGGGTGGCCATCGAAGCGGGCGAACAGCATCCGCGCCTAGGACGGTCCGCATGACGATCCCGCTTTCCATCCTCGATCTGGCCCCGATCAGTGCCGGTTCCACCGCACAGCAGGCCCTGCGCAACACCATCGATCTGGCCCAGCACGCCGAGCAGTGGGGTTACCGCCGCTACTGGCTTGCCGAACATCATTTCGTTTCGGTGGCGAGTTCCTCCTCCATCACGCTGATCGGCCTGGTCGCGGCGGCCACCACCCGGATTCGCGTCGGCTCGGCGGCGGTTCAGGTCGGCCACCACACTTCGGCATCTATCGTCGAGGCGTTCGGCACCATCGACGCCCTCTATCCGGGACGACTCGACCTGGGCCTGGGCCGATCAGGCCATCGCCGCACCCAGTTCGGCGCGCAGCCCGCGCATCCCAAAGGCGGTCACCCGGTCGTCGATACCGTGACCGGGCGCACCGAGGTCCGCGACGGCGTGGTGGTTCCGCCGCCGTTCGATCCCGGACGGATCACCGACAGGTCCAGGTTCATCGCCTCGCTCGGCGCACTGCAACAGCAGGGCGCGCAGGCACCGGACTTCCCGGATCAGGTCGAGGAGGTGCGCGCCCTGCTCAACGGCACCTATAAGAGCGCCGAAGGCGTTGCGCTGCACGCGGTTCCGGGTGAGGGCGCACAGGTCGAGCTGTGGTTGTTCGGCAGTACGGCCAGCGAAAGCGCCGAATTGGCGGGCAAACTCGGTCTGCCCTTCGCCGCGGCCTATCACGTCTCCCCCGGCACCGCCCTGGACGCGGTCGCGGCCTATCGAGCGGCCTTCCGCCCCTCGGCCGAGCTCGCCGAGCCGTATGTGGTGATCTCCGCGGA